>NZ_NPDU01000012.1 GCF_002811985.1 Leptospira adleri
AAAAGATCAAAAAGAAAACCTGAGAATCGGACCGATTTTCGCGGGAATAAAAACCAAGGTTGGATCCGATTGAATCAAACCTCGCCTCAATACTATTTTTTCTTTGTCTTAATTTGGAACGATTGATAATCCACATAGTCGATATCGTTCTTATTCAATCGGATCACGCCGGAAGGAGAATGTAGAATCAACTTATCTCCGATTTGGGTGACGATCGCGCCGGACAATTTTGTTCCATCCGTTTTAACTATCATTTCAAGAATATTGTAGTATTCCTTGATTTTGGCTTCGTCCTTGAGATTGCTCGCTTGGGCTTCCGATTCGATATGGTCCAGCGCCTGATCCAATTTCGATTCGTGATTTTTTTCAATGTCCATAGAAATCGAAGAAATTACCGGCTCTGCAGAATTAGGATTTTCGACCAGGGCTTTGTCTATTAAACCTTGTTCCACCGAGACCATCGTCTCGACTTCGGCCTTTTCTTGAGGGGACGGGGAAAATTCTTCCTTTTGAAATTCCGGATTTTCTAATTTTCTTAGTTGTTCGAATTCTTTATCAATGCTTTCATTCTGTTCCATTCTTGTTATAACGAGTTGAATCATCTCGTCCAAGCTCGGTTTCACATAAGATTCTTCGCCATTTTCTAAAACGACTTCGTTTTTTTCCAAGAATTGAACGAACTCACCGTAAAGTTCCTTATCCAGAGCTTTGTTATTTTCAATAAGTTCTTTAGGAATTTTGAATGTGATTGCGACCGCGCCTTCGTAAACCTTTACCTTCGGCGGATTGCCGCTAGTAAGTTCGAAAGAAAAAGTCGTTCCTCTGACGCCGGCCACCGCGGTGGGCGTAGTAAGTAGAAAAGAATCTTTTGCTTTGAGTTTGTTCGTTTTAATAAGAAGTTCGCCGGCTTGAACGTAAAGATTTGTATTTGGTTTTCCGGACTTAGAAATCTCTTTCAAAGTAACTTGACTGAAAGATTTGATTCGGATTACGTCGCCTTTGCCGGTTTGGACGTCGACGGATCCCGATTTGGTTTTGATCGTATCATTCTCTCTGAGAATCAAGCCGGGAGAGGAGTTGATTATTTTGCCTTCTCTTTCGATTGCGACGTCTCCGTTTTGAAATATGACGATCATTCCCGTTGGCGTTGGATCGTCCTTTAGGAGGAGCGAGGAGATAAATCCGCAGGAAAGCGTACTTCCCAAAAAGACACACAGAAAAACAAGAAAGTAGAGAGTTCTAATCAGCATCATCTTTTCCTAATCGAACATTTTTATCTATATCGATTTCAATTAGGTTAACAGACGATGCGCTTATTTTTTTCCAGCTTACTCTATATTTTATTTACAGCGCCTCCCAAAACCTTATTTTATTTTGTCGGAAAGATCAAGCTACAGGGTCCTGTCCCAGTTTTGGGACAGGTTCTTATAAACTTATTTTGGTTGAGTGAAAGTAAAAAAAAGGAATCAACTCAAACACGTTTGCCGAAGGCGGCTTCGTTTTTGATCTTTTTGCTTCGAAATGCGTTTGGATTTGTTCCGGTGAGTTTCTTAAATTCCATATAAAAAGTGGATTTAGAACTGAAACCGGCTCTGCTTCCGATTTCCGCGGTGGTTTCTTCAGGATGATCCAAAAGAAGTTTTTTGGATTCTTCGATTCGGTATTGATTGATCAGTGATGGAAAGTTATTTCCGAATTCTACGTTAATGATTTCCGAAAGTTGATGCAGACTCAACCCGAGTTCTTTAGCCATATTCTCTTCTTTCAGAGATTTTTGAAGATAAACCTTCTTTTTCTCTAAAAGATTTTTTATATTTTTTACGATTTCCCCAACGTTAAGTGAGCTTGTTGTTGATTTTCTGATCTGAGAATTTCCGTCTTTTTCCTCGGCGATCACAGCCGCTTTTCGGTTGAAAAATTCACTCAAAGAAAAACTTACCAAGATGGCGTGAAACGGTAAGAACAAAACCACTCCGAAAACGGAGAAGGAATTGAATGGGTAAAAATCAAAATGGAAGATCGTTTTATAAGTATCTAAAAATAAGAATGCCGTCCACGAGGCTGTGTAAATGAAACCGATGGAAGAATTCGGACGAAAAAACTGATAATGAACTCTTACAAAATAGAAAAGAGAAAGCCCGACCGTAGCGATCAAAAGAAGGATCCGATGTTCATACCAAGACGGAAGCAGCGGGATCAGAGTATGGAGCGCGCCGAGAGCCCCGGCTATCCAGAAAAACATGGAACGATATACGCGTTGTTCGTTCGACTTGTCGATTGTGAAGAGATAAAGAAAAAGAAAAATGTGAGATATTCCGAGGAAAAGAAAGTAACTGTGCCGAAAAAGATTATTGGTGTTTCCTGCGATTTGAGCAAACGTCTTTCCGTGCAAAAAATAAAACGTTAGAAGAACGGAAATAATATACATCGGTAGCGTGATAAATACGGAATTCTTAAACCGATAGTAACCGAAAAGAGAATAAAAAACCGCGATCGCCACGATTCCTATGATCGAATATGGAATGATCGATCTGAGTCTTTTGTGGAGTTCATACTCTTCCAAACCCATGATTCTTATCTGATAATTTATATCTTCGTTGGAAGAAACATATAGATAAAGGATCCTGTTCTCATTCGCATTCAAATCGATTTTAAAATGGGGGAGGCGAGTTAAAATTCTTTCATCATCCTGAGCATTCATATATCCGGAGTCGGCGGATATGAACTTTCCTTGTTTGTCGAAATAACAAAGTTGTGTATCGGGAACGTTCAACCAGGCTAGCATCAAAATTCTACTCTGAGTTTCGGCGCTCGCATTTTTTACGCTAAATCGGAGCCAATTTCCAAAAGGAGTTCTTTTTACGCGTAACACATTTCCCACGGTCGGGTGCCATTCTAAATCTTCCAATCCTGAGATATGTTCCGGTGAACATCCTGCAAATTGCTGACCCCTGTAACGGTATTCCACAAGGGAGCTTATGTTTTTTACGGCTGTGTTCTCATCTAAAATCACCGAATCGGAGTGTGAAAAGATCGGTGAAACAAAGGGTATCATTAGTAAAACGAAGATCCTTGCTGAAACTTGAAACGTTCTTTGAGCGCATCTCGTAGAATATCCGATTTTTTGGATGAGATTTTGATAGTATGACATTGTTGATGCAGGTTACGCTAAGAATGAAAAAATTCCGATTTTGCCGATTCGACTGAATTAAAGCCTTTTATTCCTCGTTTCCCGATTTGGATTTTTTCCTGAAAATGTTTGTAAGACCAGTACTTTTTTCTAAAAGAAACTTAAAAATTCATTTTGTTCTTTTTAAAATGATTCCGACGAAGAATGGCGCGGATCGAGTCCAGTTTTATAAAGTTAGACCAAAATTCAACCTCCTCTTCACCCAAAGAATACGCGAAAATAAGGAGAATCCGGCTTAACGTTAAAACAAATGTCCTAATATTTAGGAAAACTATTCTGAATTTAAGCAGCCTCGTTCAAAGCTGCTTCAGATTTTGTTAGTCTATTGGGACTAACTCTAAACGGACATTATGTCCTGCTATTCCTTACGTCTCCGAATTCTTCAACCTGCTTGGAATTTCAATTTTTCAAAAAATGATTGTCCAATTTTATAATCCTGGAAAGTCTATTCCCTCAGTAGGGGAATCACTGAATAGGTTTCTAAAATTCTTTCCTCCCCTAGTAAATTTGGATTCGGGAACGGTTGATTTGGATCTTTCAGGTCGGTCGCAACGAACCTAAAATCATGGAGTTAGCTAACTATGGACATGCACGCAATATTAGAGAATGTGCTGAACCCGCCAGTCTTGTTCTTCTTCCTCGGTATGGGAGTTGTCGTTTTTAAATCGGATCTGGTGATTCCGGATTCTTTGTCTAAATTCTTTTCGATGTATTTGCTTTTCGCCATCGGTTTCAAGGGCGGACACGAATTATCCAGAACTGCTTTTAGCCAAGAGCATCTATTTACCCTAATCGCTTGTTCGGTTATGGCAACGTTAGTTCCGATCTACGCATACTTTGTGTTGAAGATCAAGTTGGACAAACACAACGCTGCGGCTTTGGCCGGCTCCTTCGGTTCTATCAGTGCGGTGACGTTCGTAACTGCCGGCGCCTTCTTGCACAACATAGGTGTCGAATACGGCGGTTTTATCGTAGCCGGTATGGCTTTGATGGAATCACCGGCGATCGTGATCGCGGTTGTTTTGGATCGTCTTAACAAAAACAAAGCGAACGGCGGTGGAGCTATTAACTGGAAAGCCCTTTTGCACGAAGCGCTTTTTGGTTCTTCCATTTATCTTTTAGTCGGCGCCCTGATCGTTGGTTACGTAACCGGCGACTCCGGTTGGAAAGCTGAAAAGCCTTTCGCGGACGATCTTTTCAAAGGGATTTTAACTTTCTTCCTTTTGGATATGGGGATTTCGGCAGCAAGAAGATTCAAAGAACTCACGCACGTCGGTGTTTTCTTAATCGTGGCTGCGATCGGTTTGATGGTTCTGAACGCGGGTCTCGGCTTGCTTCTTACAAAAATCATCGGTATGCCGGTCGGCGACGCTTTGATGTTTGTCGTTCTTTGTGCTTCCGCTTCTTATATCGCGGTTCCCGCGGCGATGAAAGATATGATCCCGGAGGCCAACCCGAGCGTTTATCTCACGGTCGCGCTATCCATCGTATTCCCGATCAACATCATCTTCGGGATTCCATTCTACTATTACTTAGTTACAAACCTCTAAGAGGGGAATTTGATCTCGACGAAGGAATCAATTGTTATGAACTTCGTCGAGATAAGGTCAGGTAATTCGCTTTGTTTGAAGAATGGAGCCTGTTTCAACCGGCTCTATTCGAAACTTTGAATATTAAAAATCCTTTCTAAATAAAAAAAAGAAGAGTAATCAAAATGACTACGAATCAAAAAAAATACATTTCGACAATAGGTTTCAATCTGTTTTTCTTTTCTCTCACCTTCCTTGTTAACGTTGGTCTTTCGGCTCAACAGACCGCGATCGATAACAAAGGGGCGAGTGAAGTTACCGCTTCTAAACCGGCAAACGATCCGGCCCCGGCAAAAACGGACGACTCGGAGAATTTTGTTTCCCCGATGAAAAAAGGTGGAATCGGTGCGGAATACAATCGGCACATGTTTATCGAACCGGAACTTTCAAAAACGGTTAATAAGAATTCCAATAAACTTTGGCTGAACGATTGGATCAAACTCGGTTTTTATCTGAGACCGAGATACGAATCCAGAAATAATCTCAACTTTGATAAGTCGAACCACGCTTATACGGACAGGGTGATGCAGACCTCCGCATTCTACTTTCTAATCGATCCGAGTCCTTACGTTACTTTCAAAATTACGGTTCAGGATACGAGAGTTTGGGGCGGAGAATCTCCGGCCAACGTGGGCGATATAAGATCCGGTTTTTTTAGCAATACTCCGACTTTAAGCTCAGATCCGAACACTCCGGGTAAGCCTAATAATTCTATCGCTCAAAACAATACGAGTATTCGCGAAGCCTTTGTAATGATAAAAAAACTACCTCTCAATGCACAGGTTCAGGTCGGTAGACAGATTTGGGCCTACGGGGATCAAAGGATGTTAGGCGGCGCGAACTGGACGATTAATGGACTTTCTTACGACGGTGCGAGAGTGATGTTCGACTTCGATAAGTTTAGTTCACATTTTTTCGCCGCCAGACCGTATTGGACCCAGAGCGGTGTGAACGGAGTTCTTTCCTCGAACGACCCGAAAGTTAATTCCACTCCGGGAAACACAAACCCCTCCGCGTCTCAATCGGATACAACTTTGTTCGGAACTTACAATACTGTAAAAATCCTGGATGAAGTCGTTTTAGACATCTATAATATAGATGTCGTTAAGAAATGGACTCCGAATACCACGCCAGCCTCTACGGTAGACGATGTTTTGGCGACGAATCGTAAAAGACAAAGTGATAATCTTTACACTACCGGTTTCCGACTTACCAATAGAACGAATAAGAATAATCTCCCGGAAGGCAAGTCTTGGGACTGGACGATCGAAAGTGCGTGGCAGAACGGTTATACGGGGCAGAGAATTCATAAGGAATTCTTAGGTTATGATTTGCCCGGCACTTTCGATAACGGAGCAAAGATCGCGGACACGAGAACAGAAAGAGTAAAATATTCGGGTCAATTTCACGTCGTTCAAACGGGTTATACCGTCGCCGGTTTTCGTTTAGGCGCTCAATATACCTATGCCTCAGGTGATAATAACCGAGCGGACGGAAGCGCTTCCACATTTCAAACGCTCGTTAACCCTAGATTCGGAGTCATTCCTTATTGGAATAACGTCGCCGGTCTTTCGGAAAATATAGATACAAAAAACTTAAGTTCTTGGAACGCAAACGTCACTTACAAACATGAAAAGTGGGGTATGTTTCAAGTGGCCTATATCATCAATGATAAAGCTCAGAAAAACGACGCTTGGTATGCGATCAACGGCGGTGCGAATTCGATCGCTGGCTCGGCGTTGTCTTCTCCGGTTGCAACGTCATTGAACGCGGCCGGTCAAACCGCGGCTTCCGGATCGAGTGAGAATTATACGGGAAACGCTTACACACAAGCCTATTCCACTGGCAGAAATATCTACAACGAATTGGATCTAACTTGGATGTATCAAATCAACGATAACGTTTCCATCTGGACGGGAGCCGGTTTCTTAATCGCAGGAAATTCCGTTAGAAATTACAGAAACAGTCCGTTGCTCTACAATTCTTCCACAAATCAATTTGAATTGAATGCGGCGGCGTTTACGAAGCAACACACTTCGGCTAACAACGCCAGCGTATTCTTCTTTCAAGTGAACGCCGCTCTATAGAAAAAAGGAGACCTTATCAGCCGATGATCATCCTATCTTATTTGATAGTCGCAATGTCTCTTATCGCACCCTTCCTAGCTGGGAGGGTGCTCGGTAAGAATTTTTTTGGACAGGACACACCGATATTCATCGGTCTGACTCTCCAAGCCGTCTTAGGGATTGTGATTTCCATCTATGTCTACGGTTACGAACATAGAAAGAAGGCGACCGTACTTTTAGGTTACGCCATATTCTTTCTGAGCACCGGACTTTGTTACTTAGTTGGAAAAACTCTTTGGCTGATTCTTTTTTGGGAATTGTCCACGGTGAGCGCTTTTCTTTTGTATCAGGGTGGAAAGTGGAATCCGAATTCCATCAAAAGTTTTATCGCGCTCGTCGTCGCGGGCGGTATCGGAGCCTTTTGTTTTACCTATTGGATCTATTCTCCGGATAGCGAATTCGGAAATTTTTTCTTGGTCACAGGTTTGCTTGTAAAGGCGGCTTTTTTCGGATTCCACTTCTGGCTTCCGGAAGCTCACTCTGGCTCTCCGGCGCACGCGTCCGCGGCTTATTCGGGAATTCTTGTAAATCTTCCTTTGATTCTGTTTCACCAGTGGGTAGGCCCTTGGATCGGAACCACAATCTTCATTAAAATTTTGATTCCTATGGCGGGTTTCGGAGTTCTTTGGGCGGGTCTTTCTTCTCTCTTTTCAAGAGATGCAAAAAAAGCGATCGCTTACAGCACGGTGGAGAATATGAACTTTCTCTTTCTCTGCATTCTTCTGTCGGCGTTGTGGAAAGATCACGAACTGGAAAGTCTTCGAGTTCTAAGTCGGTCTTTCTCTTTTCTATTTATTCTTTCCCTGATCCATCATAGCGTTAGCAAAACGTTTCAGTTCCTTTCCATCGGTTATCTCACAAAGATATCAGGTTTTTCTAATGTAGATCAGAGTACCGGAGTGGGAAGAATTTCCGGAATTCCGACTTCTTTATTGAGCTTAGGAACCGTCAGCTTTCTCGCAATTCCGGGAACCACTGGATTTCTTTCAGAGGCTACGTTCGTAAAATTAGTGGCTGGAGTTCTGGAAATTCCGGGACAAAGCGCGATTCTTGTATTACCTCTTTTGATTCTGGTTTCTTCCGGTTTGGTATTGGGAGCCGCGGGGCATTTAAGAATTTTCCTAGGAATGATTCTTTCTCGACCTAGAACGAATTGGCCGGAACACAAACCCGCAAAAACGATCCTCTATTCTCTTTCGATAAGCGGCGTTTTGATTCTTTTGGTTTCGTTGGGAATTTCGGCTTACGCAGTCTATTATTCTCCAACGAAAGAATGGTTGGATGAACAATGGTATCGCGGTCTCGCGATCGTGAATTCCATCGGACTGGTTATGTTTCTTTTTGTGGGAGTCCTAGGGCTTCGGACAAAAATTTCCAAAAGAAAACTGTGGGACTGCGGCGGAAACTACGGAGGCGCGGACGTAGCTATTCCTGCGGAGGGAATTTCGGATCCTCTATTTCCTTCTCTGGGAAGATATTTCACGAATGAGCAGGGAAATTCCCGTTTGGATGAAGCAATACTTCATAGTATTATAAAATTCTTAAATACCTTTAAAGCGAGCGTAAACGAATCTGACGAGGAATCGATATCGATCAATCTTGCGTTTTCGTCCATTACCGTCGTCTTATTGTTGTTTGTGATTATCGGCCTTAAGTTAGCCGAGGGAGATTTATGGAAATTATTCTTAAATACCTTGACCCAATAATTCGAATTATTTCGTTTATCACGCTTCCGTTTTTATGCGGAGGGATCGTTATGAAAATTCGATCCTATGCTCAAGGTAGGGTCGGAGCTCCGGTTCTTCAGATCTTTTACGATACGTTGAGAATGCTAAGAAAGAAGCCCGTAGACGGCCCGTTTTCGGGATTTTTTACGGAAGCGTCTCCTTTGATCGCGTGCCTTTCCGGAATCGTAGTGTGGAGTTTGGCGAGTTTTGAATGGGGATCCTATCTTCTGATTCCATTTCTGATCGGAATCATGAGGTTCGCACTCCTTGCTTACTCGGTGGAAAACGGAACCTCCTTCGCCGGTATGGGCGCCGCTAGAGAAGTGATCTTATACGTTTTCTGCGAACCGATCATGATTTTAGTCATAGTCGTTTTCGAATCTCATCTCGTATTCAACGCGAGTTTCGCGAGTCTTGCGTTCGGCGGTCTCTTTCTTTTGGGAACTTCTTTGGTTATTCTAGCCGAGCTCGCCAAACCGCCGTTTGACGATCCTAGAACGCATCTCGAGTTGACGATGGTTCATGAGGCGATGTTATTGGAAGCGTCCGGAAGCAGAAGGGCTTTCTTTGAACTCGCTCAGCAGCTCAAAACAAGTTCCTTATTTTTGTTTGTAGCGAAGATGGGAGTTTATCACGGAGAATTCTTTTTAAACAAATCGATTCCTTCTTTTTGGCTGGATTCCGTGGCGATTCTCGGAGCGCTTCTAGTTTCTGTTTGTGTCGGTTATATCGAAGCGAACAGCACAAGAAGAAAGTGGCTCTGGATTCCGGAACTTCTCGGGCTAAACTTTATCTTTATGCTATTTTTAGGCATTCTTCTTAAGTTAGGATGATCCTAAGGGAAATATTATGGGCACAGAATTCAGTTATTTAATTCTTCTCTTACTCGGCGTCGTTATCTTACTCGAGAATCGTCTAAAACGACTCGTACTCCTATTGGCTTTTCAGAGTGTGTTTCTTCTTGTGCCGCTTTTTGAAGACAGCGGTTACGAAACTCACAGTTTGTTTTTAGCGGGGATGATCGTTCTTTTCAAAGTCATATTGACCCCTCTGATTCTTTTTTGGACCGCGAGAAGAACAAACTCCGTAGAATCCACTTTTCCAAGAGTCGGATATATTCCAACGTTCGCCCTACTTTTGGTCGGGGCGCTCGTCGGATTTATTATATTAGGTTTTACTAAATTTCGTTTCGGTGAAGTGAATCAGATGTCCTTCCTCTACACGTTTTTGGTTTTATATTTGGGAATGGTGGGTTTTGTGGTTCGCCGTCACTGGGTCGGGGTTATCGCTTCTTTCGCGGTTTTTGAAAACGGAACCTTCTTGTTGACGCAAATCCTAAGAACTAACCTTCCGTTAGGAATCGAATTCGGTTCATTCTTAGACGCGGTGTTTATCATCGGAGCGGCGGCGACGTTGCGTATCAGCATGGAAGGTTCTTCCTCTCATGAAAAAGAAGAGGTGTCGGCATGAATCTTCTCGTTTTAAACGGAATCGCAGTAACGGTTCTTTTTTTGATTCTTCTCGCTTATATTCTCGCTCCCACAAAGGGACAGAGACAGATTATGATGTGGTCTTTCTTAATGATTCTTTGCGTCGGCCTTACGTTTGCCGCGTGGAATTTGGAAGGATTCGGATTACAATGGGTTTTGATCGAGGCGACCACCTTTACGGGCGCGCTACTGGTTTCTTCCAGTAGAACCGCAAAGTCTTTTCCGATCGCGTGGAAATTTCTTTTGATCAACTCTTTCGGTTTGGGGATCGCCTTCCTCGGAATTATAATCGTGACTGCAACGTTACACGGCATTGATCATCCGGTTGAGGTTTTAGCCGGAAAACTTTCCGAACATCCGGAAAACCTTTGGATCGAGATCGGTCTCTGGTTGGCGATCTTCGGATATTCCGCGAAACTCGGTCTTTTTCCGAATCACGTTTGGGTTGTGGACACTTACGGGGAAAGCCCGAGTCAAATTTCGGCCTTAATCGCTGCCTTCGTTCCGGTTGCAGTAAGTTATGCGCTTCGCCCGTTCATTCATATGGACCATCAACTCTATCCGACTACGTTCAGCGCTTCGGACGGACTTTTGATCCTTGGAGTGATTACGATGTTGCAAAGTATAGTCGCACTCTATCAAAGAAACGATTTGAGAATGATGACCGCAAAGGTTGCATTGTTTCACAGCGGCGCGCTTGGAATTTTTCTCTGGATGGATCTTCCGGATTCGACTTTTAACTTCGTGATGGCCGGCAACATCGTTTTGAAATCCTTTCTTTTTCTTACGATGGGAATCGTGAGAATGGACGCCGGAAAAAGAGAACTAAGCAAAATTTTTCATCTGGACTCCATAAACAAGAAGGCTTTATCCCTTTACATGGCTTCCTTGTTCTTGGCTTTTGTTCTTCCCGGTTCTCCGATTTTCGTGAACGACTTGTTGCTTCTGAAGGCGGGATGGGCACAAGGTCAGTGGTTCGTAATCACTGTTCCGGTTTTGGGTCTAGTCTTTTTCGGGGTTTTATTATACAAAACTGTTCCTCTTTTTAACTTAGAAGACCGTCCTTTCGTGAAAGAGTTTGCGACAACGTTGCAGATTCGTTTAACAAATTCCCTTCTTCTCTTTCTTATGGTGTTGGGAATCGGTATCTGGGGTTTTTATCACTTACTCCAAGGAGAATTTTGAATGCGCACCGTAACGGGCTTATATCCGAAGAAGGGTAAAAAAGGCTACAACCGCTTCTGGCTGACTAACTCAGGAGTGGAACACGAAGTTATAGAATATTCCGAAAAAGAAGTCTACGAGGATTCGATCAACCCGATTTCGATGCTCAGGCATTCTCTCGGAACGGACCAAGGAGAAGAGGATTATTCCTCTTACGATTTCGAAAAATATCTTGTTGCGGATCGTAAGACCGACGTTGAAAAATTCATAACTAAAAAAGGCATTAAGGATTTAGTATATAAGGGATTGAAAGTGCCGATTCCCGCGAGTCATTATTCGCACGCGGTAGGTCCGATCCACGCAGGTGTGATCGAACCTGGACATTTCCGTTTTATCGTAAAAGGCGAAGAGATTCGAAATTTAGACATTCGTCTCGGTTTTCAAAAACGAGGATTGATTGAGCTGATCAAAGGCAAAGGACCGAAAGATTCTTCGCCTTACGCCGAAGCGATTTCCGGCGACAGTACCGTCGCTTACGGAATCGCGTTTTCAAGAATCTTTGAAGAAGCCTTGAAGATCAACGTTCCGCAAGAATTGGATTTTGCGAGACTGGTTCTTCTCGAGTTGGAAAGAATCGCGACCCATATTGGAGATATCGGCGCCATCGCAGGAGACATCGGTTATTATCCTTTGCAAGGCGTGTGTTCGTTACAAAGAGGAGTGCCACTCGGAGTGATGGAAGCTCTTACGGGAAATCGTTTCGGAAGAGGCGCCTTGGCGCCTGGGAAGGTCTCGTTTAGAAAAGGACTCACTTCGGAAAAACTGAATGAACTTGCTGGAAGAATCCGATCCGTAACTGCGGATGTTGCCAGTCATTTTGAAAGAGCCGTTGGAGCTTCCACAAACAGGGAAAGACTTCAGTCTTGCGGAGTTATCCGTCAAAAACAAGTAAGACACTTAGGTTTTGTGGGAATGGCTGAAAAGTGCACGGGATTAAATCGTGATCTTCGTCATTTAGAAAAGGCTTATACGTTTGCGGGATCGATTTCTTTGGACCTCAATCGGGATCAGATGAGAGGCGACGCTTGGGCGAGATTCTACTTACGTTACGAAGAATTAAAAAATAGCGGGAAGTGGCTCGTACAGGCGATTCCGAAGCTGATATCGGCGCTCGACCCGAAAATCGAAAAGGTAGGTTCCTCGAAGGCTGCGGTTAAAAAAGGAACTTATTTTTCTGCGGTGGAAGGATGGCGCGGTCCCGTCTTGGTTTCTTTGGATTTGGATGCGGACGGCGCGATAGAAGAGGCATATATCAGAGATCCTTCTGTTTTTAACTGGCACGCTTTGGAATTGGCGGTTAGAGGAGAATACATCGGAGATTTTCCTTTAAACAATAAGTCCTTTAACCTGAGTTATGTAGGAGTGGACCTATGAAAGTTATATTCGAAATATTGAACATACTTCGTCCCGCAAAGACGATGAACTACAAAAAAGTCTCGCCGATCAATTCGAACGCGAGGGGAATTCCGGTACCCGTCCTTGGTCCGAACGAATCCTGTCTTTCCTGTAAATCTTGCGAGCAAGTATGTCCGACTCATTCGCTTAAGGTTTTATCTAAGGACCAGATCCGTTTTGATTACGGGGCTTGCCTGCAATGCGGTAGATGTTCCGAAGCCTGCTCGGATGGAAAAATTATCGACTCCGGTTTTGTGCACGTCTACTCTACGGATCGTGAAGCGTTGCAAGTAACTTATACGAACGGGATCCCCGAAGAACGGGCGGAAATTATCGGCGAAGAAGTAAAACAATTCCGTAAGGCGACAAAGAATACCGGATTTCAATTCAGAGAAGTCGCCGCAAGCGGAAACAATACCACGGAAGCGGAAATTAACGCCAGCTTCAACGCGCTTTTTGACAGCGAAGCGAGTATGGTACGAGTTGTCGCGTCCCCTAAACATGCAGACGCGCTCGTTTATTCCGGGCCGGTAGGTCCGAATATGGAAGGCCCGCTTGACACCGCTTGGGAAACGATGCCTTCTCCGAAAGCTCTGGTTGCCTGCGGATCGGAAGCGGTTTCCGGAGGATTATTCAAACTAGGAAAACTTCCTAAAGAACCGGACCTATTTATTGGGGGCGATCCTCCGCGACCGGATGTGATCGTATCCGCATTCCGTTATCTAATGGGAACTAGAGAATTTTCGTTTCGAGCGGAATTGATAAAATTTGTACAGGGTTTAAGAGAGAGTAAATAACTCGAAAGGATTTTAAAAAATCGGATCACAAGAAGAATTAGAAAATTCGAATGTGATCCGAAAGCCTGTAAAAAATCGGTCAAAAATAATTCTAATTTGGTTTAGAATTTATATCTGTCTCCGGATTCCTTCCTCAATCAGTTATAAGTCGCAGCTCCGATCAGTGCGATTGCGATCAATGGAGGTAAACCTTGAATGATCGCCGCGCGCGCCATAGCGGGTTTGGAAGCGAAAAGAACAAGACCGGCTCCAAAAACGGAAAGACAAGAGAAGATCATAATTGCCGGTGCGTAAGCCGCATGAACTTCGAAAAAGATCGCTCCGTACAAAGCTCCGATTGCGAGAAAGAGGTTGTAAAAACCTTGGTTTAAAAAGACGCCTTTCATAGCTTCCGCTAACTTTTTATCCGTAACACCAAAACGTCTGTGGATTGTCGGGCGCATCCAAAGCACACTTTCCATAAGAAAAATCCACACGTGAAGCGCACCGACGATACCGGCTAAAATTCTTGCGGCTAAAATCATTCCATAATCTCCTTTAAGATTTGTTGGGGTAGTTTAGCAGTTGCATTTTCTTTTGTAAAGGCGCTTCTACGCCAATTTTCGACGCGATTCGGCCTCAATACTCTTTGCCGAAATGGTATTTTTATTGCGATTCGGCCAAATCCCGTAGAATTGCGGGCTATGGACGTTGTCATTCTTCTAATTCCCGGAGCGCCTGCTTCGGTGATTACCGGCCTTTTTGAGTTTTTCGAATTTGCCGGAATCGATCTTGAGAATCGTAGAAAGCCTTCGATGATTCGCGTGCGAACGGCGGCGATTCAATCGGAGCCGGTGCAACTTCACGGGAAGGTTCAAATCAAACCCGACCTCGTAGGTCGCTGCGAAAAGGTGGATCTCGTTATCGTGCCCGCGATCGGACCGAACGTAGTCGGAATCAAACGCAGATGCGGACTCGAGATAGAATGGCTCAAAGAAGCGGCGGCGCAAGGAGTAAGAATTGCGAGCGTTTGTTCAGGCGCGTTCTTGCTTGCGTCCACCGGTTTGTTGGAAGGCAGATCCGCCACAACCCATTGGCAATTCGCTTCCCTTTTTAGAAGGATGTTTCCTTCCGTGAACTTGGACGTGGATAAACTCGTCATCGATCAGGGAAATTTTTTAACCTCCGGTGGAAGCAACGCATTCTACGATTTGAGTCTTCATGTTTTGGAGCAGTCTTTAGGAAGAGAAGTGGCTCTCAAATGCGCGAAACACTTTCTTCTCGACTCCGATCGAATTTCTCAAACGCCGTTTATGACCTTTGCCGTTCAAAAACATCATAGAGATTTACCGGTCGCAACTGCCCAAGATATTTTAGAAAACGAATTCACTTCGGCGATATCGATGGAAACTCTAGCGGAAAGAGTGGGTTTGAGTTCGAGAAGTTTGAAGAGAAGATTCAAACAAGCCACTGGGGATCCGCCTTCCACTTATTTGCAACGCCTTCGAATCGAATGGGCAAGGCGTCGTTTGGAGGAAACGGGAGATTCGATTGAAGAGATCAGCTACGCCGTCGGATACGAAAACGTCGGTTTCTTTCGAGTTCTTTTCAAAAGATATGTGGGTGTTACGCCGTTAGAACACCGTCGCCGTCATTCGATCAAAGTTCCGGTTCGATTCAAATAAATTTACTCATTCTTTCCGTAGCGTAAAGGCCTTCCCTTGATTTTAAACTCATACCGGAAAACAGAGTCTCTGAATTGATTCCTTCGATGATGTTGACCGGATAAGTGATTCGTTTGTCTTGTTTCGTGTGGATAGGATAGAATCGTTTTTGATCTCGATAAGAATAAGTCGTAAGGACGATCGTCTCCACGTCGTGAAAGACGGCTTCCAAATTTCTGAGTAAAGTATTCGTTTTAGAAGTTATATTTTCATTGATGTCCTCCCAAGCCAAAAGTTCGCCCGAGTTTTCGATATTCAGATGGACTAGGATCGGACTCGAATCGGATCTCTTTTGTTTATTTTTTTCCAAAACTTTACGAGCCACAAGCAGCGCATCCGTATCGTTGCCTCTTCCCGTTTTAACCAGAATAGCTTTGTTTCTTTGAAGCAATTCGAACCCGTCCCCGTAGCAGATCAATTCTTCCGCGTGATCCAAAACCTTCCACCGTTCCTCTTCGCTTAACATTTCAACCTTTCGTCTGGTATAAAGTGAATACGCTATATTCCAAAGAGATTGATACATCAACGCGGGAATTAAAAGAGGAGGGAGATCCTTCACCGCAAAAAGTTTTTGTATGATCGCGTTGAATAGATCCGGCTGAATCAGCTTTTGAGAAGCAAAGTCGTCCGAAACGACGATAGCAGTGACTTCTCGCAAAAGACATGATTTCATGCAGAGAGCCGTTTGGAAGTCGTTATAAAACAGAAGTTCCGGTTCCATAAACAATTCTTCCGGAGTTTTAAATCCCACGTATCTCGCCGTCGAAGGATCCTTAAACGGATATTTCAAAAAGGCTTTGTGAAATATTTCGGACGGGGCTTTAAAGTCGAAATCTCGGATGATCTCGGAAGTATCCAAAGTACTTCCGTCTCCGAAAATCAAGGTTTCCGCCATGGAATCGGTGTTCGTGATTCCTTCCAAGACGTAGAGTCTTTCCTTTTGGAATACGTTACGAACTGCAAGCGTTTGTTCCCGAATCGCCTTTCTCGCGGCAACGTCGTCGTGGTTGTGAGCCGCGCAACCCAATCCGGGAAGATCGGATCGGTGCATATAAGCGATAAAAAGAGCCGGAGTGTTCGGAGTGTTGCAGATAGCGTCGTTGATCAATCGATCAATCCGATTCCAAAACCAGAAATTGTTGAGATTGGTCGCGACTATATTTCCGTCAGTTCTACCGAAGCGAATCGTAGTAACGGGATAACCTTTGAGTTTGCTGCCGTGTACTCGACCATCGATGCACTTCGTGACTAGAACTTTGGGCGCGCGAATACTGAATTCTTGAATGACGTGTTTCATTCTTCGAATGGTTTCCGATTGAAGAATGTTCTCCTCTAAATACTGATCCAAGTACCGGTGAATTTCCTGCACTGTAACCCCTTTTACAAATTTCCTAAATCTTTCGAACCCGTAATCCGCAAGAATCGAACTGGAAACGGATTTACTTGAGGGAGGAATTGTCGTTCCCATTCTAAAGATAAGAATGGAATTGTAAAATTCATTTAAAGATCCGTTTAAAATTAAATTCCGAAAAGAAGTCCGGCTAAATTCTTCTTTTAAGAATCCGTTGCGATCGATCTTTCATCGACCTGACAAATTTTCATTTCGAACAAGTTAGAATTCGAAATTTGCTGAAACTGGAATACTTTCCCGAAAAGAAATTTATTATTTCCTAATTGAACAGATGTTTAATCTTTTCTAAGAATTAAAAAATTCAATTCCGAAATCGCCTCTCTCAGTCTAAGAAAGTGATTTTAGGAAGGCAGATATGAAAGTGATGATTCCATTCTTAATTTTGAATCTATCATTTCCCGTTATTGGAGAAACAAAGAAGATGCAATATTATGGAACGGCAACGGATTTAGAGTCGGGTAAAATTTTATATTACGATCACCACGAAGAAGTTTGGGAAGACGGAAACCATTCTTATTCTACGATTCAATACAAGGATCCTCAGGGAAAAATATTTGCGAAAAAGAAAATTCAATTCTCTAAAAACAAATTGGTTCCCGATTTTCAGTTGGAGGATTTTAGAGACGGTTATCTGGAAGGAGGAACGTTCTTAAAAAACGGATCGGCGAAATTATTCGCAAGAAGGACTTCTAAAAAACCTTTAGAGGAGAAGACGATTTCTTTTTCGGAACCGGCTTCGATGGACGGAGGTTTTGATTATTTTATAAAGTCTTATTGGGATTCTCTTCTGGAAGGTAAAACGATTCGTTTTCGATTTTTAGTTCCCGTGGAAAGGGATACGGTCGGCTTCTCGGTTTCCAAAACGAAGCTCGGTGAATACAAAGGAAAACCCGCGCTTTATCTAAGAATGAAAATCGACAACGCGCTTCTTTCCGTTTTTGTGAAACCCATCGACATGGTCTATGATATGGAATCCAAAAGAATTATGGAATATAAGGGAACTTCCAACATTAACGATTCAAAAGGAAAAAGCCTGAACGTAAAAATCACATACGATTTTCGTTAAAACCCGATTCTCCAAAATGCAGTTCCTCGGAGCTTGTAGCTTTTCGTCAGTTCTTGTAACTGAAACAACGACCTTGGGTCGGAGATAAATCCGGTTCCCGTGGAATCTTTGATTTTTATAAATCCGTCTTCCGAGTCTATGATTTCAAAACGGTTTCGATTTGTTGTTAGGATTTTTTGATCGATGATTTTTATCTTTCCTCCTTGTTTCCAGAAATATCCGTAAAGAGGAAGTCCCAGCCAAAGTTTCAAGGGCGGAATTTTATCGGACAGAAAATCCAAATTCTTCTTAGTCCAAGAAATAGAAGTCACCGGTCCGGGTGCAGTTTGGGAAGAATGGAAATCGTAACTCATCAGAACAAATTCGTCGATAAAATCGGCGTCCAAAAGGCCCGCGTGAATTTTAGAATTCGAATTCGGAAACTCGATCTGAGGAAACAAAGCGAGAGTCAAAACTTTTTCGCGTGGAAGTCTCTTCCTCAATTCTTTTAGAAATCTTTTATAATTCGATATCTGAGAATTTGAAATGTATTCGATATCCAAATGCAATCCTGATAGATTAGGGTTTTGTTCTATAAAACGACTAAGACTATCGATCGAATTTTGAATTCCCGATTCCGTTTTTAAGAAATGCCAGTCGTTCGGATGAGAACTCGTAACTAAGGGAATCAATCGGACCTTATATTTTCTGCTTAACGATAAAAAAGATTTCGGGAGAGGAGCAGATCGGAGGCTTCCATCGGCTCTCAGATAGGTTCCCGTAAAACAAAGAGTATGCGATTTTGAGAAAATTTCTGTCCAATCTAAGGAAGAGTTTTGTTCGATCGATGGATGGATCATATAATTCCAAAGAGGTTTTGATTCCTCTCCAAAAAGAGAAGATACTTTAAGTAAGCAGAGTAAGGTAAGAATTGGAAGAAGGTTCACGTCTTACGGAATATAATACGTTTTTTTAAATTTCAATCAATCCGGGAACCTTTCAGACCGATTTTTTAATCAGAGAGAAGGACCGGACCTCATCCGGGAGGAAGCGAGTGTGGTCATCAAAGCGGGATTAGAAGAGGCGATCTACGACGGTCTGGAAAGGCTGGGAATTTTGAATTCCGGCTCGAGACCTAGGATCTCTTTGCATTCTTCCAGTCTCAATGAAATTTACCTCGTTGCGGCGCCAGCCCATTCTTTCGCGGTAAAAGTGATTCCCAGTCGAGAGATGGCGGAAACCGAAAAAGAATCCCTTGAACAACTCTACAGAGTCGGCGTACGAGTTCCGGAATGTTATGGAACCGCGC
Organism: Leptospira adleri; assembly: GCF_002811985.1. Classification (GTDB taxonomy): domain Bacteria; phylum Spirochaetota; class Leptospiria; order Leptospirales; family Leptospiraceae; genus Leptospira; species Leptospira adleri. The sequence goes on from NZ_NPDU01000012.1 coordinate 19,007, forward strand.
AGGCCGGTAACTCTTGGTTTCTTGTAATGGATTATATAGAATCCGGAACGAGTTCCGGCGCGAGAGAGGATTTGATTCGAAGTTTGAAACTATTGTATCAAAAAGATTCAAACTCCTGGGGTTGGAAGAGAAATAATTTTATAGGAACTCTTTCTCAAAAGAACCGATGGTTTTCAACCTTTGAGGACTTTTTTTGGGAATGTCGCTTATCACCGCAGTTGGACTTGGCTTTCGGACGAAAACTGATGACCCAAAAAGATTTGGATCACGTCACCGACGTTTTTCGAAAGTTTACGGAAGAATGGTCCCTCAATCGATCCCGTCCGAGATTGATTCACGGAGATCTTTGGTCCGGTAATATTCTTACCGGAAAGAACGGACATTCTTATTTGATAGATCCTTCGATTTCTTTTTCTCATCCGGAACAAGATCTTGCGATGTTGAATCTATTCGGAAGTCCTTTGAATCTGGAAGAGATGCAGCAGATTCTTTCCTTTATCGGAGTTGAGGATCCGGGACACCTGAAGGATCGAATTCCTTTCTGGCAGATCTATCCGGTTTTAGTTCATATCAATCTTTTCGGCCCTTCCTATCTTTCTTCGCTCAGACAAATTCTTCGTTACTACGGCAAAAGTTAATTCCAACTTCGATCGATGAAGTGCTTGATCGTTCCGTTTCAAAAAAGAAGATAAGCGGATCATGAAACTTTCCGGAAATACGATCTTGATCACCGGCGCGACGTCCGGAATCGGTTTGGAACTTGCAATGAGATTTGCGTCGCTCGGCAACACCGTCCTTGCTTTGGGAAGAAATAAAGAATCTCTTTCCAAATTATCTTCCGTTCCCGGAATCGAAACGATTCGATGCGACCTTACGAAACCCGCCGATTTCGATAAGTTGATTTCGCTTATCAAAAAGAAATATTCTTCTCTCAACGTTCTGATCAATAACGCGGGAATTCAGTTTAATCCCGATTTTTTAAAAGACCCCGATCAAAGCGCAAACATTGAAAAAGAAATCCAAACAAACCTAACGATTCCGATACGTTTGATTTCTCTTTTAATTCCGATCCTTAAAGTCCATTCCGACTCCGCAATTGTAAACGTGACTTCCGGTTTGGCTTTGGTCCCCAAAAAGTCCGCCCCTTTATATTGCGGAACAAAAGCCGGGCTTCACCTGTTCACGGAGGCGCTTCGTTATCAGCTCGATGGATCGAACATTCGAGTGATCGAAATGTTGCCTCCTCAAGTAGATACTCCGATGACGGCCGGCCGCGGAAAGAATAAGTTAACGACCGAGAAATTAGCCGATCAATTTTTTTCCGCGCTGGAAAAGGACAAGGTTTATATCGGAATCGGAGTGGTTCGATACCTTAGATTTTTACTCCGTCTCTTTCCTTCTTTGATTTATAGACTCGTAAGGAACGCTTGAGAATTTTCGCCACATCGGAAGTCAAAAAATGAAAATCATAATTCTACAATCCATAAGGAAAAGGACGTTCTCTTGAATCCTGAAAATTCAAACGAATCTAAGAACCTCGTCATCGACGTTCGCAACGTAATCAAACGTTTTAAAAATACGACCGCGGTCAACGGCTTAAGTCTTGAAATTCAAAAGGGAGAATTTGTCGCGCTCCTAGGCCCGAACGGAGCCGGTAAAACGACCTTAATCGAAATGCTCGAAGGAATTCAAAAACCGGATCAAGGATCGATTTCCATCCTCGGAACGACTTGGAAAGAAAACGAAACCCTTTTGCGATCCAAAATCGGATTGGCTTTACAGGAAACTCGTTTCATGGATCGAATCACCGTCCAAGAAACCCTCGATCTTTTCGGAACGTTTTATAAAAGTAAAAAAGAAAGACTCACCGAAATTTTGGAATTGATTAACTTGGAAGACAAACGGAAGGCTTACGTTAGTCATCTTTCTGGAGGTCAAAGGCAAAGGCTGGCGCTCGGAGTATCTATATTAAATTATCCTGAAATTCTTTTTTTGGACGAACCTACGACCGGTCTCGATCCGGGAGCGAGAAGAGACGTCTGGAAAATTCTGGACCGCCTTAGAAAAAGTAAGACCACCATGATTCTTACAACACATTATATGGAAGAGGCTGAAACTCTTTGCGAAAGAATCATCATCATGGACCGTGGAAAAATTTTGGACCAAGGAACTCTTCCCGATCTGTTAGGCAGAACCGGGGGCGGAGAAATCATTCGGTTTTCGGTGGAGGACGGATCCGATCCGGAGAATTTACTTCCATCAGAAGGAATGTATAAATATTATTGGGACCCGGCGAAATCGGAAGCTAGAATTTACGTTTCAGCGATCGCCGATTATCTTCCTCGATTGATCCAGACGATTTCTTCCTCGGGGAAGAAGTTAAAGAATCTGGAATGTCATAAAAAAACGTTAGACGATCTTTTCCTTAGCATGACGGGAAGGGGACTGGAAGAATGAAACAAATCCTTCAATTAGTGAGCATTCAACTCAAGGAATTTTACAGAGAACCCGGAATTCTTTTTTGGGCTTTCGTTTTTCCGATCGCAATGGCGGGAGTTCTCGGGATCGCATTTAAAAATCGCGGCTCCGAAGAAGTAAAAATCGCCGTATTAGAAAATTCTTATCAACTCGAAGAATTAAAAAGAACCCTCGAAGCGGGTGATTTCATAAAGAAAGAACCGAAGCCGATAGAAGAGAATGACATTTCTCAATCCTTACCGTCTCTCAAATTCTTGGTCCTTTCGAAAGAGGAAGCCATTCGGGATCTGAAAAAGGGAAAGTTGAATCTGATTTTGGAAAGGACGAACGAAGGTAGGATTCATTTTTCTTTCGATCCGGAAAATCCGAACGGACAGAGAGACTATCTGTTGATTCTTGCTAAAGTCCGCTCCAACCGATCCGATTCGGAATTCAAAATCGAAAAGCTGGATTCGAAAGGAACGAGATACATCGATTATCTAGTCCCGGGAATGCTCGCGATGGGAGTGATGAATTCCTGTCTTTGGGGAGTCGGTTGGAATCTCATCGAGATGAGAATGAAAAAACTTCTCCGTAGAATGTCCGCCACTCCGATGAATAAACTTTATTTTTTATTATCCTTCTTTTTCACAAGATTGGTCGTCACCGCAGTGGAATCTATGATCCTCTTGAGTTTTACCTTCTTAACGTTTGAAAACGCTTTCGAAGGTTCGGTGGGAGCCGCTATTTTAATCTATCTTGCGGGCAACTTTTCGTTCGCTTGTATCGGAATGTTTATCGGATCGAGAGCGGCCAGTTCTCAAGTGGGCAACGGTTTGGTAAACGCCGTCACTTTTCCAATGATGGTCTTATCCGGAATTTTCTTCTCTTATCAAAATTTTCCGGAAGCGGTTTTACCTTTCATTCGAAATCTTCCTCTTACTTTGATGGCGGATTCCTTACGCGCAGTTTTTATAGAAGGCGCCGGTTTGGCGGCCGCGATTCCCGCAGTTGCCGGATTGCTTATTTACGGAATCGTATTTCTTTTTGCGGGAAGCAGAATTTTTCGCTGGTCTTGATCCAAGAGGAGAAAAAAGTTTCAGAGATGATTTCTTCCTCGTTGAGACAAGGCGCTTACGCCGCTTTTCTGAAACCTTTTTTTCTTTCTCTAGATCCGGAGACGGCGCACGGACTCGCAAAAACTTTACTCGGAGTGAGTCGAAAAATTCCGGGAGTTCTTTCCGCTATGGAATCGATGACTTCCTATCAAAGCGATCGATTGAAAACCAAAGTCGCCGGAATCGAATTCGAAAATCCGTTGGGAATGGCCGCAGGCTTTGATAAGACAGGAGAGTTGTATCCTTTTTTGAGCAGAATGGGTTTCGGTCACGTCGAAGTGGGAACGATCACAGGTCAGGCACAACCGGGAAATCCAAAACCGAGAGTTTTCCGTTATCCGGAAGACCAAGCGCTCGTTAATCGAATGGGCTTTAATAATCCAGGCGCGGATCTCGCATTCGAAATTCTTTCCAAACAAACTAAAGGAAAAATCCGGGGAATCAACGCCGGCAAAACAAAGATCGTTCCGGAAGACAAAGCCGTCGAGGACTACGTCTACACTTTGAAACGTTTGGCGCCTTACGCCGATTATACGGTCATCAATATCAGTTCTCCGAACACTCCGGGTCTTAGAAACTTTCAGAAGCAGGAGAATTTTGTTTCTTTGATCGAAGGTATTCGTTCCGGACTTGGAGAAAATTTTAAAATTCCTATCTTCATCAAGTTCGCACCCGACATGGAACAAAAGGACTTGGAAGCATTGCTAGAAACTTCTCTCAGCTTGAAATTGAACGGAGTCATTCTTACGAATACTACGATCGATAAATCGCTCCTCTCGAAATATCCTAATGTGGAAAAAGAAGGAGGTCTTTCCGGCTCTCCGCTTAGAAAAAAATCGACCGAGTTCATTCGTGTTGCGTATAATCTATTGAAGGGGAGAATTCCTATTATCGGGGTGGGTGGAATTGATTCGGGTGTTACAGCATTGGAAAAAATTCTTGCAGGTGCTGATTTGATTCAAGTTTACACCGGTTATATCTATCAGGGTCCGTTTTTACCTTTGCGTATTCTTGAATTCTTAGATCGATTTCTTAAAAAAAATCGTTACGATTCGATCTCTCAGTTAGTTGGAAAAGAAAAGGAAATAAATTGAATCCCGAAAAATGGACGATGGTTCCGTGAAACAGAAAAACTCTTCTTGGATTTCACAATCGAAGAGGAAATTTATTTTATAAAAATGGAATAGGATCGCTCTCTAAAAGAAGTATTAGGAAATTAGTGATATGTTGATAAAAACTTTCGTCCCGCTTTTGATTCTTTGTTTATTCTCCTGGGGATGTCCGGTTGATAAGGACAAAGATAAAACATCCGAAAACATAAATCTTCTTCTCGGTTTGTACGTTTTTAATGAATCGCTTTATCGTTGTGATCCTTCGGAAAATACGAGAACTTCGGGTGCGACTCCGAATTTCAGCGTCACTTCCTCCAACTTAAGCCAAGTTTTATTAACGGAGAGTAACGCATACGCGGATGGAGGGACCGCCTATCTTGCGGGAACCGTAAACTTTCCGGGAATCGGAAAGAATAATCCCGTAGGAATTGTTTACGCGGAACAAAATCACGCCTTTGCCTCCAACGCGAATCGTTTTATCTATCCTCTTTGGGAAAATGCCGCGCGAAATTTGATTCAGGATAACGGCAAAAGCGAAGCGGCCGGATCCCGCTCCGTAACCACCGCTTTTCCGATCGGAGCGAGTCCGGGTTATTATGCTCCGAGTGCGGGTTATAATAATTTCGGAAGTAATATCTTAGGAGTGGATTTTATTCTTCCTGCCGTTCCAAATCCGTCCGTTCCAACGCGTAGAGTTACGAATAATACTCCTCATACATGTGAAGAATATAAATTTCGCGCTGAACCGAACGGGATTTTCGGAAGCGCTAGTTCGGGATTGTCTAAGGTCTGGCAATCCAGAAAAAAATTGAACATCAATCTGATCTTTGTTCCAACCGCGGTAACGACGCCTACTACGGTTGGAATGGCGACGATGATTCAAACTTTAAAGGATATCTATGCACAGGATACGGTGAAGATAGACATTACGGTTAACGCTGTTGTTGCAACCGGTGCAGACACCAACTTTCTAACTATCGCGAACGTCTCCGACGATTACGGAGACGTCGCCGGTTCATTGGCTACGTTGTATAAAACAAATCCGGCGGCGGTTCAGGATCCGAATTCTTTGAATATTTATGTAACGAGAGGTTATACCGTTTCCAGTAGCGCGCCCGCCGGAATATTAGGGATCTCATCGGGTATTCCCGGAATTCCAGTGGCGGGAACGCCTAAGTCGGGTATGATCGTATTTATTGAAAATCATAGAACCGCGACAGGATGCGGAGGTGTTGGCGCGGATTTAACCTGTGCATCCGATCAGATCTTTTTAGCGAAGACGATCGCGCACGAAGGAGCCCACTTTTTAGGTCTTTATCATCCGGTGGAAAAAGACGTAGTCAAAGGACGTTATTCTCTCGATCCTTTGCCGGAAACTCCGGAATGTCAGGATCAAAATGGAAACAATCTCGTCGGTTTGGGAGAATGTTTAGGGACCGGCTTTTACAATAGCGGGGGACTCAATCTTATGTTTTGGGCGGGCAATCCTACGATCAATCAGACACAACTTACCGGAGAACAAGGTTGGGTGCTTCGTTCGCATCCTCTGGTGTACTAATATGAGAACAAAGAAAAATCAAATCGGTTTAAGAATGGGAAATATCTTTTTAACGTATCTGTTCGTTTTACTCTGGATCACTTCCGCAATTCAAGCGGAACCGCTCAATCCGGATCAGTATGAAAAAATAAAATCCGTCGTATTACAAACGGGCCATATCGATAAGGAAACGCTCGTGAAGGAAGTCTACGCGATCAATCCGAATCCGCAAGAGTACCTGATTGCGATCTCAAAAGAACCGGGTATGAGAGTCTATGCGCTATCGCAGATCAATGACTTGATCGCGGACTTCGGAGGAAATTCGGCGAAGACGTATTTAGAATCAACGATTTCGAACGAGAATTTTCATCCCTCGGTAAGAAGCGCCGCGGTTTTTGCGTACGGAAAGTCGTACTATCCATCAGATAAAACTCATACTGAGAATTTCTTAAAACAATATCAAAATCACAATACGATCGGAAGTACGATTCAGAATACTTTGAAGGATCTCAAGGCCGGGAAAATGAATTCGGTTCGATTTTCGGATCGTTTGAAAAAATCAAATTTGGAAGGCATCAAAGATAAGAATCTTCGTAGACCCGGCTCCGATCACAAAAAGAACGATTGAGAAATTCTCTTTGAACGAGGTCGATCAAATTTGACGAAAAGGCTGCGTCAAGGAGAAGAATCGTTGGGCGTCGCAGTTTGTCTGCAAATTCCCTTTTCTTTCCAGTCCAATTTCCATTCGCTCGCTGAATCGTCTTTAAAAAGACGAACGATCAAGTTTGTACAGGAATAACGAACGTTATTCTCCATTGATACTTCGTAATCGCCCGAATAACGAAACCAAGAAACGTCTAAATCGCTGCCGGAGATGGCTTCTCCGATTCTTAAATTTTCGATTGTTTTTCCCTTCCATCGATCTTGCAAAAGGCTCTCTTCGATTAATTTCAGAACGGTTTCTTTGTCAGGAGATTCTTTTCCCGGATCGGATAAAACGATATTTTTTCCAAAACCCAATTCGGAAAAAAGCCAACCCTTTGTGCGTACAAAAACGTAATTTGCGCCTACTTCGGTTCTGGTTACGCTTCCATCTTTGCGTTTTGTCGTGACTAAGAATGGAAATTTGTAAAGTATATCGACGCCCGACTTCGGATCGTCTTTTTCTATAAGAACGGGTTCGCCGTTGCTTTCAATAGATTGAATTTTATCTCCGAGATTCTTTTTCAACCAATGAATTTGAACGTCTTTTTTTGCTCTTTCTTCGTCGGGGGGACCGGCTAATTGTGAGCTCAACAAAGTGGGCATCAAAATGAGCAAAGCAGTTCCAGCTAACGCGAAGACCTTTTTCATAGCTCCATAATTAAAGAGATCTTTTACCTCTTGTCAATGAATTTAAAGTTGACCGGAGAAGAGGAAAACGAGAGACAAAGTTCGTTGAAACAAATTCATTTAATCAGACACGCAAAATCAGATTGGGAATCCGAATTCAAATCCGATCGCGAAAGACCTCTTTCGGAACGAGGAAAGAAAAACGCTCGATCTCTTCGGAAGTATTTGGAGAAAATTGAATTTAAAACGGATCTGTTTTTAATTTCTGATTCTAAAAGGACTTTGGATACTTATAAAATTCTTACCAAGCATAAGGATATCTCTTCCGAGATCAAAGTAACCGAAGAATTGTACGAATCTGATAGCGAAGATATCTTAGTTAAACTTAGAGAATTGGATTCTAATCTAAAGAGTGTGGCATTGTTAGGTCATAATCCTGGAATTGAAGAAATTGCAAACCGTTTGATCCGAGGAAATGAAGACTTGTCCTTAACCGAATCGATTCTATTAAAATTTCCCACATCCGGATTCTTGAGTATACACGCCGACATTGATTCGTGGAAGGAACTCAGCAAGGTTCCCGGAAAAATAATTCGATTTTGGATTCCGGGATGAATCAAAAAATTTCAGACATTCTTCATCCTCGTTTCTCCCAAGAAGAAATTGCAAAAAGGGTAAAGTCCTTAGCTTCCGAGATCGCAAAGGATTATAAAAAATTAAATCCTGTTTTTATATGCGTATTAAAAGGCGGAGTATATTTTTTCTCGGACTTAACAAGAGAGATTCCTTTTTCCGTGGAGATAGATTTTGTACAGGCAAAATCGTATGTTGGTACGGTTTCTACCGGAAAAATTGATCTGTTAAAGGATATCAACACCGATCTTTCCGATCGTCATGTGATTCTTGTCGAAGATATTTTAGATACGGGTTTCACGTTGCAATATCTTGTAAGACATATCTTCACGCGGAATCCGGCGAGTCTTGAGATCGTGACACTTTTGCTAAAGGAAAGAAAAAACATTCTCGAATTTCCGGTGAAATACGTAGGCTGGAGAATCCCGGACGAATTTGTCGTGGGCTACGGTCTTGATTTTGACGGTAAATACCGGAATCTTCCGGATATTCACGTTTTGGAACCGGGAGATTTCTCCGTTTAATTGAAGTTTTAGCTGCTACCAATTTCAAAGAACTGATTTATTTTTTTGCGAAACTCCTTCTTTCACAGCAGAAAAATTGAGAGAAAAAAGATTTCATTTTCAATCTCAAGTTTTTGCGAGATGGAGAAAAAAAATGTTTTTTACCAAAGGAATCTTCTTTAGTTTAGTAAGTAGAATCTTTTTATAAGATTCTGCCGTTCGCTTATAAGAAACCAGAGAAAGAATGCGATCAAGTTACCGCGTCGTTTTAGGACTTGTGCTTCGGGTTTTTTAAAAAAGAAATTAGAATTTAGGACGAACTGTAAATATGGAGCATCATTCTCTTTCTCTTTTAAACGATATCGCGTTGAGCATCATCTTTGCGACTTTCTTTTCCCATATTGCTAGGGTTACCAAACAGCCGTTGATTCTCGGTTATGTTGCGGGCGGGCTTTTACTCGGACCGAACTTAGGTCTCGGTCTTGTCGTAAATGAAGAAAGTATAGAATTAATTTCCGAAATCGGTTTGATTCTTTTGTTATTTATCATAGGTCTTGAAATCGATCTAAAAGAATTGGCGCGGATGGGAAAGTCCATGTTCATCCTCGGAATCAGCCAGTTTGTCTTTTGTGTTCTCTTCGGATTAATTTTCTTCAAAGGAATTCTCGCCGGATCTCCCGGAAAATTCGATCTTCTTTACTTTGCGATCGCGCTTGCGATCAGTTCGACGATGATCGTCGTCAAACTTCTTCACGATAAATTCGAAGTGAGTACGATCGCTGGCCGACTTACCATCGGCGTGCTCGTTCTTCAAGATATTTGGGCGATCATTTTTATGGGCGTTCAACCGAATCTTCAGGATCCTCAGATTCTTAAGATTGCGAGTTCGCTCGGAATCGGACTGGTTCTCATCGGAGTCGCTTTTTTAATCAGTAGATTCTTTCTTTCCAGATTGTTTGAAGCGGCCGCCTCCAAACCGGAACTCATTTTAATCACGTCCATTGCTTGGTGTTTTTTACTTTGCGGCTTCGCGGAAAGAGCTGGTCTTTCAAAAGAAATGGGCGCCTTGATCGCTGGAGTGAGCATCGCGGCGTTTCCCTATGGAGCCGATGTAATCGCAAAACTTTCGGGAATCCGAGATTTTTTTATCACTCTTTTTTTTGTGGCCCTCGGAATGAAAATTCCGATTCCTTCGATTCAGATCATCAGTATTTCTTTGATCGCCGTTGCCTTTGTGATCGTGAGTCGAGTGATTACAGTCGCGACTCCCGTTTATTTTTCTGGAAAAGGTTTGAGGGCCGGCGTCGTAACCGGTTTAAATTTGGCGCAGATCAGCGAATTCTCGCTCGTGATTCTTTCATTGGGAATGGGTTACGGACATATCAGCAAAGAATTGGAATCGACAGTTTTGACTTCGATGATTCTCGCATCCGTAGTTTCCACTTATATCATACTTTTTAACGATCCGATTTCGAGATTCATCTTACGAATGTTAGCCGGAATCGGTCTCAAGGAAAAAGAAGAGAACCGTACCGAGTCCGATCTTACCGGTCAACCGAAACGGGATATCGTAATTCTGGGTTATTTTAGAATCGCTCAAGGACTTTTGGAAGGGATCGAAAGGGAAAAACCGGAATGGTTGAATCGGATTCTTATCGTGGATTTTAATCCCGTCTTTAGACAGGCTTTGGAAGCGAAGGGGATACGATGGGCGTACGGAGATCTTGCCAATCCGGAAACACTGCATCATTTGGGAATCGAAGACGCAAGATACGTGATCTGTACGATTTCCGATATGATTTTGAAAGGTACAACCAATCGAAGACTTTTGGAATCTCTGAAAACGATCTGTCATCACACACAACCTTCCATCGTACTTACGACCGACGACGCGAAAGAGGCGGACGTCCTCGTAGAAAGCGGCGCGGCTCATGTCATCGTTCCGGGAAGAATCAGCGGAATGTCCCTTTTCAAAGAAATGAAAACGATCGTCGATCATTCTAAAAACGGTCATGAAAAGACGAACGCTCCTACGAAAAAAAAATCCGTGAAAAAGAAAGCCGCGGCGAAGTCTAAAGTTCGAGGAAAATGAATGGTTCGTTCTCCGTGTAATAAAATCTGCACGATGGATTTTGAAACCGGATTTTGCGAAGGTTGTTTTCGAACGATCGAAGAAATCGGAAATTGGTCTCGTTATTCCGACTTAGAAAGGGAGAATCTTTTCTTGATCGTCCGATCTAGAAAGGAAGAGATTCTTTCCCGGAAAAAAAAGATCAAAAAAGAAATCGAGTTTTAGAATTTCCCTCTTTCATTCATTTAAAATGAAATTGTCTCTCCGACAAACGCAGACTTTCTTCGAAAAATTCTTGCACGGGTTTTAAGACCGTTGCGTAAGTTACGGCAAAATCCGATTAAGAAAGAATTTTATAAATTTCTAATGTTTTTTCTGCGGAACGTTTCCAGGAAAATCTTTTCGAATTCTTTTTTCCTTTCGGTACGAGAGCCTTTGTTTCTTTCGAATTCTTAAAAAAACGTTCTAATAGTTGTTTTAATTCCTCCGGTTGATCCGGAGAAAAATATGAAACGGTTTCTTCCAGCATTTCGGGCATAACCGTCGCGTTGGAAGAAAACACGGGACATCCGCAGGCCTGAGCTTCCAGAGGAGGAAATCCAAATCCTTCGTATTTGGAAGGAAAGATCAAAACTCCGGCGCAAGAATAAAGACAACGAAGTTCTTCCAAGGAAAGCCGTTCCATCGGAAGAATTCGATTTTTATAATCCTGGACTTCCGGCTCGAGATAATCCGGAATTTTTCCCGAAGCGCCTCCGAGGACCCAACTCGATTTTAAGATCTTAGAATCCCAAAAGAATTTTAGAACGTTTAAGACGAAGTTTAAATTCTTATGACCCTTTCCGATTCCCACACTGAGCAAATATCCTTCTTTGAGTTTGTATTTTTTTAAGAATTTTTTTTTCTCTTCGGACGAAGCGGGATAAAAAACGGATTCGTCGATTCCATTCGGAATCACTTCGATCGTATCTTTTGAAAAATGAAAAACTGATTCCAAATCCCGTGCGGTATATCGAGAAACGGAAACGACTTGTTTTGAGAAAAATCGGATCAATCGAAATACGATCTGCATATAGATTCTTTTTGCAAAACTTGAATGAAATTCTTTCATACGAAACGGAATGATATCGTGAATCGTGACGATAACTTTTGAAAGATAAAGCAGCGGAGCGTTAAAATGAGGAATATCCAAAAGATCCATCTCCCTCATCAACGGATGTCCGAAAAATTCTTTCAGAGAATAGATCGGAACTTCGTAGGATATTACCGGATAAGAATAGGATTCCGATCCGCTCGCGCGAGAATTCGAAGGACCGTCACTTTGCGGTTCCTTTTTAAGACCGGAAATTTCATGGCAGGAAATTCCTTCCTTTCGGATTGTTTCCGAATTTCCAAAAAGAAATATCTGAAAATTCATCTTCTCCGCCAAAGGGCCGATGTATTTAAGAATTCCCCGGATTCTCATCCCGATCCCGGAATGTGCGATCATACGGGCGTCTAACCCGATCTTTACGGGTCGATCTCGTTTTGTTCGGAAATTCTCGACGTTCATGATAGGACAAATTCGCTCGCGGTGGGAAATCCGCAAGAAAATCAAAATCCGATGGAAGATTCTATAGCCTATTTTGAGAATGGGAATGTTCTCTCTTGGGATTCTAAAAAAGATCAACCGAATTCTTCGAAATAGAATCTAACAAGAGACCCTGATCCAATCTTAGGAAATATAACTGAAGAGAGTTTAAATTGGAAGAAGAAGTTGTAAAAATTCTAAAATCGATCGGCGAAGATCCGAACAGAGAAGGACTTCGTGATACTCCGAAAAGAGTTTCGAAGGCCTATGATTTTTTGACCTCGGGATATCGAGCCGATATCAATACGCTGGTAAACGGAGCGATCTTTGACGAACCGACCGAAGGAATGGTATTGGTGAGAGACATCGAAATGTATTCTCTCTGCGAACATCACCTTTTGCCTTTTTACGGACGGGCTCACGTCGCTTATCTTCCAAATAAGAAGATCATTGGGATCAGCAAAATTCCAAGGATCGTGGACGTTTTCGCGAGAAGACTTCAAGTGCAGGAGCGCCTTACGGAACAAATTGCGTATGCGATACAAGAAGTTCTCGATCCGCAAGGAGTCGCCGTTGTGATCAAAGCGAAACATCTTTGTATGATGATGCGCGGCGTTGAAAAACAAAACTCGGAATTGTTCACGTCGTGTATGTTGGGAGCTTTCAAAGACAATATGGTGACTCGTTCCGAATTCTTAGATTTGATCCGAACCGGTTCCACCTAAGTAACGAAGACCTCCTCTCCTTGCGAATTCGTTGCGAGGAGGTTTCTCGTTTGATTTTCCGCAATTTGGTAGACAGAGAAAAAAAAAGAAACATTCTTTACCGAATCTGGAGGAAGTCATGGCAAAAGAACGGATCGTTCCACCGTCGGCAGATTTCAAAAAAAAAGCTAACCTCAGTCTCAAAGAATACAAATCACTTTATAAAGAATCCATAGAAAACCCGAACAAGTTTTGGGGAAGAGAAGCCAACCGACTCACTTGGTTTAAAAAGTGGACTAAGGTTCTCAGTCACGATTTTAAAAACGCAAAAGTAGAATGGTTCAAGGGAGGAAAGCTCAACGTTTCCTACAACTGTTTGGATCGTTATATCCAGACTTCGCACAAAAACAAAGCGGCTTTGATTTGGGAAGGCGATAGTCCTTCCGAATCGAGAGTTCTTACTTATTACGATCTATATAGAGAAGTGAATCGTTTCGCGAACGTTTTAAAAAAATACGGAGTGAAAAAGGGAGATCGGGTTTTGGTTTATCTTCCGATGATTCCCGAGTTAGCCATTACAATTCTTGCATGTTCCCGTATTGGTGCGATACATTCGGTTGTATTCGGAGGATTTTCCCCCGAGGCTCTTCAAAGCAGAATCGACGATTGTAAACCGAAATTGATCGTAACCGCCGACGGAGGTTATCGCGGCGGAAAACCGGTGGAGCTCAAAAAGAACGTGGACGTTGCGATCGGCGCGGCTACGGAAAAAGTCAAAAGTGTGATCGTGGTCAGAAGAACCGGAAACGAATCCGGGCTCGTTTGGAAGGACGGACAAGATCACTGGTATCATTTTTTAATGAACGATCCGGAATTGCCGGAATACTGCAAACCCGAACCTATGGATGCGGAAGATCCTCTTTTTATTCTTTATACTTCCGGTTCTACGGGAAAACCGAAGGGTGTTTTGCACACAACGGGCGGTTATCTACTCGGAGCTAATTTAACTTTTCATTATGTATTCGATATCAAACCGGAGGATACGTATTGGTGCACGGCTGATATCGGGTGGGTTACGGGACATTCTTATCTTGTATACGGTCCGCTTTCCAACGGAGCTTCTTCGGTGATGTTTGAAGGAGTTCCTTCTTATCCCGACGCGGGAAGATTTTGGGACGTGATCGATAAATACGGAGTCAACGTGTTTTATACGGCTCCCACGGCGATCCGCGCTTTGATGCGGGAAGGATTGGAGCCGATTAAAAAAAGAAATTTGAGTTCGCTTCGACTTCTCGGATCCGTGGGCGAGCCGATCAATCCGGAAGCGTGGGAATGGTATTATAAGAATATTGGAAAGAGCCGTTGTCCGATCGTGGATACTTGGTGGCAAACCGAAACCGGATCGATCATGATCACCGCGCTTCCCGGAGCGATTCCGCAAAAACCCGGATCCGCAACGTTGCCTTTCTTCGGCGTACAGCCGGTTCTTGTGGATAACGAAGGAAAGGAACTCACCGATAAGGGAGAAGTATCCGGAAATCTCTGTATCAAAGGACCTTGGCCTTCGATGATGCGGGGAGTTTACGGGGATTCCAAAAGATTCTTCGATACTTATTTTTCACAGTTCAAAGGTTATTATTTTACCGGAGACGGTGCGAGAAGGGACAAGGACGGTTACTATTGGATCACGGGAAGAGTGGACGACGTGATCAACGTATCCGGTCATAGAATCGGAAGCGCCGAAGTCGAAAGCGCACTTGTGGAAAATAAATCCGTGGCCGAAGCCGCAGTCGTGGGTTTTCCCCACGATATCAAAGGTCAGGGCATTTACGCCTATGTGACCGTGAAGGAAGGAGTTACCACAAACGACGAACTCAAAAAAGAACTCATCGCAACCGTCGAAAAAGTGATCGGTAAAATCGCAAGACCGGACGTGATTCATTGGGCGCCTGGTTTACCGAAAACTCGCTCCGGTAAAATTATGAGAAGAATTTTGAGAAAGATCGCTTCTGCGGAATTCGAGGGATTGGGTGATACTTCTACTCTCGCAGATCCTTCGGTGGTTCAGAAGTTGATCGACGATAAGAAAGAATTTCACAGCTAAGGAGAAAGAATCTGGTCGGTCCGAAAAGAATCATTTGTCTCACCGAAGAAACGACCGAGCTGCTTTATCTTTTAGGAGAAGAGGATCGTATCGTCGGAATCTCCGCATATACGGTTCGTCCTCTCCGTGCGAAGACTGAAAAGCCGAAAGTTTCTGCGTTTATCAATGGAAACGTAAAGAAGATCAAAGAATTAAAACCGGACCTTGTGATCGGATTCTCGGATATCCAAGCGAATCTCGCAAAAGACTTGATAGCGGAAGGTCTGAACGTCCTCGTTACAAATCAAAGAACGATTTCCGAAATTATGGAAACCATGCTTTTGTTCGGTTCGATAGTCGGCAAAACGAAAGAAACGGAAAATTTGATCGACGGATGGAAAGCGAAGTTGGAAAGAATTCGGAAGGAGAACTTATCTAAAAATCATCCGAGAGTTTTCTTTCAAGAATGGGATGAACCGATCATCACCGGAATCTCCTGGGTAGGAGAATTGATTGAAGCCGCCGGAGGAAAGGATTGTTTCGAAGATCTCAGAAATAAATCCATGGCGAACGAAAGAATCGTTTCATCCAAAGTTGTCGCGGAAAAAAATCCGGATGTCTATCTCGGTTCTTGGTGCGGAAAGCCCGTAAACTTTGATTGGGTTCGAACTCATCCGGATTGGAAGGACACGAACGCGATTCGAAATCAAAAAATTTTCGAATTGGATCCTTCGATCATCCTTCAACCGGGGCCTGCCCTTTTCGAAGAAGGGATCGACCAACTCGTAAAATTTATTCATTCTTAGCGGAAGAGTTGTTCGTTTGCCCGATCTTCGTATGTTTTCCTTTTACAAGTTTCAGATTTTTGTTTTTTTAAAGAATGGTAATCACGGAAAAAATACCGCTCTCCAATTTTACTTAGAAACGTACTTAAAGTCCGTTTTAAGACGTTTTCAGAGAATATACGGTTTGTCGGAACAAATTAAAGTCATATTTTTTGGTTGCAAAAGAGTTGAAAATATTTCCTAAAACGATTTCAAAAAAATCAAAAATAGCAAGGATCGGGTTTTAAAAAATAACCTTTGAGATATTCTTTTTGATATGGATCACTACAAAAAAATCGCAACAGCCATTCAATTCATTCAAAAGAATTCAACGTCGCAACCGGAATTGGAAGAGATCGCAAGATCCGTAAATCTGAGTCCTTTTCATTTTCAAAGAATTTTTACCGAATGGGCCGGTGTCAGCCCGAAACAATTTCTGCAATATCTGACTCTTCAAAACGCAAAATCGATTCTTTCCAAACCGCAATCTACGTTATTTGATGCGGCTTATGAAACCGGTCTTTCCGGAACGAGCCGGCTGCACGACTTGTTTATTAAGATCGAAGGAATGACTCCAGGTGAATATAAAAACGGAGGGGAAAAACTCACGATCCGTTATAGTTTTCAAAAGGGAATCTTCGGAGAATATTTAGTCGCTTCCACTGAAAAAGGAATTTGTAATTTATTCTTTTATGATGTTCCGAAGGAGGAAGTTTTATCCGAACTTCAGGACCAATGGGACCAGGCTCGATTGGTCCAAAAGACGGACAAAAACCAAGAACGTGTAGTTCGTTTTTTCGATAACGCATTGCATGGAGGGGACAAAATCAAACTTCATTTAAAAGGAACCGATTTTCAAATCAAGGTTTGGGAAGCATTGTTGAAAATTCCGGAAGGGCAATTGTCTTCGTATTCTAAAATTGCAGCGTCTATCGAACAAGAAAGCGCTTCGCGAGCCGTGGGTTCCGCGATCGGAAAGAATCCGATCGGATACTTGATTCCCTGTCATCGGGTGATCAAGAACACGGGTGGAATCGGAGAATATCGCTGGGGTTCTCAAAGAAAGATGGCTATGATCGGATGGGAAGCCAGTAAAACGAATTCACTTTCCGCTTGAATTTCAATTTCGATTCTTAGAATGAAGTTTGAACCGATTTCTAAAATTCCTTTCCGCGCGAAAAGAGAATCTTAGGATTTGATTTTATATAGGTAGAAAAATTTCGGAGAGTTTATGAAACGTTTGATAGGATTTGTAATTATCTTCGGACTTTTCTTTTGTAAGCAGAATTCAAAGAGTTTCCAGGAAGAAACTCTGGAACCTCTCTTTGAAATTCTTCTGGTGTTGAGTTATCCTTATTTGATCGATACTTGTGCGATCACGCCGGTCGGATATTACGGACCGATCCCGCCTATCTCGCAAGGATACGGTTCTCGGGGTAACAATTCGGTTTCCGTAGTTGCTTTGCCGAATCCAAGCGCTCCTCGAAACGTCTGTGTCTACTATCCGACGGGTCAGAATACAAAGGCTCCGGTTTTATTTCTAATGCACGGTTTTAGTTCGCCTTCTGCGGAAGCTTATTATCCCTTAATCGACTTTTATGTTTCGAAAGGATATGTGGTAGTATTTCCTATTTATATTTCCGATCGAAGAGACCCGACCGAAAATTACAAATTTATGTTGGATGGGATCAACTTTGCGGTGGATAAATTTTCGAATATCATCGATACGACTCGGGTCGGCTATATGGGACATTCTTACGGAGGCGGCGCGACTCCTTATTTAGCGCATCAGGGAATCGTTCAAAAAGGTTGGGGAAGCAACGGCTCGTTCATTTTTCTTTTGGCGCCATGGTATTCTTTTTCGATCAGTAACGCCCAACTCACGCAGTTTACAAATTCGACAAAGATGATCGCGCAGATTTACGATAATGACGATGAAGTCGATAACCGAATGGCGATCGATATTTTTACGAACATTGGTATCGCCAATTCAGAGAAAGATTTTGAGATCGTCTATTCCGAAGCGCGCAACGGATACACGCTCAACGCGGATCATTATACTCCGATTAAGAATACCGTCATCGGACTCGGTTCTTTGGACACATTAGATTATTTCGGAATTTGGAGACAACTGGACGCGTTAGCCGATTATAGCTTTCATAATTCGGCTGCTGCTAAAGATATCGCTTTAGGCAACGGATCTGTTAACCAAAAGATGATGGGTGTATATTCCGATGGACAATCTGTGAAAACAATGACAGTTTCCGATTCTCCGACACCGTTACATCCGGAAAACTTTTTCATTCATCCGTTTTCTAATTCTTTGAATCCAAGATTTTAACCTCTTTGTCAAAGATAGGAATGAAAAACCAATTTTATGGAACGTAGAGGTGTCTTTTTATAATAAAAAGATCTAATCCTCCTTTTTATCATTACTTTTCATTTACTTAAATTAATTTCTCCGGACGATTGGTCTATGTCCAAGCAGTCTATCGAATCCATCCGAAAGAAGGGAGAAGCGTTAACCTATTATTCGAGAATTGGAATAATGGTAATGATGCTTTTCTCTCTTATCTCGAGTTATAAAACGTTGCATCCGCAGATTCTCATCAATCACACGGCGGCCGCCAGCTTTATGTGTGTTTATACCCTCGTCGGTTTTGCTTTGTATAAAAAATATAACATAAGTCCCTGGGCTCATAAGATTTTTGTGATTTTCGATACGTTTCTTTTGAGCGGAACGATTCTACTCGACGGTATGGTTTCTGCGGAAATAATCGCGCCCGTTCTAAAGAACGCCATTCTCTATACCGTTTATTATTTTATTATCGCCTATTCGGGGTTACTCGGAAAGCCGAGATTCGTTTTGGTGACCGGTTTGTTTTGTGCGTCGGGTTACGCCTTAGGTTTAATCAACGCAACGGTTCATGGACTTCAATTTTCGGAAAATAATACGATCAACACAGCCCCCGGTTTTATAAAACTTAGTTCTGAAATCACGAAAATCATTTTTATGTTTGCCGTTAGTTTCGTTCTCTATCGTTTGATGGATTTATTCGATAATCTTTATAGAGAAGCGGCTTCTTACTACAAGGAAAATAAGGACTTTCTTTCCCGATTGGAAAACAATCGGAAGGTGATTCATTCATCCGCAGAAACCTTGGAAATTTCAGTTTCGAATTTTTCTGAATTTACGAGTTTAACAAGTTCTAAAATGGAATCTCAGGCCGCGTCTTTGGAAGAAGTAAACGCGGTTATCACTTCGCTTTCCAAGTCTTCCGAAAATAACGTGGATTCCATACGGACACAAAATGAAAATCTTATAGAATTGAACCAGAAGTCTCAAGCGCTTTTGGAAATCATAACGAAGATTTCCGATCTTTCAAAAAATCTGGAAACAAATGCAAACGAAAGTAAAATCGAAATGCAAATCGTTAAGAATTCGGTCGAAAAGACGGATACGTTTCTGAAAAATATCTCGAATTCTTTTCAGAGAGTCGACGAGATCAATCGTATCTTGGGAGAAATCGCAGACAAAACAAATCTTCTTTCGTTGAACGCTTCGATTGAAGCGGCAAGAGCCGGAGCGGCCGGACGAGGATTTTCCGTAGTAGCGCAAGAGGTGAGCAAACTCGCAGAATTCACCGCTTCCAATGCGAAGATGATCTCCAAAGTCGTTCATGATTCTCTTCAATTTATCGAAGAAGCGAACCGTTCCTCTAGGGATACGGGTTATCTTACCGATGGACAAAGCGTCAAAATTAACGGCACGGTTTCGAGCATCGAAGAAATGACAAGATTGTATTCACAAGGAACCAAGATCGTTCAGGACTTTGCGCGGAGTCTGAGTAAAGTAAAAACTCTTTCAGACGAACTCTTTCATTCTACTCACGAGCAGATGGTCGGACAAAAAGAAATGATGAAAGCGATGTTTGCGCTGGAAAAGGAAATCAACGAGATTACTCGAGAATCAGGTAAGATTCAGGATGGCGTTTTGAGTATCAAAACACAGTCTAAGGACCTTAAGGCATTGAGCGTCGTCTGAGCACTATTGCTTGAAAGGCGCAAAAATTTACCGTTCCTTTTGTTTGTGTCTTATTGAAACAAATTTGAAATCTTAAAAACTCTTTTCTCTCGGGGAAATTGTATGAAATACAAAATTTCATTCTTCCCATAAGAATATGAGTCAATCCTCGCTCGATCTCATTCAAAAGAATGGCGCGGTCTTAATCAATCGAATCCGCCTTGGTCTCGTTATATTATTTACCCTCTCGATTTTGGGAGCTCTGAAAGTATTTAATCCAACGCAGTTAATCATTCATTCCAGCGGAACGCTGGCGATGTGGATCTATTGTATAGGAATTTTTGTTTGGAATCGTTTCGGAGAGGTTCCTAACTGGGTTCATAAGACTTCTGTAATATTGGACTCTATCATCCTAAGTTGCACTTTGATTTTCGACGCTATGATCTCCCCGACGGTCGCCTCCGGTGTTATGAAGAATGTGATTTTATTCTTCATTTACTTCTACATCAACATCTACGCCGGACTTTTAGGTGAAAAAAGGTTCGTGATTTTAATCGGATTTTTAGGAGCTTTAGGATCCGCCATTGCTTTGAGCGTGGCCGTTTTGTTCGGAGTGGAATTATCCGAAGATCCAAATTTGGCGAACAAGCCGGGGATGCTGACTACGAGCGTGGAAGTCATCAAAATTGTATTCGTCTTTGTCGCCGGGATCATTCTTTCGCAGCTTATGAATCTTTTTATGAAGCTGGCGGACCAATCAGTGAAACTTACCGAAGAGAGTCGGGGATTTTTATCGAGATTGGAATCCAATCAAAAAGCGATCCACATTTCGGCTGAAAGTTTGGAGACTTCCATTCAGAATTTCGCTCAGTTCATCAATACAACCGGTGAAAAAATGGAATCTCAAGCGGCTTCCTTAGAGGAAGTAAACGCAGTGATCGAAGAATTATCCGCGGCTTCTCAGAGCACTGCCGGATCGATCGAAACGCAAAATCGAAGTTTGGTGGATCTCGATCAAAAGTCCAAAAATCTCGGAGAGATCATCGAAAGTATCGCTCAGTTTTCAAAGGATCTCGGATCTTATGCGAACGAAAACAAGGTCGATATGGATAACGTATCCGAGGCTGCGGGAAAGACGACCCACTTCCTAAAAAACATATCAAATTCTTTTAATAGAGTCGACGAGATCAATCAGATCATGGGTGAGATTGCGGATAAGACCAACTTACTAGCGCTCAACGCTTCGATCGAAGCGGCGCGCGCAGGGGCAGCCGGACGAGGTTTTGCGGTTGTAGCGAACGAAGTAAGTAAACTTGCAGAATTCACTTCGGAGAATGCGAAAAATATTTCCGACATCGTAAAACAATCCAGGGAATTTATCGGAGAAGCAAACAAGGCATCGAACGATACGGGCGATCTGACAAATCGTCAAAAACAGAAAATTTCGGAGACGGTCAATCGAATCGAAGAAATGGGCAAACTCTATCAGGAACAAAGAAGAATTATACAAGACTTTGTATCGGAAGTAGAACGGATCAAACAACTCTCGGGCGAAATTTTCGAATCCACAAAAGAACAGATGGTAGGTCAGGAAGAGATGGTGAAGACAATGGTTCATCTGGAAAAAGAAATCAACCAGATCAATCAGGAATCGGGTAAACTTCAAATCGAAGTCGAGAAAATTCGAACTCAATCTTTGGAATTAAAAAATCTCAGCACAACGTAACAACGTAAATCATCGAGCAGCGAAGACCACTTGCGATTTACAATTTAGGTCCTTCTTCCGAAACTGACCCTAATGAATGCGAGAATTTTCGTTAGGAGTAAGGATTCATGCCTCATCATGTAAAAGCGGCTATCATCGGAGGAACGGGACTTTACAGTCTCGACGGAATGGAATTGATCGAAGAGATCTACCCTGACACCCCTTGGGGAAAGCCTTCCGATAAAATCAAAATCGGTAACTATAAAGGAAAGCTCATCGCATTCTTACCAAGACACGGAGTCGGGCACTTCTTGTTGCCTCCCGAGGTTCCGAATCACGCGAATATCTGCGCGTTAAAACAATTGGGCGTGGAAGAGATCATCGCCTTTAGTTCCGTAGGAAGTTTAAGAGAGGAAATCAAACCTCTCGATTTCGTTTTGCCTTCCCAGGTGATCGATCGTACGCGTCTTAGAAACGCGACTTACTTTGGAAACGGCGTAGTCGCGCATGCGCCTTTTGCGGAACCGTTCTCATCGAATCTTAGCAAAAGAATCGAAGCGACCGCAAAAAAGATTGGCTTGGGAATTCATACAAACAAAACGCTTGTTTGTATGGAAGGCCCCTTATTTTCCACTAAAGCAGAATCTCATCTTTACCGTTCTTGGGGCGCGGACATCATCAACATGACCGTGCTTCCGGAGGCAAAACTTGCAAGAGAAGCTGAGATTGCCTATCAGATGATCTGCATGTC
Source organism: Leptospira adleri (assembly GCF_002811985.1). GTDB lineage: Bacteria > Spirochaetota > Leptospiria > Leptospirales > Leptospiraceae > Leptospira > Leptospira adleri. Next base: position 41,431 of record NZ_NPDU01000012.1, read on the forward strand.
CACCGATTACGACTGCTGGAGAGAGGGAGAAGAATCCGTTACTCTCGAGATGGTGATCGCTAATCTCACGAAGAATGCGGAAACCGCGAAAAGATTACTTGCCGAACTTATCGACGTTATCGGAAACGGAGACGATTTGAGTTTGAAAAACAGCACGAAGTATTCTATCATCACCGCGCCGGAAAAAAGAAATCCCGAGACAGTTAAAAAACTCAAAGTTCTTTTTCCTGAATATTTCTAGTAAGAATTACGGAATTTCATCCAGGCTTTTTTTCAAAGCCTGGTGATATTCCGGAAAAGCGGTTAAATCGTTGTGGCTTCCGTTCCGAATCGTAAAAAGAGCAACGTTTTTGTTTTGCGATTTCAAATTTTCTAATATAATTTCCGAATTTCGATAAGGGATGATTTCGTCTTCCGTTCCGTGGAATATTCTAATTTTTGAATTCACCTTTTTTAACTTTTTCAAATTCTCAAATCGAAAACGAAACATCCAAGGCCGTACGAACGGATAATAATTCTTCGCTAAAGAAGGAAGATCCGTAAAAGGAGTTTCTAAAAAAAGAATAAGGTCCGGGTTTCTGGAAACCAGTTCGATTGCAACCCCGGTTCCGATCGATCTTCCGTAGATCACGATTCGTTCTTTCGGAATATTCAAATTTTGGATTGTATAATTTAACCAGAGTTCTGCGTCATCGTACATCAAGTTTTCGGAAAGATGTCCGGTATTCTTTCCGTAACCTCGATAATCGCAAATTAAAACGTTCCAACCTAAAGGAACAAAATCTTCGTATATTCCTCCCCAGGTTCTCAAACTTCCCGCATTTCCGTGGAAAAAAAATACAGTTTTGTTTTGATCGTTATTCTTTGCTTTGAAATAGAGTGCGTAACTTTTTTCTCCGTCTTTCGTCGAGAGTTCGATCTCTTGAAATCGGATTGGAAATTGAAACGAATAATCTTTCGGTAATTTTTCGGGAAAAAAAATCAGTTTATCCTGATTCCGCCAAGCAAGTAAAAGAAGAAAAAACGCGATCGAAAGAATAACGCTCAGAAGAATTGTCATGGTTCGGCTCATAAGAATATTAAGGACTTGGAATGATTTCCCTATTCCAGAGTTCTTTTCCTTTTGCATCGAATATTTGGAGAAGTAGTTTTCTTTCTCCACGATTGCCTGACACGGAAATGAGTCCGAAATTTCTTTGTTCGACTAGGGTTCCGTCGATTCGTAACGGATTTTTTTCGGTCACGGGATAAGCTCCCGAGGTCAATGGAGAAACGGTAAAATCATAAACCGGTTCGAGTCCGTCTTCTTTGAGAAGATTCAGCTCAGTATGATGTCTGTCACCGGTTAAAAAGATTACGTTCTTTATTTTGAGATCTCGGATTGCGGAAAGAATTTTGTTTCTTTCTTCGGGATAGGTCGCGTAATTTTCATAAAGCGCATTCGGATTTAGAAATTGTCCTCCGATCGCAACGAATTTAAAAGTGGCCTTCGAAAACGCCAGCGAGTTAACGAACCATTGAAATTGTTTTTCCCCGAGGATCTGTCTTGGACCAACCACCTTATTATTGTTAGCCGTTCTAAAGGTTCGATCGTCGAGAAGAATGAATTGCGCGTCTCCCCAAGTAAAGGATCCGTAAATTCCTTCTTTAGCATAGTTCGGATTTCCCCAGTGGAGTTTGAACATCTCCTCAGCAGTATCTTTCATCCAAAAGGAAGAATCTCCGTCGTTCGGGCCGAAGTCGTGATCGTCCCAAATCGCGTAGTGATGAACGGAAGAAAACAAGGGCGCCAGTTCGGAAATTCCTCTTTGATGTTTGTATCGATGTAAAAATCCCGTTTTCGAATCCCAATCCGTTTCTCTCAGATAGATATTGTCTCCGAGCCAGAGCATAAAATCCGGTCTTTTAGAAAGAATGGAATTGTAGATAAAATAATCTCCACCGTACGGTTTTCCGGGAACGTCGTATTCGGTTTCATTTACATAAGCACAACTGCCAAGAGCAAAGGTAAAGTTCGGGGGATTTTGACCTGCGGCAAAAAACGACTGTGCTTGGAATGTTTGAGCGTGTTTTGCTTCGATTTTTTTTCCGTCTACGATCAGATGGAATCGATACCGCGTACCCGGTTTTACCTGGTTAGCAATCAACTTAGCGATAAATCCCGTCTTGGATTGCGTTTGAATTTCTTCGGAGAGAAATTTCCGTTTTGGATTTTGAATTTCAGAATATTCTAATATGACTGAGGACTTTTTTTCGGTTTGAACCCATACCAAAACTTCTTTGAGAGTGGAGTACCCTACGATTGGACCCGAAGCGATTCCGGAAACATCGGCTCCTATAGGCGATTGGAGAAAAACAAAAAATAAAAAAAGAAGTTTTTGAATCGATGAGATTATGGATTTCATAATAAAATTTCCCTTAAATCCAAACCCTTTCAGGTTCGTTTAAAAAATTCAAGAGAAACTTTTTACCATTATCCGGAGATCGTTTTATTAATTAGAAATGAGGACTTATTGGATCTGGAACCCTTCTTCGATAAAAAGAACGAGTTCGTCCAACGCTTTTTTTGCCTCGGGGATCGCTCCTCCAAAATTAAAATACCCGTGTACTAAACTTTCATATATGCTATAAGTGACCGGGACTTTTGCCTTTTTTAAAGAATCGATCCATTCCAATCCCTCGTCTTGAAGCGGATCAAAACCGGCTAACTGGATATAGGTTCTTGGAAAGTCGGTCTTTTGTTTATGTAAAATCGGCGACGCAGTCACTTTTTTCGCTTCGAGCGGATCGTTTAAGTAGTGAAAGTTAAAATAATCCAATAATTTATTTGTCAATGCGTAACCGCGGCCGAACTCGTTTCGGCTAACGCTCATTCTGAGAAGATCCAAGTAAGGATAAATCAATAATTGAAAGCAGGGGGACTGGATCTTTTTCCTTTTGGAAAGAATGGAAATGTTAGCCGCAAGATTTCCGCCCGCGCTGTCCCCGGCGACCGCGATCTTCTTTGTTAAAATTCCCAATTCTTTTGCGTTCTTAAGAATCCATTGATAAGCGACAAAGCTATCCTCAACCGCGACGGGAAATTTATTCTCAGGTCCGAGCCTGTAATCAACTGAAAGAATTACGGCTCCGGTTTTTTTAGAAAGATAACGAAGAGGCCGATCGTGAGAATCTAAATCGCCTATGACAAAGCCGCCGCCGTGAAAATAAACCAGCGCCGGTTGAAGCGTCAAAGTTTCAGTCGGCCTGTAAAGTCTGATCCCGATTCTTCCTTGCTGAACTTGAATTGTGAAATTTTCAATTTGAAAAAGTTCTTCCGGTTCAAGATCGAACAAAAACATGGAATTCTTAAAAAATTCCCTCGCTTCTTTCGGTGCGAGGGATTCAACTCTCGGTTTCATTCTTGCGAGAAATAAGGACATTTGGAGTTTTGCGTCCAAAATCCGGCCTCGCTTTCGTATAGCGCCCCCCGAGATTTTTCTAAGAATTCCTTCCGGAAGTTTTAAGATCGAGCGAAGAAGAAACCGTTCAAACTTTTGCAAGAACACGCGTTTTCTTTTTCACTCCGTGTTTGCTCGAGCCGACTCCGTTTTTAGAAACTTGTTTGTGTTCGGCGATCGCTTCCACGTTCACGGCGTTCCCATTCTTTTTGGCTCTTTGAACACCCTTTTTGAGTTCGTTTTTCATGTCGTACAGAAAATCTTCGAAGTCGACCTGCATCGTATGTCTTGTCGATGCCACATAACGCTTCTTCATTTGCGATTCGTATTTTTCAATGGCGTGATTCATTTCCTCTTCGGTTGGAAGTTGATAATTGCCGGTCAGATATTCGGAAATCCATTTACCTTGAAATTCCGCCAAAGGCATGATGGCCCCTAGGGGTTGATACAAACCGACAAAGAATAAATTGTTATATTCAGGTTTTATCATGCGATGAAAGAGAGGCAAGTGATTGTCTTTCGCGGAAATCAGATTCTCGTCAAAGAAAGGGAACTTTACGTTGTATCCTGTGCAGTAGATAACCGCGTCGACTTCTTCTTCGCTTCCATCCACAAAGCGGACTTTGTTTCCGTTATAAGATTCGATGTTCGGCTTTGGAGTGACATCACCTCTTCCTAAGCGGACAAGGATGTCCTGCGAAATCGTCGGATGGGCGGCGCCCGGTTTATGATCGGGTTTTTGTAAACCGAAGTCCTCGACCTTTCCTACTCCAAAACGTAAAACCAAACCCATAATAAAACTCTTTAGCCAGAACGGCGTGTGAACCGGAATCATCTCCGTGGATTTATCCAGCGGTTTTCCAAAAAGATAATTTGGAATGATGTAAGCTCCTCTTCTTGCGGCGAGAAAAACCTTAGAGGCCACGCCCGGTCTGCAAAGTTCGACCGTGATATCCATCGCGCTATTGCCCATTCCCAAAACCACGACTCTTTTACCGGTGAGTTTTATCGGGTTATCGGGATCTACGTAAGAATGGGAATGAATGATCTTGCCGGTAAATTTTCCGGGGAACGGTGGATCGGGCCATCTCTGAGACCAGTGATGTCCGTTGGAAACCACCAGTGCATCATAAAACTTTTGTTTTCCGTCGCCGGTCGTGATCAACCAAGTTCCGTCGTCTTGATAGTCCGCATGAACAACTGGATTTTTAAAATGAATGTTTTTTCGAAGTCCGAAATGATTTACGTAATCTATAAAGTATTCAAGAATTCTTTGATGTCCTGGATAGTCGGCGTAACTCTTTGGCATGGGATAGTCTCTGTATTCCATTCTATCTCTGTGAGTGTTGATATGAAGAGACTTATAGATATTGCTCATCTTATTGTCGTTGTTGAATCTCCAATTCCCACCGACTTCACTTCCCGCCTCATAACAATCAAAAGGGATTCCCTTATCTTTGAGAGCTTTACAAACCGTGATTCCGCTGGAACCGGCTCCTATCACACAAACACGAGGCAATGAAGACATATCCTTCTCCTATTTATTTAGACAATACGTTAGGAATTATGATACGGCTTTAAAATATGAGACAGTCAATTAAAAAAAGTTTTGAATTTATGAATCATCCGATTATTACTGAATACTTATGGAACAAAAAAAGAGAACAAATGTTCACTATGATTACGACTACGTCATAGTAGGTAGCGGCTTTGGTGGAAGTGTGTCCGCCATGAGGTTGAGTCAGAAAGGATACTCCGTTGCCGTTTTGGAATCCGGCAAAAGATGGAGATCGGAAGATTTTCCAAAATCGAATTGGTCGCTTAACAAATATCTCTGGATGCCGAGAATCGGCTTTTACGGAATTCAGAGACTGAATTTATTAAAGGATTTTTTTCTAGTGAGCGGCGCCGGGGTAGGCGGCGGTAGTCTTGTTTACGCGAATACGCTTTATATTCCGGGAGAAAAGGTTCTCAATTCTCCCACCTTTAGAAAGTTAGGCGGTAAAGATAAGATTCTTCCTTATTATTCGATCGCCTCAAAAATGCTCGGTGTCACTCAAAATCCTCAGTTATACGAATCGGATTTTATTTTAAAAGAAATTGCGGAAGAAATGGGAAGAGGAGAAACATTCCGCCCCACTCCGGTCGGCGTTTATTTTGGAGAGAAGCCCGGAAAACTTTCAAAAGATCCTTACTTTTTAGGAGAAGGACCGGATCGGGTTTCCTGTAATCATTGCGGCGGTTGTATGGTCGGTTGCAGATTTAATTCTAAGAATACGCTGGATAAAAATTATCTTTTTTTTGCGGAGAAAATGGGAACGAAAATTTTCCCGGAGACAAAGGTCGTATCTTTGATTCCGATTGACGAATCGGGAGAACCCGATCCTTCTGCGACCGGAGAATTCGGTTATCAGATTCAAACCCGATCTACGACAGGATTTTTCGGTTTTCCAAAAAGAACATTCTATGCAAAAAACGTAATTCTTTCCGCGGCCGTAATGGGCACGGTCGGGCTTTTGTTAAAGATGAGACAAAAGGGAAAGATGACGAGGCTTTCTCCGACTCTTGGAGATTGTGTTCGTACAAACAGCGAAACCGTTTTAGCGATTACAAACTTTACGAAAGAAGTAGATTATTCCCGCGGAGTCGCGATCACTTCTTCCATACATCCGGACGAACACACACACATGGAACCGGTACGTTATCCGAAAGGCTCGGATTTTTTCGGAACGATCGCTTCGGTTCTTACGGACGGCGGCGGTAAATTTCCAAGACCTTTCAAATATTTTCTCACCTTACTCACCAATCCGTTTTATTTTTTCAAGGCTTCCTGGCCTTTCGGATTTGCTCAGAAGTCTTTGATTCTTCTTGTGATGCAGACCTTGGATAATAAGATTCGTCTCGTTCGAACGAGACGGTTCGCTTGGCCTTTTGAAAAGAGCATGAGTTCGACTCTTACGGAAGGAGAAAAAACTCCAGCATACATTCCGATCGCAAATGAAACGGCGAGAAGAATCGCGCAAAAAACCGGGGGCGTTCCGAGAAGTTCGATCAACGACGTCCTTTTAAATGCACCGATCACTGGTCATATCATGGGCGGTTGTATCATGGGAGATTCCCCGAAGGAGGGAGTGATCGATTTTGAAAATAAAGTCTTCGGTTATCAAAATCTAAGGATCTGCGACAGTTCTATGATCACGGTTAACCTCGGAGTGAACCCGAGTCTTTCGATCACGGCTCTCACTGAAAGAGCGATGTCTTTGATTCCCGTAAAGAACGGTTTTAAGCCGTTTCAGTTTCACTTCGAGAAGAAGTTCGGAATTACTCCCTTGTTAAATTCCGTTTCGCGTTCGAAAAATTTCAAATCCGAGAAGAAGCCGAAAGCGAAACAACCTTCCGCAAAAAAAACAAAGGCCCGATGATTCCGATTCTTTGTTTTAGAATTTAAGACGATCTTCCTGTGAAAACGGGTCGCCTTGACTCGATTTTACGATTCTTAAATAAAATGAAGTTCGGTAGGAGATTCTTCTTTCTTTTCTTTCTTTTGAAGTTAGAAAAGGAATCGAGGTTTTCCATTGAGCTTACAACTTCTTCAAAAAAAGGATTTATTTAGACAGGAAGCGTTTTGGGGCGGCGCTTGGGGAAAAGGAAATCCCGATCTTAAAATCGAAGTCGTCAACCCCGCAACGTTAGACATCATAGGCACGGTTCCTTCGTTGGGTAGGAAAGAAACTTTGGAAGCGGTTCAAACTTCTTTACTCGCTTTCCAGGATTGGTCCGCGCGTCCAGCAAAAGAACGATCGATTCTGATTCGTACATGGTCCGATCTGATGAAAAAAAATCGAGAAGACCTTGCTCTTCTGATGACCTTGGAACAGGGAAAACCTTTGATCGAATCGAGAGCGGAAATCGACTACTCGGCTTCTTTTCTCGAATGGTTTGCAGAAGAAGGAAAAAGAGTCTACGGAGATATCATCCCGAGTCATAGAAGAGACACTAAAATCGAAGTAATAAAAGAACCGGTCGGGGTTTGCGGAATTTTAACTCCGTGGAATTTTCCTTCCTCTATGATCACTCGAAAAGCCGGCGCCGCGTTATCCGCCGGTTGCACGGTTATCGGAAAACCCTCCGAACTCACTCCATTCTCCGCACTTGCGTTAGCCGCTCTTGCACTGGAAGCCGGAATTCCGGAGGGAGTGTTTCAGGTCTTAACCGGTTATCCGGAGGAAATTGCAAATACTCTGATCGATTCTTCGGAAGTAAAAAAGATCAGTTTTACCGGTTCTACTCGGGTTGGTAAACTTATCATGGAAAGAAGCGCCAAAACTTTGAAGAGACTTTCTCTCGAACTTGGCGGGAACGCGCCTTTTTTGGTTTTTGACGACGCCGATTTGGAAGCGGCTGTAAAAGGCGCGATTCTTTCTAAATTTCGAAACGCGGGACAAACCTGCGTTTGTGCGAACCGATTTTTGGTTCAAAAAGGAATTTATAACGATTTTGTAAGTTTATTTTCGGAATCGGCGTTAAAATTAAAAGTCGGCAATGGATTGGAAAAGGACATAACGATCGGCCCGTTGATAAGCGAAGTCGCGGTTCAGAAGGTGGAAGGTCATATCCGGGACGCTATCGATAAAGGAGGCAAACTCCAATTAGGCGGAAAAAGATCCGAACTTGGGAAATTATTTTTTTCTCCGACCGTCATTTCGGAAATTTCCGAAGATTCTCTTTCTATGAACGAAGAAGTTTTCGGTCCGGTCGCTCCCATTTATCGGTTTGAATCTATGGAGGATGGTTTAAGAATCGCAAACGCTACTCCTTCCGGGTTAGCGTCATACGCCTATACGCAGGATTACCGCAAGATGCGGATTGTCGCAGAGAATATTCAGGCAGGGATGCTGGGAATCAACGAAGGATTGATTTCAACGGAACAAGCGCCTTTCGGAGGTTTGAAAGAATCCGGCTTTGGAAGAGAAGGATCTAAGTACGGGATTCAGGAATATCTTAACGTCAAATATGTCTGCGTCGGTGGCTTTCAGTAGTTAACAATCGCAGTTAGTTTATTCCACGCTGTCTTGAGACGGGGCGATATTCTTTTTAGGGAAAACTTTTGTCTTTTTCTTAAACTCGGCGATTACGATGCATAAATTATAACAAGCGATACAAACATCTGAAATTCCTTTTTGCTTGACGGTATTGATTTTAAGAAGTTAGTAGAGTGCCTGCCATGGATCTTATCTATTTAAATTATTTCTCACTGGCTTCGTTGATCGGAGTCCTTTTTATCGGGTTTACCGTCTTCTTTTTCTTTTCGATTCAGGAAAAAGCGTCCGGCACGATTTATCTCTGCATCGGATTGTTCAGCCTTGGGATTTTTCATCTAGGTTACATGGTGGGATTTCCGTTTTACGGACCTTGGTCGGTCTTTCACAGATGGATCGTGATTCCTTCTCCGTTCTTAGGCTTTCTGTTTCTCATCATGTTTTTTCTTCACTACCCGGAACCGGTTTCTAAGAAGATCGTATGGTCGATTTTTATCAGCGCTCTTATCGGAGTGATCATCCTATTTGTCTGGTATTTCTACGAATCGCTCACGGCAAAAAGAGTTTTTTATTTTTCCGGTCATTACTGGGACTTTCAGATCAATCTTTTTTACAAAATCTATTCGAGCGTTATCATTCTTTACACCGTTATTTTTATGGGAATCGGAACTTGGAGAATGATTAAACTCAAAGGAAAAGAAAGAATCATAGCCGCGATCATTTTGATTCCTTTGACGTTAATCACTCTTGTTCCGGGAGTTTTGAACGCGATGAGCAGGGACGGAGCGGTTTCGAGAGAATTGTATCAAACCGTTTTGGATATTTCTCTCGTGATCGGATTGTTTGTGATTCTTGTGGGTTACATAAATTATACGAGCGAGAAAACTTCGATATTATCCCGGATTACCGGAATCACGCTCGCTACTTTCTTTCTCGTTTTGCAGATCGTGAGTTTATTTATTTTTAACGAATACGAGGAATCTTACGATCTGATCAAAAGAAAAGAAGTGAGACTTTCCGTTTCCGGATTGGACTTTTCCCGCGACGCGGAATACGTTTTCGAATATGATCCGCAATCAGATTCCACACGTTCTTATACTTCCCTAGGTTCGATTGAACCGAATGAAACCGCTTTAAGAGAGTTTCGTTTTTTTAAAATTTCGCACAGCTTGTTCGAACTCCCGGAGCTTTCGAACCGTGAGTTCGGAGAAAGGGTCGAGTCGGTTTTAAAAAATTCTCCGTCGGGTTTCGAGGCTTATCGAGCCGGGGTGAGAGAATATTTTTCTTCTAAAAAAGAGGCTCAACTATCTGGAAAGGACGTTGAATTCTTCTTCGATAATTTGGAAAAGAAGTTAGTCGTTCTTAGAAATAAATACTTTCATTTGCCTCCGAAGGAAAAAAACGATCCGCTCGCACTGGAAAAACTTTTTCATTCCGATCAACCTGGAGTTTCCGCCTATTTAAAAGAATTAAAGAAGAATGCGCTTGCCGCGAACGTAACCGATCCCGCTAAAAGGGAAAATATCTTTCACGCGCTACTCACTCAGGTTCGTAAACAAGACGAGAGAACCTATAAGGGCGAAAGAATCTACGAACTCGGCGGACCGATTCCGAAACATTATATCGCTTACTTTTACGTTTCGCCTTCGAATGGAAAAATTTACGACGTAGGTTTTCGTTACGAATCCTTACGGGAATTTCTGCATCCGACCGGGCAAATTCTTTACATATCGGCGATCGGCATCATTCTTCTTGTGTTATTAGGATTTCGCTTTTTCTTTCAAGGCGCGCTTCTCAATCCTTTGGAGGAAGTTGTTATCGGTTTGAGGGAAGCGAATTCCGGAAACTTGGAATATAGACTTCAAGTAAAGGTCGAGGATGAAATCGGGTTTATCGCTCGTTCGTTTAACAGAATGGTGCGCTCCATTCAGGCGGCGAGAAAACGCCTGCAACAATACGCGGAAGAATTGGAAGAAAAAGTTCAAGAGAGAACGAAAGAACTGCAGAAGACTTTGGAAGAAGTTCAAGAATTAAAACAGCAGCAGGATGGAGACTATTTTTTAACTTCTCTTCTGATCAAACCGCTCGGGTCCAATAAGGCGCGTCAGGAAAACGTAAAAGTGGATTTTCTGATCGAGCAGAAGAAAAAATTCTCCTTTCGGAGATTTAACGATGAGATTGGAGGAGATATCAACATTTCCAATTTTATCGATCTGCAGGATCGTTATTATACCGTATTCTTAAACGCGGATGCGATGGGTAAATCGATGCAAGGAGCGGGAGGAGCTTTGGTTCTCGGAGCCGTTTTCGAATCCATAATCGAACGAACAAGAATGGCGACGACCATGAAGGAGCAATCTCCGGAACGATGGTTGAAAAACGCATTCTTGGAATTGCATAAAGTATTCGAAAGTTTCGACGGCTCCATGCTCGTCTCACTTGTGTTAGGCGTTGTGGACGACGAAGCCGGTCTTATGTATTTTATTAACGCCGAACATCCTTGGACCGTTTTATACAGGGACGGAATTGCGAGCTTTATCGAAGACGATCTGATGTTTCGTAAGTTGGGCACAACCGGAATGGAAGGAACCGTCTTTATCAAAACTTTTCAGATGGAACCGGGAGACATTATCATAGCCGGTTCGGACGGAAGGGACGATATCCTGCTCGGAATGGATCGTGAAGGCGGAAGAATCATCAACGACGATGAAAAAGAATTCTTAAGAAAAGTGGAAGAAGCCCGCGGGGAATTGCAGGGAATCTACGAAGGGATTCACAGTCATGGGGCGCTTACCGACGATCTTTCTTTGGTTCGAGTTTCGTTTAAGGAGAATTTGAGCGAATCCAAAATCGCACTCGCGCACGAGAAAGAGCAGATCCGCGAGCTTTTGAAAAAAGCAAAGGAAGGCGCCAATAACAAGGAAATCGAAGAGGCGATCTCGTTTTTGGAACAAGCGGAAACTCTGAACAATCAAATTCCGGAAGTCAAAAAATTGTTCGTCAGTCTTTTTCTCAAAAAGAAAGACTATCGAAACGCCGCGCTTTACGCGGAAGACTATTTGAATTTGAAACCGGTGGACAAAGAAATTTTATACATCGCCTCCACTGCGGCAAGAAAGTCGGGCAGTTTTCAGAAGGCGTTAGACTTCGGAGAAAGACTAAAACTTCGCGAGCCGACTCATATCAAAAACTTAGTGAATCTCGCCCAAATTTATATCGCTTTGAAAAACTACAAACGCGCTATGGAAATGGTGGATATCGCTCTCACCGTGGATCCGCATCATGAAGTCATATTAAAGATTCAAGAGATTCTTAGAAAGTATTCTCACAATCTTGCGGAAAGCGAAACATAAATCCAAGCTCTTATCCAAAGTGAATCGTAACTTCGCTTTTGATCGAATTGGAAATAAAACAATTTCGATGCGCTTTCTCGTGAAGCTCGGATAAGACTTCTTGATCTGGAATTCTTTCTCCTTCGAACGTTACCTTAGGATAGAGATCGATTTTTGTGACCACCATTTTGCCTTCGGAGTTTTTTTCGAGAATGGCGATCGCCTTATCCTCGTAAGTCGATACAGTATAACGGCTTTTCGCCGCCACCGCTAAGAAAGTAAGGAAATGACAACTGCAAACGGCGGAAGCCAGTAATTCTTCCGGATTTGCGTATTCGGATTTTCCGTAAGTTTCCGTCGTTGAGGATCCGTTTAGCTTCTGCCCGCCCGCATACTGAATTGTATGAGTTCGATCGTAAGAGTCATATTTGAAATCTTCAGGGCCTTTTTTCCAATATAAGCCAATTGTGTGTTCAGACATGTTTAAACCTTCTTATTTATAAAAAAAACAACCAAATCCAATCTCAGTTCAAGAATAAATTTTTTCCTAAAATTTTCATTTCATTCTTTGAATTTAGACAGAACGGGAAAAATAATAATTGATTTGTTCCCACGGATTTCACCGGCTCGGGTCTTTCCGGTGATTGGGAACATTCAAATATTGGAAAGTTAAGAATACGAAAATACAATAATAGAAATGCAATCTCCGGAATTCCTAAAAGAATAATTCAACGTTATAAATTATAAATTGCAGTTTTTAGAAAAACCATTGATTTTTCATAGTAAATTCTCGTCATTAGTAACATGTCATCGAAGCAAGAATCGAAAAGAAAAACAGACGAAGAAATCATAGCATCCGGTCCCGCGTATATCAACTGGATCCGCCTCGGTTTAATTTTATTATACTATTCATCCATTGCGATCGGTTGGAAGAGAACCAACGCAGTTCAGAATACGTTGTATCTGGTCGGAACAACGGCGATGTTGTTTTACTTTCTTTATAGCTTTTTTAAAATCAGAACCACTGGAAGTATTTCTCATCTCTTGAGTAAGGTGTTCGTCGTTGCGGACGTTTTGGTTTTGTTTTTAGTGATGGAAGGCGCCGCGATGGATCTTCCGGAATTCACATCCGGAATGGTAAAAAGCCCAGTATTGTACGGGATCAGTTATCTTTATATTATTTCATCCGGTCTCCTTTTGGCTCCGAATTTTATTCTTTTGATCGGAGCCTTATCCGTGCTTTCGAATTTAGTCGTCGTTTCAACCGCGGCTCAATACGGGTTAATTTTGACCGAAGATATCAAACTTGCAAATTCTTTAGGATACGTTTCCGTATCGGAGCAGATTACTAAGATTCTTTTTATCATGGCTTGCGCTTTGATCGTAAGAACCCTAGTAAAACTTTTTATGAGTTTAAGGGAGAATTCCGAACATAGACAAAAAGAATTGGAAGAATCTCACAAGATGATCGCTGCGAGAAGTAATAAGATGCGCGAGTCTGCTCTTTATTTAAAGGATTCTTCCAAGAATCTAAAAGAATTCATGTCCGATTTTTCTCTTCTGGTTTCCACACACGCTTCTTCTTTTGAAGAGATCAGTTCTACGATGGAAGAATTCCAGTCGCAGACCGAAAGCTCCGCGGATAACGTAAAGAATCAATTTAGCAATATTGAAACTTTGATCGATCACAGTTCCAGTTTGAAATCGATCATAGAGAGAATTTCCCAGTTCAATCAAATCCTGGATCAAAGTTTGGAAAAGGTTCGTAAATCCGGATCGATGGTAACCGGATTTGTGGAAGAGCTTTCCAAGTCTCTTTCTTCTTTGGGCGATTCTTTTAGAAGCGTGGGCGAAGTGAACCGAATCATGTCCGAGGTCGCGGATCGAACCAATTTACTTTCTCTCAACGCTTCGATCGAGGCTGCAAGAGCTGGCGAGGCAGGAAAAGGATTTGCCGTGGTAGCGCAAGAAGTTTCAAAGCTCGCGGAAAGCAGCGCCGGAAACGCGGATCTGATTTCTAAGATCATCAAAGATTCTTCCAATCACGTCCTCACCGGGCAGAAGTCCGCTGAAACCACGGCGGGTCACGTAAAAGAACAGGATACTTTATTCCAGGATTTATTCGCTCGTTTTGACGAGTTTGCCAAAATGTTCGAAGAACAGAAAAAAATAAATTCTCAGTTTTTCTCAACGTTGGATCGTCTGCGATCCTTATCTTCCGAAATCGAACTTTCTTCCTCGGAACAAAAATTAGGACTTCACGGAATCGTAGAAGCGATTTCTTCTCTTCAGACTTCGATGGAATCCTTGATGGAAAAGAGCGAAAATCTTTCCGAGATCGTCAAAGAACTCGAAGCGCAAGCGGACACTCTTACGAAATCGGACGCGCTCTGATATAATTCGATCGAAATTCATTTCAAGAAGAATCGGCTTGTTCGCGAAGAGCGGATTCTTCTCGTATGATTTTGTCCTTTGTTTTTTCAGTAAGAAGCGCTTTGAAGAATTCTTAAATTCTTATGATACATAATTTTAGAATTCTTTCCCGGTTTTTCCGGTGATGAATTTTCTAATTCGAGAAGAATCCAAAGGCTACATTCAGTTTCGATTTTGTTGTCCTTAGCCGTTTCTCGTTTTGTAATCGTCGAATTCGATTCTTATAAACCCGCTCTTTTGAAGAGATTGCGTCCGTTTATTTCAGTTGTCATTCTACCCTTTTTCAAATGTTTAGTAAAAAGGAACACTCGAGGAAAGGGAAAATGGCAAATATTTATTACGACGCCGATTGTGATTTAAGTTCACTCAAAGGTAAAACCATTGCAGTGATCGGCTACGGAAGCCAGGGACACGCCCAGGCTCAGAACATGAAGGATTCCGGACTCAAAGTTATCATCGGTCTGAAAGAAGGATCCAAATCAGTGCAAGACGCGAAAAACGCGGGTTTCGAAGTATATAGCGTCGCAGAAGCCTCACAAAAAGCAGATATCATTCAAATCTTAGCTCCGGACACGATTCAGGCCGATCTTTACAAAAAAGATATCGAGCCGAATCTGAAAAAAGGCGACGCGCTCGTTTTCTCTCACGGATTTAACATTCACTACGATTTTATTCAACCTCCAAAAGACGTGGACGTTTACATGGTGGCTCCGAAAGGACCAGGTCATCTCGTAAGAAGAGTTTACACGGAAGGCGGCGGGGTTCCTTGTTTGATCGCAATTTATCAAGATTCCACCGGAGAAGCTAAGAAGAGAGCGCTCGCTCACGCAGCGGGAGTCGGCGGAGGACGCGCTGGAATTTTGGAAACGTCTTTCCGTGAAGAAACGGAAACGGATCTTTTCGGAGAACAAGTCGTTCTTTGCGGCGGCCTTTCCAATCTGATCATGGCCGGTTTCGAGACTCTTACCGAGGCGGGTTACGATCCGGAGATCGCATACTTTGAATGTCTTCACGAAGTTAAGTTGATCACCGATTTGATCTATGAAGGCGGCCTCGCGAGAATGAGATTCTCCATCTCCGATACAGCGGAATACGGCGATTACGTAAGCGGTCCCCGTGTGATCGACGCCGGTGTAAAACAAAGAATGAAAGAAGTTCTCAACGACATTCAAAAAGACAAAGGAGCGAAATTCGCGAACAACTGGATGGCCGAAACAAAAGCGGGTTATCCTAACTTCAAGAATATGAGAGAAAAGAATGCGGCTCATCCGATCGAATCGGTCGGTAAAAAATTAAGAAGCATGATGAAATGGTTGTCTAAGTAACCGTCTTCTTTTTCATCTTTCGTAAGAGAAACCCGGTAAGAGAAATCTTTCCGGGTTTTTTTATTTTCTGAGGAATTGAGATAAAATTTTTCGCATTCGAAACGGGACGTAGCTGAAATCTAAAATTCGTTTTCTCGAAACGAACGGACGGTCTTGGATTTCCGAAACTATAAACGAACGATTCAATTTGAAACACTCGGTCGTGTTTCGTTACTTTTGTTTGTATGATTGTTCGGCATTATAATACAAATAAAATCGTTCTTGTTTGATCAATTTTTTTGTTTTATTGAAGGGTAGATTTAATGATTGTCTTATAATTTTAGAAGAGAAGTGAGAAATTCTTTTTATAAACTTCAATAAAATATATGAGACTTCCCTTATCTTTAGATTTCCGGAAATTCGTTTTGTATTCTTTTGAACTTCGAAAAAAACAGTTATGGCTTAGTTAGACTCGAAAAGAATATCGTTTTGACATCAAGAGCAAATCTATAATAACAAAAGATTTAAACTATTAGCATATACTACTTTTATAATTTTCTTTTTTAAATCGGAATATTTCCATTAATTGATTCCTTTAAAAATCTTATTTGACTTCGATTTAAACAATTACTAAGTATAACCAGCTTAAAAAGGAAGTCTGAAACAGGGATTTGTTTCTTAAGGGATTGAGTTAAATAAAATAGGGGTATCGGTATGTTTCAAAATATTTCAAAATTCGGAATCGTTCTCAGTGTGATTCTTTTTTCCCAAAATTTGACCGCGAAGTCGTATGCTTTCGGAAGTCTCGGCATGCAGTTCGATTTGGGCCAGTTAGGCGGAACGATAGAGAAAGACGGTTTAGACGCCGCGAATTATTATCCCGTGACGGCGACGGACGGAACTTCCGGAGTTGCGACGAGAAGAGCTGTGATCCCAGAGAACCGTCTTCAAACTCTGGAAAACACAACTGCCGGTATGATCAACGTAAAGCACAACGGAGCGATGACCGGACTCGTTTTTTCAGCCGGTTACGAACGCGACTTGGGAAAGAATTTTTTCGTTCGAGTGGCGGCGAACTACACTCGGAAGGTGATGGGCGGCGATACGGAAGCGAAGGCTCTGGGTTTTAAATTCTATGATATCGTTTGGGACTACAACGCGGTTCAAATCCCGATCAACTTTGGAATCAAGGCCTCCGTTTCGGAAGACACTTCCGTTTATATCGGCGGAGGTTTTCATTATTTCAGAGGAGGTTGGAGTTTATCCGGTTCCAATAATTCAGGAACATTGCACGACGGTTTGGTAATGCTCGGCGCTCCTTCTACGATCGCAAATTTGGTCGCCGACGGAACAGCCCCTTCTGCCGTTTGGGAAGACGTTCGTTTTAGTGTGGGCGGTTTCGCGCCGAACTGGCTAGTAGGAGCCCAAACGCGGGTAACGGATAAAGGTTTTGTTTTTATGGAAGCGGAAACCCTATATTCTGAAAAACTCGGCACGGGACATACGCAATCCGCGGGAGGATTGGTTAGTTTAGCGCCTTCTCCTTCTTATCCGATCGTATTGGGTGGAACTCAATACCGTGTCGGCTACAAACACGAACTCTAATATTCACGATTTGATTTCTTTGAACGGGTTCTTTAGAAATTAGGAGCCCGTTTTTTTCTAAGAAGAAACAATAAGCTCTAAATCTCACAAGTTGCAAACTTTCGGTCTCGTTCCCCGAAGAATGACAGAACTTTTTTGAGATTCAAAGCGTTCCTTAAAGTATTCCTTTTTTTGCGGAAACAGACAAAAAATTCTTCGCATCTCATGATTCTTTTTCGGTTTCTAAGAATTTTTAAAAAGCGGACCTTCTTTTTCGTACGGAAAATTCTTTCCTAAATTCTGAAGAAGGAATTCTTTCCTTAAAAAAATAATGACAAAAGGATTTCTTTTGTTACCCTGATTCCATTCTCAATCATCCCAGGAGGCCAGGTTTGAAATCCAAGCTATCGGCAATCAGCGTCTGTTTGATTTTATTTTTTGCAACGGATGCATTTGCACAAAAAAGATACGGGCTCATTTTCGGTTCGAACTACACCGGCAATAAAGCAGGAATTCCGGAACTCAACCTTTGCGAAGCGGACGCAAAGTATTTAAACGATGAAATTCGAAGAGTCGGAAATTTCGACGAAGTTAAGATTGTTCTCGGTAAAGACGTAACAAAGGATAATATTGAAAAAGAGATCAAAGCCTTAGGAAAAAAAGCGGGCGATGACGATACGGTTCTTCTCTATTTCTCTGGTCACGGTGCGTTTCAAAGAGATGCGTCCGCAAAAAACGGAATGAGAAACTTGATCATCTGTTACGATCGGCCTCACCTCCAGGACGATGAATTAAACAAATATTTGGAAAAAGTAAAATCCCCTAAAACGGTATTCATTTTTGACTGCTGTTTTTCAGGAGGAATCGCCAAGAAAGGAAAAGCAACCAGAGGTTCGGCCGATGTTCCGATTCCGGATGGAAGCAATGGAACCGTGAAACAGGATTCCGAAGATTTTTTCTTCCAAGACAAAGCGATCATTTCCTCGGCGGACGATAATCAAACCGCGATCGAAGTCGGCGGAAGCATCAATCATGGAATTTTTACCTACAACTTCGGAAGGGCTTTGAGTTCCGCGGATTTGAACAAAGACAACGTCGTTACGGCGTTGGAAGCGTTCTTTAAATCCAAAGACGAAACCGTTCAGATGGCGAAGAAATTTCAACACGAACAAGTTCCGCAAATTTCCGGAAACGCATCCGGAATTTTTCTTTCCGGTAAAAAGAATCCGGAACCTCCGAAACCGGTTGATCCTCCGAAACCTCCGCCTCCATCCGTGGAACCGGATACCGATCCGGTAAAACCGGATCCGGTTCAACCCGTCGTAACTCCGCAAGAACCACCTGTGGTTCCAACGAATGAAAGAGGGGATTTGGTTTTGAAAACTACGATCATTCAAGATCGTGCTTACGGACTTTCCGATCTTCCACCTGATGTTTTGATCTTTGCTAAAAAGAAAAGAAAGGGAAATCGTAATGTAAAAGTTTTTATCGACGATCAGGAATTTACTTCAACGGTTTCCGCTTCTTCTTCGAATTTTTGGGGAGCGGTGAAGAGACAAGGACAATTGATTCCGGGAAATATTTATACGATTTCTCTGAGCAAAGTTCCTGCCGGAGTTCATAAGATTACGATCAAGGCTGACGACTATCCTGAAATTCAAGAAACCTTTGCGGTTCTTCCCAATAAGAAGAACGAACTTACGATTAACGCTTCGATGAGCGGTTTTGGTGCGATTCAAGGAAAGGTTTTTTATAAAACTTTGGACAATCCGGTCATCAATCAACCTATCTTCATGCCGACAATCTCCAGCGTGACGGGAATTCAAAAATTGAACACGGATAGCGAAGGTAATTTCTGGTTCACGAATTTGAAACCGGGCGATTACGAAATCAAAGCCTCTTTTGCGGAAGATCTGAATCTCAACAATTCTATGATCAACGTAAGGGAAGGGGACGTTACAAAGGTGGATGTCATTCTCAATGTGAAGATGCCTTCCACTAAAACGAAATACTAAACAAGTATTCCGTACCTAAAGAAAAAGCCTGCTAACTTAGCAGGCTTTTTTATTCTAAAATTTTCCCTAGAAAATCAGAGTTTTCTCTGAAGTCTGGATTTCATTGAGTACGGAACTGAAATCCGTTTCTCAGCTTTTTCGACACAAGAATTCAATTTAAAAAATACTTGAAATCGGACTTAAAGTCCGAATCGGATTCAATTGCAAGGAAAGTCATTTTTTGAATCTTTCCTCGAAATCGAACTTTTTTCCCGATCGCGGAGTTTCGAGCTGAACTCTGAAAGTAGTTTCAGGACGTTAAATCAGTCTTTTAGAAAATTCTTCCATTCACTGGATTGAAATCTGCGCTTACGGATTTCTTTTAACTTTTCCATTTGAGCGGAATTGAGTAGGTTTCCGGCCTTCAATCCGGATTGGGGGAGAATTGTGTTGTTTACGAGATTTGCGGTGGTTTTGCCGATTGAGAGAAAGGAACTTTTCAGTTCGGGATCCATGTCCGGGTAAAACATTTTGCGCCTCCATGCGACTTTCTGGTTTGGTTCGTGCTTTATATATTGGAAGTTTGCCCCATCTCATCCTTGAGAAAGCAATCGACTCCCTAAACTACATATCGCTGAAATTGGAAAATACTTGAGTATTTTTTTTCTTGTACGATTTTTCCTAAAACGGTAAAATTGCAAAAAAATGCAGATTCGGCTGATCAACAACACCGGTAAAAGAACGGGAAGATTCGTCGCCTACGAGTACGGCACGGATTTGTTCGGTTACGTCTATGTGGATAAGATCAAAGGTAAGGAACGTGGAAAACTCGTTTCCCGCTGGGTAATGCCCGATCTCGGATCATTGGTTCGTTTGTTGGATTTTGAGATTTATAAACGAGAAAACGAACACTACGAGAATATCAACTCTCTTACAGGATGACTTCTTCCTCTAAGATCGCATTGCTTGAACGTAGAAGCGGAAAATTAAAACGACTTCACGATAAAGTATCCAATCTCCTTTCGAAACTTTCCTTATTCCGACTTCTCTTTTTCTCGGCATTTGTTCTGTGGATTTCGGTTTTTTATTATCTGAGATCGGAATCCATATTCTATCTTCCGTCTTTGTTTCTTCTTTCCGTGTTTTTTTTCTTTGTCATAAGATATAAAAAAACAACTTCAACCAGAGATCGAATTCGGCTTTGGCAATCTGTTTTGGAAAGAGAAATTGCAAGAATCAAAATCCGTGGTTTCGGAAAAAAATTCGGAACTCGACTTTCTTTAGAAAAGATTTCTCCTCTTGCAAGAGATCTGGATCTTTTTCGCGAAACGGGCCTTTTCCCCTGGCTAGATACGACCTTTACTACGAATGCGGAAGAAAAGTTGATTTCTCTATTGGATCCTAAGGAATCGTTTTTCGACTTTCAAAGGGAGAATGTTCTACAAAGACAATCCATCGTAAAATCGATATCCGAAAAAACATTAGCAATTCCTAAAATACTCAGGCTTGCTTCTTATCTAAAGGAAAACAGGGACTCTTCGGAATCGCTGCAAAAGACGAGTCCGAATCTTATCCAGTCCGATTTGTCTTCGAACCTTTGGAAACGTTACCCTTGGCTTTCTAAAATTTATAAGCCGGTTACAATTCTGGTTTTGGCTCTGATTCCCGCGAATATTCTTCTAGGTGTTCCGTTTCCGGCGTCGGTCTTATTCTTAAATTTAATTCTATTCGGACTTTATCGTTCTCTTTCTTTAGAAGTATTTCAACAATACTATTCGCTTTCGGGAAGCATCAAAGGGCTTCAGAAAATTCTTATCTATTTAAAAGGTTTGAAAATTCAGGATCGAAATGGTAAATTTCTTCTGCAAGAAACTTCCAAAGAAGAATTAAGATCGGCTTACGAAGATCTGGATCGGATTCTAAAACGAGTGGCTTTGACAGAGGCTCCTCTTCTTCACTTGATTCTCAATAATTTGTTTTTATATGATCTTTGGATCTTACAGAGAATTTCTAAGTGGCAAAAAAAACATTCCGTACTTTTGGAAAAATCGATCGATGATTTGATAGTAACGGATTCTCTTTTTTCCTTTGCCAATCTCAAGTGGATGTTTCCGGATTATTGTTTTCCCGAAATTCTTCCGGAATCTTCTTCGACATCGATCGAAGGAAAGAATATTCATCATCCTCTGATTCCTTTTGATTCTAAGGTGTCTAACGTTCTCGACTCGGTTAAAGAAAAGGACGTAGTTCTAATCACCGGTTCCAATATGTCAGGAAAGACAACTTATCTTCGTACGATCGGCGTCGCTTCTATTCTTGCTCTCGCCGGTGGTCCGACCCCCGCTTCCGAATTCTCTCTTCCCGTTTTAAAAATTCATACGAGCATGAGAAACGAAGACAATTTAGAGGAAGGGATTTCCTTTTTTTACGCGGAAGTCAGACGGCTTTCCGAAATCGTTCGTAATATTAAAGATTCTACGATTCCCCATCTTGTTCTGCTGGATGAGATTTTAAAAGGGACGAATACCAGAGAACGTTCTCTTGCTTGCAAAGGAATTCTTAAAGAGCTTAAGAAGAATCGAGTGATGAGCCTTGTTACCAGCCATGATCTGGAACTTGCTAAAGTGGAAGGTGTGATTTTAAAGCACTTCCAAGAAGAAGTCGTGAACGGAACGATGCACTTTGATTACAAAATTCGGGACGGGCTCGTCGAAACTAGCAACGCTCTCAGAATTTTGATTCAGGAAGGAATGGATCTGGATTTTTCTTGAGAAAAGCGCGCCGTTTCAACATCGCGGTTTTCGCACTTAGGCGGTTTTTTTTACTTTTTATTTCAAGCCTGACGCCTGACGCCTTAAGTCTAAGGCGGGTTTTCGGAAAACGATTTCAAAAAATTTAATATACTTTTTTAAAAAAATTTTAATTCTACTCGTTGTCTTGATTTGAGAACCGATATATAAAGTCGGCAACCACTTCTTATGAAAATTACGATTCTTTCCTTAATAGAAAGATGCTTGTCAGAATGGATAACGCGGCTAAGCAGGATATAAGAGTAGGCGCCGGAAAAAAATAAACGAATCCCGTGATCGAAAAACAAAAAACACAGAGAAATATCGGAATCAATAATTTACGGACTATTTTTGGATTGGAAGGAACCAAATTCGATAAAAGCCAAAGTAAAACTGCGAAAGTTATTAAAGTTATACTTAGATTCAAACTCATCCCGGAATAAAATTGATCGTATGTTTTATCCACCCCTTCCATTGGAATTTTAGTCATTTGCATCGAGGTGATCGTGTTGATTGCTCTTATGTCGGTCGTATTGTACCGAGTGAAATGTCCGATCGAATGACCTAGCGTGAAAATCAACATTAGAACGGACGCAATTCTTATTAGTATTTTCGGTTTCATTCTATCCTCTGAGTTTATTTATTCTTTTTTTCTTCCTTTGAGGAGAAAAGTCCTTTGAATCCTTCCCAAGCGTCCCGCACATATTCGGACACCACCGATCCGGCGATTCCTCCGCCATACGGTCCTCCGAGAGGAGTAAAAAACGGAGCAAGAATCGTACTTCCCGCAAATACGGAACCTAACCAGATCGGATCGACATAAGGAATCGATTGTTTAAAAACGCCTTTATAAATGATCGGAATTTTTAAAGCCTTGCCGACGATGTTTCCGCCTAACCGTAAATTGATTAAGACGTCTACGTTCTTCTCAAAACTTATGCTTCCTTTTCCGTCGGCTTCAAGTCCATTCCCCTGCAATTTAAGATTTTGAAAATAGAATCGGTTGTTCTCTATTTTAAAATCCGATTTTAAGGAAGTAAACTCCACTTTGCGGCCGTCGATCCCGTTAAAAGAAATGATTTTTCCCAGAGTGTTCAAAACCGGAACCATAAAGTTTGCGTAACCCAAAAGTTCTCCGTTGAGTACCTGTAAGTTTCCCGAGCCTTCCATGTTTCTAAAAAAATCAGCCGAGAAATCCGAGGATCGTTCCGGGACCTCGGTTAAAAAACTAAATTTGCTGAATAAATTTCCGTTGATGATTCTCTCGCTGACGTAAGGCATCAGAATTCTATCTAATAAAACGCGATACGCTTCTCCTTGGACTTCGAATTTAGACTTGAACGGATTAATTTTAGATTTTCCTAATATTTCTCCGTTGTATATATAAGCGTGAAAACTCGGAACGGTAATCCAAGGATAACTGTATTTTACGTCCGCCTTCAAAACTGGAAATCTGTGTTTAAGAGCATAGACGTTTCTGAGATCGGCAGTAAAATAAAAAACTCCGTCCGGTCTTTTAGGATCGTCGAACGCCGTCGTGAATTCGAAAAGTTTTCCTAAACGGAAAACGCTGTGATAATCGAGATAGTTTGAGGTGATTTGAAAAGACGCGTTCGTCTTTTGGTTCCAAAGAACGCTTCCTTTTGCGCTTCCTTCGGCGATACCCGGCCAGGTCATCGAGATATAAGGAAATTCTAATTTCTTATTAGGAAGGTCCAATTTTAAACCGAGATTTACTTTTATATCACCGAACGGGTTTCCGCCTTTATAAGCAAAATTCTTCGCCTGCGCTGTGATGTTAAAGTTGATCGTCTCATAGGGTGATTTTTTGACCTGAACGGTTCCGTTGAGAACGGTCTTGGTGAAATCAGCTTTTGGAAAAATAAAAAATAAATCTCGAAAAATGGATAACGAACAATTATCAAAGATGACGGTAGTTTGAAATTGAAGTTTATCGAATGAAGGAGGAAATTCATCTATGCCGGCGCTTCCGTATATTTGAAAACTCTGTTCGTCTAACTTCCCGACCAAATTCAGATCTAATGTGTCTCCGTAAAACGAGATTTCAAAAGCGGATTTCCAAAGATAAATTCCGTAGGTTCGAGTGTGAGTGTCGTCTTGATAATTGACGTAAAAATTCTCTATGTGAACGTTTTTGAGTCCTACCTTGAGAATTTCTTTAGGACTGATCGGAGACGAAATCTCAGTCGACGCCGGATCAAAGAGACGAACCGTATTCGATTTATGAGAATGTTCCGGATCTTCTTTTCCTTTTTGTAAAAATTCAATCAAATCGATCGAACCGTCTTTTGATTTGTGAAGGTTTATGTTGCCGCCGGAAATATAAATATCTCGGATTTCGACTTTTTGTCCTAATAACCCGAACCAAGAGATATCCACTTTGATTTGGTCGCTGATTCCTACGATTATATCTCCTTTTTTTACTACTACGGAATTCAACTCTATGCCGGGAAACGGAAATAGAAGAAGGTCGGATTGATCGACTTGAATTTCTAAACCCGTAGACTTTTCGATTTCGGAAAGAATAAAATCCTTATAAAAATCCTGACGGAAAAGAATCGGAAGAATCGTAAAAAGAGCAAGAAACAGGATTTGAAAAAGAAGAATCGCAAGAAATTTGATTCGATTGCTATAAAAGAAATCTTTAATGCGATGAATGGATTTCATTTTCCTCGTTCCAAGGGAAAATGGCACAACACTTTTTGATCCGCTTCTCGATCTTTCCAGCTCGGGGATTCGGATTTGCAGATATCTTGAGCGATCGGACAACGGGTGTGAAAATGACAACCGGAAGGTTTGTTGACCGTGCTCGGAATTTCTCCTTTGAGCGGCGTTCTTATTTTTTTACGATCATATACGTCGAAGGTGGATTGAAAAAGCGCCTTTGTATAAGGATGCGCCGGAGACGAAATGATGTCCTTTGTCCTGCCGATTTCTACGATTTTTCCCAAATACATAACGGCGATCCGATCCGAAATCGATTTTACCACACCGAGATCGTGAGAGATAAACAAATATGACAATCCGAACTCGTTTTTTAATTCGACAAGTAGTTTTAAAACTTGAGTCCCGGTGGAAACGTCGAGGGCGGAAACGGATTCGTCACAGATTAAAAACTTAGGTTTAAGAATCAGAGCCCTTGCGATTGCGATTCTTTGTCTTTGTCCTCCGGAGAATTCGTGAGGAAAACGAGTGAGAATCTCCGGAGACAAATTGACTCGTTCTAAAATTTCTTTGATCTTCTTTTGCACTTCCTCTTCGGCGAGTTTTTCGTGAATCTCCAATCCTTCCTTCAAAATTTCGGAGATTGTCATTCTCGGGTTTAAGGAAGAATACGGATCTTGAAAGATGATCTGAATGTTTTTTCTAAAAGGGAAAAAATCGGAAGAGGAAAGAGATGTGATCTCCCGATCTTCGAAATAAATTTTTCCGGATTCGGGTTGTAAAAGTTTTACAAGTCCTCTTCCTAACGTGGATTTTCCGCAGCCGGATTCTCCTACGAGACCGAGAATTTCGTTCTTATCTATTTCTAAATTGATTCCGTCCACGGCTGCGATTCGATTCTTCTTAAATCCGAAACCGGATTTGGAATAAAAGCTGATTGTTAAATCTTGAATACGAATCATAAGAAGCTCTTAATTTGAATCCTGTTTTTTGGAAAGAAAACAAGCGGATTGATGCGATTCTCCGTTGGAACCGATCGGAAACAAATCAGGTTTGCTTTTTTTGCAAGCATCAAACACGGAGCCGCAACGCGTCGAATAATGGCATCCTTGCGGATATTGATCGGGCGAAGGTACGATTCCTTGAATGGGAAGAAGATCGTGAACCGACTTTGCAAGGGACGGTATCGATCTGAGCAAATCGATCGTATAAGGATGGTTAGGCGAATCGATGACGGAATCCGTATCGCCGAGTTCCGCGATTCTTCCCGCGTACATGACCGCGATTCTGTGAGCGATGGTTCCTACGAGACCGAAGTCGTGGGATATAAAGAGAATGGACATTCGATTTTGCTTTTGCAGATTCAAGAGAAGTTCGACGAGTTGTGCTTGGATCGTTACGTCAATCGCGCTTGTCGGTTCGTCCGCGATGAGAAGGGAAGGGTCGCACATCAAGGCCATCGCGATGCTGATCCTTTGTAGTATTCCGCCGCTCATCTGATTCGGATAAGAATAAAGTCTTTGCTTGATATCGGTGATTCCCACCGACGAAAGAAGGTATTCCGCTTTTTCGATCGCTTCCTTACGATTGGGAGAAACGTGCATCAGATAGGCTTCGATCATCTGGTCTTCGATTTTCATCAAAGGATTCAGTGCGGCGAACGGTTCCTGAAACACGTAAGAAATTTCTTTTCCTCGGACCTTTCTCAATTCTTCCGGCGAAAGTTTTAGAAGATCTTTTCCTTGGTATAAAATTTCTCCGGATCTTACTCTGGAAATATTGGATGGAATGAGCCTTGTCAATGCGAGGGCTGTCAGAGATTTTCCACAGCCCGATTCCCCGATCAAAGAAAGGATTTCCCCTTGTTTCACATCGAAAGTCAGATTTTGAAGAACCGGAAGCCAACGATTTTCCGAAAAAAGATCGAGCGAAAAATTCTTCACTTGTAAAAGGTTGGACGAGGTCATTCGTAGACCGCCTTCTCTCTCGAATCGAAGGAATCGCGCAGCCCTTCTCCGATAAAAGAGGTCAGAAGGATCGTAAGAAAAAGCGCCGCCGAAGGAAACGTAATCAACCACCAAGCGCTCAATCGTTCTCTTCCTTGTCCGATCATTTCCCCCCAGGAAGGATTCGGAGCCGGGATTCCGTATCCCAAAAAGTCCAGAGCGCTCAAGATGGAAATGGATCCGATTAAAGTAAACGGTAAGAATGTGACTAACGGTGTAATCGCGTTAGGAAGAATATGTCTTACCATAATTCTAAAGGAACTCACACCGAGCGCTTTCGCGGAATCCACGTAAGTCAGTTGTTTGAGCTTATAAAATTCTCCGCGCATATAATAGGAAATCCCGATCCAACTCAACGCGCCGTACGTGATCAAAAGAACCGCAAACCCTCTTCCGAAAAAAGCTCCTACGATGAGAATCAAATATAAGAAAGGAATCGCGGATAAAATCTCGATTACTCTTTGCATCAGAATATCCAGTTTACCGCCGAAGTAACCTTGCATTCCACCGATCAAAGTTCCCATCGCCAATTCTAAAAATACGAGAATGAGTCCGAAACTAAGAGCGTTGCGGTAAGCGTAGAAAACCCGCGTGAAAACGTCTCGTCCCCGATCGTCCGTGCCGAGCCAGTGTTTTACGTTCGGTGCGGACGGAGGCGTATCTCCTTCTTCTAAACTTTCCAAATTATCTTCGTTGTATCCGTAGGGAACCGGAGCGAAAAGAATCCAATTGTTTCCGGACCGAAAGTCCTCTCTGAGCGCGAGTTTTTTGTAGTTGGGCGGAGTTAGATTCTCGCCGCCGAAGCGGGACTCCGGATAAAAAGAAAAAACCGGATAACTCCATTCCCCTTGATAACTGACGATAAGCGGTTGATTGGTCGCGATCAGCGGCGCGAACAAAGAAATTATATAAGAAATCAATAATGTATTCAAAGCATACCAGGCTCTTCGGTTCGCTCTGAACTTGGAAAATCTTTTTTTTAAAATCGGACTTAGGATCATTCGAATTGAATCCTCGGATCGATCAGGACGTAACAGAAATCGGAAAGAATATTTCCGACGAGGGAAAGAAAACTCTGAACCAATAAAAGTCCCATCATCAGTTCCGTATCTCTTTCCGTTACCGCTTGGAAGCTCATAAGTCCCATTCCGTCGATATTGAATACGAGTTCGATGATGATAGAACCCGCAAGAACCAGACTGAGATTATTTCCGAAACCGGTTGCGATCGGGATGAGAGAATTTCGAAACGCGTGTTTGAAGATAGCGTCCTTAAAACTGAATCCTTTCGAAAGCGCGGTCCGAACGTATTCTTTCGAGATTTGATCCAGAAGAGAATTTTTCATCAAAAGTGTAAGGACCGCGAAGGAACCGGAAACGTAACAGATCACCGGAAGAAACATGTGCTGGATTCGATCGTTGATTTTTTCCCACGCGGAAAGAGATTCGTATTCGTCGGAAACTTCGTGACCGAGCGGAAAGACGGAAAGAAGTTCTCCCGAAGCGAACGTATAAAGAAGAAGAACCGAAAAAGCGAATGCGGGAATGGAATAGATGATTAGGATAATACCGCTTGTTGTTATATCGAATTTTTCTCCGTTGCGCAGCGCCTTAGAAATTCCGAGAGTAATACAAATCAGATACGAAAGTATAAATCCGGAAAGACCGAATGTGAGAGACACCGGTAATTTTTCCAAAATCAAATCGGTTACGGGGCGACTGTGAAGTCTTGATTCTCCCAAGTTGAAAGTAAGAATTTCTTTGAGCCAGTAGAGATAGGCGATCCCCGCCGGCTTATCCAAGTGAAGTCTTTTTTTTATTATGTCGATTTCTTCTTCCGAAATGGTTTTTGCGCTTCCGCCTTGTGCGTTCGCATAACCGCGAATTTTCGCAATTTCCGTTTCGAGAGGTCCACCGGGGGCAAAATGGGAGATCAAAAAAACGATAAACGTCATTCCCAATAACGTAGGAATGATGAGAAGAAATCGTTTTAGGAAATATTTTTTCATTTCATTTCCGTCTCCCGGATAAACAGTTTCGAAGAATCGGATCGTAAGACAAAGTCTTTTTCAAAAAAAAGAATTTCAATAATTGGTAAGCGAAATTAGAATATTTTGCGGTTATCCGAATTCCGATTTCCTTTCAATTCTAGATAACCGGTCCCCTTGACTTTTTTTCCGTTTCTAATTCCTGAAATCCGCACCGCGCCTTCCCAATAGCTGAAGCCGGTCGTAGGTCTTGAATCGAATTCCTGATCTTCGAAAACGGGTTCGATTTTTAAATCAAGAGCCGCTTCTTTTTCGGAAGAATCGGTGATCAAACTCCAAGAAAGAGGATACTCTTTTTGAGTCCTTTCGCTTTTCCAATTCGAAGAATCGTGCGCGAGAAAAACTTCTCCTTCCCGATCCAGGCCGATTTTTTTTCCGGAACCGAGTTTGATCGTTGCAAAGGATTCCGATTTGGAAGTCGGAGATTCTCTGAAATTAAAAGACATGATCTTCGTTCCGTCCTCGAGTTGAATGCAGATCCAATCCCAAGAATTCGATTCATCCGAAAGTTTTGCGCCTTGGAAAGAATCGGACGGGCTGCTCCATTCGTGATCCATCCAAGAATCTCCGCCGACGATCCGGATTTTTTTTTCTCCGATCGCGAGTTCGCCGGTGGTAAAAAGTCCGGGGATACTATAATAATAAGAATAGAAATTCGGATTTTTTCTGCTCTTGATCGACTTGCCGCGATCTCCGTGTAAAAGAATATTCGAAGTTTTCGATTTCAATCTTAGATCTAAGAAAATGGAAGAATTTTCATTGTCCTTTGCAGAGAGATGGAATTCGGTTGGACCGATGATCTTCATCGAATAATTTCCGCTGAAAATTTTTCCCGGGTCGTAACCGGCCATTCCGCCTAACTTACGTTCTATGGTTTGAGCGATCTTATGTTTACGGTTTTCAAAATCGGAGATCGCGAAATGGACGGGAAACACTTCCTTATTCTTTCCGAAGGTTCCTTTGAAAAAACTGAGTTCGTATCCGTATTCTTTTCCTTCGGCCGATTTTAAAACTCCGACGAAGTAACACCATTCCACTTTGTATTTGGAGTGAAAGGAATGATCTTTTGGAAAATTAAAAGGACGATCTTCCGCGGTAAGCGGAAAAAAAAAGAAGAATAAAAGGAAGATTCCGATTCGACTTCTGACCGAGAGTAAGGAGAAGTTGTATTGATTCCTTTTATCCGTCATGCGATTCTCCGAAATTTTCCGATTTTCAAAACTTTTTATCATTGGGCTTTTCCTTCCGCAGTTCGTCATTTTAGGAATCTATTTACGGAAACTCTATTTTAAATTTCTTACCTTTTGTCCCAATCAAAACTTTTTGACTTGGGATCCTGACGCGAGACTGGTCACTTCGATCCGATTTGCGGAAGCGTTTCGTTCCTTCGATCTTTGGACCGTCGTGAGATTGACTTTTGATTCTCCGACTTGGCCGGTCCTCCGGAATTTTCCGGAGGCTTTGATTGTTTCTCTTTTCGGTCCGGGCGGAACTCCGGTCTCATTGTTTACGTTTGCAGAATTGATTTTGTTATTTTGCGTAGTTCCCTGGATTCTTTTTAGATTTACGCAAAGAAGATCTTGGATCGCGGCCGGAATTTTATTTCCGATCGTCTGCGGAGGTTTGTTGCAGAATCCGGGATGGATGCATTATACTTTTTCCGGAATGCTCGAGATCCAAGGCGGGTTGTTTTATCTTCCCTCGATTCTCGCGTTGTGGGAAATGCAAAAACATTTTTCTTCGGAAAAAGATTCGAATGAAGAAAAAAATTTGGATCCGAATGGGACAAAAGCGGATAACGCGGATTCTTATTCTCCTTGGTTTTTATTTTTCAGCGTGAACCTTTTGTTCCACACCAAATACCCTTACGGTTATATTTTTATCTTTTTCGGATGTTTATTTTTATCCTTTTTCCGGTTTACTGAGACAAAAGAACTTACTTTCAAAATTTTAGATTCGTATCGAAAGAGTATTAAAAAAGCGACCCCGGTCTTAATCGGTTTTTCTGCGATCTTAGTTTCCGTAATTCTTTCCAAAGAAATTCTTCCGGGAAAAACAAAAGGACTTTTGCGTTATGCGGGTGTTCTGATCGTTTGGATCAGCGTGAGCCGTTCCCTTTGGAAAGAATTTTATCCTTCGTTTAAAAATGAAAAAGCCGAACCTTTTTTTCACAAAGAGATTTCTCCGGTCTGGAAGAATTTTTGGACCTATTGTATTCTTCCCGTCGGTTCTTGGGTTCTATTTCATCCGGATCGATTTTCCAGTTCGAGCAGCACGATCGGGCATGCGCAGGGCGCGGGTTTGCTGCCGGGACAGAGCGACGGCTCCGTTTTTACTCTGACCTACTTTCAGGAGATTTTGGAGAATTCTTTTTATGCGCCTAACGGCGGTGCGCTGCTTTTGTTCTGTTTATTTTTGGGACTTTGTTTCGGAGTCATCGATTTCAAAAAAGAAAAAAAAATCAGCGCCTCGTTCTTTCTCATTCTTTCGATTTTTATTTCGATTCTCGGATTGACTTTGATGACGCCGAATCATCAGCCGAGACATATCTATCATTTGTATCCGGCGATGTTCGTTTCGATCGGAATTTTCTGTTACGAATGGTTCATTTCCAAAAAATATCGGATTTTCACGGCGATAGTATATTCTATTATTTTAATGTTTACTGCCGGTTATACGCTCGGCAATCAGTTCGCCGTTTGGGAAAAAACCAATCTTTGTTTTTCCGGGGTGGATCGTTCCCTGTTTTATACGGCTGACGATGCCGAAGAGGTTTTTAAGAAGAATCTGAACAGACCTTCCGTTTTTTGGAACCGACTTCCTTTGGAACACCACAATCGGCCGGATCTGACCCTTTCGTTTTATCGAGCCGGTCTTATCAATCGTCAAGAAGCGAGAGAAAAACAAAAGAAGGAAGGGTTTTATTCCGAGAAGAATCTTTTGGAAAAACCGGACTGGTTTATCGCCGCGAAATCATGCGAAGAGATCGAAGGAAATCTTTGGTCTTCTCCAGTAGAATCCAAGTTCTCAAAAGAGGTCGAACAATTTCCGATTCGCGGAGCTTGCATCGTAAAGGTGAAAGGGATTCCTTGATTTTTACGCAGGACGACGTTCTAATTTCATTTGTGAATTCGGGATTTTTTTGTATGGATCCATTCGATTCGAAGGAAGTAAATTTTTTTTTGAATCGATTTTTCTTTTACGATCTCGAAACGGACGCGGATTTTTTTTGAAAGAATTTTAAATCGAAGTCGGTCTTTTAGAGAAAGACGCGCGACAGGGATCGAAATGGAAATCCTGCGATGCGTCATCGTTGTTCAAAAAATCTTTCTATGAAAAGAAAGTCTTTCGATGGCGCTTTGCAGATTGGAATGAAGAGCCCGGTCCTGCGCATTACTCGGCGGATTTCTTTTTTATTGATCCTCGCGCGCAGGAGTCGCCCTGAGAATTAGAAAAGTTTTTCCCAGACAAAAATTCCGGTAAAAAATTCCATTCCCGCCGCGAGCGCGATATGAGCGTAAAGACCTCCTCGAATCGAGTGTGTTCGAATGCTCAAAGCCCCCATCAACAATCCTCCTAAAAACGAGCTGAGGATTTCTCCCCGAGGTTTTTGAAAGTGAACAAGTCCGTAGACAAGAGCGCTCATTCCCACCGCGTGATATCTTCCCGCAAATGAAAGATAACGTATCAGAAATTTTCTAAAAAAGAATTCGGTAAAATAGAAAGTAGCGAGATAGACGATTTCAAAGACCAAGGTCGTGATCCAAGTCGCGTGATATAAAAACTGTTCCGAACTCAAAGGCGCTCTCGGATAATATTCCTGAAAGCCGGGAATGAAAGTCCCAATCGCGGAAAGAACGATTCCGATGATCAAGATCGGATAATAAGCGGGGCTTTTCTTTTTTTCAAAAGGAATCGGGTTCGTTTTGTTTCTATAATAATCATAAAATAGAGGAAACAAGAGAAGCGGAAAAAATTGAACCGTTTGTTTGAGAACCTTATAAGACCAGAACATATATTCTTTCGGCAAGTGAACGAGAATTTTCTCGAACGGAAGATTCAAAAGTTCAAGACCAATCAAACAAACCCAAAACACAAAAAGAAATTCTACTATTCCTTTTTTCCGTAAAAGGCGCTTTCTTCTTTGAGAAAGATTCCAATAAAAAAAGAATATTAAAATTCCGTAAACTATTGTCGTTCCGATCGCTTTTGTCGGAAAATGTTTCGATGTGAGAATCGGGAATCCGAATTCTTCATTGAAAAAAAGGAAGAGAAAGACGGCGCCGTAGAGTCCAAAAAGAAGAACGTAGATTTTCGAATTTTTTCGAAAAAAACCTCTTAGGATCGAAATGATTTCCATCGACAACCGATTGGAGTTTGCCGAATAAAATTTTCCAATACTTTCTTGTAGGAGGTCCTACAAATTCTCGGATGTTATTTTTGTATGCGTAAAACGTCATTTTGTGATAAGGAGAATTTTCGGAATTTTTCCCGCGAGCCCACCTCCACCACCCGATGAGGGTGGGGGCGCGCGTTTTTACGGGAAGGTCGGAGTTCCGACAAATTCCGATCTTATTCTCAAAAATTTCCAGTAATACCGATAATTTTGCGCTTAAGGAGTGCAGTATATCAAATATAGTTTACAAAAAATCCAATATATAAAACTTTGGTGAAGAAATAGGTCTCTTTTTTCCAAAATTTGAACTATTTCTTGCTTCAATTATAAAATCAAGCTGGATGCGTAAGCCTCCAATTTCGAGACTGAGATTATTACGAACATGTCACCGCAAGAATTAGAACAAAAACTTGCATCTCTTAGCTTGGAAGACTCCTTGGAACGGATCAGTGAGGAGTTCGGAGAGTCTGCGGCTTTTTCCACCAGCTTGGGCCTTGAAGATCAGGTAATCACTCACGTGATCTTTTCTCGAAATTTAAAAATTCGCGTCTTTACTTTGGATACGGGTCGTCTTTTTAACGAAACCTACGATCTTCACAAACTTACGAACGCGAGCTACGGCAAAAAGATCGAAACCTTTTTTCCCGATACGACCTCGGTTCAAAATCTCATCAACACAAAAGGCCCTGATAGCTTTTACGACTCCGTAGAAAACAGAAAAGAATGTTGTTTTATTCGAAAAGTGGAACCTCTCAACCGCGCCCTAAAAGATACCAAACTCTGGATCACCGGTATTCGTTCCGAACAGTCGGATTCCAGAGGATCTCTCACAAAAGTGGAATTGGATTCTTCCCGTAACATTTTAAAATACCATCCGATCCTTGATTGGACTTTGGAAAGAACTCAGGACTTTATCGCCACTTATAGAATTCCCGTGAACGTCCTCCATAGCAAAGGTTTTCCCTCGATCGGTTGCGCGCCTTGTACCCGCGCAGTTGCTCCCGGAGAAGATATTCGCTCCGGAAGATGGTGGTGGGAAGAAGACAATCAAGAATGCGGACTTCACGTGGTCGACGGTAAGTTAGTGCGTCAGAAGTCCGGTCCTAAAAGAGCAATATGAATTCAACTATGAACAGATCCAGACTTACACATCTCGAACAACTCGAAGCGGAATCAATTTACATTCTTCGCGAAACCGCGTCCCAATTTGAAAGACCCGCTCTTTTATTCTCCGGCGGGAAAGATTCCATCACGTTAGTTCACCTTGCACTCAAAGCGTTTCGTCCGGGAAAATTTCCCTTTCCTTTGGTGCATATCGATACCGGCCATAACTTTCAGGAAGCCTTGGATTTTA
The DNA here is from genome assembly GCF_002811985.1 of Leptospira adleri. Taxonomy (GTDB): domain Bacteria; phylum Spirochaetota; class Leptospiria; order Leptospirales; family Leptospiraceae; genus Leptospira; species Leptospira adleri. Next base: position 75,834 of record NZ_NPDU01000012.1, read on the forward strand.
GAGACGAACTCGCGAACAAAATCGGCGAAAAGCTCATCGTTCGTTACGTTCAAGATTCCATAGACCAAGGGAAGGCCGTTGAGGAAAAAGGTAAGTTTCCTAGTAGAAACGGAATCCAAACAGTGACCCTTTTGGATACGATCGCAGAATTCAAATTCGACGCTTGTATCGGCGGCGCCCGCAGAGACGAAGAGAAAGCCAGAGCCAAAGAAAGAGTTTTTTCCGTTCGAGACGAATTCGGGCAATGGGATCCGAAATTGCAAAGACCCGAACTCTGGAATATCTATAACGGTAAAATCAGCCCCGGCGAGAACGTTCGTGTGTTTCCCATTTCCAACTGGACCGAATTGGATGTCTGGGAATACATTCGCAAGGAAAACATCGATCTTCCTTCATTATATTTTTCTCATACTCGTCAGATCATCTATCGCGAGAATCTTCTTTTCCCCGTTTCCAAGTTCATTACGATCGACTCAAACGATCGCGTGGAAGACAAGGTCGTCCGCTTTCGAACCGTCGGAGATATGACCTGCACTGCGGCTGTCGATTCTCAAGCGGATAATATCGACGACATCATCCTCGAAATTCAAGCGACCCGAACCACGGAGCGCGGTTCCAGATTGGACGACAAACGTTCCGAGGCGGCAATGGAAGACAGAAAAAGGGGAGGTTACTTCTGATGGATTTATTACGTTTTATTACTGCAGGAAGCGTGGACGACGGTAAGTCCACTTTGATCGGAAGACTTCTCTACGATAGCAAGTCCATCTTCGAAGACCAGCTCGAAGCGATCGAAAAGACCGGTCGAGGAAACAACGGTCAGATCAATCTGGCTCTTCTAACCGACGGACTCAAAGCCGAAAGGGAACAGGGGATCACCATCGACGTCGCTTATAAATATTTTTCCACACCCAAAAGAAAATTCATCATCGCGGACGCGCCCGGTCACGTTCAATATACGAGAAACATGGTTACCGGCGCTTCCAATTCCAATCTTGCGATCATCCTGATCGATGCGAGAAAAGGCGTGATCGAGCAGACGTATCGCCATTCTTATATCGCCTCTATGCTGAGAATTCCGCACCTCGTCGTTTGTATCAACAAGATGGATCTCGTGGAATTCTCTCAAACAAGATATGAAGAGATCAAAGCGGAATACCTCGATTTCGCCTCACGTTTAGATATTAAGGATATTGAATTTATTCCGATCAGCGCGCTCAACGGAGACAACGTCGTCGACAAATCCGAAAATCTTTCCTGGTATGAGGGTAGAACTCTGCTTTCTCATCTGGAAGAGGTCTACATCGAAAGCGATGAGAATTTCGAAGACGCTCGTTTTCCCGTCCAATACGTCATTCGTCCTCTTTCCGACGAACACCACGATTACAGAGGTTATGCAGGTCAGGTTCGAAGCGGAATATTAAGAAAAGGGGATGCGGTCACCGTTCTGCCGAGCGGTTTTACGAGCACGATCGAAGCGATCGATACTTATGCCGGAGAAGTCGACGAAGCGTTTCCTCCGATGTCCGTAACGATTCGTTTAAAAGACGAGATCGATATTTCCCGAGGTGATATGATCGTAAAATCCGACAATCTTCCGATCGTTTCTCAGGATATCGAAGCCAATATTTGTTGGATGGATTCCAAAGCCCTTTCGGCCGGAAGTAAATACCTTCTCCGTCAAACGACGAACGCGGTAAAGGCGATCGTAAAAGAAATCGAATTCAAAGTGGCGCCCGATACGCACGAAAAACTGGACGCCGGTAAAGGGCTTACGTTAAACGAAATCGGTAAGATCAAAATTAGAACGGCAAAACCGATGAGCTTCGACGAATACAGAATCAATCGTACTACCGGAAGTTTTATTCTCGTGGATGAAGGAACTAATTCCACCGTCGGTGCGGGTATGATTACCGGAGTTGGAGCCTGACTTTAATGTCCATCGCCGATTCTAAATCCGATTTGCAAAAACCTGGAAAGGTTTTTCTCGTTGGGGGCGGTCCCGGAAACCCGGAAGATCTGACTCTTCGCGCATATCGGATTCTTGCAAAGGCGGAAGTTATTTTGTATGACGCGCTTTTGGATCCTTCTTTTCTGGAAATTTTTCCGAAAGACGCGATCGTTCACTACGTCGGAAAACGTTCGGGCGCACATTCGGCCACGCAAGAAGAGATCAACAACCTTCTTCTTTCCTACGCGCTTTCCGGTAAGAATGTGGTCCGCCTTAAAGGCGGGGATCCTTTCGTCTTCGGACGAGGCGGAGAAGAATTAATCACATTAATCAATCATAATATAGAATACGAGATCGTTCCCGGAGTGAGTTCTCTCAACGCGGGTTCGTCTTTCGCCGGTTTTCCTTTGACGCACAGAGGTCTTTCTCGTCAGGTTTTGATCATGGACGGACATACCGTTCTTAATGAAGCGACCGATTGGGAATGGTTCGCGAGGTTTCAAGGAACGATCGCTCTTTTTATGGGAACGACCTCGCTTCCCAAAATCGCAAAGTTGCTCTTGGATCACGGAAGTTCCGAAGATCTTCCCGTGGCTCTTGTGGAAAACGCGTCGCTTGAAACCTGTAAGGTGCAGACATGTTCCTTGAGGGAAGCCGCAGATTCTAATTTGGAAAAAAGAACCAAAGGGCCGGGAATCGTTTACATCGGAAATGTGGTTCGGTTTTTACAAAAGGATAAATCTATCGCATTCTCCTCGCAAGTTTCGGAGGAAAAGAATGAGTCGTAAATATCCGGCATTTCTTAATTTAGAAAATAAGAATATTCTTTTGATCGGCGGGGGTAAGGTCGCGCTCGAAAAGCTCCCACATCTCATAGACTGCGGCGCGAAAATCACGGTGATCGCTCTGGAAATCTGCGGAGAAGTCCTCGCTATATTAGAAAAACATCCCGAAATCAAAGTTGAATATAGATCCGTAGATTTTTCGGACCTGCAAGGCCGCGCACTCGTTTTTTCCGCGACAAACGATTCCGAATTGAATCGCAGACTTTGCGAATACGCGCACTCTTGGAAAATTTGGATCAACTGCGCGGACGATCCTTCCAACTGCGATTTTTATTCCGCCGCCGTGTTGGATCGCGGACCTCTGAGAATCGCGATATCGACGGAAGGAAATTTCGCCGGTCTTTCGGGCGTGGTCAAATCAGCTTTGGACGAACTCATTCCAAAAGATCACGAAGAAGATTTTCAGGAGTTGATCGCTTTTAGAAAAGAACTCAAATCGATCTTACCGGATCCTCAACTTAGAAAAAGGATTTTAAAGAATCTTTTGCAAACTCTCAAAGAAGAATATTTCAGCGCCTCCATAGATCGAAAATAACGGAACGAAATCATAAACCCCGAAAAAGGAAAAACCTAAATCATGTCAGAAACAAAAGAACTGTCCCCGGTTGAAGAAATTAAACTGAACTCGAACAATCTGAGAGGAAAAATCGCCGAGGGAATCGATCAAAACATCGATTCTTACGAAGAAGATGAAAAACAACTTCTGAAATTTCACGGACTCTATCAGCAAAAAGACAGAGACCGTAAAAAAGACGAAAACGGAAACGATATCGAAGCTCCAACTAGCTTTATGATTCGCGGAAGAATTCCCGGCGGAAGATTGACTTCGGAGCAGTACTTGGTTTGGGACGCGCTCGGAGATAAGTTCGGCGGAGGCGCGATTCGTTTAACAACGAGGCAATCCGTTCAGCTTCACACTCTGCGGATTTTTCACCTTCGAGAAGTGATGCAGGAAATCAATAAGATCAATCTTTCCAGCATGGGAGCCTGCGGGGACGTCGTTAGAAACGTGACCCAAGCCGTAAACCCTCAGGGTAAAAAAAGTCTTCAACTTTTGGACGGAGTGGCGCAACTTCTATCCGATCATTTTAAATTTAAGACAAACGCTTACGCAGAAGTATGGTTAGGCGATAAACAGATCAATAAGGACGAGGAAGATCCGATCTACGGTAAAACCTATCTTCCGAGAAAGTTTAAAATCGCGGTTACTCTAGCCGGAAACAACACCGTCGACCTTTACGCGAACGATATGGGCTTCGCGGCGACCTTGAACGCCGACGGAAGTAAGATCGACGGTTATTTCGTTTTTGCCGGCGGCGGTTTCGGAATGACTCATAATAAACCGGATACTTTTGCGCGCGCAGCGAGTCTTTTGGGATGGGTTCCGGAAAGCGCGTTAGTCGCCGTTGCCGAAGCGATCGTTACCGCGCACCGGGATTTCGGAGATAGAACCAACCGCAAACACGCTCGTTTAAAATACGTTCTTGCGGATAAGGGAGTGGAATGGTTTAGAGACGAGGTCGAATCCCGTTCAAAAACGAAGTTTGATCAGAACAAAGCGCTTCCTGCATGGGAAACCCCTTCTTATTTGGGTTGGACGGAAAGAGAGGACGGAACTCTTTCGCTCGGATTTCATACGCTTGCGGGAAGAATCAAAGATTTCCCCGGAAAACCTCTCAAGTCGGCTCTCAAAGAAATCATAGGAACTTACAAACTTGGAGTTCAAGTGACTGCGGATCAGGATTTGATCCTGATCGGAGTTCAGAAATCGGATCGGACAAAGATCGAAAAAAGATTAGAAGAATTGAATGTAACTCCGAAAAGCCCGCATCCTCTTTTCGACCGCGCGCTCGCTTGTCCGGCGCTTCCTACTTGTAGTTTGGCTCTTACGGAATCGGAAAGAACGTTTCCGGAGCTTTTAAACGGAATTCAGAAAGTTTTGGAAAAACACGGTCTCAGTGATCGTGCTCCGGTCGTGAGAATGACCGGATGTCCGAACGGTTGTGCGAGACCTTATTCCGCCGAGGTGGGAATCGTAGGTCAACAGGCCGGAGGAAAGTATTCTTTATTTTTCGGCGCGGATTCCGAGGGAACGAAGGTCGGAGAATACGTCGCAAAGAAAGTAGCTTTTGCGGACATTCCCGCCCAACTGGAAAAAGCGTTTGTTCTCTGGAAAGAAGAAGGAACTCCCGGTGAAAAATTCGGCGACTTCGTAAACCGGTTTCCTTTGGAAAGATTTAGAGAAGCCTTAGGTTCGATGTAAGAATATTAGAAAAAACGAATTTCTTCGACGACGGGTTTCATCTTAGCGATTTTGCCCTGAGTCGAAGAAACCAGGTAAACGTTGCCGGCGTGGATTAAAACCGCCGTGATTCCGTTGATCGAGGTTCCCGTAAAATCCTGATAGTTCGCGGTGATGTCTCCGAAATCGTTCATCGCGATCACAAATCCCATCGGCGAATTTTTCGCATGTAGAAAACCAGGAAGTCCTGCTAATAAATTTTTGATTTCAGGATATTCTTGAACCTTATCCAGAAGTTCGTTTCGATAGAATGGAACTCCTATCCAGAAAGATCCGCCGCTACTCGAGATCAAACCCGGAATTCCCGGGATGTTTGTTAGAAAGAATTTTTCAACTCCTCGTTTCGGCCCGAAAAGAGGAACCGAAGAAATCCTGTGTCGAAACGGTTCGGTCACCAGGAGAAAATCTTCCTTTGAAGACAAAGCGACTCCGGTCGGGTAGTACAATTCTTCATTCAATATTTCTAATGAATTTAGATTCTTATCCGCCGTGAGAATCATTCCGTTCGGAAGCGCGGACAACTCTTCCAAAAAAGATTCTTTAAAGGAATGAGTTTTGCTAGAAACGGTGAAATAGATTCTTCCGTCGCGCGCTATCTCGATCGCATGAGGAAAACGCAAAGGACTTCCGTCAGGAAGTTTTGAAATAAGAATCTTTTGAACGCCGTTTTTGGAGATGGAAACGATTCCTATTTCTTCAACGCAGACTAAAAGATTTCCTTGGCGATCAAAATTCATCCCTAAGGGTCTTCCGCCTAACGTTGCAAAAACTTCGGTCTTTTCGTTTGTGCGAATTCGGATTATTTTTTTATCTTCAGTGCCGGTATAAATAAAACCCGAGGTATCGACCGCGATCCCATAAGGCTTTTCTAAAACGTCCTTATGAATCCATTCCGCTTCCAGCAGATGATTGTTTTTTAATGTTTCAAAAGGAGAATCGGGCAGATAACTCTCCGTTTCAAATTTTCCCGAGCGAAGGAATAAAATTCCGGCAAAAGTTAGGGACGTCAGACCTAGGACGAAAAGGAAGATGGCGGTCTTTTTAAGCATGGTCTCTAAAAACGGGTTTTTGTCTTTGGTTGAATCTTCTCACTTCAAAATGCAAATGATTTCCGGTGGCCCTTCCCGTTTGGCCGACTTCTCCGATCTTTTGACCCTTTCGTACCTTTTCACCGGGCCGAACCGAAATCGAACTCAAATGTCCGTATAACGTCTCGTAGCCGAGTCGATGATTCAAAACGATCAAGTTACCGTAACCGCCTTTTTTATCGGAAAAGGAAACCTCCCCGTCTGCCGAAGCAAAGACGTCCGTTCCTTCTTCAGCGGCGATGTCGAGTCCTCCGTGAAAGGTTTCCTTTCTAGTGAACGGATCTTTTCTTTTACCAAACTTGGAAGATATAATTCCCTCGTCGCCGAGCGGACGAAAAAAAGCCATTCCGTAAAAGAAAGATCTTTCTTCTTTGGGAAGTCCTTTGCCGGGAATGAACCACATTCCTTTGCTTTCGTCGAAGTTTACAAACTTCTCCGCGAGATTGTATTTTTTGGAAAGTTTTCTTTGGACGGACGGGGAATTTTCCTTTTCGTCCGAATCGTAGATTCCGCGCATATTCGGAATCATAAGTTCCATACCTGGATAAATGTCGTAAGGAGAGGAAAGACTATTTACGGAAGAAAGTGTGTCGATATCCATTCCCGTTCTCGCCATGATCTTGAAGAAGTTATCTTCTTTCTTCACCACATATCGATAGAATTCAAGAGAAGTCAGTTCCGATCTCTCTAGATTGGAGACCGAAATTCTAAGATTGTTTTTCACATCTTCCCGCAGACGTTTGATGGATTGGTTGTTATAATCCAGATTTCGAAGAAGCTCCGGTTTCTGACGGGAGTGGATCGGATTCTTAAAAAAAATAACCGCGAGGATCACAGTAATTATTCCGATTGGATACCTGAGAGATCGTATCATGGTCTTATACTTGTAGAATCGGCCGATTCTAAAAAAACAATGACGCAAAAAAAGAGACAGAAATGCTTGTAACCGAGACTCCCGATCCAATGGAATCCTTAGAAACTACCGGTAACCCGAAAAACAAACCGTTTGAACCGGTATTTATCGCATTTCAACAACTTCTTGTTCTGATCCTCGGGACTTACGTTCTTCTTCCGTTGATCGCCACTTCGATCGTTCTTACGGTCTTGATTTCCAAAGAATTACCGAGCGACTTTCCTTATTTGGACGCCGAAACTCGAGCTGAGATTTATAAGGAAACCACGGAAAAATTTCAGAAGGAAATTCAGACCGATACGAAGCAGATTTATCAACGTTACATCGAAGTGATGGTAAAGGAAAAACCCTGGCTTTTGATCGTCGATCGATTGATCTGGGCTCTTTGTTTTATTCTTCCCGCGTATTTTATACTCGTTCGTTTTTTTAAAGCCGAATATTCCAATCTGAGCGATCCATTTACTCTAAAGACGATGTTCACCGGTGCGGGACTCGGAGCCTTGGTTTTTCTTTTTGTTATTGTATTCGGATTCTTTCTCACCAAAATTTTTGGAAAACAATCTCCGAACGAATTTCAGGAAGTTCTATTTAGGGAGATGAAAGGGAATCGATCCTTGTTGCTATGGTCATTGTACAGCGTAGGATTGATTACCGGAATCGTTGAAGAGATTTTCTTTCGAGGGTTTTGTCTCAAACAATTCCAGGCGAGAGGTTTGGAAATGCCGGGTCTTTTGTTTACGTCGGTGGTTTTCGGACTTGTTCATTATAGCGGTCAATCTTCGGTCAGCGTTCCCATTCTATTGAGTTTTGTGGGAATGTTCTTCGGACTTTTTTATTTAAGAACGGGAAACATTTGGTATTCTATCTCCGCCCACGTTAGTTACAATTCCATCATGTTGTTGATCGCCTTTTTCAAAGGGGGAGATATTCAGTGAGACGCTTTTCTATCGTTTCGATTCTATTCTTTTTGGCAACGGTTCCTGCGTTTGCATCCGAAGTCATCGAGATCGAGGGAAAAATCGAAGACAATAATATGAGAGTTTTCGCGGCGTTGAATAAGTTCGCCGAAGGTTCGGTAAAACTAAGCAAGAAAACAAAAGGATTCAAATATCATTATACAACTCCTTGGTATTCAAGATATGCGTTTAACGTTTATTTGGGAGAATTCGCAAAGCGGGATAACGTGAGTATCATGCGGATCGAAGCCCCGAAATCGGGAATGGAAAAGGTATTTCGGAATTATTTTCAGGAAGAATTGCAGAAAAAGGATGCGAACGGAATCGGAACGGCGACGTCCTCGACCGGAGATGAACGTCTTGAAAAGTTGGAGAAGAAGTCCCATATCGTTTCGCAAGGACTAAACTTGATTTCTCCGGCATTTTCAGTGATGTATAACGCTAGCAAATCTCCGGTTTATACTTCGAATGACGCGTTTTCGAGATCCGCCTTTTATTTGCTTACGGACTTGCTCATCGGCGGTCTTGCTTATTATTTCGTCATGAGCAATAACGATAAAAAAAGCGCGATGGACAATCTTCTTAACAAACACGGTCCGAGCGGAAACGTCTTTGATGCAAAATACAGCGGAATATTTATCGCCGCGGTCGCAATTCCCCGGTTTTATCGCGCGATGGGCGCTTTGGAAGACACCACGACTCACAATCGTTTGTTTGAATTGTCTTATTCTTTTAAATACTGAAGTTAAAGAATTTCTTTTTCAAAAAGATCGTTCTTCGTTGAAACGGAGCGATCTTATTCTGCGATGAAGATGAAAGAAGTAAAACAACCCTTATTTAGAATCAGCGGAAGAAGATCATTATACTTTTATTGTATTCTGACAGGCATCGTATCCGGTTTGGGAGCTTATCTTTTTTCGAGACTTCTCGCCGTATCCGAATATTTGTTTTTAGACCGCGCCGCCGGTTTGGCTCTTCCCCGCGCCTCCGGAGAATTTCTCATAGAATCTAAAGACACTGTGAACTGGGGAATTCCTTTTACGGATGAATATCGTCCCTGGTTGGTTTTTTTCTTACCGATCGTGGGAGGTCTTTTGACCGGTTGGATCGTGAATCGTTTTTCACCGGAATCGGGCGGCACCGGATCGGACGCGATGATCGATTCCTTTCACAATCAAGAAGGAAAGATGAATCCGGTCGTGTCGCTTATCAAATCCGTTGCAACCGTCTTTACTCTCGCGAGCGGGGGAAGCGGCGGGAAAGAAGGGCCTATTTCTCAGATCGGAGCAGGCTTCGGATCCTTGCTCGCGACTCTTCTCAAAGCGGGGGCAAGGGCGAGACGTACTCTGTTGCTTGCGGGAACCGCGGGCGGATTGGGCGCGATTTTTCACGCTCCGTTGGGAGGAGCTCTGACTTCGGTGGAAATGATCTATAGAGAGGATATCGAAAGTGATTCTTTGATACCATGTATCATTTCTTCCGTTTCCGCGTATCTTGTGTATTCGAGCCTCAACGGTTTTAGAACCGTTTATCGAGTTGCAGACAACGAATTCTTCCGTTATACGGATCTCATCTTCTATCTTGGACTCGGAGTTCTATGCTTTTTATGCGGCGATATATTTATAAGAATTTTTAGAAGAGTTCAGTCGTTTTCCGGGACCTTAAAAATTTCTCCGATCATTAAACCTGCGTTAGGCGGTCTTTTTGTCGGTACGGTCGGATTATTTCTTCCGGAAACGATAGGAACCGGAGCGGGAATATTACAAGTTGCTCTCGACGGAAAGGATCCGATCGGAACTCAAGGATTGTTTTCCTCCGTCTACCAAGGCACCGGGCTTTGGCTGGTCGTTTTATTTTTTATTTTGGCGGGAATGAAGATTCTTACAACTTCCTTTACCATCGGAACCGGAGGTTCTGCGGGAATGTTCGGTCCTTCATTGTTTATCGGAGGTATGTTGGGCGGAGGTGTTGGAACACTTGCGAAAATTCTAATGTATCCTGATCTTTCGGTAGCGTCTTTTATACTGGTCGGAATGGGCGCGTTCTATGCGGGAGTAGCGAGCGCACCGATCGCGGGGATGATTATGATCTGCGAGATGATCGGAAGTTATACGCTGCTTCCACCTTTGATGGTCGTTTCTATTTTGACTTTTGTCCTAAGTCATAAGTTGAGTTTATACAGAGCGCAGAAGGAAACTAGATTTCAATCTCCGGCTCACTTTTGGGATATGAATCGGGACTTTTTGGAAGAGATTCAAGTAAAGACTTGGAAAGATCGATTACGAAAGATAGCGGTAACGAGAGATTATCTTCTTCTTTCCGAGTTGGAAGAGGAAGCCCTAAAAATTCAAGCGAGCGATTACATTGTCTTGGATAAGGAGGATCGATACCTGGGAATTCTTTCTCTTCGAAAAGTAAGACATACTCTGGAATCACGGAATGTCGCGGGCAATCTGATAACGGTCGGGGATGTGACCGATACTTCTGCTTCCTTTGGAAAACCGGAAGATTCTCTGG
>NZ_NPDU01000120.1 GCF_002811985.1 Leptospira adleri
GGAACTAAAAAGTATGTTGACATGGAGAAATTAAAAGAGTTAAAAACTTTAAAGCTCATGGCTTGATCGTGTGAGGAGAGCTCTTCTCAAGTTCTCATTTGTGCGAAACTTTAAGGACACTATCTCTTAATAAGAAATCGAAGCACACAACTCCCGCGGACAAAACTAAATCCGAAACCCGAAAAAAGAAAATCCAACTCGAAGAAATCACGGATCGAAACGATGCGCCTTCGGAAAAAGAATCTTTTTACGCGAAAATGTTCGCGCGCTTTTACGATCGTTTTATGGATCGGACCGAAAAAACGATTCTCTTTCGAAAAAGAAAACATCTCATACAACCCTTAACGGGAAAGGTCCTTGAGATAGGAAGCGGAACGGGAATCAACTTTCCGATTTATTCTTCCAAGGCCGACGTCATTGCGATCGAACCTTCCACTTCGATGATGGAAAAGGCAAAGGAAAGAATGCGATCCGTACAGAACACGACCGCTCATAAGGAAAACGCAAAGATTCGAATGGAAGTTCTCGGATTGGGAGATCCCGAATTGGAATCTTTGATTCCGGAAAAAAGTATGGACGCCGTCGTTTTCACTCTCGTTCTTTGTACCGTTCCCGATCCGGTCTACGCGATTCGATTTGCGAAGTCGAGATTGAAACGAGGCGGAAAAATTCTGATCTTAGAACACGTAAAAGCAAGTTCTAAGGCGGGACAACTTTTACAGAATTTTCTCAATCCGTTTTGGAATCGTTTTGCACAAGGATGCAATCTCAACAGAGATCCCTCGTCCATCTTAAAGGCCGAAGGATTCCAACCTCTGGAAGAATATCGTTTTAAAAAAACCTTACCCTTTTATCAGGCGATTTACGCGCTCGAATGAATCGTTTTTCCTTACTTTCTTTTCGATCTCTTGGACTTTGATTTTTTTCTTACCGGAAACGGAATTCTTAAAAACGATCCGTTCGATTTTTTCACGATATCAATCAATCGAAAGAGGACTTCTTGGTCAAAGCCGTTGATCCAATAGAGGTTTTCAAAATTCATCGTAAAATGATAGGTGTCGTCCGTTTCTAAATTTTCGATCGGTAAAAGATATGCAAAGAATGGAAAGTAATCTACGAATGAATTCCAATCGTCGATTATGACTTTTTCTTTTTTTAACAATTCTAAAACTGATTCGATAATTCTCCAATCCGGAATTCGCAAAGCCCCCTTAGAAATGTGATACGAATTGCTCCGGTACTCGTTGACGACGACCCAAAAACCGATTACGATCGAGGCAAAAACGACTAACTTGATCAAACTGATCGAAAGATCGTTTGTAATTCCGAAATTCTTATAAAACAAAAGAAAACTTTCCGACAAAAGAATCACTCCGATCTTTACGATTTTCTTTTTATAGGTGGTGCGAAATTTTTCTTTTTCGGAAACAAGACCCAAAGATTCCAATAGATCGAAAGGAATCCGCAATCCTTTATCTCCAAAGGAAGAAGTGGACAATAGAATTCCACGATTGACACTTTCGTTTTTTGCGAAAAGAATCGTAACCAATCCCACAAAGAAGGAAATCACAAGCAGAGCAAATAGTACAAGATCGTAATCCGAACTGAATTCCATTCTTATATTCCTTTAATTCTCCCTTTTGAGTTCAACAACCCCCGGACGGCTTTTTGCAAAGAATCGGAACTCGCAAAATTTTTTATCGTATCGGAATCTCCCCTTCTGCAATGACCTCATAACGTGCAAAACAGACAAAGGGCATCAACGGTAAAACGCAGATCGGAAATTTCATTTCGATTTCCACGTTTTTAAGGACGGGATTTGCGGTTTCGGCCTCTTTTAGATAAGAATTCAATCCGACCGGAAAAAGTCCCCCGAATCCGATCCTATATTTCCCGAGTTGAATCTGTTTCGACTTTGCGAACGAAATCTCAACCGCACGATTCGGCTTTTCTAAAATAACGTAACTTATCTTTTTTGGAGTCTGCGAACAACCAAATAGAATCAGCAAACAAAACGAATTTAAAAAGAATCGAAAAGTCCCTTTCATCTTCCGTTCTCCGGCAAAAAATTTCCGCTGTTCACGGCAAAACCTTTGATGAGGACGCAGTGCATCGGAGCGAAGGGCCCCGTAGTATGCGTCACTTCCGCGTCCAGAATCGTATCGTATTTTGTATTTAGGATCGTATTCTCAAACGCTTTTGCGAGACTATAGTAGAATCCGCAATCCTTTCCTTCGCGGATTTCTCCCGTAAAATTTCGAACGTCCTCGGGAATTTTCTTTCCTTCTAAGTTTCCATAGGACAAAAGATAAACCTTCTGCGTTGTCGAGCAAAAGGATAAGAATAAAATACAAGCGGCGATCAAAGCCGAAAAATTCGTTCGTACCAAAGTGAAAGTCCCCTTCATTGATAAATTAAGTATTTTGAATGTATTTTTTTCTTTTTTAAAAGACAAACCCATTCCGAAAAAACCGTAGAAGAGTCCGATATTATTTTTTTATCCCTACGATACCTTCATTCGGTTTTTTCAGCTTCAATTTATATTGGAAGATAACCTGAAATGAAGTTTAGAATCGATTATAAAAGGAGGAATAATCTCCGAGTAGAATTTTCGGAAGAATCGATTCAGTTTGTAAGTTCGATAGTCGACATAAGTCTTTCAAAGTGAAACCGTCTATTATCCGGTTCGGCATTGAATTTCAGATCCCGATTTTCCGAAACTAGTTGTATGAAATTCGTTTTGGGAATGGGAATCGCCTTATTACTCTGGATCCCCGTTTCTATTTCCGCCGATCTTGCGAGCAACGGCGCCACTCACTTAGTCCGCGTCGAAAAGGGACTCAAGGTGAACGAATTTCTCATCAAAGCGATGAACAGTTCGATTTCGAACATCGGTTCCGAAGCGGACAAGGCTCTTTACAAAAGAATCATACAACATCACGTAGAAACCAACCAACTCTACTTTCAATTCGATTTGGAAAGATCCTATGTGGAACTCAAACGGACCCAAGACCTACTCGTGATTCTCTATTCCAACGTCATTGAATCGAGCAAGAAAACGATCCGAAACGAACTCACCTCCCTCGGTTATCAGGCCGTTCGCGGAACGGAAGCAAGACCTAAAAAACATATAGAGCTCGGTTATCGGGAACTCGCAGCGGCGGAACAAAAAAAATTGATCGCAGATAACACAAGACCTTATCTCCAGCCGATCAAATTGGAACTACTTTACGAATCCCTAAAACTTCTCAAACAATCCAGAAAATACGTGATTCTTCTTTCGATGGAATACCTTTCCGATTTTCCTCCCGATCCGGAAAGCGAAGACTTTATCGGGATCCTCAACGAGATCAACAGAGCCATGTTTTCCCGAAAGGACGAGTTTGCAAGAATCCACTTCGACAATCATTTTCACGCGTATTCGGGTGAAAATCTCTACGATACTTATTGGCAAGATCCCGCTCTCGAAGAATTGGAAAAACCTCTCGGAGAAATCGACGCGGCTTATCTTCGAGACCGTAGAAAAGCAAAACGCTGATTCTCGGCCGCGCGAGGGATCGATGCGGTATCAACAAATTGCTTTTCCGTTAAGAATTCCTTTCAAGATCCGTTTCAATTTGTTGATAAGAGCGGAGAGCCCGGCGGGCGTTTTGGAAAAAAATTCCTCACTTCAAAAGCTCCCGGCCCGCGCGCCCAAACCGATTTTTTCCGTTTCTCATTTTAGAAATTCAGGTGACAGGGAATTCTTGTCTAGATACAACCTATCCTTGTGTTAGAACTGAGTTGTCCGAACTGCGGCGCGCCCGTACCCTTTCAAAGCAAGGCTTCGATCTACGGAGTCTGTCCGAATTGTAAAACTCTAACCGTTCAAAAGAATCAATCCCTGGAAAGTCTCGGTAAAGCCGGCGAACTCGTCCCGGATCTTTCTCCGATTCAAGTAGGAACTTCGGGTAAAACGAAGGACGGAATTCAGTTTCAAGTCGTAGGAAGAATTCAACAGCAGTACAGCCTCGGAACCTGGAACGAATGGCACGCGATCTCCAAAGAAGGTAAATCGATGTGGCTCGCCGAAGCCCAGGGTCAGTTTATGGTGACGGAACTTCGACCGACGGCAAAGGCTGAAGTTTTTCCGGAACACGATCCGATTCAGAATCTAGAAACTCCTCCGGACGTTTATTTTATCACGTCCAAAACTTCCAAACAGCTCCTGAGAGCCGGAGATACGCTCAAACTCGATAATGACCTCTGGATGATCCGAGAAATCGGCGTCGCGACCTGCGTCGGCGGGGAGGGAGAACTTCCCGTCGGTTTCGAATCCGGTACAACTTCCGTTCTTTTGGATCTCGCCAACGATCAAGGCTGGTTTGCTACATTAGACTATTCTCATACACCTCCGCTTTATTTCCGGGGAAAGGTTTACAGCTTCGATCAGATCGATTTTATCAATATCCGGGATCCGAAAGCGTTTCAAGGTTTTCAAAAAGTGGAGGAAGCCAAGGCGATCCAATGTCTCGGTTGCGGCGCTTCTTTGAGCCAGAGAAGTCCCGATTTCTCCAAATCCATCGCCTGCGAATACTGCGGAACCGTAATGGATACGAGCAAAGACGAACTCAAAATTCTTTCCAAGTTTCAGGAAGTCGTCAAAGATAGAATCTTTCTTCTCCCCGGAACCAAACTTTCCCTCAAAGGAAAAGAATGCGAAGTCCTCGGCGTCGTCAAAAAATCGGTCCACGCTGACGGACAAATTTTTCCTTGGACGGAATATCTTCTTCATTTCACCGGCGGCTATTATTGGTTAAACGAAACAAACGGTCACTGGACCGTCTTCGAACCGGTTCCTTTTATTCCGAGAACGATCATCGGAACCTATCCTCCCAAAAAGACGTTTCAAAAAGAAGAATATAGACTTTTCAACTCTTCGAACGCGGGCATCGACTTTGCGTTCGGCGAATTCTACTATAAAATTCACGCGGGGGATACGGCGGAGCTAGCCGACTTTATCGCTCCTCCAAAAATGCTTTCTTCCGAAAAAACGCCGAACGAACTCTTCTGGTCGATCGGAGAATACGTTCCGGTCGAAGAACTTAGAAAATCCGTTCAAGGCGAGGTGGAACTTCCCGAGCCGGAAGGAATCGGCGCCGCACAACCAAACCCGTTTACTAAATTAAGAAAACGGAATGTTCGAATCGCGGCTTGGCTTTCGGCGATTATGCTCGTCGTTCAAATCGGATTCTGTTTGAGTTCTCAAGATAAGGAAATTTTCTCGAAGGATTATCAATACGTTCGGGATCAGATTCCTGGCGGGACCACGGATCTTTCCTTCGTAACTGAAAGTTTTCAATTTGAAGGAAACGCAAGACAAAACGTTCAGATCAAAGTGAACGTTCCCAATCTTTCCAATCACTACATCTACTACTATCTTGCGCTCATCAACACGCAAACGGACATCGCTTACGATACCGGCCTTGAAGTCAGCTACTACGAAGGCATAGACGACGGAGAACGATGGACAGAAGGAGATACCTCCGCCGATGTGATCATCGGAGAAGTTCCTCCCGGAGAATACTATCTTCGGATTGAATCCGAATCGGACTTTCCGAGGGGAAGCGGAACGGTCGCCCACTTCAGTATCCGAAGAGACGTGGATCAGTCGTATTACTATCTTCTTTTCTTATTGGGAATTTGGCTCCCGGTTCCTTATTCCATGTTCCGCAGCTTTTCTTTCGAAGCCTCGAGAAACGAAAACAGCGACTTTGCACCGGACAATAGCTCGGACGATTCGGACGACGACGATTCCTATTCTTCCAGCGACGATTGAAAAGAGAATCGAAGAACATGAAAGAAGAATCGCCGATCGATCCGCAATTGTATAACGCCGAAGGACAAACATTATGAAATACCTAAAACCTCTTCTGTATCCGCTCTACGCTTTAGGACTCACGGGATATTTGACTTATACGAATATGTTCGGAGGCGGTTCGAGCAACGTGGACGAGATCGAAAACGTTCCCAAGACCGTAAGGGAAAATCCCGGAGTTTATAGGGCGCATTATACAAACTTCATGCGATATTCCGGAGGAAAGTAAGACCGTTTGCAAACCGCCCTTTATATTTCCGTTCTCATCATTTCTTCCTGCGGCCTCGTCTACGAACTCTTAGCCGGAACCATCGCATCCTATCTTCTCGGAGAGACCGTTACACAGTTTTCATTGATCATCGGGACTTATCTCTTTTCGATGGGAGTGGGTTCTTGGCTTTCCAAATACGTGGAAAAGGATTTGATTCCTAAGTTTTTGGAGATAG
>NZ_NPDU01000121.1 GCF_002811985.1 Leptospira adleri
AATTCTTACAGCGCGTCCCAAAAACTTATTGTATTTTGTCGAAAAGATCAAGCTGCAAGGTTCTGTCCCAGTTTTGGGACAGGTTCTTATAAAAAAATGAAAACTTACCGTATTGTGAAGAGTGTTAAATAGTAGACAAAATTGTCTACTATTTAATAGGATATTTAAAGGTAGAACAATCGGTCTACCTTTGGAGAGTTTATGAATACCTTCGAAAAAGAAAAAGTTTCGG
Organism: Leptospira adleri; assembly: GCF_002811985.1. Classification (GTDB taxonomy): domain Bacteria; phylum Spirochaetota; class Leptospiria; order Leptospirales; family Leptospiraceae; genus Leptospira; species Leptospira adleri. The sequence continues at coordinate 233 of NZ_NPDU01000121.1, forward strand.
AAAATCCTATCAAACTTTTTACCAATGTCTTAAAAGTCCGTTGGGTGGATTTGGACGAGAACGGCCACGTCAATAACGGGGTGTATCAGAGTTATTTTGACGAGGCGCGTCGGGCGGCCTTTGAAGATTCAGGATTGGATATGAACGATTTAAGGAAACGTCATATAGGTCCGGTGATTTTGAAAGCCGAATTGGATTATAAGGCGGAACTGAAATATCCGGAAAACGTAAAACTCACGACTCGATTCGAAGCCCAGAAAGGAAGCCGCGTATTGGTCGTTCAGGATCTTTATAGAGAATCGGACGGAGTCTTGATCTGTTCCGCAAAATTCTACGGTTTGTTCATGGATCTCAAAAGAATGCGTCCATACAAAGTAAGCGACGAAGAGGCGAGTAAACTTTCGTAAGTTTAAAGCGGATTTCTCTGAACATGATAACGGTCGAGAATTTCTTTCTTAGAAATAGGAGCTTCGATTCCGTCGATCGGATTCCAATGAAATTGCGGGAACGGAGCATAACGTTGGAGACGCACTTTAAACGAACGAAAAAAGATGGAATCGGTCGAAACCCTTCGATTGAGCGCAGCCGTTTCCATCTTAGAATGGATACAATTCTTTAAAAAGCATATTCTAATCTTCATTTCGAAATCGTTTGCGGGTTGAAAGGCGCTCTTGGACGAATAGAAGCATTCCCGCGATAAGGAGGTATTCCGTAAATCGAATCCCCAAAGTTGCCGGGAGTTGAATGCGTGAAATTTCTTTTCCGCCCGGATCCAAACAGGAAAACGCCTGAGCTGTGTCCGTCCTGCCGGGAAGGGGATGGCTTATCAAGACGGATCTTTTCATCGTTGTGGAATCCGGACATAAGTATCGAAACGGAAAGTTGTATAAATAATTTCCGGTTTGATCCAAAGACATTCCCATAATGGAGAAGAATACGATGAAGACGGCCTTTGCGGGAGGTCCGAGTTGAGATCTTACCGCGGACCTTGCTCCAAAATATCCTCCAATCAACAAAAGAAGACCGGCAAATCCTTCCCAATGAGAAATTGCCGCGATAAACAGGATCGGGGTAAGAATCACCGCGGCTACGCCCAAAAGAACGATCAAAATCCACCCAAAGGTGCCTAACGTTGAAATTTTCCGAAGCAAAAAGTTGGAAGAATCGACGGTTTTGACATTCGCTCCTCTCATATTTCCGCATTGCGCGCAATGCGGCAAGTCCATCGGATTCTTATAGTCGCAGTGTTGGCAGATCCATTTCATAATTTTGATTTTGAAAAGTTGTATTTGATCGGCAAGATTTTTTCACAATCAATTTTTAAGTTCACGCGAGCTGAACTTAAATTGCGCAAGTTACGTAATGTATTAAATCCGGAAATTCTTATCTGTCACGATGAGATATGAATCAAAGAATTTTTACTACGATCCTAATCGCGCTTATAGGTTTAGCTTGTGCTCATAAGAAATAAGTCATAGATGATTCTTTTTTTCTTGTTGTTGCAAAAACCGGTCCTAATTAAAAAGAAACGATCAATCTATTTTAGAATATTCTATTTTTATAAATTACCTCTGATCGATAAAGGAGCCGAATCTTTCGCGGCTTTCATGAACCAGCTCCTCCGCCAATTTGGACAAGCCGGGGCGGATCGATTTCTTATGACAAAGAAAGAATTTTCTTTCAACGATCAACTCCTGGATCGGTATCATACGCAGTTTGGAAGAAAGGCTGTATTCGGACAAAAACCCCAGTCCCAATCCGGCTTCGATACTTTTGATTACCGATTCCACGCTTCTTAACTCCATTCCTATTCGGGGTCGAAATTCTTTACCTAGGGATCTTATTTTTTTTTCTACGGCTTTTCGAATGGCAGATGCCGGATGAAAGAATACGAAGGATTCTTCTTTGATATCTTTTAGAGTTTGTTTTTTTCTTTGAAAAACGGGATGCGATTTGGGCGCGACCGGAACGATTCTGTCCGACAAAAATTCCCTGGAAATTAGTCCCGGCTCGTTCACGGGGCCGGTAAGAATTCCGAGGTCCACTTCGTTTAACAAAATCGCTTCTTTGGTTTCTAGAGAGTCTCCTTCCCTCACGGATAATACCAATTCCGGATGATCCTTTTTTATTTTTTTTAGAATTTCGGGAAGAATCCAAGCGGATACTGTCCCTCCGGCGGAGATCGAAAATTCACCTGAAAGTTCTTTTCCGGGTTCTTTCATTCCTGTTTTTAATTCTTCCCATAGATCTTTCATTCTCATCGCGTAGGCGAGTAAAATTTCCCCGTCGTGCGTCAGTCTGATCTGTCTCGGGCCTCTTTCGAAAACGAGTGAACCCAATTCTTTCTCTAAGAGAAAAATTTGTCTGGAAAGCGCGGGTTGGGTTAATCCCAGTTTAGAAGCGGCTCTTTGAAAGGTGCCGGCTTCGTGAATTTCCAGAAAATATCTTATCTGTCTGAACTCCATTCTGTTCTCAATGTATTACTTTTAGTTATAATGTCAATCAATCCTATTTATTTGCATTATATATTTGCTTATGTTATGGTTTTTCCATCGGAGGACAACATGGCCGGTAAAACATTGTATGATAAAATTTGGGACTCGAGAGTCGTCGCGAAGGACGGAGAAGAGGATATCCTCTACGTGGATAGACACCTTTTACACGAAGTTACTTCGCCGCAGGCGTTTACTGCTCTTCGTGAAAAAGGACGAACGGTCAGGAAAAGGGAACGAACGCTCGCGATTATGGATCACAACGTTTCCACGAGAAATCGCGAGTGGGACGGCGCGGGACCTGTTTCGAAAAAGCAAATGGAGCTTCTTTCCGAAAATTGCAAGGACTTCGAAATCGAATTGTTGGATATAAATCATCCGGATCAGGGGGTCGTTCACGTCGTCGGACCCGAGATGGGATTAACGTTACCCGGAACAGTAATCGCATGCGGAGATTCGCATACTTCCACTCACGGCGCGTTCGGTGCGTTTGCCCTCGGAATCGGAACGAGCGAAATCGAACACGTTCTGGCTACGCAGACGGTTCGTCTGAAAAAATCAAAGAACCTTTTGGTTCGAGTCGAAGGTGAACTTTCCCCCGATGTTACGGCGAAAGACTTAGCCCTTTTTTTGATCGGAGAAATCGGTACCGACGGCGGTCAAGGTTACGTGATCGAATATTCAGGCGAAACGATTCAGAAACTTTCAATGGAAGGCCGGATGACTCTTTGCAATCTCTGTGTCGAGGCAGGCGCTCGGGCCGGTATGATCGCTCCCGATGCGACTACGTTTTCTTATTTGGAAGGGAGGGATCGGTCTCCGAAAGGAGAAGAGTATATCAAAAAAGTTGAATATTGGAAAACCTTAAAATCGGATTCGGACGCGGTTTTCGACAGAACGGTCGTTTTGAACGCGAGCGAAGTATTCCCTATGGTAACCTGGGGAACAAATCCAGGTCAGGTCGTTCCGATTACGTCTTCGGTCCCCGATCCCGATTCTTTTTCGAATCGTGAAGCGATGGCCGCCGCGAGAAGGTCGTTGGAATACATGGGTTTACAGCCGGGACAAATGATGCGGTCCGTCGGCATAGACAAGGTTTTTATCGGATCCTGCACGAACGCTCGCATAGAAGATATCAGGAAGGCCGCCGGACTCGCGAAAGGGAGAATGGTTTCGCCTAACGTGCAAGCCATTGTTGTTCCAGGTTCCGGAAGGGTAAAACGTCAGGCAGAAGAGGAAGGATTGGATCGGATTCTTATGGACGCAGGTTTCGAATGGAGATTGCCGGGTTGCTCTATGTGTCTCGGAATGAACGACGATTTTTTGAAACCCGGAGAACGTTCAGCTTCCACTTCCAATAGGAACTTCGAAGGGAGACAGGGAAGAGGCGGACGAACGCATCTTGTCAGTCCGGAAAGCGCCGTGGTGGCGGCGATTCTCGGAAGATTCGGAACCATTTCGGAATTGAAGGAGGAAACGGTATGAGTCGGTCATGGAGACAACACAAAGGGGTCGCGGTTCCTCTGTATCGAAAAGACATCGATACGGATCAAATTCTTCCAAAACAATTTATGAAGAAGGTGGAACGAAGCGGGTTCGGTAAACATCTTTTTCACAATTGGAGATATTTAGACGAAGAAGGAGAAAAGGAAAATCCCGACTTCGTATTAAACGAAAGTCGATATAGAAATGCCTCCGTTTTGATCGCGGGAGAAAACTTCGGATGCGGTTCGAGTAGGGAACACGCTCCTTGGTCCTTAGCGGATTTCGGATTTCATGCAATCGTTGCGCCTTCTTTCGCAGATATTTTTTTCGGGAATTGCGCCAAGAACGGAATCGCTTTGATTAAATTGTCTTTTCAGGAGGTAGAGGAAATTTTGAGATATGTAACGGATAACGAAGGGGCGGAATTAGGGATCGATCTAGAAACGTTAGTTGTCTTTGCAGGGGATAAGGAATATCACTTTACACTTTCTGAATCTTTGGCGGACCGAATCAGAAATGGATGGGACGATATCGATCTAACTATGAAATTTTTGTCGAAAATCGAAAAGTTTGAATCTTCTCTATTTTGAAAATTTTATGAATCGTTTGCTTTTGTTTCCCGATTGCGGACGATTCAGAACTTTTCTGAATATTACTAAAATCAATTATAAGAATTTTTTTAAAACAATTAGAACCTATTTTAAAAACGGAGGTCTGATACTACTTTCAATTTTGATTCTCGGGAATAATGAACACCGTCCGGTTTGCCGGAGTTTAAAAGATTTCATTTTATAAAAGCATTCTTTAAGTGAGTGGAACTGCTTTTATTGTTCTATAATTTCGAATCTTCTGATTACAAATATTGAAATCTAAAAAAACGAGTTGAGTCCTTTTTTTAGATTCTAAAAATTTGATATCATGAAAGCCAAAGATTTAGCGAAAACCCTCGGGTTGGAATTAAAAGGAAACGGCGAACAAGAGATAAACGGCGTCGGCGACATCGAAAATCATTCTTCTGTTCAAGCGGATAAAATATATTATTTCGAAGCGAAGAAATATCTCAGCTCGAATCCAAAAGCGAAACAGGTTCAGATCGCGTTGACGATCGCTCCTTTAGCTTCTGAATTTCCTTCGGCGTTGATCGTTCCCGAAGGACAGGCACGACTGAAATTTATCGAGCTACTTTCTCTCTTTGAGAAAAAACCGAAGTACGATCCTTCGATTTCTACAAAGGCGAGCATTCATCCAAGCGCCAAAATCGGCAAGAATGTTACGATTATGGACTTTGCGGTGATTCAGGAGAATGCGGAAATCGGAGACGCATGTCAGATATTCCCGAACGTAGTCGTAGAAAGCGGAGCTAAGATCGGCGAAGGTACGATTCTTAAATCCGGAGTGATCGTCGCTTATAATTGTACATTAGGAAAACATAATTTAATTCACGCAAATACCGTGATAGGCGCGGACGGTTTCGGATTTTATGATAAAGGAGGCGTGCGTTATAAGGTTCCTCAAATCGGAATTTCTGCGATCGGAGATTACGTCGAGATGGGAGCTTGTTGCACTGTGGATCGTGCAACGATCGAAACTACTTCGGTCGGCAATCACACGAAGTTCGACGATCATGTTCATATCGCCCACAATTGCAGAGTCGGAAACTTTGTTTATATCGCGGGCGGAACCGTTCTCGCGGGATCGGTTACTCTGGAAGACGGAGTGATCATGGGCGGTCAGGCGGCGGTAGCGGAAGGAATCACGATGAGAAAAGGATCGATTCTTATGGGAATGTCCGGACTCACGGAGGACAGCGCGGAAAAAGTCGCTTACTTCGGAATTCCCGCAAAACCGGCGTTAGAGATGCATCGAATCCATTCTTCCATGGCGAAGCTGCCCGAACTCGTCAAAGAACACAGAAATCGAACCAAAGGTTGATTTGTCTTTTATGCGGAAGGGAACGGCTTTT
>NZ_NPDU01000122.1 GCF_002811985.1 Leptospira adleri
CTGGTAAAAAAATCTTTTCTGTGATAGCCAAAATACTCCTGATTTTTTCCCGCCGACCCACCACCTCCACCCAATCAGGGTGGGGCCCGAAACTTTTACGGAGGACTTTGTCGGAACTACGACAAAGAAAGATTCTCAAAGAAAACGGTTCGAGAAAAGTCAAATTTCCTAAGCTAAAAAACCAGAAGACAAACAAACTTCTTCCTAGTAATACAATCTTTTTCGATTTTCCAAAAAGAACTCAAAAAATGACTTTCTGAATTGATCCATCCTACTTGAAGAGTAAAAAGTTTTTGCCTAACGGCAAAAGACAGAATGAGTTGAATGTTTCGCCCTTAAAAGAAAATTGTTTTATAAATCCTATCGAATCGATACTATAAACTGTATAAATCAAGCCTAAGTAAAACAGCTATAAACATGATTCTAAATTTGAGAAAAAGGAAAATTAAAAAAGACAAGGTTGCACTTCTTGCGATCTTAATTTTTCTTTTGCTTACCCTCAACGTTTGCTCCACTTCACTTGAGGAACTTATACGCGAGAATGAAAATAAAAAAGTTGTTTCCATCTTAGAAGAAGAAAAGAATTGGAACTATATTACAGAATGTGAATATCCTCTTCACATAGCGTCTCGGCTTAAAAAAATAGAATTACTAAAAATTCTCATAAAGAAAGGCGCCGACGTAAATCACCGCTCCTTAGGTTGCCCTCAGGAATCTATTTTGAACATCGATGGCATTGTAATTTCAAAGGATCGGTTTTTTACCGCTACCCATACTGCTCTGAGTCAGTCCGCGAATATTGAAGTTGCGGAAATTCTAATCAATGCCGGTGCAAATCCTAACACGGGCGGTTATAGGCAAAACAATCCTTCGGGAACAGGCCTCGCTTTCTACCAATCCCCGCTCTCCGTCGCAATCTTAGATCGGAAATATGATCTTGCTAAGTATTTGATTCAAAAAGGAGCGTCACTCGAAATCTACAATCCTCTAACCGGAGAAAACGAATTAGAGCTATGGTTTTTAAGCGTGGGAATCAGATCCAAAAAAGATAAGGAATTCTTTCAGTTTCTAAAATCCAGAGGTTTGAAAAAAATAACGGCTCCTTCTCGAATTTTTTCCGAAAAGGAGGACCAAAATAGATCTTATATTCATATCTCAACAAAAAGTGAAACGATTGGATCAATTTCAAAACTTCGTGAGGATAAAAGTTTCGAAACAGACCTTGTCTATTCGGACCCTGAAAAAAGAACCTTTCACAGCTCTGAATTTATTTGGAAAGACTCCGGGCAAAACCTCCACGCTTGGATTTTACAACGCAGACTAATTCTTAAAAAACGTTAGGAATTCTTTTCCAAACTTTGTATATTATATCCTTTGAATTTACTTTTAAACACACGTAAAAAACCCGCATTTGGGCTATCGTACTATAATTCGGAAGTTTTTGCTTTTCTTTTTAATCACTCTCTTTAAAGTGAACTTCTTCAAAGGAGCGTTTTCATGGGGACGGAGTCTCAATCAAAAAAATCTTCGATTCGTCAGATCTGGAACGACGGCGCCGTCGTAATCAACCGGATTCGACTTGGTTTGGTGATTCTTTTCAGCCTGACCCTCATTAGCCTCTCAAAAACAAACCACCCTACCCAAGTAATCGCGCATATTATCGGGACCGGACTCATGGCGAGTTATTGTCTTTTGGAATTCATTCTCCATCGAACAGGTAAGGTAGGAGTCCGCTTTCAAAAAACGTTAGTTCTTTTGGACGTCAATATTCTTACCCTGACGTTGATTGCCGATTGTTCGATCGAACCGGCCGTTTCCTCGGGGATTCTTGCCAATATGCTCCTCTTCTTTATTTACTTTTACATTATGATTTACTCATCCTTTTTAGGGCAGAGGGGTTTTGTTCTTTTGATCGGAGCCTTCTCCGCTTTTGGAATTGCAGCAGCGATGTTTGTCGCTTGGAAAGGAGGAATGGTTCTCACTGAAAATCCGGAACTGGGGAAAATTCCGGGTCATATGATCTTTTCAGTTCAGATCGTTAAGATTACTTTTGTTTTTACGGCGAGCGTGATCCTTGCTCAGTTGATGAGGCTTTTTGCAAAACTTACGGACGAAGGATCCAGACTCTACGAAGATTCTCAAAATATTCTTTCTAAACTCAAAGATGACCGAGTTAAATTGGAAAATTCGGCGGAAAGTTTAGAGGAATCCATTCGGAAATTTGCGGACTTCATCAATCGCACAGGTCAAAAAATGGAATCTCAAGCCGCCGCACTGGAAGAGGTAAATGCGGTTTTAGAGGAATTATCGGCGTCTTCCTCAAATACGGCTCATTCCATCGAAACGCAAAATAAAAGTCTCTTCGAACTTGCGAACGATTCAGAGAAGTTAGGCGAAATCCTAAAAAACAGCGCTTCTCTCAGCGAGGCATTGGCTATATTTGCGAAAGAGAATAAGCTCGACATGGAGAATGTGATGATAGCGGCCGAAAAGACGAAATCCTATCTTGTGGATATCACGAATTCTTTCAATCGAGTGGATGAAATCAATCGTATCATGAGTGAAATTGCGGATAAGACAAACCTCTTGGCTCTCAACGCTTCCATAGAAGCGGCCCGCGCCGGAGCGGCAGGAAGAGGGTTTGCGGTCGTGGCAAACGAAGTAAGTAAACTGGCAGAATTCACTTCGGGAAACGCTAAATCGATTTCCGAAATCGTAAATCAATCTCGCAAATTCATCGAAGAAGCAAGAATCGCTTCGACGGAAACCGGCGATATGACCGAAAATCAAAAGTTGAAAATTTTAGATACTGTGGAACGAATCGATAGAATGAACGTCTTCTATATAGAGCAAAAATCGATCATTCAGAAGTTCGTCTCCGAAGTAAATCGAATCAAAACAACTTCCGAAGAAATCCTAAGATCCACAAAAGAACAAATGTTGGGTCAGGGCGAAATGGTTCAAACGATGGGACATTTAGGTTCCGAGATCAACGAAATCAACGACGATTCGGGAATGTTACAAGAAGAAATTACCAAAATCAAAACGCAGGCCTCCGAACTCAGGATATTGAGCGTCCAAAATTCAAACTAAAATCACTGCCAAAATAGGAGAGACGCGTTATGCGTCTTTTCTTGCTGCTGCCTTTTTCGTTACTTCTTTTGAATAATGACGTTCGATCTGAGAGTAGGGTTCAGAACCGTATATTCCGTTTTTAGAATGAGCGAATTTCCCACTTTATCCGTTGCCCGAAACTCAAAGTTATGTTTGCCTGGACCTAAGAAAAGTCCTTCCGCATAATTTCTGAATTCATTTCCATTCTGTTGAAAAACAATCGATCTCATTCCTGAAATCAAATCCTCGCATTGAATTTGGATTTCGGATTGTACGGGTAATAAATTTCCCAGCGTCGGCTGCGGATTCATTCTACAAATCGGCGGGCTCGAGTCCAAGATTCCAAAAATAGTTTCCTCCGCTTGATTCCCCGCAAAGTCTTTCGCTCGAATTTGAATTCCAAAACTTCCGTCCTCCAAACTTTGCGGAATCTGAAAACGATAAAAATTCTTCTCTTGAGAATTCGGATTTACCGGAATTTTCTTTCCGTTCTGTAGAAAGAAAAATTCGGTTTCCGAAACTCCTGAAACCAGATCCATCACTTCAACTTGCAGACTCTGATCTTTCCGCGTCACCGGGATCGATTCTAAACGAAAGCCTTTCCCGATCTCTGTACGAATTTCCGGCTTTCTTGTATCCTGCACGACCTCCATCAGTCGCGTCATTTCTTTGACGCCTGACGCGGTTTCGGAATAAAACTCAACGTCGTTCTTGCCTTCCTGAAGACCGGAGATCGCGCCTTGATACTCTTTCCATTCTCCTTCGTTGACTCGAAAAAAAACTTTGATTCCGTTTCTACCGGCGCTCGGGTTATCCAAGACAAGTTTTTCATTTTGAGTCGGAGATAAAATGATCGCCTTAGTCATCGGCGGAGCTTTTTTTTCGGCTGGGACAAACGGACGCAAAGAATCGATCGAGATGGAATCGGAGGGTTCACCTTTGGATTGCATTCTTCCCATTCCGACGACTCTCACATAACGTTCGTTAGCTTCCGGAAAGAATCGAATCCGCCGTTCTTTTATATTTAAACTCCTGAGAATGATCTTAAAATCGGAACTATCGGAAAATTCAACGTTGTATGATTCGGAAGAAGGATCCGCTTTCCAAGAGAGTTCGAATTCTTTTTGATCTTGCGCAAATAAGATTCCTGTAATTAACAATAGAATTCCAACCCAAAGATTTTTTACCGGATTCATTTTGTTTGAAATTCCTTATCGATTTGAATCTTACTCGGAATCGGAAAGGGCTCTACTGGAGCTTTTCCTTTTTCAACGTAGGTTCCGAAACCGGCTTTTACATCTACGGATTTACCGGCTCCTTCCACGTTCACAATTCCTTCAAAACAACCTACGTCCGTTCTCTGATCTTCTTCATTTCCAACATAGAACTTGGTTCCTCTCACACCGACGACCGCGACCGGCGTATTGATAACGAACTTCGGAACGGAGGGGCCATTTTTTTTGCTTTGATTCTTGAATAGAGAGGACTTTACCTCCGCTTGGAGTTGGCCTTTTTCCAGGAAAATTTCCGGAGAACCTTTTTTAGAAACGAAAAAACTGGATTTCTCATAAATCTTAACCTTGGTTTCATTTTCTAAAAATGCCAAGGATGCACCGGACTTGTTTCCAGTTTTCAAACTTTCTCCGTCTCTGAGAATCTGATTCCTCGAAACTGAATTCCAAGTCGAAGCGCTTCCATCTTTCATTCTTTTTGAATATTCGACTGCGCCGAAAAATATCTCGAGGGAGGCAACCGGTTGCGCTTCCGGTTCCACAACCTTCCTCAAATGCGAAGGGACTTTTAAAACCATTCCTTCTTTAATCAAAGAGGGATTTTGTATTTGATTGTATTTTAAGAATTCCTTCCACTTTCCGGGATCGTTCAGAACTTCCTTCGCAATTTTAGTAAGAGAATCGTTCTTTTTTACTTTGTATTCTTCCAGAGTTTTATCATCTGTACCGAGCGTTTCCGTCTGCGAAAAAAGAGAAAAGGCTGATACAATAAAAAAGACAAAAAAGAAGAATCCGGTGTTTCGAAGCGTCATAGTTCCTAATTTCCCATTTTTTAAGTGAAAATCCACTTTGTAAATTTGTTGATAATTCGATATTTCAGAAAATAATATCTTGAAAATTTTTACGAGAGTTTTATCTAATTTCAGTTTAATTCAGTGGGGGAATTTCAGTGTTTCAAAAATGGTTACAAACGGCGTTCTTTTTAACTCTTGTCACATTAGGACTTATAGTTCCTGGCAAAGTTTCTTCTCAAGCAAGCGATGCAGCGGCTGCGATCCAAGAGGCTTGTGGACGTTTGGTAAACGAAGGACTCTATAAAAGTTGTAAGGCGGCGCCCGGTTTCTCGGCATCGCAAGGATATTACAGCCAGTCTGCTCAAATCAAGTGCGAATGTATCAACAAAAAAGATAACGGTAAAACCATTGTTACGATTACGATGGGTCAATATTACTGAGGACATACCGATACACCGGATAAACTCCCATTTTTGATAGCGTCATCTATCAAAGCTGGGAGTTCTTCGTTACTATTTCAAGTCCTCGAAAACCTTTGCTTTTTTCCTTGAGATCTCTCTCAAATACAGATCCTAAAAAATATCCGTTCAATCGATTCTTATCTGCTGCACAACTTAATATAGACTTCTTTGTTTTATCGCTATAAGAAGAATATGTCCTTAGCTTCCACTGCAAGTTGTCGATCTTTTGAAAACCGGATCGACACGTAAGAATTATATTTCATAAATCGGCGCTCGGGAGTAATTGATTCATTCACTGGAAAAGTGTTGCAATATAAGAATCCTATGCAAATTCATTAAACGTGAGTTACATATTTCAGTTTCATTTTGTAAAGTATGTATTGAGCACGATGTGCAAACGATGAATGGGCACTCTCATACGTTGGTACAGACTGCCCAGATAGGTAACAAAACAGACCGGGCACATAGGTGACATATACCTGACATTGGAGGAAATCC
>NZ_NPDU01000123.1 GCF_002811985.1 Leptospira adleri
TAAAGCTCATGGCTTGATCGTGTGAGGAGAGCTCTTCTCAAGTTCTCATTTGTGCGAAACTTTAAGGACACTATCAATTTACCACTCTTTAATGCCTTTCCATTCGCATCATAAAATATACCATTTTTCATAAATTTTACATACGGATTTTGTTGCGATGGATTAGGGCTTTTAGGGTTTCCAGGCATTTCTCTGATTGTATTATGAGGATTTTTAGGATCCTGGAAAACTATACCATCGCCTTTTTTACTTGATTTCGTAATCCATCCTTCAGGCGCTGAAATTGTTTTTTCTGACGTCGGAGTTTTCGACGAGCGTGTTTTTCCAATACCACCCGCAGTTGCCAATCCAGCAGCTTCAGCAACTCCGGTTCCTAAACCACCAATAATACCGTAAGCGCGACCATAACCAACAGAATCATTATAACCATCTTTATAGGCTTTTGATCTACCAGCTAAATCAGATTTCTCTAAATCTTGTCCACTCGATTGAGAGTTATGTCCTTGAGTTGGAGATGCCCAACCTGATGTTCTTGAATATCCCCGATTGAATCCTTTTTGAGATCCAGCTTGGTATTCTTTGGCCGCAGCTTCAACTTTACTTTTGTCATTGAGATTATATTTGTTTGCAATTTCCGATTGATATCTTGTCTCACCGGGATTGCGATTTCCAGGTAGCAATCCCTCTCTAGGTGATCCATATCCAGTAAGAGGAACCTCATGCCCGCTTGGATCCTTCGCCCCAATCGGATTCCCCTTCACATACGAGAACCGATTCCAACCTTGCGTGTCCCACTCTCCATCGATGACCGTATCCGCACTGGTAAATCTCGCGATCCCCGGATCGTAGTATCGAGCGTTGTAAAAGTAAAACCCGGATTCTCTGTCTAACTCCTGCGAATTGTATTTGGGCGCAAAGTCGGTATCCCCCTTGTGGACAAAGGTTTCTCCGTAGGGTTGGTATTGCATCTTGGAGAGAGTGTTTGCATCGTCGTCTAATACGTGTGAGACGGAATCGACTTGATCGGTTAAGTAATAGGCGAGGGCTCCGTTCTCTGCAACGGCGGCGATTCGCACTCCGTTGAGATATACGTTGTTAACGGACGTGACGATATTTTCACTTTCGATGTATTCGAGTCCGTAGAACTTGCTTGGATAAAGAATTTCTACGTTTGTAAATTGGTTTGGGCGGTTCCTCGCTTCCGCTCGGACCGGGCTCTCCGCTTCGGTTAAGAAATTGAGGATTTTCTTGAAGAAAAAAGTTCTAATTCTCTATCAGCAATTTCTTAACCCCGCATCGATCCCTAACGCATGAAAGTGCGATGCTGAGTTATTTGCAGTGAGAAGGGGAAGTATTTCTTTTCTTCTTTCGGATCTCTCTTAGTAAAAGAAAATTGTTTTCAATGAACTGTTCTTTAATATTTTAATTTATGTCTGGCTCGGGTTTGATACGAAAATCAAGCGCGTAAATTGCAAGTAAACTAGCAGTTGTATTTGTTTCAATTTCGAAATATTTTAGTTCTTTAAGGTCAACACCCATTGTTTTCCAATCTTGTTTTACTCTGTATAGCTTTTCTTGATCATTGATCATTGACGCTTTCAGTATGGTCTCATCACAAATAAATCCAAAGTTCATTTTTGCATTAAAACCATAGCAATCTGTAAAAATAATTTCAGATTGAATTTTATCTGGCCATTTGATTAACAAGGATATGCTATCATTTTTCCCAGGAGAAGATCGATCAATTTCAATGGAAAGTAATTCAGCATCGTGCCACGGAAGGTTATTGAATTCGACATTCATTTCGGAAATCCTGGATCTTTATCATTTGAACGAGGGCTATAATGCTTCCCTTTTCCGTCTAAATGATAATGTGAATAATTTGGTCCTTTATCGCCTGGTTTTGTAGCGGGATCAATCCTTAATTTTTCTCTGAATTTTCCATTTTCTATTTCACCATAGCTTCCAGATCGATGTTTATTTTCTAAATATTTCTCAGGGATTTTGTATTTTGAATTTGCAGGTATTGCAATTCCATCTTTTGTAACGTGAATTGTATTACTAGTATTGCTCGCTTTGTTATTTCCAGGATTGTTTCCTTTATTGTTAACATCGGACGTCCCTTTTGAATTACCTCCTTTTCCACTAAGAAAATTCTTAACATCTTTTTCATCTATTGGATTTAATCCATTGCGATGCATCTCTTCGGCTTCATGCGAAGTAATTAATGTGCTTCGAGGTCTATTGATTCTCGCTCTATCGTTAGCTTGATTGTTATTCCCTGGGGCATCTAATTCGCTTGTAGCAAATAAAAATCCCACTGCACCAGCAATTTTTCCCAAGATTGATGGAGCGGCTTTGCTTGCGACTTGACCTGACTTGCTCGCCGCAACTTCGATTGGTTTCGAGGTATATTCTGGGACGCCTAAATGCCCGCTTGGATCCTTCGCCCCAATCGGATTCCCCTTCACATACGAGAACCGGTTCCAGCCTTGCGTGTCCCACTCTCCATCGATCACCGTGTCCGCACTGGTAAATCTCGCGATCCCCGGATCGTAGTAACGAGCGTTGTAAAAGTAAAAACCGGATTCTCTGTCTAACTCCTGCGAATTGTATTTGGGCGCAAAGTCTGTGTCACCCTTGTGGACAAAGGTTTCACCGTAGGGTTGGTATTGCATCTTGGAGAGAGTGTTTGCATCGTCGTCTAATACGTGTGAGACGGAATCGACTTGATCGGTTAAGTAATAGGCGAGGGCTCCGTTTTCAGCTACGGCGGCGATTCGCACTCCGTTGAGGTAAACGTTGTTAACGGAAGTGACGATATTTTCGCTTTCGATGTATTCGAGTCCGTAGAACTTGCTTGGATAAAGAATTTCTACGTTTGTAAATTGGTTGTTCTTTTGTTGGAGGGAACTTTTGTGGACTCGAAATCCGCCTTCGTCATACCAGTATTTTCCTTGAACCGCGTTGTTTGCGTCTTGGATCTGAGTGATTCTATCTTGGGAATCGACGTTGATCTTTTTGGTTAAGTCTTTTGCGTTGTCTCTCTGACGAGTGAGGTTTCCACTCGCGTCGTATTGCATCGTGAGAGTATCGTTTCCGGTTTTGCTCGAATCGATCTTCAGAGCTTGGTGGTTTTCGTATTGATAACTCCACTCGTCCGTGATGCTTCCGTTGCTCGGATCATGAATGCGCTTCGAAGTCAGGTTTCCGTTTTTCGCATAAGAATAACTCTGTCTGAATTGTTTGGTGAGATTGTCCGAAGTTTCGACGTAACTCCCGATTGCGTTTGTTAAGCGACCAAGTCCGTCGTAGTCGTAATTGTACTGAGCGTTGTAATCGGAGGAAGTATTTGTGATATTCGTAATATTGTTTTTGCTGTTAAACGCATAGACCGCGTCCTGCAAAACCTTTGCGCTTCCGTCCACGTCTCCGGAAGAATGAAGACGCACCATTCTTCCTTTGATATCGTAACCGTAACTGGTTTCGATGCCGTTCCCGAGAGTAAAACCCGCGGTTTGACCGAACTCGTTGTAAGTGATGTTCTCTACGATATCCTTGTTGCAAAATCCGGGAAGAATTCCGTTGGTATTGACTTGGATGGAAATCCCACGAATATAACCGGCCGTTCCGTATTCGTAACAGGCGCGCATTCTCCCGTGAGAGATCGGATGTTCCGGATAATCGATCTTGGAAACTCGACCCAAAAGATCATATTTTGTTTCCGTAATATACGGACCTTGCGCTTCGGAAATCGGAGAATTCAGGATCATCCGAGCTTCTTTTTTGACCCGTCCTAACTTGTCATAACTGAAGGTTTTGTTCTGAACCCCGTCTTCGATCCGAACGATCTTTCCCTGTGAGTTCTCGCTTCCCGCAAAAGAATCGTATATATAACGGATGTCTCCTTCGGGAATCTGTTTTACGTTGATTCTTCCGATCGCGTCGTATTGAAGAGTCGTCGTGATTCCTCTCGCGTTCGTGCTCGAAGTAAGATCTCCGAAATTGTTATACGAAAAACTTCCCACTCCAAGATCGGGATCGCTGTCTTGACGAAGTCTTCCGAAAGCGTCATACAACCAGAAGGCCTGATTCTTACCCGAAGTGTCCTTTACGGAAACGCCGCTCGCGACGTTCGAACAAGAAAGAGGAGAACCGTCGTTTAAGTCGGACTTCTTTGTTCTATGACCCGCGAGATCATAACAAAATCCGATCTTTGCCTGAGTTCCATCGAAAGCAAAGTCTTCGACATAAAGAATCTGTCCTCTCGCGTCCTTAACGATACGTTTGCTCTGACCGCTACTGTGATTTTCCGTGCTTTCAAACGGATCGTTGTAGTTGGTAACGATGGTGGTCGGAGTCGTTTCTCCTTCCGCAGTCGGCATCGTCGTCTTTTTGATTCTTCCGATCGGATCGTATTCGAAACTCGTCGGATTGCGTTCTTCCAGATGAAGCACGAACTTATCGATCTCACCGGAAGAAGCCCAGTTGGACTGACCTTTTCGGATGAGTTTTCCGTTTCCGTCGTAGACAAGCCTACCCGTGATCGTATAATTTCCGTTAGACGCTGTTTTGACCGAGTAGATCGCTCTTCCCATGCCGTCCGCATAGGTTCTGGAAGCGAAGTCCGGATCGCTCGTTCCGGACGGGAGAACCGTCTTTGCGCTCAGGGGAAAAGACGTATCGTAAGAATGGTTTGTGATCGTTCTTGTTCCGTCGTCCGTATCCGCGCCCGAACGGACCAATCTTCCATAGGAATCATATTCAAAATAACTTTTGTTTCCGTTCGCGTCTGTCTCTTCCGAGTCGGAACCGAATGCGGAACCGTAGTCGATCTTGTGTTGTGTCGCGAATTGAAGAGAACCTCCGAAAGAAACTTTCTGAGTCACAAACTGATTGAGTTCGTTGTCATAAGAATAGGAAGTCCCTCTGCTCGGGCTTCCGCTCGAATCTTTTTCAAGAATCGGATTCCCGTAGGTATCATAATCAAATTCTAATGTTTTGGCGCTGACCGCTGGAAGTCCGCCTCCGGTATAAGTCGAGACGTTTTTGTTTAGATTCCCTCGGATATCGTAAGAAAGAATGGAAATCGTTTCGTGAACGCTTCCCGAAAAAGAAACCTGACGGGTCGCTCTTCTCTGATTGCTCGTATCGTCTGTTTCAAAATCCGTAATATTCGAAATCGTAACGGAAGAATGGGCTCCGTCGCTGAAATGATCGGTCGTGCTCTCCGTCTTTCTGCCGATCTTATAACCGTCTAAGATCGTATTAAAACTCTCCGTGCTCGTGCGGGAGCCGTTCATAAATTTTTCGATCTTTGTCGTTTGCGCCATGTAACTGAACGCACCCGGGGTCGTGCTGATCTGCTTGATCTCGTATGTGTTGAGAATGTTACCGTATTCTCTGTTGTCGTTTCCGATGATTTTTGTTTCTTTCTCGGCACCGGCGAGCGCGCGATTCTGCATAAAATCGGAGTAGGGGTTCGTATAATAGGTATGAATCGTTCTCGCGCCGTATGCTTCTTTTACGGTGAATTCGGAAAAACCGAAAAAGTCGGTTTCTTTTTTACCGTTGATAAACGAAGAGAAAGCAAAACCGTTTTTGTATTCGTAGTCTTTGGTTACACGGTTGGAGAATCCATCGTCTAACGTGATCGATGTGCAGACTCGATAGCTCGTGGGAAGGTCGGGAATATCGTCGTCACCGGTGTTGTCGAACTTTGTGGAATGTTCGTATGTGAATTCGTAAAAGCCCCCGATTCCATTCTTCACTTTTTCGATTACGTCCGGAACCGACCCCGTGGAGACCGCGAAATACCAAGTCGGTTCTTTCAGATGAAAGATCCCGATATCGGTCAGTCCGTCTCCGTTGTAATCTCCTTGGATCCATTGAAAAACGTAGACTTGCGCGACGAGGTCCGGTCTTTCCAAAGTTTTAAGAATCACGTTAGACGGAAGAGAAGAAATCTTACTTTGTGCAAGATCGTAGATCTTATCCTCTCCGCCGGAGAGGATG
>NZ_NPDU01000124.1 GCF_002811985.1 Leptospira adleri
CTTCGCTCCCGATATGTTCAAGTTCACCCCGCCGCCCCAGCCGCCTTTCACCTCGTGTTGTCCGGTCAGTAGATTCGCGTTTTCGTGTTTCGAATACGTTAAATATCCGGTAATAGGAGTTTTCACTCCCAGCGTCGCTGTAGAAATCAATCCGTTTGCAAAGGCAGCTAACGCGCCATTCGTACCGTTGAGACTGCCTTCAATCGCCATGTTAACCGCGGTGCTCACTCCCATCGCGATCAATTGACCGTTCGTGACTCCCGTCGCAACTACCGTAGAAACTCCTCCAAGCGACGCCGTCGTCGTGGTTCCCGTTTGCACCGCCACGCTCGAAAGCCAACTGCCTGTACTTCCCGCGGCGGCTCCCGCCGTAAAATAAATCGCTGCCGCTGCGGCCGCCACTTGAACGATCGTCTCCGCGTCTTTGAGTCTTTGTTCTCGAGCGTGTTTCTTGGCTTCGTGTTTGTCTATATTATCTTTTAATAATAAACCGAGAACATGTGCGGCGTTCGGATCCCCAGGCATCAATGCCTCTCCGATCAGATCGAACATCTTGTTCCGCATGTCGTTCTCAATATACGCTTTGTTGATGATCCCTTGCTGGGAGCGAGCTTTCACGTCGCCCATCGTCACTGTGTTGGACCATTCTTTCGATTGATCATAGATCGAGGATTTGAAATCCGAGGACACGATCGATTCTCCCAACATATTTCCCAAGTCCGCGATCGACGTCATAAGCCCTTTCACCCCTTTCGTCGCGAGGCTTGTCAATCCTCCGCTGAAAAGTTTGTTGTCCAAGAACATGAACGCCGATACGGGATTGGTAATCGCCGTTATGTTGATCAGATCGTTCCGTCTGTGTAAATCTCTCTCCGCTTGTTTTCTCACAACGAAGTCGCTCGCCTGTTGAGACCAAAGATCGATCTTCGCTTGGTCCCAGTGTTCGATACGACCCAACTCTTTCACCGATTCGCTCGCAAGCATCACCTGGTCGCTGTCCCAATTACGGATATCGTCTTTGTATTCTTTTAATCGGATATCGTTGATCGCGCTTCTAAAGTCCTGAGCGATTTGTTTTTCGTGTTTCTCAGAAACAAGTCCAAGATCTCCGGAAAAATGAGCCCCCGTACGAACGACCCCGCCGACACCTTCCATCACCATTCCGCCCAAATCTCCAATGGCTCTCTGGAGTGTTCCGCCTATCCCTTGCAAGGAAAACATTCCGCTTCTCATTCCAAGTTCCGCTTTCGCATGACGCATTTCCATATAATCGGATGCGTATTGCGCCAAAGCTCCCGCGGCAGCCGGCGACATTCCATTCGCGATCGCAACCTTCTGAACGGTAAAACCGTACATGCTGTTTTTAAAATCCTTCCACCTGTCGATCGCATCCAAATCGTTTTCATACGATTTCAGAGTAGAACCGAAAGAAGCTTTCGTCATGGTTCCCATACCCGGTATCACGGCGTCCATTACCGACGTAAGTGCTGGAAAAATTTTTAACATACCCTTTTCCACGCCTTCCAAGCCGACATCGTGGAATGCGCTTTGGATCCCTTTGCCGATTCCTAAATTCTTCGTGCCGAGTTCGTGTTTGGCTTTGGACATTTCCAAGTTAGCCATAAGCCCGCCCGAAAGAAACGCCGCCACGTCCGGAGGAAGATCGAACGTCCTAGCGATCACCGTAGCGACCGCGTCTTGAACCGCTTGGTTTGCCTGTTTCGTCACCCAAGCGCTCGTGGACATTCCACCGGTTAACACCGATTCGACGTAATCTACGATCAGATTCGCAATCTTCACTTTGTTGCCCACGTCCTGGGACGCAAGATTGGAATTACGATCGTTCACATTCTGAAGCATATTCACTTGTGAAAAGAGGCCCGCGGTATGTTTGTTGGAACTCAAATAAGCGTTCACATTTTGGAAAGTGGAATCCACAAGATCGTTAAAACCCTTCGAACGATCGTCAAAAATATCTCCGAGTCTCGAAGCCCCTCTACCCAAAAGAATCATATCCTTCGGAGGAGCGTCGATCGTAACCACCGCGTCTTCGGTACCGTAACAATAAGAATGGGAATCCGTAGCGTTCGAACCGCAATAGCTCGAAGTTCCGTCATAGATCTTTCTGTGCGCCGTGATCTTACCGTCCTTCGACACGTCCACGCTCTCATATTTGTTTTCGATATATGGATTGCAATTTCCGTTGCTGAGATCGTCCCCGCAGGTCAGCGAGACCCAAGCCCCCAAGGTCTTTTGTTTCGTCTTGCCGTCTTTGTCGACAAACGTGTCGATCGTACCGTCCGCTTTCAAAACGTAGGTCGTCGTTTCCGTTTCGCCCGTGATCGCGTTTTTCGTTTCCACTTCCTTGGTCTTGATCCCGGAAGCCTGAACGAGATCGGAAAAGCCGTTCTGGGTAAACTGCTTCTCGTTTTTCATGCTATCCGCGATCCCCTTCATAAAACCCAGAACCGTATCCATCGTAGAATTGTTGGTAGAAGACAACAAACTCAGATTGGAAGCACCGGTAATCAAACGGTTAAAGTCCCTGCCGAAGTTCTCCAACAAAGCAAAGTTCGGAATATTCTGATTCGCGTTTCGATCCAAGCCGGAAAGAATGCTGCTACCGAAACCTTGAAAGTCCGGTACGTTGGAGGGACCGTCTCCCGAATGAACGCGCCCTTTGTTGATTTGCGCTAAAACCTGCTGCGTAAGTTGTTGATAGTTGCCTTGGCCTTGACCGTTTTGAAGAGCGTTCTGAGCCGTATTAAAAGCGTTCTGAGCCTGCTGTTGGACTTGATTCATCTGGGCAAGCCAAGAAGATTCCTGGCTCTGGATATCCTGAATACCGGAATTGAAAAGAGACTGAGCGTTAGCGAGAGCGGACTGCATCTGGATCTGCCAATTCGCATACTGCGCCTGATACGAAGCGGCTTGAGCCGTCCAATTCGTAATCGAAGGCATAACGTTGTTCTGCCAATCGTATTCGAAACTTTGCAACTGAAGAACCAAGTCTTGATACGTAGTGACGTTCGCATAAGCGTTGTTATTCGTTACCGAAAAATTCAACTCGATCCAAGCGTAGTCCTGCTGATGTTGGATGTCCGCTAAAAAGGGAACATTATTCCAAACCCCCGCCTCTCTTGCGAAATAATCGTAAAAATTCTGACCCCAAGGCCCTTGGGTCCCCGCCAAATTTTGGGCGATCATTTCAGAAAACGTGCGATTTGCTAAATAAATCCCTGAAGTCCAATTGAAAATATCGCCCGATACGCAGCCAATACCGCTTCCGCAATACGGCGTAAAATTAAGAAAAGGCACGTGATTGTCTTCGTTCATAAACGCACGGAGATCCACTTGATTAAAACCGGTAATTGTCATACCCGGTCCGAGTCCCGTTAAACCGGAAAGCGGAGATCCCGAACCACTCAAGCCGCTCTCATAGGCATCCATAATCCAGTTGGCAAGATCCGACTGAGTAATTTGATTTCGAACGTATGCCATGATCTTCTTGGCAAGCCCGCCCTCGCCCTCTTGAATTCCCCCGTTCAAAATTTCCGAGATTGAAACGGAAGCGGGTCCACCAGCGGAAGCAGCAAAATGATTAAAAGGTGTATGCGAAAAGATAGGATCCCCATAACTCCAAATCCCGGCATTGTTATAGGCTCCTTGCGTTTGTCCGTATCGAACGCTGTAACTCGTATTCCCGCTGTTTTGAAAATTGATCGCATTCTGCAAAGCGCCTTGTGTAGATACGAGTTCGTTGTGCAAAAACGTTCTGACCGCGGAGGAAGCGTATAACAAACCGGCTTCCATATCCTGAACCTGACAAGTGTGACCGGAAGCGCAACTGACGCAACGAGTGTCCCCCACGGGACAAGTATTCATAAAATAAGAACCCGTGCCCGCCGTATTGTCGACAACCGCGCTAAAACAAGTGTGACCCGACGAACACGTGTTACCCGAAACAAACGTCCCCGAAGTCGAATCGAAAAGACCCTTCACGCAGGAATTGCCGTTCAGGCAGTTGTTGTTGTAACTCAACATCGTACCCGTCGTATAATCGAAAATCGCGGGCATGATAAAACCTTCCTGAAGCGCGTTCACCGCGTTGTTGATGACGTTCTGAAAAGCCCTACCGTCCGCATTCAAACCCGTACGGATCACCAAGTTTTCGCTTTCCGTACCGTTACAAACCGAAGGACAAACCGTGTTCTGAAGATAGCTGCTCGTCGTAGTGTCGTACAAAACGTTCGCACAGGTATGACCCGAAGGACAAGACCCGAAGGCGTAAAATTGAGAATTGGAGGGATCGTATTGAAAGGTATTACAAACGTGACCGCCGGGACAACTCGCCTGCACGTAACTGTTGGAAGAATTATCGTACAAAACGCTGATCGTATTCCAGAACAAACCGTTGCCGTTCAAAAAAGACTGATAGCCTTGCAAACTCGAAAAAACCTGATCTTTAACGTTCGATTGAGACTGTTGGATCTGCGCCAAGTTCTGTTGATATTGCATCTCTGTGGCGTTGATCTGAGAAATCAAATTTTGATACTGAGTGGTAAGATTCTGTACCGCTTGCTGATACGTGAACAAACCGCTTTGCAAATTGCTGTTGAAATCGCTCCACCACTGACTTTCCAAACCTTGAAGAGTCTGTTGGCCGCTATTCAAAACCGCTTGGCTGATCGCACCGCTCAAATTCAAGTTAAGACCGCTACCGTTCAAAAAAGAATCCCACTGGCTCTGAAAAGTCGCAGTCGAATTCTGAACCGCAGCCGAATTTGCTCCGAATTTGGAAGTCAAGAATTGACTCCTCTCTTGGAGAATTTCCCCCTCGACCGCCGACTGCCAAACGATCAATTGTTCCGAGGCCTGGCTTTCCAAAGAATTGTGAACGTAAGCCTGATAGTCTTGAACGGAAGCGAAATGATCGCTCGTGGTGATCGAATTGACCATCATCGTGATCTGCGCTTGAACCTGAGCTTCCCACTGAGTTTGTAAAATGCTGACGCTCTGGAAAACGAAAGCGTCCCAGTTTCCGACTGTCTGCATACCGTTGGCAACGGTGAAGGTTTGATTCATGCTGTTCGTATTAAAAACCGGAGAATTCAGATTCGGAACAACGACCGGCTGCGCGTAAGCGGGCCTAAAAAAAAGACAAATGCCAAACAAAGAAAAGAAATAGAATAAGGTTTTTCCTAAGGACATCAAATTCTCCAACTCGAGCAGTATAGGACCCGTCACAATAAAATCGCATTCCGAAGCAATTTGCGCTTGGTTTGGAATTCACCCGATAGTTCAGGCTTCAAACCGCCAAAAATGACTAACGTGTCTTGCGATTACACAGATGCAAAGGTAACTGACTCATTTGTGATACCTAAGTCAATATTAAATCACATAATGCAATTCAAAAAAAGAATCTGAATGATAATTCGATATAACCTAAAAAGCCGAATTTTGAGAAAGGTTTTACCCAAAAACCCCTAAATGTGGGAACTCATACGCCTGTTTCGATTGAAAAAGCGGATTCAAAACCGGGTGAAACGCAAATGGA
>NZ_NPDU01000125.1 GCF_002811985.1 Leptospira adleri
TCCGTTTTGCTCGTATCCTCCGGAAACCAAGACCATTTCTTTCCCGTCCTTCGGATGTCGTAGTTGTTTCGCTGGACGTGTTCTTCTTCTTTCATCCGTAAAAAAGGCGCCAGGCTCCACGTAAGCGACTTCCTGTTTGTAGTCTTGTATGAATGTTCCTGCGGTGAGGAGACTTTCAGGAATGCCGGCGTTCGCTGAAAAAGACCCGAAGAGTTCCACCTCATTCGCCTTTCTTCCTCGAGACGTGGATTGATAAGCGACAGAGATTTGCCTGATGGAAAACGAACCGATTTCTTTTTCGGGATTGTTTTGTAAAACGGGGTATTCCGTTCTTCTTGCAAGGATTGCTTTGATTTCTTCTTCTTCTTTTCCGTAAAAAACGGAGCCTCGACGGATTCGAATTTTTACTTTTCCCTTTCCTCGATAAACGGCCTCGACTTCCCCTTTCCAGAAAGGGACGGTTCGTAGATTGAGAGAAGGGTCTTCCTGGTCCTGAGAGATAAGCGTCGTAGATTCTACTCCGATCCAAAAAGCAAAAAGTAGAACGAGAAATTTAAGTAATATAAGAATACGTTTTAGGATCATATCTTGAATCGTCGCTGAGAGTTTTGGATTCTTCTTAAATCTTCGGCAAAATCCGGACGCTTCCAGGAGAATTTTAGAGGGAAAACTGATTTTAAGAAAACGTCTTTGGAAAATAATATTTTTTATTTCAAGAAGAATTTTCTAAAGGATTACTTGTTCCGACAAAGGATATCATATCGAGAATTCCTTGATTTCGGACTTTAAGTCCGAAGGTCATACAATTTCGGAAATTCTTATCTCTTCCATAGAAAAATCAAAAAAGATTCTTTTGTAGGAACTCCTATAAAAGAAAACCTCGCTTTGTTAGGGCGAGGTTTTTGCAAAATTCTTATTTCTTCTTTGCCTTGTAAGGTGGAGGGCCGGATTTTTTGCTTCGATCCCCACCGCCACTTCGGGAACCGGCGCTGCCTCCGCCTCCGAATTTGGAACGTGAACCACCGCCGAAACCGCCCCCGCTCTGTTTTCCGGAATACTTTCGATCACGATTGTAACCGCCGGATTTACGCGAAGATTTTCTATCGTCGAAACGTTGTTCCGCTTCGAACTTTACGCTCGGATCAAAGGTTCCGCTTTCTTTATGAATCGTAAGTTTGAATAAAGCCGCGGCGATATCGAGAGCCGTATATTCTGTTCCCATCAGACGTTCGATCTGATTTACGTATTCGCTCAAATGACCCGCGTCGACAAGACCTCTAATCTTTGTCGTATAGGAATGAATTTTTGTTTCTTCGAGATCGTCTAACGTCGGTATTTTCCCGGGTTCAATTTTTACTCCGTTAGCGCGTTCGATTTTTTTGAGATTGTAGATTTGTTTTCCAACGATAAAAGAGAATGCGATTCCTTTTTTACCGGCGCGTCCCGTTCTTCCGATTCTATGTACGTAATCCTCTCCGTCTCTCGGTAGGTCGTAATTAAACACGGCTTCCACGTTGTTTACGTCGATTCCTCTTCCCGCTACGTCGGTCGCAACGAGTATCTCGATGGTTCCGTTTCGAAAGCCGTTCATCACTTTATCTCTCTGCTTTTGGTTGAGATCTCCATGAAGACCTTCCGCAAAGTATCCTCTCGATTTTAATAATTCGACCAAAGTGTCGACTTGAGCTTTTGTATTACAAAAAACAAGAGCCAGTTTGATGTTTCTGTGTTCGATCAACCTCGCAAGAGCTTCGCCTTTCGCGCTCTCTTGAATTTCAAAATAAATCTGTTCAATTTTCGGAGCGCTGAGTCTCTGATGAGTTACGTCGATAATCTGCGGACTTTTTTGAAAACGTTTCATCATATTCAAAATGTCGTCGGTCATCGTTGCGGAGAACATGATAGTCTGACGTTCCGCCGGCGTTTCCTTCAAAATGATTTCCATATCGTCTCTGAAACCCATATCCAACATCTCGTCCGCTTCGTCCAACACCACAATTTTGATTTCATCCAGGTGAAGTGAACCGCGTCTCATGTGGTCCATCATTCTTCCGGGAGTTGCGATTACGATTTGGGGATTTTTTCTAAGCGCTCTCAACTGTCTGTCGATTTCTTGTCCGCCGTAAATCGGAACGACTTCAAAGTTTCCTTTGTATTTCATTAGCTTTCTAAATTGTTCGCTGACTTGAATTACCAGTTCTCGCGTCGGGCAAAGAATCAATGCTTGTAGGCTTCTGGAATTTACTTCCAACATTTCAATCGTCGGAATTGCAAACGCGGCGGTTTTACCCGTTCCGGTTTGAGCGTGTCCGATGATGTCCTTCCCTTTTAAAATGACGGGAATCGCCTCCGATTGAATCGGGGACGCTTCTTCAAATCCCATTTCTGCGATTGCATTTTGGATTTCGGTCGATAAGTTTAGTTCACTAAACTTGAGTTTCTTCATAGATGTTCCTTTTAAAGTATTGAATCATCCCATATTCCGGGAACCTCTAATACTTTGAATTTTCAAGATGAACTATCCGGAAGATCAAAAAGCCAATTAAAACGAGAGGAAGGCTGGAATCAGGAGATATTTTGTGTCTGCGTGGATGAGACACGCTATATTACTACATTTTAAAAATGACCTATTTTTACAAGGATAAAAGAACGGACGGATTTTCCTTTGGATTCGATTTTTGAATTCATCAAAAGATGTAAGATTCGAAGAGGATAAATTTTTTAAGATAGAATCTGCTTTTTAAAGTAACTTCAAAAATTCTTATATGATTGACGGAGATCGAAAGAATCATCCCTACTTCGGGAAACATAAGGATGATTCAGATCGATTTAGAATTTTACAAATCGAATTAGAATTGAGCCGTCATTGAAAGATAAGCGAACTGGGCCTGTGGTAAGAAGCTCGTCTTTCTAAACTCCGGAGAAATCGTCGTATCGTTTACTTTTCCTCGAACTGCATCGCCCGCGAAAATCCAGCTATAACCCATCGCCCAAATGATATCTTTGTATTTGAGAGTATAGATTACATCGATTTCCCTAAATAAGTTTTTTCCCAACGTTCCAACCGCTCTTTGCGACTCCGCGCCTTTTTCACTTTGCAGATACGGATTTTTGAATCGATCGTTCGAATAGGATTCCGTACTTGCTCCGTCCTTTAAAGTTCCGGTTATATCATACCAGCCGTCTTGCAGTTTCTGTTTGTCGACGATCCAATAAGCGATTCTTAATTTTCCCATTTCACCGCCGTCCCAAGTGAGATTTGCGGACTTCCCGATCATGTTAACCCAACTGACTTGATCGGCTTCTCCGTAAAAAATGTGGTTGGAGTGGAACAAATTGGAGAAGGTGGCGACCTTGCCGTCTTTGCGATTAGGATCTCCGCTTGCGACGTCGTATTCTGCGCCGAAACGGAAAGCGCCGAGCGTATAACCCATATCCAAAGCGTAGGCGAAAGCGTCGTAGGATTGTCTTTCTCTATATAAGCTTTTTGTAATAGTTTGTCCGGTAAGAGGGTCCACGGTGGAAACGTTCGTATTTAAGGAATCCCAACCCGGGGTCACGTTCCAGCCTGTCCTTCCGGTTTGAGCCGAGTATTCGAAAGAAAAATCGAGAGGAGTTTCCGATTTTTTATCCTTCGTAGTTCTATTTGTAATTCTGAATCCGAACGTATGAAGTTGATCGTATCTGGAATCCCGAGGCACAGTTTCCGGATTCGAAAGTAGAAGGATCGCGGGGTTGTTCTGAGGAAGCCATTTTTTATAAAGGCCGATATAATACCCGTCCAGATGCAGATGTTTTGAAAATTTGATCGTATTGTAAAATCCCGTGAAGGTGGAATCTCCTTGCTGTTGTCTTGGAATATCCGCAGTAAGTTTGCAGGGGACGTTCGCATTTACGGGACAATTGTATTGCGCCGGGAAAGAATTTTTTTTACCGAGAGAAGAAGTGTTCCCGACTATATCGGAGTCCTGTTCTCCTACGATCATAACCCAAGCGTGCGATGAAAATAATTCCTTATCTAACTTAAAACGAAATCCGTTAAAACTACGTCCGACGTTTGTCCAATCCAATGCGCCGACCAATCTTTCGTCTCCGTATTTTAGAATCTGCCTTCCTGCTTGTAAGGTGATCGGACCCAATAATTCCTTGGATTCGACCCATGCTTCTCGGATCCCAACTGATTGTCTCGTGTTATCGTTTGCCGTATCCAAGCCGGAATAAGAACCTTTTTCTCCGCCCCAGAGCGCCGAATCCTGCAAAGTAATTCTTATTTTCGTTTTTTCTGAAATATCTTTTTCCAGCCAGATCTGGGCTTTTGCGCCTACGAATGAAACATTATCATTTTTGAATCTATCAAAATCGTAATTGTATTTCGCCTCCGGACGAATTCGGATCATACCTCCGAATTTGATCGTTTCAAACCAAGGTAATTCTTTTTTCGGAGGATCCTTAGGGGGAATCGTTTCCTGTTTTTCCGCGGTCGTTTGACTCGTTAACGGAGTCGGATTGTTTTGAACGTTAGGTGAAGATGTTTCCGTTTTTTCCTGCGCTTGGATTGCGATGGAAAAAGAAACAAACGATAAAATTAAAAGCGCGCCGGCTTTCTTTTTTTGAAATTTCAATTTCGAACCTTTTGAGATTAATTTTTTTTAAATTCATTTTTCGCTTTCACTCATCGCTACATTGGATTTTAGAATTTTCGAAATTTCAGGGCGGCAGCTTCCGCAGCCTGTTCCCGCA
Organism: Leptospira adleri; assembly: GCF_002811985.1. Lineage (GTDB taxonomy): Bacteria > Spirochaetota > Leptospiria > Leptospirales > Leptospiraceae > Leptospira > Leptospira adleri. The sequence continues at coordinate 4,741 of NZ_NPDU01000125.1, forward strand.
CCGGTTGATTTTCCGAGTTCTTCCAAAGTTTTGATTCCGTTTTTGATATCTTCGCAGAGATTGCCTTCTCCAACGCCGTTGCAGGAGCAGATCAATTTACCTATCACCGGTTTTCTTGCGCTCGAGTTTCCGGAAAGAAGTAGGTCTCTTCTTTCTCCGAGTTCTATTCCGCTTACGATCAAATCTCTGAATTCTTGAAGATTGGATTTGTCCCCGATTAAAATCGCGCCGACCAATCGATCTTCCTTTATTATACATTTCTTATATTTTCTTTTCTTTCGATCTAAGAATACGATCTCCTCGTATTCTTTCGACGGATCGTCCGAAAGATCCATCGGAGTTTCGGCCAAACGAAGAGAAACCAAATCCAATTCCGGAATTTTCAGAAGATTGGAATGAACTGAGCCTTTATAATAATCGAAGGCGTAACCGTAAATATGATGCGCGGCGATCTTCGATTGATCTTCCGTCGCGGCGACCGTTCCGTAAAGACCGGAAGAGTGTTCCGCAACTTCGCCGATCGCAT
>NZ_NPDU01000126.1 GCF_002811985.1 Leptospira adleri
AAAGCTCATGGCTTGATCGTGTGAGGAGAGCTCTTCTCAAGTTCTCATTTGTGCGAAACTTTAAGGACACTATCTTCCAAAGTGTCTGCATGTTTTAGAAACATTACGAGATACTTTGGAATGATTTAATATTTTGATCTTTTTCTGAATACATCGTTGCGATTCCGTTGCCATATATACTCCTCAGGTTGAATACTTTATCATATCTGTAAACGCAGGTCGTTAGTTTCACACCTAAGTGGAGCTACTCTATCGGCTGAATGACAAACTCTTTTCCATTAAACTTATAATTACGTTTTGTTTCCACACCAGACGGCCCCTCTCCTTCCGGAGGCGAAATATCTGTAACGGAAATATTATAACCTCCATAATCATAGAAAGTAACTTTGTCGCCCATTGTTTCAAATATCTTTTCGTAATCATTTCCAGATTTAACGAACACAAAGATGTTTTCCGCATCTCCACAAAAGAAACCTTCACAACTGGTATAGTTGCTAAGAAATTTAGTAGTCACTGCGAAATAACTTTTACCTTTGAAGGTAAATTTATCGATCAACAGACTATTCATATCAATATCTTTTGAATTGAGTGAATCTAATTTTTCTATGATCTTTCTATTTATCTGGTTTTGCGGGTGAACAGATAAATGGAGGGAGGCGTATCGCCTAGAAACTTTTAAATAATTAGATGGTATATAGCCATCAACCAATACATTATATTTTGTTTCCTCTTCAAAAAAAGGAGTTTTAGCTTCATCTTTAATAACGTGAAAAAATACTTTCCCCTCAGGTGTTACGATCCGTTTCTTTACTTTGATGAAATCGCCTTCCCGAAGTTCGGAAACATCTTTTGATTGAAATTTTTCATTAAAATAGCTAAATATACGATCTACAGGTTTTACGAGATATCCCCATCCTTCTTCTTCCACTTCTAAATTCTTCTTTTCTAAAAGCTCCTCAGAACTTGATCCCCGCATAATATATGGCACAAATAAAAAGCCTATGTTATCATTCTTAGCTTTAACCTTCGCCCATACACCATTAGTACCTTGAACGGAAATTTGATTTTGACCAAGATCTAAAATTTCTACAAGTTCCCTAGTCTTTAATTTTTCTATAATTTTACCATTGGTTCCAGGATAATCTCGCAGTAACAATTGAGTTGCTGTTACAATTCCATATTTGTTTTCAACGACAGGCATAAATAATTGAATCCCGTATTGGAGATGAGCGTCGCCTAACTGGACATAACCAACTTTTTCTTTCTGACGTATTTTTATCCAGGCACTTCCCTTTACTGAATCGGTATCCTGAACTTTAGCTGAAAGAACATCATAAGGTATATTACGATCAATTTTAAAAGAAACTGGAGACTTCAAGGAAGGCTTCCCGTACGCGTTAGCCTCATTTTGTGTAACATACCCAAATCCCTTTGAAGTTGATATACATGAAATCGTAAATAAACCAAATATAATGAAAATGTAACTAATCCTTGTGCTCATAAAACTTTTCCTTTTAAAATCATTGCCAGACACTTCTATATTTCCCTGCTTGAACAATTATCAGACTTCGCCCAAATAACCGTGGCCTTGAGCCATAACTTATTGTTTAATATTATCTAACAACTTTGGAGGGCTGCTTTTTTTTCCTTTCGAATGCAAACGAAAGAGGAATCTAAGTTGTTGTAAAAGAATACCATTTAAAAACATTGGAATTTTCGAAAAAAACAAAAATGCATTTCTCAAGGTCTTCTTTCTTTATATAGATAGATTTTTTAGATTTCAGGCTAACTAAATACTTTAACTTTGATCATCCATTCCCAGGCAAAAAAATTCTCCAGCTGCACCTTTCATCAAGTTCCAGCATTATTCTCTAACATACTCCGCTTATTTCAACAAAATTCTCCTTGACTTTTCCTCCCTTATCTGTAGACCAAATAAACTTTCTGGACCAAGCAGTGACGTTGTCTATAAATCAAAAATCAGTTCAGAACTCCAAGTTTTCTACGCTTCCCGTAGAAACCACAGGGACTAACGTGTTTTGGTCGGACTTAGGCATATCTCCTCGCACCAATCCTCACCAACCACCCTTTTTCAAAATATCCACTAAGCCTTTCATTACCTCAAAGAACGTTAACCCTCTTCAGAGCAGTAAACAAAAGTTATCTCCTAAAGAATCTCAATCTACTACTCTACCAGTCTGCGGTGGAGGGAAAGGATTCTATTCAAGTCATAGCCTTATAATATTGAGCTTTTTAAGTTGGGAGTTTTCGCCTAACAATTAATTAATGGCGTTATAGATTTATTTTCTATTTCGCCTCTCCAATTTATTTACCTGAACTCGAATAGCTTCTTCCCATTCCTTTCCATATCGATTCTTCACCTTTTGCGTTCCGGCTATAGCCGCTTTATTCCATCCCTCTTCTTCAGAGTTGAATGGTGTTCTCGTGTATAAAAGCTTCAATTTTTGCCTTTGTCTTTTTAAATACTTTTCAGGTTTAAAAACTGGAATTCCACTCCTATCAATTCTTCTTGCTAACTTCTGTATTTGCCTTTGAGATGCAACCCACCAGATGGAACTTACACTCTTTGGGAAATCTCGAAAGTTCAACTTCTCTAAAATTCGATATTCTGTAGCTTGCCAAGCTGATAGGAGATCGTAATATTTCTTTAGTTTTTTAGTTTGAAAAGGAATAAGCATTTTCCAAAGATCATCTTCGACTCTTTCGATATCTTTCTTACCGGAAAAGTCATTGTGAATTCGGTCGAGCTTACTTTTGTTTACAGTAAAAGACTGATACCAGGTTCTCTCAGAGATGAATTCTCTCCTTCGATTCGAATCAAATTTTACCCTTTGAAAATGTCTGATTCTAATCTTTCGAATGAAATATTCTATAACAAACATTGGAAATTCATCGTCCGGTATTGTCCGCTTCATTTAATTCCTTTCTTCGCTTTAGTAACTAACAACTTGTAACCCCTTTCATGCCCTCTTAATTGAATGATCTCAGCCGCTACATCAATTATATCCTTCTCGTTTACATGTCTTGCGAGAAAGGAGAGGGATCTGTCTACAAGATAATGGTTATCAAGACTTTCTATTCCTTCGTTTTTGTAAGGTTCCCTTAACTCAACTTCAACAGTAAGAGCAGTTAACTCTCTTCCAGTAAGTGCACATTTACGATCCTGTTTCTTTAGCAGTTCTTTAAAATCATTCGCAGTGAATTTGAATTTAGCTTTTGTCCTTCGATCTGCTTTCGATTTAGAACCTTTCTTTTCCATACAATTCTCCTATATATTTTATTCTTTCTTTTTTCGTCATACCATACTTACTTTTAGCTCCGACTTGAGTTTCCTCAAAAATAACCTCAATATTCTCTTTTAAGTTCTCATTATTCTCAAATTGACTTCGATCAAAGGTGTATAAGACATCCGGTAATTCAGGAATGAGTTTCTTAACTAAATATTGAGCCTTTTCAAACTTATTCTTTCCAACTCGTTTAACAGTCGCAATACCAAGTTTCGCCCATCTCTGAATGATTCGAAACATAGGCTTATGAGAGGAAAGTTCACCGAAATCATGCTGAAGAAGATTATAATCGGAATCGAAGTTAAGTTGATTCCAGATAGAATACGCGATCGAGTTATAGAACTTTTCTTTCTGTTTTCGATGCGTCGGACCTGATTCCATAAAATCGAGATAATCAAAGTAAGCTTGTTTGAGAGGAAAATACAGATTCTCTTCCAATAAAAACCTAAACTTTTTATCAATTCTCTTTCGAGTTCTACTATGATCGCTATGGATTCTGGTTAAAGGAGAAGGTAACGGATAAATTAGATCTTGTCTGTTTTTAAGTAGATTTATGGACTCTTGGTTAGTTTTACAGGATTTATTAGAAAACCTATACCTACTCCCTACATTCCACAATTTCTCACTCTTCTTTCCACCAACAAGCTTCTCTAACCCATACACTCTCAATCCTTTCAAACCAGAATACTCATTGAGATAAAGAACACTATTCTCTGGTCTAATATAACTGTAAGAAGCTAAGAAAGAATATTTAATACTTCTCTGAGTTCCCTCTGCACATTGCGAGTTTACTCCATCCTTTGACCAACGATTCCTTCCCCAGACATTCCGTTTCGTATCAACAGCTCTAAGAGAATGATTCACTTGTCGAAAGTTAACATTGTATCTCTCCATCCAAGGCATGCCCTCATCAGCAAATAAAGGAACATCCTCTGGTAAAAAATCAAACAGTGGTTGAAGTGACTTTTGCTTTTGATCTGGAACAGAAGAGAGTATTACTGGACCACCTTTAATCGCAAGAGTATGACAGAGAGTTCCAATTTGATACTTTCCACGTTCTTCAGCAACCGCATCCGTTAAATAAATAGAAGCAGTCTGACCTTTGTGCTTAAATCTCTTTCGGTATCCATTCGCTCTTTGAGAAGCAGAGAATAACGCTAATGTATCTGTATGAACAACTGGCTTCCCTTCAATAAAAGGCTTTAAATCCCCTGATTCTGGCAGTTTTTTACCCTTCCAAGCTTTCTTTAGATCCTTTACCATTTCCCTTTTAATAGAAGGAATCAAATCACTTAAGAAAATCTGTAGCCTGCGTTTGAGTAAAGTTCCAGTGTTCTTAGAAACTGATAACTTTCTACAGATAGCAGAAGCTGAAAGACCGAGTGGAAAGAGTTCAATCGATTCGATTAAGAGATAGGAGAACACCCACAACGGTAATTTTAAATGTTCTAAGGGCGTATCTTTCGTTAATGATACCTGACCATTGCACTTAGAACAACGGAGAACATTCTCTCTAGTAGAAATACCTTTTGTAAGAGGTATTTTACAGGTAGGACAGTTCTTAGGATAGCATTGGGTAATGAGGTTTTTAGTAAGTTCTGTGTAATAATCAAGATTGAGATGAGGGAACTTTGAGTTAAAACGATCTTTAGCTGTGAGTTTAGATTGTTTAGATGCGAGTTTATTAGGTTTTAATGTGTTAGGATTGTGGGCGAATAAGAATCCTTTTTTACTTTGAACGGTGGGCAAGAAGGTGGGACCCAAGACATTCCGGAGGAATGGATGGGTTCCGCTTTTTGCGGGGTGTGAAATGTAAGAAAAGGATTCTTATTCACCTACTCCCTACATTCCACAATTTCTCACCCTTTTTCTCACCAACAAGCTTCTCTAATCCATACACTCTCAAAC
>NZ_NPDU01000127.1 GCF_002811985.1 Leptospira adleri
GATTCCGAAGCTCGCGTTCGCCCAGTCCTTACCACCCATCTGGTTCTTGTCATAGCTTGCGTTTGCCGTGTAGTCGCCGCTCTTGAAGTTGTAATCAAGGCCCAAACCTAAACCGTTCGTAAAGTTCGTGTTCACGTTCATTCCTAAGCCTGCGTCACGATTGTAGCTCAGTCCCAATGCAACGTTACTCATCTTGTAGGCATTCATGATTCCTTGCAGGAAATCTCCGCCCGCGACCGCCTTCGCTCCCGATATGTTCAAGTTCACCCCGCCGCCCCAGCCGCCTTTCACCTCGTGTTGTCCGGTCAGTAGATTACCGTTTTCGTGTTTCGAATAGCATTGGGGCGAGTTCGCTGCGCGAAACGCGCTCTTCGCTTCAATCAGCATTGCACCATCCAATTCTTCGTAATAAAAATAGAATATTCCAAATACATGGTGCAATGCCGGATTTTCGCTACGATCACTCTCGCGGCTTGGTGCGTTGTTCGTTGTTCTTTCAATCTTCAACATCGTTCTCTAATTTAACTTTCTTTCAACTCCTACCCCTAAAACAAGAAAACCCGCTCAGTGGCGGGTTTCGTCTTCAACTTTAAGGTGCCCTCCAATGTGGCGGCATGTTCTTCGCTTCGGCTTCGTTATTTTCCATGATTTCGTCACTCTCTTTCAAGCACTGCTCGAAATATCCTTTGGGAGCAAGGCCGCCTTGACCCGTTGCAAGAGTTCGATTTGGATCAGTTTCCTGAAGCGAATACACCTGAAATTTTCTTAATTCGCCATCGGGTTTGTAAGTTAATTTAGCTCTTGCTACCTTCCCATTCTCGCTAAAATACATTTCATCCCCGATGATATTGATAATCTTAATCTCAACATCAGTACCTTTGAGTCCTGAACGAATTCTCAAAGTATTTTTTTGAAGAATAAACTCAGAGCAAGGCTCAGATCCAGTCCATACTTTGGCACTAACACCTAAATAACCTAGGATTTCTCCGGCAGTTGGCAAGGAATACACACCTTGAATTTTAGGGTGGTTTGCTAACTTGAAACTCGGATCGTTGTATTTCTCAAAATCTGTCTTCTCTTTGCATCCAACTAAACCTGAAATCAAAATCATTATTAAAACTGAATATACCTTTTTTCCCACTTCTTTCTTCTCCTTGTATTTTCCGCTACTTTCTGTTTTTCGGACTGTAGTAAATCCCGTAAATCGGATCCAGGAGATTTTTCTAATATCAATGAGGCCCTATACCCTTACCTTTTGTCTGCTCTTCCTCTGCTTGCGCTGATTCGTATAGCGCCTCACTATTTTTTACACATTCTTCAAAGTAGCCGGCAGGGGCGATTCCGCCTTGGCCAATTGCGATCGCTTGATCATCACCTTTTTTGTCAATACCATAAACCTTGTAAGCCTCTAACTCTCCAGATGCAGAATAGAATAGTTTAGCTTTTAGAATCTTCCCATTTTCATAAAAATACAAGTCATCACCAATAACATTGATGATTTTAATTTCTACATCCTTGTCTTTTAAAGCTGAACGCATCCGTAAAACATTTTTCTGAGGAATAAATTCAGTGCATGGCTCAGGGTCAGATAAAAGATCAATATTCATTCCCAAATGCTCTAATAAGCGATAACCTCCAGGCAAAGTGAATACTCCTTGAATTTTTGTATGGTTTGCTAATTTGAAATTTGGATCACTAAACTTTTCTAAATCGGTTTTTTCTTTACATCCAATTACTCCAATCGTCAAAGACATTATTACAATTAAACATATCGCTTTTCTCACGTTCTTCTCCTTGTGTTTCTGTTACTTTCTGTTTTTCGGACTGTAGTAAATCCCGTAAATCGGATTAATTAAATCTTTGTAAAATATTTCTTTAGCCGATCCGTTAGTATTCCTGGTTCCATTGTTGTTCAAGTCATAAAGTTTCCCGTCTGCTCCAACTATAGCTAACGAAAAATGGTTCGGCCCTGGTTTTCCAAGAATCTTTCCGGTTTTCTTGTCCTTATCTGTAATATTCGTATCCCAGTAAATCTGCACATACGCTCCCGGCTTCAAGTTTTTAATCGTGTTCTCAAGTTGAGTAACTGGAATCGGATTCACCATGCCAACCATCTTACCCGTTTTTGGATCAATGTGTCTGCCCTCGAAATCGTTGGAGATCCGATTTCCACTTGAGTCAGTTCCGTTCACAAGGCTCGTCTCAAATCCCCTAAATCCGTTCATGTCATACACTGGAGCCGAGTTTCCGTTAAACTTCACGTCTGCGTTTCGGAACTTGTTCACCATATATTCGCCAAAGCTCATCTTCGTTTCCCCGTTCAAATAACCTTGGACGTAGTTTGTGTTCATCCGGCAAATCGCAGACGATATTTCGTTCCCTAACTGTTGTGTTTTTTTGTTCGAAAAGATCCAATCCTTGATCTTGTTAAACTCTCTCGATCTCACAATTGCATCCGATTTGTTGTAAGCTGTCTCCACATTCTCTAACTTGGAATTGTATTGTTCCAGCGTGATGTTTCCGTCTCGCAGTTGTTCCTTCAAGTTGGTCACATTTTTCCGGTAGTCGTTCGTCACTTGCTCCGATTGACTTTTGAGGACCGGATCCATCTGGAAGTTTTCCTTTCCGCCCTTCCGGATCACATCCAAGATCACCGCTCCCTGAACAGACATCGCGTTGTTCTCACCTTGGTTGTAAAGTGCAGGTTTTGTCATTGCAAGTCCAAGATCGTTCATTTCCTTCTCGTTAAGCGTCGATATATCCGGATTTCTCTTAAACGGATTCTCAAGGGCTTCCTTGTAGGTTGCCTCGCTCATCTTCTTCGATGGCGGCCCGTCTTTCTCTTTCTGAGCAATTGAAGAATCAATCTCCGATTGATACGGCATCCCGTTAGGATTTCGATGCGCTCCTGGACTTCCCTCGTTCACAAGTCGCGCTACCTGACTGTCAGGATTGAACAAGTTCGGCCCAACCTGTTTCTCTGCAACGGTCTCTTTCGGGGTTACGTTGTTTTCGCTGAAAATGCCGTTCTCAGGAAACTTTCCGTCCTTCATCTGAGCATACGCTTCTGGAAACTTCGCCTCGATCTTCGCATTCAATTGAGTCGTCATGAACTGATCCAATTTCTTCAGTCCGTCCGCTCCTAACATTTTCTGATATTCGGAGATATTCTTCTCGTTTGCCTTCTTGTATCCGTTGAAGATATCTGCGTTCTGTTTTTCCAATGCTGCGATTTTTGTGTCTGCGTGAGAAGTATCTACGCAGTAGCTACATACCGTTCCGACAGTCGAGTTTGTGATGTCGTTTGCCTTCTGTGTCTTCAGTTTTGCGATCTCTTCTAAGTTCTTCGCATATCTCGTATCTCGGCTCACGTCTTGCGTCGTTTGCATATGGATTCTACCCGCATATGCTTGCTCGTTCGGAACGGTATCCGCGATCGCAAGCATTCGTTTCTCCATTCCCTGCTGACTTGAGTTCATCGTCTCTTTGAAGCTCTTGAGAGTCTTCAGTAGTTCTCTCACTCCCTTGTCACCTTCCGGCGCGATTCTCAGCGCGTTTTCTACCGATGGTTTCAAAGCCTCGTAACTTTGTTTCGAATCTTCGTGTTGTTTTAGCAATCTCTGATATTCAGGATCCGATACGGACTTCTCTTGAGCCGCTTTCAAACGATTCGATTCTCCTTCCGCGATTTGATTTCTCGCAGTGAGTAATCCTCCGACGAGCTTGTCGTCGTGACCGAATTGCTTCAGTTTCTCATACTTGATTTCGTTCGTTGCGTGAATCTGCTTTCCTTCGTTTGATATATATGCAGTCGACAACTGAGATTTGGTTGTTCCCTCGGTCGCAAGCATCATCGCTACCTTCGGATCATCATGATGTTTCTGAGACGCCATCTCTTTCAAGTTCGCATAATCTTTCGTGATGAGTACTGCTAAATCCGCTCCGACTTTTTCGTGGTCGATCGCTTTCTGTCTCTGCTGCTCTTGGTTCGCCGCGAGCTTCTCATTCAAGTGTGCGACCTCTCCTGCTCCGCCAGCGTCTCTCGCCGCTCGCAAGAGTAAACTTTTCGCGGCCACGTCTTTTGCAAGACCCGACATTCCACCTGTCTTGAACATTCCGAGCTGATTGCCGTCTACGCCAGTTGCTCCTTTCATCCAAGTCGCTACAGCAGCCATCTCCGTTTTGTTCAAACCCTGTTTCGGATCTACATTACGCAGGGCTTTGCGAAGTTCCTTGATTCCATCAAGGCCATCCGAGTTGGAGCTTCTTACCATGCTCAAGAACGTATCGTTACGTTCGCCAAGGAGGCCTTTTTGCGCTTTCAGCATTTCAGCATCGCCCTTTAACTGCAAACGCTCGTTCTTTAACGTTCTGTCTTTCGTATCGTATTCGTTCAGTCTTCCCAGCAATTCTTTGGCTTCACCGCTATATGGTTTCTCAGCCCCAAATCCGAACAAGCCGTCTCTACCAATCAGTTCTTTTACGCTCGACTTGATCGCTCTCACTTGTTTGTCATACGAGCCTTCGTAGTTGTGCACAACATATCCCGAGTTAGACGATTCCGCATCTCCGCCAACGATATATGTATGGTTGTCTTCTACCTCAAAGTTGTAAACCTTCGTCGGCTCTACGTTGTAATGAAAGATCCCGGTTACTCTCGCCCAAGTCCCATCCGACTTCAACACTTCGTCGTTTACTTTCAGCTCTTCCACTTTAGTCCACTCGGAAGTCGCTAAATCGCTGTCAGACGTCCTTCTTCGAAACGGGTGGTTCCATGTCGTCCGCAACTCTTCTTCGTTGTCCAGTTCTAAGAAAAATAACTGAGGGACTTCGTGAACAAAGAGTTCGGTCACTCTCTTGTTCTCAAGTTGACCCGTTCTTTCGTTCCAAGATACCACCGTATCTCCAACCTTGATATTCTCAATCGAGGTCAGTTCTAACTTCTCAGATCCTGGTGAATCCCACTTCTCTATCACTGCAGATTCTTTCCAGCTCTTGATTCGGTGAACCTGAGTCCCCGCTACAAAACAAGTATCCAAGTGAAAAACTCCCGCCTTGTCCACCATCTTCGATCCGTCGTTTGCAAAGCCGAAGCTCTGCGCAATGTCA
>NZ_NPDU01000128.1 GCF_002811985.1 Leptospira adleri
TCCATTGGGATGAGAAAGCTGCAAGGAAATGGGCTTGTTACATGAGTGCGGGACAGTTGGCAATTATGATTGCAGTAGGTGCGGTTTATGGCGTCCCGGGTTATGGAATTCCAGGTTATGTTTATGGAACAGGGGGCGTAACAGAAGGTAGCATTGGAGCTTTTCCAATATTACAAGGTATTCCTTTATCGCGGGTAATTTTTTACATATCAATTGTAGGCACAATTAATAGTGCAAGCAAAGGCGATTGGGAAAGTGTTGGCGCCGATTTGGCAGGATATGCTACTAAAGCACCAGTGGGCATGGCGGTTAATTACGTAAAAGGAACAGTAAGGACATGTGAAGGTAATCTATGAGATTTGCTCTGATATTTATCAATATTGTTATATTAGGAAATTGTGTAACACCGGGAACAATACAATTTTCAAAAGAAATTGTAGGGTCGGACCGTAATTATATAAAATTTAATCTTGAGGACGTAAACAAATTAGTCCAAATGGAATCTATTTTTTATGCCGATAAACGCTTTTACAATTTTTCTGCTTACTTGAATGGAAAAGAGAAGAAAATCTTTAATTTCATCATAGATGATGAAATTAAAATTAATCCAAATGAAAAATATTTTTATAATAAGCGTGATGGCTTGGATCGAAATATAATATCTCAGCTGTTGGTCGGTGATTTAAGAGATAATTTTATTGTCGATTGTAATTATCGAATGCCAATTCCAGTAGGCAAAAGCAAACTAAAGCTCGTTATTTTTTACCAAGCTACGCGTAGATTTGGCAAGTTAGAGTCCGAATTTGATCTTCCGCCGAATCATTCGATTCGTTTAAACTTTATTCCCAAAGATATCGAAGTTCAAAGAATACATTTTGCAGATCAGGCTTTTAAAGATCCCAAGGATCGAGTCCCCATGCTTGTAAAAGAAAGGATTTTCGAAATCGTCGCAACCGTTGAACCAAACTCAGACCCGGACGAAGACAAACCTTGCGAGATCCCGAAGGATTAAAATCTTCCCCCGCTTCAACATTAGGATCTGTTCTTTCTCCGTATGCTTTGCAGGGTTACATTGGAGGCGGTTTGTCTAAATCAAGTTTTAACAATATTCATTGGGATGAGAAGAGCGCAAGGATCGGCGGTTGTTACGGGACCGCGATTAGTTTTTGGGGAATGCAAGCTGGGCTTGGCGCTTATATAAATGTTAACATCGTTGCGGCTGCAAAAGATGGTGCGGTTGGCGCAAAAGCAATTGTCGCGATTATGAAACCCAATGCAGCTTTAGGTCCGTTCTCTGCTTTAGATGTGTTTACATCTCAATTTTTGTTAATGCATGCAGTTACAGGTGACGGTGTGGGAGTTGGATCCGATCTAACAGGATATTCAATTACTTTAGCTTCTGCGGGAAAAGTTTCGGCCCCCATTGGCCTCGCGCTTGAAGCTGCAAAAGGAACGCAAAGGACATGCGGAGGTTCATTATGAATTTATATAATCGTAAAAATGTAATTCGTCTAGGATTATTTCTATGTCTGTTTAATGCCGGCTGTGTAGATTTTGGACACTACGGACCTTTTTTACGAAAATATAAGCCAGTAGATAATTTTGAAAATACGTTTTTAAAATTTAATATATCAAGAGCCAGAGAATCAAATACTCGAATTAGTAATAAACAATTTAATACATATTATTTATTAGCAATTTGGTCTGAACCAAATTCAGTCGAAGGGGTTCTACATAGCTTAATGCCCGATGAAGGCTATTGGGTTTCTCGAAATAAAGTAATTTTTCCAGATTTCAGCGAAGACGGGCGAGATATTAGATTTTATGAGGATTGTGATTACCGAATTCCCTTATCTAAAGGCAAGGTAAAATACGAATTTCAAATTTTTATCAGAAATCCAAAACAAAATGCTACATTAATTAAAACGATTGATCTTCCTCCTAAGCATTCCATTCGTCTGAATATTGTTCCTGCGGAGTTGCCCTATCCAAATCCAAAAGATTGGACGCAGAAAATCGAAAATGAAAATGCTCCTGAAATAGAAATCGTCGCAACCGTTGAACCGAACCCAGACCCGGATGAAGACAAGATTTGCGAGATCCCGAAGGATTAGAATCTACCCCCGCGAGCGATGGAAGCGTGGTCAAGTTATTGCGACTAGTGTAAAAGTATATTTCCAAAGTAAAATGTAATAACTTGACCGGAGCTGAGAGCGCGACCCGTAGGGACGCGGCCGGATGGTAACCTTCAGCTACAGCGATGCGGCACACGCGAACGCGGTTACACATGTGAGCAGCGCAGGATATCTCGGAGATTACTCGTATGACGGCTCGGGGAATATGATATCACGAAACGGCTCGACGCTCGTCTACGACGGGTTTCAAAAGTTGCGCAGAATGGACACGGTGGAACAAGGCACGATCGAGTATGAATATGACTTTAGTGGAAGCCGAGTGATTAAGAACCGGTTGCAGGACGCAAGTAAGGTTATCAGCTTGGGAGGAATGTATGAGATTTCGTATCGTTCGGGTTTTTCTCCCCAACATACGTTGTATTTCAAGGGAGCGGGGGGAGAATTGATCGGTCAGTGGACGACAGACACGGCGGTGCTACGGACGAGCACGGCGAGCAACGGCTGGAATCAAATCAAGAACGATACAATCGGGAAGATGAACGGAATTTACTACAAGAGCGTTCATCAAATTTTTGAAACCAGAGAATTCCTTCGAACGAATCCGTTCGGAGTCTTTTCTGGAATTGTAATTTTAGTTTCATTAGGAATTTGTTTTGTTCTTTTACACAAGGGAGAACTCAGAGAGGGAATCCAACTGAAACTTCTCACACCGTTAACACTCATTTCAATGTTGATGTTTGTAACGAATTGCAACGGGTTGTTAAACGGCGGAAGCGGCGATGACCCGCCTTGGATGCTCGTACCGCTCGTAATTCCACCGGGAACTCCTGCGATCTTTACCACACCGTCTCAATCCGGAAACTCAGGTATTCCGATCGGGGGAACTCCAGTGAACGGCTTTGTGTTTTTCAACACGGATCACTTGGGCTCGGTGACGATGGCGATGGACGGACAAGGGAATCGATTGGGTGGAGGAGAATGGGGCGGAAGCTCACACGTGAGTTACAAACCCTACGGGGAGGTTCAGAGAAATGATTCGCAAGGCCCGGATATCTTTCGATACAAATACACAGGTCAAGAAGAAGACCGAGAGACAGGTCTTTACTACTACAAAGCAAGATACTATGATCCGGAGATCGGCAGGTTTACACAGGCGGACAGTATATTAGATACTAAGAATCCGAACTCGATGGACTTGTATATGTATACGGAAGGGAACCCGGTGAATCATACGGATCCAAGCGGCAACAGCATCGGACTCGGAGCGATTGCGGCGATTACGTTTCCGATGTTTTCGTTACCGACAATTGGAGCCGCGGCGGTAGGAGTGGCGATTATGGCGTCAGTAGTAATTGCGAGTGCGTTAGCCGCAATTGGGCTTGGAACGAGCCTTGGTTATATGGGCTTGAACGGAGCTCCGGTTGTAGCGGGAGCAGTCGGAATCGCAGCACTTTCGACATTGAACAGCGCGCTTTATCTGATCGCAAGCGGGGCTGGAGTAACTTTTGCTTACGCGAGCGGGGCAGCTACGTTTGTTGGAATAGCTGCCGCGATGGGAATCGGTTTTATCGGTTCGGTCGCTTATATGATCGTTTCCCCGGCATTAGGCGGGGGCTTAGTTGGTTTAGGAGTATCGGCTGTTGCTTTAGCTTCAGCGACCACTGCTGCTTTTATGTTGGGAGCAACGGCCCTTGCGACTACGGTTGCGATTGGGCTTGGAGCCGCGACGATTGTTGCGTTTTCACCTTTTACAGCGATTGGTTCGCTCGCTGTAGCAGGAGCGGTCGGAGTGTTGGCGATCTTGGCCGCGGTTTCGTTTGGATTTGTTCTTGTGGTTTCCGCCCTTACAACAGCGGCTTTCGCGATTGGAAGTGTGTTGAATCAAAATACAGCTCAAGCTTATTTAGCGGGTGGTTATTCGAAGTCGAGCTGGAACAATATCCATTGGGATGAGAAAGCCGCAAGGAAGTGGGCTTGTTATATGAGTGCGGGACAAATGGCCGCGATGGCCGCAGCTGGTGCAATTTATGGTGCGCCGGCATTGGGGGTCGGTGAAGCTGTTCCCGGAACTGGAATTTCTGCGCATAGTTTATCAAATCCTTGGTTTTTTAGTTTATTCTCCGAAAGTGCTTTATTAGCTATTTCTATAGGTGGAACTACTTATAGCTCCGTAAAAGGCGATTGGAGGAGCGTCGCTTTGGATTATATAAGTTATTATTCGGGAGTTGAAGGTTTAAGTACTATATATTCAGTTGGAGAAACTGTACATAAAACTTGCGAAGGGCCACTTTAATGAAAAAAATATTTATAATAACCAACTTTGTAGTAATCGGTGCCTTCTGCGGTATGTTTTGCCTTAGCTTTGGGGGTCTTTATTCTCCAACTCGCTATTCGTCATACGAGATTGCAAATTCTAAAAATAGCTATATACGATTTTCATTACGTAGTCTCTCTCAATTTGGATTTGCAGAAAATCAAACATATAATTTAATTACTAGATGGAAAATGAAGAGGCCTTTGTTCGATACTTATATTTTAATTAATCCAGATTACGGATATTGGCGAAAATACTATTTAACAACGGATAGCCTACCCCCTAAAATAATAGGATTTAATGGCGATATGCGTTTTAATTTTCTCTATAACTGTGATTATAAGATGCCTGCCAACACCGGATATAATCAGTATATATTTGCAGTACGAAATGAAAGTAATAGCATTGCTGGTTATTTGGAAGAAGGATTCGATCTTCCGCCCAATCATTCGATTCGATTATCCATTACACCCAAAGTATTTCAAGAATCGGTCGTCTCTCCTTTTGAT
>NZ_NPDU01000129.1 GCF_002811985.1 Leptospira adleri
GATTCCGAAACTCGCGTTCGCCCAGTCCTTACCACCCATCTGGTTCTTGTCATAGCTCGCGTTTGCAGTGTAGTCCCCGCTCTTGAAGTTGTAATGTGGGCGAGTTCGCTGCGCGAAACGCGCTCTACGCTTCAATCAGCGAAGCACCATTCGATCTCTTGTAAGAGAAAGAACAGCTTTGCAAACCATGGCGCATCGCCGGATTTTCGCTGCGATCACTCTCGCGGTTGTTTACTTTTCAACTGCACCGCCGGTGCAGTTGACGCTAACGTTGATTCATTTAGGAAAAAAAGTGAAAGGGAGTTTAAAGAGCCGGGATCGACTCTTTGATAAATCAAAGAGTCGCCCATCAACCGCTATTGTCAATGGGAAAGAGGAAAGAATAGATTTTTTTTTAGATTAAGTGTAATAGCCAAAATAAAGAACGTCGTCTTTAAGATCCAATGAAAGCCCTAACCTGTTAAATGCGATAATTCTTCATTTAAATAAATCCCATTTACAAGGAGTTCTTTCGGTTCTTTAACTTTCTTCTTTGAATACAAAACATCTCCAACATATCTACCGTAGATATCCTTCGATTTGGTTTTTACAATCGCGGACGTTCCCGAAGGGAGTTTCTTTGAGAGTTGGTGATATAATCCATCCCCCTCCCCTGTATCAAGTTCAGCAGCCCATACTCTGGAAAGACGAATCCTTTGCCGCGTTTCGAGATTAAAACCTAAATCGATTCGAAGCAAGAGCGTATCTCCATCGATCACCCTCTCTACTTCGCCAAAGTAACAATACGTCATGTTAGACGGAACGGTTGTTTTAAGGAGGCTCCAATTGTTCTTCTTGTGGGTGACGACCTCATATACATCATTCGGATGGTATTTTCGAATTTGAGTATCTAAGCTGTGATACAGGTAAAAGCCAAGATCGAGGCTCAGGATCTTCTTTGAGTTTTGAGGGATTTCTTTAATTTTGTAGTGAAATAGCTCTCCTTCCGGTCGTTTCCAACGGGTTTTCTTGCTTTGACTCAGTTCTCCAACGTCACGAAGCCTTTCACCGAGCTCTTCTCGACTCCAGTTGTTGCGGATGATTTCTGCTTCCAGCTTGGTTCGGAGTTTTTCATCCCTTATTGCACAAAGAAGTCTGTAGTGACTCCAATTCAGTCGCGGGTTTAGTTCTTTTTCTCCATATACTTGGTAAAATTTGTAAGAGTAAAACAAGCTACGTTCAGAAAAGCCTTTCTTGAGTGTTTTCTTCAGTTCACTCGATATACGTTGAATCCAATTTCCTTTTTCGGCTTCGGTTACTTTACGTTCCACTTTCGTAAGCATTTTTCCGATTGAACGATTCGCTTCCAAAATAAGTTGATTGTTTCCCGAAGACGTTGACTCTTTGAGTTTTTCGTAAATCTGTTTGATCTCTTCGACTAATCGTTTTTGTTCCGTCTTGTCCATTTTCGACTCCCATTCTTTTCAACCGGATGTTTTGAGTTAACCAAAGGAATTTAAAATTGAAAGTTAAGGAAAGCGGGAAATTACTAACTCTTTTTTCCTTGCGTCCGTCCTTCGCAATTCAGAAAATCTACTTCTTCCGCTTGCCCTTTCTATCGTTATTATGAGCA
Source organism: Leptospira adleri (assembly GCF_002811985.1). Taxonomy (GTDB): domain Bacteria; phylum Spirochaetota; class Leptospiria; order Leptospirales; family Leptospiraceae; genus Leptospira; species Leptospira adleri. The sequence continues at coordinate 1,613 of NZ_NPDU01000129.1, forward strand.
TTCAGAAAAACGACTTTGTCGACTTGTTTAGGAACGTTCTCTTCTAACTTAGCGATTTCGTTTAGAACAGGCTGGACCCATTTCATTTGATAACCGAGATAAAGGCGATTCAACCAACCGATATCTTTGTAATGAGCATATTCAGATCGATTCTCATAGAACTGCGATAAAAGTTTTAATACCCGGAAAGAATCAAACAGAAAACGCTTTTCAACCTGATCGATCATTTCTTCTGCGTCCTCCGGAACAAAATTCAGAGCGTTCTCCCGAAAGAGCGCAAGGTCTTCCTCTGTTCCTCCAACAAGGAGCAATCCTCTCCCAATACTCAATCGGAGCAGCCTTTTATATTCTTTATGAAATCGTTTGTCCTCGATCTTTTCTTTAATTTTAAGATGATACGAAAGAATTTGAAAAATCAGATCATAGTCGGGAAAAGATTCAATAGACCAATCCAAATTATTGAATAAAAAAAACAAAACGGATGCATCTTTGAAACCTGCCTTTTTGATAAATGCGTCGAGATCTGATTCCAAATACAAATATGTAATTTTAATATACTTGGAAATCGCGGAATTCTTGTATTTAGAACTTAATCTCTTCAGATCGGGTTCCAATCCTCCAATTTGATAATAGAGAATCTCCCCTAAACATCTCAAGATTTCATCCTCACTAAGATCGGGGTTTCTCAATCTCTCTTTGAATTCGTCACCCACCGCCTTTAGCTCTTCAAGGGCGACATTTTCTTCTTCCGTCAGTTGAACCATTGTCCCAAAAACCTCAGATGTTAAATTTAATATATTAATTATTTATAATGTATTTTTGCACACGCAGCGCTTAATTTAAATTTTAGAAAAACACATCCGACCCAAAACGACAAGCCCGTTTTTCAAAATCGTATATTCAATTATTTTTATTCTCTTTTTAAGTTTTTACTTTACAAAACCGCCTTTAAAACTTCCCTCTGCAAAACAATGAGGCCAAAAAATATCAGAACGAAAAATTCATACCACACTGTTCTTCTTTTCAAAACCCAACTGAATCTTCTTTCTCCTTTAGAAAGAAATATCATTCCAAAATCCACACGTTACGATTGGAAGAATCGTAATCTTTCCAAGATCATCGGGTATGACTCGAACGATCCAATTTTTAAGGATCTGGAATTGTATAAAAAAGCTCTTGATAGCAATACGTTTATGAAAATTCTAAAGTCGCTTTTCTCCGTTTATTCATTCTACGATTCCTTGTCGGAAACCATCAGAGGAAAAAGAAGGATCTGGAACGATCGAAGGAAACAAATCGCTTCGATCATACAACGCATCTCCCCGAGTATCGGCCTCAAGCGAGCTTGTCGTTTCATGAAAATATCCGTTCAACGATATTACAGATGGAAAAACGAAATCCTTTGTGACTCCTCTATTTTTGGTCTCTGTAGAAAGGTTCATCCTAAACAACTTACGATTCCGGAACAAAAAATCATCACAAAGTATCTTAAAAAACCGGAGTTTCTTCATTGGCCTTTGCGTTCCATCTTCTACAAAATTCTCAAAGACGGGCTTGCTTTCTTGAGTTTACCTACATTCTACAAATACGCAAGAGTCCTTGCTCCCAAAAGAGAAATCATTCGAAAGCTAAGAAAAAGAATTGGAATTCGTTCTTCCGCTCCTTTGTTTCTTCTCCACATGGACACCACCATCTTACGCGTGCAAGACGGCTCTAAAGTATATATCCATTTCATTATGGACAATTTTTCCAGAGCAATCTTAGGATGGAAAGCTTCTTTGGAATGGAATTCTAAAAATACAATGCTAAATTTGAGAAACGTATGCGAAAAATACGATTTATTCCAAAAAAATATTCAGCTCCTTTGCGACGACGGCTCGGAAAACGCTGGCGACGTGGATATCTTTCTTTCGAAAAACTCGAGGTTATTCATTGAAAAGTTAGTCGCTCAAGTCGACATCACTTTTTCAAACAGTATGATCGAAGCCGTAAATAAAAAAATGAAGTACGAATTTCTATTCCCTAAAAAGCTTTTCTCCTTTAAGGATGTTTGTCAAACATTAGAGGAAGCTGTTTCCCAATACAATGCTCGACCTAGCGGAGTTTTGTTTGGCTATTCTCCTAATGAAGTTTTACAAGGTGCAATTCCCGATCCGTTGCGATTTTCTGATCCGATCAAAAACGCCGCTTCTAAAAGACCACAGGTCAACAAAGTTGAAGTTTGCGGTTCATGCTAAGGCGCCTTTTTGAACGGTCCGGATTTCCGGACCGTTCAATTTAAGTTTCACAGAGAAGATGCACTGCATTTAAAGACCCGGTGTAATTCGCAGGTAATGCGTATTTATCCGTTACTTCAATCTGCTCCGGTTGCTTCTCTTTGCAGGAAGCTAAAGCAATCAAAGAAACAATTAAAAAAACACTAATGTAATTTTTCTTTTTAGTCATAATACAACAAATCAAGGAGGAGCTAAATCCCCCTTTACTCGCTCGCGCTCCTCATCGATCGATTGCTGGACGCGCTCTTGTTCTATCTTTTCTTTCTCACAATCATCAATGCTTTTGTATTTAGAATCGCTCAAATTAGAAATATCAAATTCCAGACCAGGGTGTAACTGACCCAAGTTATCAACTTTCTTTTCATCAGATATGTCTGAGAGCGGATAAATATAATAATTGTAATCAGTGTCTTCGCTATATCTATCCTTTCTAACTTCAAGTTTACCGACATACCCCCGATTTTCTTGGTTCAATATCGCAAATCGATAATTTCCTAGATATATAACTTTTAGAATATATTCTTTCTTTGTGCCTGTGATTCTTAGTTGTAGATTTTTTTTCTCAAAATCCAAAAGCCCGCAATTACCTGGATATATATCTTTCTCAATTCCAAGAAACTTTCCAATTTCAGAGCCAATTCTAACCAATTGTTTGCTTGGATGTTCGAAATCATATTCAACCGCATTTAAACCTTTGGTATAAGTTTTTGGTAGAGCATACTTGTCTTTGATTTCTACCTGTTCTGGTTGTTTCTCTTTGCAAGAAGCCAAAGAAAGCGACAAAACGATTAACAAAATACTAATGTAATTTCTTTTCTCAGTCATAATACAATCCATATACTTTCATTTTATCCCATCTAACAGGTTTCCCAAAAATCTGCTCTTCACCATCAGCATTGTTGTTGTAGTTGTAAAACAATCCGTCCGGTTTCCTAATCACAAAGAAATAATGATTCGGTCC
>NZ_NPDU01000013.1:0-62500 GCF_002811985.1 Leptospira adleri
ATTCCGAAAACGACCCTCTACAGCGGCGGCCTCAAGATCTATTCTACATTAAACATTCAGCACCAAACCCAAGCGGAGAAGGCGTTGTATGCTGGATTAAAATATCAAACCGCACAATCCAATCAGAGAACGTTCACGAAGATCGATGCGTTCGACGACGCTTATGGAGAGATCTACGACGTCCTTGCGATGATCCACGACGTTCCCGAATTTAAGTTTAAGATTTCGAGATCGATCCGAACTTTCAATCGCGCTTGGCAGGAAGACCTCAGAGACGAGCTCAGTACTCTCAATCTTTTGAGCGGAACGGAAAGTCTGGGAGAAGCGATCGAGTGGAGTTACAGAAGTCAACAAACGGAAGACTTTCTTCTTCCGGTCGAAGGCGCTTTGATTTCGATGAGGCCGGACACGGGTTATATCACCGCGATGGTCGGGGGTTCCGGTTTTCGATCGGACAACCAACAGATCCGCGCGTTCCAAGCGTACAGACAACCCGGCTCCGCGTTCAAACCTCTCGTCTATGCGGCGGCGATGGAATACTACAACCAACATCCGGATCCGAAAAAGAACGTAACCGCGGCTTCTCTCTTTTCCGATTCTCCTCTTCAATACGTATTAGAAGACGGTGATGAATGGAACCCTTCCAATTACACGGGAGAATATTCAGGATTTATAAGACTCCGTGAAGCCTTGGAACTTTCCAGGAACAGCGTCGCGGTTCGGGTTTTGGAACACACGGGCATCAGCAATCTGATGCCGTTCTTGGAAAAAATTCTTCAGATCGAAAACAGATCGATCCCTAGAAACTATTCGATCTCCTTGGGTACGTTCGAAGTCTCTCCTTACGAGCTGGCGAAGGCGTATGCGGTTCTTGCATCCGGAGGAAAACAAGTATTTCCTTTGAGTGTTCTTTATGTAGAAGACGGATCGGGAACGATCATCCGAGACTTCAGAGAAGAAGCGAGCAAGATCGAAAGAAAACAAGTCCTTTCTCCCGAGGTATGTTTTATTCTTACTTCGATGATGGAAGACGTGATCAAAAAAGGAACCGGAACCGGAGCTTCTTCTTACGGACTTTCCCGACCGGCCGCGGGTAAAACAGGAACGACGAATAACTTTCGGGACGCATGGTTTGCGGGTTACACGGGGGAACTCGTCGGCGTAGTTTGGATCGGCTACGATACGGGAACTCTTTCGATGGGAAAAGGAATGTCCGGCGGGGTCGTCGCGGCTCCGATCTGGGGAAGATTTATGTCCAACGCGCTATCGAAGGAAAAATCCAAGGGTTTACATTTTGGAGAATCGGGCGTAGTTCGAAGACAGATTTGTGCGATCTCCGGGAAACTTCCAGGTTCTCATTGCAATCAAACGGAAGAAGAATACTTTACGAAAGATACGGTTCCGAAAGAGGTCTGCGACGATCACCGAGGAGCGGGCTATACTCCGGAACCGGATCCGACGCCGGCTCCCAGCCAGACAAAAGTCAAAAAGAAGCAGAAAACCAATATTTTCCAGGGCGACGATGATCTGATTCGGTAATTCCGAACAAAAATACTTGTCGTTTTGGGATTGCTTACACAAATAGAAATATCGTTATCAGGAGTTTTAGATGGCCATCGGCAAGGAAAATAATAACAGCGTAATCGGTCCCGGGTCCATTTTTGAAGGGAAATTTTATATCGCAGGTTCTCTCCGCATTGACGGAAAATTCGAGGGAGAGATCAAAACCGATGACACTCTCTACATCGGAGAAACCGGTAAAGTAAGAACGAATATCGCGGCCCGCGAAGTGACCGTTTCCGGAACGATGATCGGAAACATCAAAGCGGAAAACGAAGTTCGTCTCGAAGAAACCGGAAGACTTTTAGGCGATATCACCGCTCCTGCTCTTCATCTGGCTAAAGGCGTGGTTGCAAAAGGAAACATCACGATCACCGGCGGACAAAAGAAAGACGTGAAAAAAATCGTGGAAGAATCTTTCGGTGGAACCCGCACCCTGGACAACGGAAAGGACGAATAAGTCCTTTTTCTTTACTATAGGAAAGGCCGGACTCCGGCCGATAATCTTCCTGTATGATCTTTAAAAAGCCCAGACAACTGACCGCGGGAAAAGAAATCCTTCGGACAGATAATTTCACCCTGATCTATCTGGGCGCTTTTCACTTTCACTATTCATTCTATTTTAGAGGAAATCTCTACCACGGAAATTTGGATTTCAGAAGAAAGAAATTCAGACTGATTCCGATCGTCGCATCGATCGCGCTCTTCGTCGCATTCTTAGGATTCGGAATGAACCCAAGCAGCGCGATGATGGATTCTACAGGTCATGAAATTACGGAAAATGATTCCGAGGATCTGAAGGCAAAATCCGGAGACGAAAAATTCTTAGAAGAATCCGAAAAGGCAAAACTTACCATCCTAATGGCGAAGGAACTCAAGAATCCTTCCGAAAAAAAGAAACAACTGAAGGTAACGACCTATCGAGTCAAAAGAAACGAAACGTTAGCCGAAATTGCAACTCGATTTAAGGTTTCTATGGAATCGATCGCCGGTTCCTCCAACATCAGAATCGACGACACGTTGTATCCTGGGCAAATATTAAGCATTCCTAACAAACAAGGATTGCTCTATAAGATGAAAACCGGAGAGACGATGGCGAAGGTCGCAAGTCTTTACAAAGTCAACTTAGACGAGATCATGCTGGAAAACAAATTAGAAGATCTTGATATTCTAAGACCCGGTCAAAAGATATTCTTGCCGGGTGCGGTCATTCCGGATCCGACTCCGAAATGGGTGATTCCGGTCGCTTCGAGAATCGTAACTTCCAATTTCGGATTCAGAACCTTTCCAAGAAGAAAATTTCACGAGGGCCTCGACTTAAAAGCCTTCTACGAACCGATCGCCGCCGCAAGAAACGGAAAAGTCATCTACGCGGGTTGGATGGGAGGTTACGGAAACGTGGTCGTGATCGAACATACGGACGATTTCAAAACTCTTTACGCTCACAATTCCAAACTTTTCGTACAAAGAGGAGATTACGTTTTGGCCGGGAAAAAAATCGCAAGATCCGGATCCACCGGTTATTCCTTCGGTCCTCACCTTCACTTCGAAGTCATCAAAAACGGACAACCGGTAAATCCTTCCAAATATCTCAAAGGACTCACCTTTAGAAAGGGCGGCCCTACTCACTAGGTCCGACCGAATATTCTGGAAAAGTGGGTGTTCCTACTTTTTTTTCTCAAAACAAGAAGAATAAAACTCAAACCTCTCTCTACAAATTTTAAAGAGAAAAGATTTCTCCGTAAAGTATCCGAAACGGACTTTAAGTCCGTTCCAAGTATTTTTCGAAGGACTCGTTGTCGGAACTCCGACAACCTAAAAAAGAAGAACCACTCTTACCTGCGAATGAAAGTGTATCTCCGGCAGAATCGAGACGATGGAGAATCGAAAGAGTTTCCACATTCGAACCGATGACATTTCAAAAGTGAAAAATATTCAAAATCAAATTTACAGCGCGTCCCAAAACCTTATTTTATTTTGTCGGAAAGATCAAGCTGCAAGAACCTGTCCCGGTTTTGGGACAGGTTCTTATGGTTTTCGAAATCTTTTTGCCCTTTTACGGAAACCGAACCTGAAAAACTTCCGACTTCGAAAAAAACCTGCACGTCGAAAAATCAATTTCTTTCGAAAAAGGAAAGAAATTGATTTTCAAAGTAAAAGAAACGCCGATGATTTCCTAAATGAAAACCGCAATCACGTTATTCGTATTTCTCATTCTGATTTTCGAAAACTGTAAGACGCCGACGATAGAAGAGCTGATCGATCAGAGGCTGATCAAATCCTACGATCAAACCGAAACCCTGAATTTATACTATGCAACTTTAAGAACCCAGAACCCGAACGCTCAGGTAGGATGCAACGATTCTTATTTTCTAACAAACGGAAGCAAAGAACTCAAGACCGGATATTGTATCGTAAACGTTCCCGCAGACCACGAAGTGGGAGCTCTTCCGAACGGACTCGGGAGCCGGGAAACGATGTTTCAGTTTCTCGGACACAAAACCTTTGAAAAACGGGAAAACTTTCTAGAAGATCTAAACAAGGATCCTTTCGACGAAGTTTTAGTTTTCGTACACGGATTCAACGTACGTTTTGAAGAAGCGATCCTAAGAGGAGGACAAATCCGATACGATCTGAAATTTCCGGGAAAAATCGTGGTCTTTACCTGGCCCGCAGGAAACGAGGGAGGAATTTTAAATCAGGTATTCGTAAAAGGCACTTACGAAAAAAATCTTTTGTCCGCAAGGAATTCAAGAGAAGAATTTAAGAATTTCATAAAGTCCTTACAATCCCTCGGCAAGAAAATACATTTGATCGTCCACTCCATGGGACATCAAGTCGTTCTACCTGCGTTAGCCGAAATTGGAAGAAATTCCAAAGAACCCGTCTTGAAGGAATTGATCTTGAACGCTCCCGATTTCGATTCAGGAGAATTCAGACTGATCGCCGATTCACTGAACAAAGCGGCTAAAAGAACCACTCTGTATTGTTCTCCGGGAGACAGCGCTTTGCAGGCCTCTTCCTCGGTGAACGAAGGAACTCGGTTGGGATCTTGCACTCGAATTCCCGGGATCGACGTGATCAACGTAAATCCGATCGACTCTTCCTTTATCTCTCTGGGACACGGATACTATTCTTCCAAGCCGCTATTGACCGATTTATATCAGATTCTTTTAGGAGTCAGGGCGGAAAAACGCCTTTTTATCCGAAAGTCGTCCGGAAACGAGAACTACGTTCTCAGAAATTAAGAACCGCTTCCATGATTCGGATTGTATAAAATCGATCGACTAGTTCGAACAAATAGATTCAAACTTTTGAATCTATCATCGAAACGATATCTTTTCATTGATTCAGCGATCAATGGCTTGAAAACAAAATTTAGAACCAAAGAAATCACGGTAGCAATTCCGATTTTCCGTAATATGAATTGCGATGTGTTCGGTGGACTCGCCTACAATGAGTCTAGTTCCAGCGGGGAATGAATATTCGCGCCAAAGGCGCGATTCTTCGATTCGTTTTTATTTTTTTATAGAAAGCCGATCACGAAAGTGCTAAAACATTTTGGGAACTTTTCGGAAAATCAAAGAACCGAGCCGGATTTCAATTCTCAAATGTTCGTCTAAGATAAAATGGAGCGCAATTTTTCACCGTCCTTTTTTTGTTTTCCCGGAAAGCGCCCTGGAAAGAGTGGGAAAGGCACGAGGGATTCCTCAAATGCAAAAACACAATTTTACCATAACTTTTTCCGTATTTTGACAAATTATCTTGTTGAATTCGGGGTAATTCTTAGTAAGTAATGAATATGCTTCAGAAACCCAAAATTTTGGTCGTTGAGGACGAAATCATCGTTGCAGTCAACCTAGGCCAAAAACTAAAAAAGCTGGGTTACGAATTGGTCGGAATTACTTCCTCTGGAGAAGAGGCAATTCAAAAGGCTGAAGAAAATCACCCCGATCTCGTCCTGATGGATATCAACATAGAAGGAAATCTCGACGGAATCGAAACCGCAGAAGTCCTTCGAAATCGTTTTCACACCCCTGTTATTTATCTTACCGCCTATGCCGACGAGAATACACTGGATCGCGCGAAAAAGACCCAACCTCTGGGTTATATCGTAAAACCGTTTGAGTCGGATCAACTTCGTTCCTCCATCGAAGTTGCACTTTATAAAAATGAAATAGAGCAGAGATCGAAACAAACCGAGGAAAAACTCAAAGGCGCGCTGGATCAACTCGGAGCGGGAATCGTAACGACCGATGAAAACGGACTTCTTCTTTTTATGAATCCTGCGGCGGAAAAACTGACCGGCTGCAAATACGACGAGCATCTGGGAAAGCCGGTCCAGGAAGTGTTGCATTTTAAAAATGGAAACGGAGGGATTGCCGAAAATTTAGTGGAAGAAGTGATTCTCTCCCGCCTTCCGAAAGAAAACGGAAATCTCATTTTAATCTCCAAAAACGGAACTCTTCAGGAAGTCCTTCTTCAGAGTTCTCCGATTTTAGGAACCGAGGAAAAACTTACCGGCACCTTCAACATTCTTAGAACCAAAGAACAGAACAGTACCGCCGGAGAAAAAGACACTTACCTCAAAGAAATTCATCATAGAATCAAAAACAATCTTACCATTATCTCTTCGATCTTTAGCCTTCGGTCCGGACAAACAAACGGAGAATCCAACGACGTCCTTCGGGAAAGTCAGAATCGTCTGAGAGCCGTGGCGCTTCTTCATGAGATTCTTTATGAAAGTAAGGATCTTTCCTCGATCAGTTTTGAGCTCTATGTAAAAAAACTAACGGACGCACTCTTCGAAATCTATCAGGTGAATCGAGAAAGAATCCGTCTCGAATTGAACATTCAAGAATCGAAAGTAAAAGCCGAAATCGGTATGAACTTGGCTCTGATCATCAACGAACTCATCACAAATTCCTTAAAACACGGGCTCGCCGATTCCAAAACGGGTTCGATCCGAATCCATTTCACAAGGGAAAACGACATGCTCACGCTGGAAGTCGCGGACAACGGAAACGGGCTTCCGGAAGAATCTTTGCGAAACCGAAATCCGAGTTCCTTGGGGCTTTCCTTGGTCGATTCTCTCGCGAAACAAATCGGTGGAAAAGTGGATTTCCTCAATCAAGATGGCGCCTGCGTAAAACTGCGTTTCCCCGCTTCCCTCTGAAAACCCACCTTCGGTTTTTCATCCCGCTCTAGAACGAAAAAAGAAGGAGTTCCTACTTTCTTTTACAGGGCAAACAAACCTTAGGACGACAATTTTCTGCCAAGAGCCTGCAATCTCCGTAAAAGTAGGAACTCCTTCTTTTTTCTAGGAGAAATCTCCCTTCTCAACGAAGTCCTTCCGAAAAAAACGCGGGAACTCCCGCGATTCCCCTCTTCCGGAGCAGAATCCACCTTACAAAGAAGTTCTTTCCATTCTTCCTTAGGATGCTGGTGCCGAATTTTATCCCAACTAATGATCATTTGTAATTCTCCATTAGATATTGAGAATCATTCTCATATTTAAAAAACTGTCCAGCATTTCTTAGATCCAGGAATGACTTGTAAGAATTTTTTTCCCTCCCAAACTGACCGAGATGAAAACGAAATTCGAATTTTTTGAAATTGTCGAAAGACCTGAAGACAAAACCGCAATTCTCTATTTAAACCGCCCCGAAAAAAGAAACGCGATGAACTGGCCTTTTTGGAGAGATCTGCCGGACGCGGTGGAAGAAATTAATTCCAATCCTCAGATTCACGCCTTCGTAATCGCCGCCCGCGGAAAGTCATTTTCCATCGGATTGGATTTAGAATCCTTCTTCGAGCAGTTCGGAAGTTCGATCCAAGCTCCTCTCGGAGACGATCGGAGAAAATTTTTCGATCTTATTTTAAGAATGCAAAAGGGAATCAACGCCGTTTATAATTCCTCGAAACCTTCGATCGCCGCGGTTCAAAAACATTGCATCGGTGGAGGTTTGGATCTTATCTCGGCTTGCGATATACGTTATGCGACCGTCGACGCGTCCATTTCCCTTCGAGAAGCAAAGGTCGCGATCGTCGCCGACATGGGTTCCATCAATCGTCTTCCTTCGATCATCGGTCAAGGACATACGCGAGAATTGGCCCTTACCGGAAAAGACATCGACGGCCCCGAAGCGGAACGAATCGGCCTCGTAACGAAGGTCTTCCAAACGGAAGAAGAAATGATGAAAGTCGCATTAGCAACTGCAAAAGAAATCGCCGAGAATCCGAAGTTGGTGGTTTCCGGAGTAAAAGACGTGATGCGCTATTCGGAAGGAAAACCCTTGGAAGCGGGTCTGAACTACGTGGCTCTTTGGAACTCGAGCTTCTTAGATTCGGCGGACTTTAGAGGAGCGTTGCAATCTTTTAAGGAACGCAAGCGTCCCCTCTACAATCAAAACTGATTAGGCGTAAAGGTCCAGGATTCTTCTTTGTCCTTCTTCTTTCGAGTTCTGGACTCCTGCCTCTACGGCGAGATTGAGCATCTTCCGATTCAGGTCGCTCTGCGCCTGAAAAATTTCTCGGGGCAGATTGGCTACCCTCTCCAAAAGTAAACTCTGGTTGGCGTTTCCGTTGATATTCATAAATTCCCTCTTGATGAGAATTTGGGGTTTTTCTCTCTTTTTCCCCCAATTCTATTCTCGGTTGATAAATAGAAAACTTGATTATTTTTTGAAAATTTTTACCCTGTCCAAACTGTGAGTTTCCCTACACTGATCAGATCTGCGATTCAGAGGGAGAATCAAAGAGAATTCACCAAGGCGTTCAACCTCTACAAAGAAGCCCTCTCTTTTACAAAAAGTCCCAAGACGATTCTTAAAATTAGAAATCGTCAGGCTTGGTGCCAATATCATATTGGAAACACGAGAGAAACCCTAAATCTCTTTCACGAAATCATAACTCAATATCCGGACGAACCCGGAAGTTATCTCTACTATTCTAATTATCTAATCAAAGTAAGCAACTTCAAACAAGCTAAGAAGATTTTGACGAAGGGAATCGATCTCTATCCGGATCAGTTGGAACTTTATCTTACCCTCGCATCTCTTCTCAAAGACACGGATCGCTCCAACGAAGCGATCGCCGTTTTAAAACAAGCGCTTGCGCAGGAAAAGCTTTCCAGAGGAAGGGGAATTCTTCGCAAAGACATCTGGGCGGAACTCGGACATCTTTACTATCAAAGAGGAGATTATAACTCCGCTCTCGTATCTCTCAAAACTTCCATGAGAATGGACAATGACGAGAATTTTCTTCACTACGACATGATCGCGCAGTGTTATCTGAAAGTCGCCGATCATAAAAACGCGTTAAAGTTCATCGATCTTTATATTCAATACTTCGGAGAATCGGATTCCGATATTTTGATCATCAAGGCAAGAGCGCACGCTCAACTCGGGGAAAGTCATTTGGCCTGCGCGTCTCTCCTGCAGGCATATTCGATGGAAAACGGACTAAAATTAAACGCGGAAGACATGGTGGATTTCGCCCCTCTTCTCCAGACAGGTTTCTTCGATACATTAGAAAACGTTGAAATAGAAGAACCCTAAACGCAGACAAAGGTCCGAACCTTTTCTGAAATTCAATCGCCAAATAACATGATCCCGCGACAAAATGCGATTTCGACTTTCATTTTTTTTCAAAGAACGTCTGAGATTCGAACAGTTCGGAATACAACGGTTAAAACAACTACAAAACGAATCTTCCGATAAACGGAACAAAACAGAAATTAAAACTTAACTCGAATACAACCAAACAAGGCGGAAAGAAATTCTTGACTGTTTCTTTTTTTAAGATTTTTTAGAGGCGTTCGAATCGAAATTCTTTTCAATTCCAGACATAGGATCGGAAATGCGAATCTTTAGCTTATATCGTTTGATTCAAACTTTGTTTGGAAAATTTTCTTCCGCACAGTTTCTCAGAAAAGGAAGCGCTGCAATCATTTCCAAATTCAATCGACTCGATCCGAAGATTCGATTTTATAAATCATCGAGCTTGTTTTCTCGAAAAAATCTTCAATGCAATGGAAGAATTTTATATCCGCTCTTAATCACGTTCGTCTTTCTCAGCTCTTCCTCCCACTTCGCGGAATCCCTTTCCAAAGAACAGTTAAAACTCGTGACTCTTGTCCATACGATCATAGACGACCTCGATCACTTGGTTCTTAAAAAATCAAAAAATGAAAACGACGACGTATATCTTTTGATGAAGGAATCGATCGCAAAACTCAGAAGCGGCGTTTTGAGAGTCGGAATTCGGGAAGACATGGATCGCGATATCTTCGGTTCGGCGGCGTTCTCGATCCGATCGAAAGAAGATCCGGACCCGAGCATCTATCTAAGCCCCTATCTTTTAGAACTCTATCAAACGCATCCCTCAATCGTTTTGTCAGCTTTCGTTCACGAATGTCAGCATTCTAAAAGTTATTTCGACGACCCGGAACGTTTTGTGGACTTGGGTTCCACGAGCGCGCTTGAAAAATATTTATACGAGTTGGACTCCTACAACAGAGAGTCGCAATTCATTCTTAAATATTTGAAGAAGAATCCGAAGTACAAACTTACTCCTTTTGAAGTGCTTCTCTCCAACAGTTTTGAAAAGGATAATTTAAACTATTTTTCATACGCGGCGCTGGGTCACGATATATCCCTCGCAGCTTATCTCTATAACGTTTCCGGTTTTAAACTTTCTTACGAAGAGAAAATTAAACTGATCGATAATACTTTAAATCAGCTTATAGCGACGCAAATGGAAGAAAAATCGGATCTCTGGAATCAGTATCGGCAAGTCGTTCCCATTTATTCCTTTCTTCAGTTCGCTCCGCAGGCCATTCGGAACGTGGATACCGTTCATGATAAGATCGTGGATCAATCCAAATATGATCTTCAAAAACAACACCCGGATTTATACGAAAGATTGCTCGTACTTGAAAAGATTTTCGGAGAGAATATTCAAAAATATAAATATTTGCAGGAAACTCTGGATAAACTCAAACAGTTGGAGTGATTTTTCGGTTAAATAGCTTTTAAAAATAGAATTCACGCTAAACCAAACAACAGGAGATCTTTATGAAGAATAAAATCATCGTAACTTTTTTGATCCTCTTCTCTTTTGCTCTGTATCCGCAGCAAAACGAAGACGCGGATCAAATCGTTAAGAATCTAAAATACAAAACCGGAAAAATCGTCCTGGGCGATAACCTGGCGACATTGACGGTACCATCGCATTTCAGATATATCGACGGAAAACAGAGCAAGCTGGTTTTAGAAAACGTCTGGGGAAATCCGCCTGGCCCGGAACCTCTTGGAATGTTATTCTTAAAAAATGAAACTCCCACGAGTCCCAACTTTACTTTTGCGATCACGATCTCATTTTCGGAAGAAGGTTATATCAAGGACGACGACGCAAAGGATATGAACTACGACGATCTTTTGGACGAGATGAAGGACGATACGAAAGAGTCAAACGAAGAGAGAAAAAAACAAGGTTATCAAACCGTTGAACTCGTCGGCTGGGCCTCCCCTCCTTTCTACGACGAAAAGACAAAAAAATTACACTGGGCGAAAACTCTAAAATTCGAGGGAGCGGAAGTGGATACGCTCAATTACAATATCAGAATGTTAGGAAGGAAAGGAGTTTTAGTTTTAAACGTCATCGCCGACATCGATAAACTTCCGCAGGTAAATCAGGAATTGGACTCGATCGTAAATTCAACCGAGTTCAATGACGGAAATCGTTATTCGGATTTTAATCCCGGACTGGATACGGTCGCCGCCTATGGAATCGGGGGTTTGATCGCTGGAAAAGTGCTCGCAAAAGCGGGGATTTTCGCTCTTCTTCTTAAATTCTGGAAAGTGATCGCGTTAGCCGCCATCGGCGGATTCGGCGTTATCAGAAAATTCTTTTTTGGAGAAAAAGAAAATCCCCCTCCGACCGATAACACGACGAATACGTAATCGAAAGAATCGTAACAATCGAAAATCGGAGTTTTTATCGTTGAATTCAAATTCAGGAAACAAAACTCCGATTTTTTTTGTCAGCGCATCTTGAGCGAAAACGGAAATCCTTCGTCCAAACACAAAATCTTCTACGTTGCATATTTCTTAGAAGCCATAGAAAAAAGAAGGCAGAAGTCCTTTGAAATTCCGAAGTCAAAACTCGTGAACAAAGTTCACCTCGTTTTAAGTGAGAACGGACTTTAAGTCCGAAACAATCTTTTTTCGAAGGAATTGATTTGTCGGAACAATCGAATCAAAGATTAAAAAGTTGACGGAGCCAATCGTAAAAAGAAGTCGAAAGATCAATTTATGTTCCGATTCGTTTCTATAAAAGATTCTCAGTTTTACTTGAGAGCCTAAGCCTAAAATGTAGGAACTCATACTTCTCGGAAATGACAAGAACGATTCCATATCGCCCAGAAGCCAATTAAGTTGTAAAATGTAGGAACTCACACAAAAAAATCGAATTTTATAAACCGGAATTCTTTGCCTCTTTCGAGGTTTGCGATAGGGCTTTCAAAAGACGGAAAATAAATTCTAAAAAAAATCTTAGGATCCGAAGTTCACTGAGGAATCTTCGGACCCAATTCGATGACAAGCTGTTCTTCTGGAACGGTCAAATCGATCTTTTCGACTTTTTCCGGAATTCTTCCCGCAAGAACGTCTTCCGTGAGATTTTTAATTTTTGCTAATATAGTTTCATCCGTGCAATTGGAAATTGAAATGATGTTCGGAAGATCTCTTCCCCAAGAAAAACGGATTCCGGGACTTTCCACAAAAAAAGATTCGGTGATTCCGTCTCCTTCCTTATCGATCATCGTAAAAACGGTGGAGTCTCCGGTAACGACGACCGCCTTCTTTCCTTTTTTGACCTTATCGGCTTTTACCCGAGTATTAGTCATCTCCCGATTCCAAAGATAATAGTATAATTTTCTAATTTGGGAATCGATCAGACGATCTCTCGCGGTCTTATACAATTCTCCGTATTTTTTTCCGACTTCTTCTTCGCCTTTCATCTGACCGTCGAGTTCTCTCGGAGTTGTAGAATGAAGATAATAGTCCGGAATTCCGTTCACCGTATTGATATAAAACGACTGATCCTTTCTATCGCCGGGATATGGATTGGTTTCGGCGCCGGGATTTTTCAGAAATGCCAGAAGCTGATCTCTTCTCTCGTTCACTTTTTTTCTGAGTTCTTCGGCTCGAAAACGAAGAGAACTGGTCTTCGGAGATTCTTTTCCGTAAAATCTTTCGGATCGTTCGAGTTCGGCGCTCACCGCTCTTTCGGAAGAATAATTCTTAAGAAGGTCCTCGTCGTATTTCATGAGGAGATCCATCTCTTTGGATTTTTTGATCGGCTCCGCAGAAGCCTGTTTCACCTCGGCGTTGTTAGGCGAGGTTTCGTTTTTATTCGATTCTTTGGAAACGTTCGGATCGGGAGAGCCGGACTTATTCTCGGAAGTTTTCGAGCCGTTTACGCTTCTTTCGGATTCCGGAAGCCTGTAATAATCCGATTCCAATTCTCGGAGTCTCGCGTAATTGGAAATTTTTACGAGATATTCTTTCTCTTTCTCTTTTACTCCGTTGGGATCGTCGTATCCGTCTTTTAAAAGGGTCAACTGCCCCTTGTAGATGATCATCAGAGTCGCTTCCGAAGAATCGCGATTCGGGTTTCGATCCGGAAGGGCCTTTCCTTCCTTGTCGACCAACTGAACAAAGTGAAACGCAAGGCGATCGGTTCGAAACTCGGTGATGTTCTGAATATCGGGAGAAATTTGCAGATCGGAGGAAGACCAAAGCGCTCCTCCCAAAAGGCAGAGCGAACATAATAAAACCGGTAAGTTCTTTCCGGCCGGAAACAAGCGATCCATAAAATTGGATTTCATCTTGTTTCTAGTATCGGCTTTTAGAGCGACGGAATGAGGGAATTCAGTTTCTTTTATGGGTTAAACTGAGAGAATATTCCATTCCAGGAATCGTTTCGGAAAGACCGTCGAGCCTATATTCCACGGATTGAATGTCCGAAAAGTTTTCAAAAACGGTTTTTTCCAAGGCGATAAAAGTGGAATCCAAAAGAGCCATCTTCTTTCGCGCGATTTCCTTTTGTTTGTCCTCTTCCTTCATCTGCTGCTGCACGTAGGTGTAATCGATTCTAAACTTCATTCCGGAAAGAATCTCCTGCAAAGTCGACTTTCTGAAATCAAGAATCAGAGTGTTTCCATTTTTCCATATCGCTTTCACCGCGTATTGGATCTCGGGAAGACGTTTTAGATTTTTATAATGTTCTCCTTTACCGGAAGCGAACGCCTTGTCGAAATAGGAAGATTCGCTGATCTCTCCGATGAGAGTCATCGTTTTGTGACGGAACTCGTCCTCTTCCAAGAGAACTTTTCTACGAACCGGAAAAATCTGTCTTTCTCCGTCCGAACCGTAGATCGTGATCTCGGTTCTCGGATCTCTGTTTCCCACTTCGTAGAGAGAAAAAGGGACAAGGGTGATGAATGGATTGTGACCCGCGAGTATAAAAGAAGTGAAGAATAAGACGACTCCGATCCATGCGTAAGTGAGAAACAAGGTTCTTCGAGAAACTCCGTCTTCGGTCGCCGTGCGAAACAACCAGAGATAACCGAGATTGATTTTTACTCCCGCAGCCTTGATCGCTTCCCATGCCGCGTCTTTGATCGCGATTGCAGATTCTTTAATTTTTTGCCAATTCATATCCCCGGATTCCCTCTACGATACTTTTCGCTAACTTAACTTGCAAACCCTTGCTCTGCAAAAGTTTGGATTCTTTTTCATGCGAGAGATAACCCATTTCCACGAGAACCGCAGGCATGAGGCTTCCTCTCAGGACTGAAAAATCGGCCTTTTTCACTCCCCTGGACAGGATTTGAGGTTGGAGCTTTTTTTTCATCTCCGATTCCAAGGCCCTTGCCAAGATTCTGCTCCTTCTTTGAATCAAAGAGGACATCATTCCCGCCTGAACTTTTTTCACCGCCGAGTTTCCCCGGGGTTTAAGAATCCTATTTTCCAGAAGAGCGGTTTCCCGCGCCGATTCCGTGGAAGGGGTTTGAGAAAGATAATAGATCTCGAAACCGTTCACGTCCGCGTTGATGGAAGAATTGCAATGAAGACTGATAAAAAGGGAACTTCCCGTTTTTTTGAGTTCCCTGTTCGCGATCTCGGAACGACGCTCCAACTCCACGAAAGTATCGTCCGGTCTCGTGAGGATCACGTTGATTTCCGGATAAACCTTCTCGAAGAATTTTTTAAGAATCTTCGCCACCTGAAGGGAAATATCTTTCTCGTGAGTGCCGGAATCGGAAGCCGTTCCGGGATCCTTTCCTCCGTGACCGGCGTCGATGAGAATCGTCTTGATCCCGAGCTTTTCGGCGCCCGGAAGAACCTCCAACTCCAACACGTTTTCCTTATATTCATAACGAACGTCCTCGGACATCAACTGAACAAAGAGGGCCTCTACGATCTCCGGAGGAACGAGAAAATCCTTTTCCTTATAAAGGACCGGAGAGGAGATTTTTTCGATCGTCTGATTGAACGTGTAAAACGAAGAACCGACTCTAAATCGGATTTCTCCGGAAGGATGTCTAATGGAACCCACAAAGGTAGCCGGATTGAAATAGGATTTGAGGGCCGGAAATTCTTTTTGAACGTCCTCGAAGCGCACATAACGTTCGGAGGATTGTGTGGGAATGACGACCTTCGCCTCTAGTTCCCACACGTTAAGGGAGAATAGAATCAGCCCCCAAAGATAGATTTGATTTTTTGCCAAATCGAACCTTTTTTCTTTTGAGAATCTTCTCTTCTTGTATCGTTGATATCGAACAGATTCCGTTTGCTTTTGTCGTATTGTTTGTTGGACTGTTGCTGATTTCGGTTCTGGTTTTGATTGCGTTGTCCCTGTTGCGGTTGGCGCTGTTTGTCTTTGTTCCCTTGGAATTTGTTCTGCTTGTTGCCTTGTTTATTTTGCTTAGGCTCCGAGGACAAAACGGAATCCGCTTTCTGCAAAAACGCTTCCGCTTCCTGGATCGCAGCGGCCGGCTTTTTCTTTTGTCCGTCGCGCGGATGCGAGTGACCTGCGTGAGCCGGACGTTTGTCCCCTCTTTTATCGCGGCCTCCGTGCGAACGGGTTCCACCCCGTTCCCTTTCGTGAGGACGTCTTCCGTTCTGTTTGAAATGAGTTTCTTTTTCCTTGTCGTAAGAATCTCCGCCCACAAAAGCCTGAAATTCTCCCTTAGGAAATTGAATAAACTCTTCGTCGACTTCGAGGACTTCGATCTTTTGTTTGAGATACTTTTCGATCTTCTCCAATTCCACGTAATCGGATTCGGAACAAAAACCGATCGCCTTTCCTTTTCTTCCCGCCCTCGCCGTTCTTCCGATCCTATGAACGTAGTTTTCCGTGTCCTGCGGAAGGTCGTAGTTGTAGACGATGTCGATATTCTCGACGTCGATTCCTCGGGAAGCGACGTCGGTCGCGACCATATAACGATATTTGCCGGATTTAAAATCTCTTAGAAGTCTGAGTCTTTTTTTCTGATCCAGCTCGGAAGAAATCCCGGTGACCGGAACTCCGAATCTTCTAAGAGTATGTACGATCTTCGGAATATTCGCTTTATAATTCGTGAATATGATTCCCTGACCTTCGTCCTTCGAGTTGAGAATCAGATTTGTCATATAAGGAATTTTTTCCTCTCTTCCCAAATGAACGATCTTCTGATCGATTCTTTCCGTGATGATCTTTTCCGGGTTGATCTGGATCTCGACGGGTTCGTTTAAGAATCGATAGGCGAGACGCATCACTTCGACGGAAAGAGTCGCGGAGAAGAGCAAGGTCTGTTTTCGATTCTTACATTTATGAAGAAGCCAACGAATGTCTTGGATAAAACCCATGTCAAGCATTCGATCCGCTTCGTCTAGGACGAAGAATTCAACATTTGTAATATCGATGGAACCGGACTTGATCATATCGATCAATCGACCGGGAGTCGCGACGATGATTCCCTTCAGACCTTCCAAGTCTTTGTTCTGAGACTTGTAATCGGTTCCCCCGATGATCGGAACCGCACGAACTCCGTCCGCGTGTTTGAGAAGTTTTTTGGCTTCGTCGGAGATCTGCATCGTCAATTCTCTTGTGGGAGCCAAAACGAGAGCGGAAACTCCTTGAATCTCTTTTGTAAGAATCGTGTGAATCACGGGAACCAAAAAGGCCACGGTTTTTCCGGTTCCGGTTTGCGCGAGACCCGTAATGTCTTTTCCTTCCAATCCGTGTGGGATCGATTTCTCTTGGATCGGAGTCAGTTCGGTATAACCGATATCTTGAATGGCGGAAAGCAATTTGGGATGTATGGAAAGTTCTTCGAATTTCATGTGTGCTGCTTCTGAGCGATTAAGTGGAATGTATCCCCGTAGCAGGTGAGGTCCGAGAGACGTGCAAAAAGTCTGTGACTCAGGATTTTTCCTCGCCAACCCCTATCTCGGGACGGGTGGTAGGACATCGGCTTCTTATACTCAGTTGTAAAACCGTATCCTTTCAACATTTTTTTCAAGGAGGCTGGGCTGTAATCCCAAAAATGGTCCTTTGGATGTGTACGGAACCATTCTTCCGGATTGGTTTGAAATGTGGGACCGTTGAGAGACGGAAGTCCGAGGAACAAAAAGCCCCCCGGTTTGACAAGACCGGTTAACTTTTCAAAGACAAAGTCCGCATCAGGGAAATGTTCGACCACAAAGAAAGCCGCCACAGCGTCAAAAGAAGCTCCTTTCAGAACATTCTCCTCCAAAAAAGAAGCACAGAGAACGTCGAGGCCCAAGGTCTTCCGGGAATATTCGACTTCCGCGGGAGAGATTTCAAGACCGGAAACCCGGTATCCTTTTTTTCTGGCTTCGTCCAGGAAAAATCCGGCGGCCGAGCCCAATTCAAAAAGAGAAGAATCTTTTGGATTCTGAAATCGCCCGATCATCTCGAGACGTTTTCTCGCGAGTCCACGGAGGGATTCTTCGTCTTCGTAATACGTCTTTTGATACTGATTTTTGTATTCGTCCAGGAAATAAGAATCTTTGTATTCCCGAGTTTGGGCCGGCTTATAATAACAAACCCCGGTGCGTTTGCAGATCCGATATTGATCCGGAAAGCGCGGATGGGGAATGAGCTCGAGTTTGGGAAACATTTTCTGGATCTAGAGAATCGGAAAGGGAAAAGAAAGAAAATTCCTTTTTTCGAAACTGCTTGAAAAATCGAGGAAGGGAATCTTCTTGGAAGGATCTTTCCAAAATTTTTAAGAATCAAAACGAATGAGCATCCAAAATAAAATCGAATCTCTGGGTTACAAACTTCCCCCTCCTCCGCAAGCGATCGCGGCTTACATCCCCGCGAATCAGAGCGGGAATTTAGTTTTTACTTCCGGTCAACTTCCTCTCAAAGACGGACAACTGATGCTCACCGGAAAATTGGGCGAAGGACTTTCCATCGAAGACGTAAAAGAAGCTACGATCCAAGCCGGCTTGAACGCGATCGCCGCCGCTTCCGCGATCTGCGGAGGCCCGGATAAAATCGTGAAGATCGTAAAGATCGGAGTTTTTGTCGCCTGCAGTCCGAATTTTACGGAACACCATCTCGTCGCAAACCACGGTAGCAATTTTCTTCTTTCGGTTTTCGGAGAAGCGGGACGTCACGCGCGCTTTGCGGTCGGCGTTCCTTCTCTTCCTTTGAACGCACCCGTGGAAATCGAGGTTACGTTTCAGGTCGCAGATGTTTCGTAATCTCTGGAGAGACATTCAATGGAGCATAAGAACGATTCCCCTTCTTGCAAAAGAATGGTCGACGTTCTATCTTTCCTTTAGCGGAAGATTCACCGATTTCTGGAAAGAGAAATCGGGAACCGAAAAAATTCTTTTTGTCGCGGTGACTCTTCAACTTTTTTTCAGTCTTTCGACTTGGATCGAATACACGATCCGTCTCGGCGGGGAAGAAACCGAAGGCCTTCGTGTTTCGTCTAACTTTTATTTTATCATCCTTTCTACTGCGGTTTTCTTTTTCGGTTCGTTCTGGAGATCCCATTGGCTGGGTTCCCTTCTTTTGAGCGTTCAATTCCTGCTCGGCTTAGGCGCACTCGCCGGCATCTTTTTTCCGGAAGTTTTCTTTGTGAGTTTTTTGAGGGAAGTGGATTACGTTTTTAGTTGGAAGTTCTACGGGTTCTTAGGCGCTTGGGGTTTTACCTCCCTTCTTGCCCTAAATCAGTTTTTTCAGAAAGACTAAAAGCTCATAAAGAAACGCCGACAATCCATTTTTTATTTTCTCCGACAAACCTTGCTTGCTGGAAACGAGTCGTCGTAATTACCATTTTTCTTTTGGAGAATCAAAAGTAGGAACTCCTATGATTCAATTTTTGGATAAGAATTTTGGGAGTTCCCGCAAAATCGCCTTCCCGGCCGGCCCCGGAAAAGTAGGAACTCCTATCTTTCGGACTTTACGAATCGTTTTTCAAATGGGACGACAAAGCATCCGATTTCCGAAACGGCCGGAGCGACTTCCTCATTTCCACTCGAAGGTAAAAGTAGAATCTTACGCGAGGGAGTTCCTACTTTTACAATTCTTCTTACAAGTGTCGGCGTTCCCTTTCTTCGTTTGGAATCGACGTTTTCCAGCGAGAAATTATCGACGCCTGCGCTCCTGTAGCATGAAGCGAATGATAGCCGACCTAAATCCGTAAGAGTTCCTACAACAAAGATTGAAGAGACATAGTCAACGAAAGAAAACGAAAATCACATTCAGATTTTATAATTTTATTCAATTAATTATTTACATATTTTTTTTTGACATATTATCCGATCGATTCTCGGAGAAATTAAAATGAAAAACTATATTTTGGCATTTTCTACTTTTCTAATTTTTAATATTCTAATAGCCGAATCCTCCAAAAACTCCCAAAAAGGAGCGGAGATCGTCGAACGCGCCAATCAATTCATCGAACAACTTTCGTATCCGATGCGTGAAAGAGATCTGAAACCCGAGGGCGAAATAGGACGCACCTTCGAGGAGCTAAAAAAAGATTCGGAAGATTTCATAAAGGAAGCAAAGGCGGACAAAACCGCCTTCAATGAGGTCGAGAAGGTAAAAACAAAATTACAACAAATCAAGGCGGAATACATTCGAAAAAGGGAACAGATCGCTTCTGAAGAATACAACTTCAAACCTAGATTCGGAATTTCTCCCGGAATCATGTATCTTTCCGGTCAAGGAAGAGGAGAATATCTTTCAGGAGCTAGTGTGGATTCTTTCGGATTCATTGTCGCCAATGAAAAACTTCGAAATATCACACGTTTGTTTCCGACGGTTACGGGTTATTGGTCGCCTGAAAAAATAAGTCCATTCTTTGTCGGTATTACGGTCGGATTGAATGAAGGTAAAAACTCCGGTCTCGGCTATTCCCTCGCCTACGGAATTTCGTTAGGCGTCGTTTTATCCGGCAACGTTCATTTTGGAGTTTTTTACGGTCAAATCTACGACCCTTCCGTTCGAAAACTTCCGGCGTATTTAAACCTGAGTCAACCCTATCCCAGCTATCTACTCGGACCGGACGCAAAGCCGTCCTATCAGTACGCGGGTTTTTCCGTTCCAACGGAAGCCGTAAATGGAATATACAACGCATTAGGAATCGTGATCAGCATTTCCGTAGGTAAGTAATAGCGCCCTCGTCAAACGGCGTAACGAAAACAATCTTTGAAGACAGGATGAAAATCCGATTCAAATCCAATGGATTCGTTGCGCAGGAATGAATCCGAAACTTGGATCGATTTCCTAACTTGATCGAACCGGGCTTGTATCGCAAAAATTCCGCAGAAATGGATCCCTAATCGATCGCACATTTTGATTCTAATTTTTCAAACCGTAAACACATTAAGGATAACTAATATAATCCCAGGCTGCCTGTTGACTCGGAGACATCGTACAATTGTGTTTTGCATTTTCATCTCCGCTCGCACAAAGATTGGTGGTCAGACGGTGCGAATTCCCGAAAGGAGCAGCGCCCGCATCCGCGTCGGTAAGAGTTCCCGTCATTCCGAAAGAATTCAACCAAACGTCCGTAACTTGATTCGGATTTCCGGAGAAGTTCGCCACGGAATCGCCTACGTGAATCAATCCAAAATAAGAATTCGCCGAAGTCAAACCCGCAGCGTTCAACCACGGAGCGTTACTTGCGGAAGCGACGTGATAATCGGAAACGCCGCTGTAAATGGAAACTCTTCCGAGAGACTTTATCTTTCCTTGATACGCCGCGTGCCCGCTCCCCTGAGAATGTCCTCCCAGATAAACCTTGCTCCAATTGACCGAATCTCCGTTTAAAAATTGTCCCCAACCGTCGTTCGGTCTTTTTGCAACGAGATATTGGAGCAGTTTCAAAAGTCTTCCGTCGACCGAATTGATAAAATCCACGGAAACCGCGCCCGTCTTATCTACGCCCGTTAGAATTTCCTCTCTCGTATTTCCGAAACAAGAAGCAGAATTATTGGGCGCCGTGTTGCAGATAACGTTGATCGGCTCCGAGTTCGGATACATAAGCCCGATACTATGATATCCGCGGAGCGCGCCTTCCTCTAAAATTTTAGAAACGGAAATCGGATTGGAACCCGAACCGGGTAAAAAAACTGAGAGTAAATTTTTCGCAGTTCCGGAAGGAAGATACGTCAAATGGGGATCGTTGTATCTTAGAATGCAACTCGCGCCGTAACTCGGAAGGACAAAAATTCTTGTAAGTCCGTTGTATGTATCCACCCGAGGAGGAAGAGAAGTCTGTCCGCATTGGATAAAATCAAGAAGAGCCGCTCCTAAGACTGCATCGCGGAGATCCTCGTCGCTCTGCTTTTTATCTTCGGACAACTTCTTACAGCCGAAAAGAAGGGACAAACAAAACAAAAAGATATAACAGTATTCTAAAGTGTTTTTTTTCATCTTACCTTTTTTTGTTTCTAATCGGACCTAAAAATCTTCCATTGGAGAAAACATTGTCTGTTTCTCTGCATTTCACTCTTTCGTTTTTTCCTAAATTTTATCGCGCAATGGAAATAACTTTTTTCGTAGACGGGAAAAATTTCATTGTGAAAAGGAGAAATGATTCGTCCGAGTTTCTCTAAAAAACTTCTCCGCTTCTGTATTCGCGGTTTCGATCCCTCGCACAAGCTCCGGAATAAGGACATTCTGAATTTTCAGAAATCAGCCGAAAGGAACCGGGATCCGCTCCGGGAATCGCTTCCCCTTGCCAATAGACAAAACGAAAATCCTTTGCGTAATCCGAATCCATGGAGATCTTCGCGTCCAGAGGATTTGGATATTTCAGCACCAAAAAATTTTCCGTTGCGCAGGTGAAAGTTTTCACATCTTGAGAATTCAAATAATAACACCGTTTTCGATCCTTTGCGTAACGATCAAAAAGTTCGAAGGTGTTCGGATCGGCGTCTCGCACGCGGTTGCCGTTATAATAAATCGAATTCTTCGTTTTTAGAACGTCGTAATAGAAAGATCGTAAGAACTCGGGGGACTCCGCGTTCTCCTCTAAAATGCCGCCGAGATAATAGAGCCGTTTTTCATCGAAGCCGTAATCTGTCGGGATTCCTTCTCGACCGAGGATTCGGAAACTTTCCGGTTTTGCTTTTTCTAAAACCGAAAACACGATCTCTTTCTCAGTCCAAATCTTCAGATCGAGCGGAATCACGATCAACCAAGCCTTCGGAGAATTCGTTTTGATGTTCAGATTCGCCGTGACAAAGTAGACGTTCCTTAAATCGGAAACATAATTTTTTCCTAATATTCTGAAACTCTCCGGATCCACCTCCGGCAATTTTGTTTCCTTATAATATACACTCTGGTCGTCCTTTGCGAAATCTTTGTCGACGATCTTAAAATTCTTCCTCTCGCTCGTATCGATCTTTTGATCTTCGTAGTAGGGGAAAATCCAGTATTTGTAGTGATATCCCTTGGAACAGGAAAGGAGAAATAAGAATATTAGAATCCATCGATATTTCATAAGATATGTTTTCTTTGATTTCTCCATTCTTTCGCGCACCCATCGGCCGACTCGAACAGCTTTCGATCGAATCGAATTTATAAAATTAAAATTCTTGAATATTCTAAGAATCGCTTATTTTTGGATCGTTTTCCGAGCCTTTCGTAAAAAGGTAGAACTCTCAATCGAAAATACCCAGGTCCATCTTTGCGTCTTCGGACGCCATTTCTCGAGGGTCCCATTTAGGAATCCAAACGACTTCCACTTCCGCTTCCGTGATCCCGTCCACGCGTAAAGTATGATTGATGACGTCCTGTTTCATCTGAGGCCCGGCGGGGCAAGCCATGGAAGTGTAAGTCATGTCGATCTTCGCTTTCGAGCCTACTACCTTGATTCTATAGATGAGTCCGAGTTCCGCGATCGAAATTCCGATTTCGGGATCTTCCACCTTTTTGACTTCTTCGTAGATTTGTTCTTCTAATGAGTTTGTAGGAGCTTCTAACATTTTCTTGGCCCTTCTTTTTCTTCTTTTCCCGGGTTCTTTCTGTTTTCCGGATAAACTTTTGCGGGATCTCCCTCTCTTTTCACTTTCAGAATCCGAAACCTTCTTGTCCAGAATGAGATCCCGTTTTTCTCCACAGTTGGTATCCAGGAAACAACTCAATGCTCACTTCTCCTATGGGTCGCGATGCAGAATCAATAAATTGATGTTCGATCTCATTTTCTTTGAACGGAGAAGATTCAATTTATTGACTGGAGCCGCGAGCCCGGTCCGCTTCGCTTCACGGAAAACCGCCCCAAAGTAGTTTTTTTCTCTTTGAACTTTTAACCGGTTTCTTTTGGGAACCTTCGCGGGAACTCCTAAAAATTCAAACCTTTCACGGAAAATTCGATTTAGTTTGGAATTCTTGTCAGCGCCCTTTCCAGCGTATTCCAAGGAAGCACCGCGCATTTGATCCTCGCGGGGATCTTTTTCACGGACTCCATGGATTCCAATTCCTCCAAGTCCTCTTCAAACTTCGGATCCTTGTCCTCCAAAACCATTTCTTTGAATCGGGATAGAATTCGTTTCGCCTCAGCCACGGTCTTTCCCTTTATCGATTCCGCCATCATCGACCCGGACGCCTGCGATATGGAACATCCTTTTCCATTTACCCGTACTTCCGAGATCCTGTCCCCTTCCAAATTGAGCGTCAGCTCGAGCTCGTCCCCGCAAAGAGGATTGACTCCGTGCTCGTACACGTCCGAAGGTTCGAGTTTTCCTCGAAACCTCGGATTTTGATAGTGATCTAAGATAACTTCTTTGTAAAGACTATCGCTTAAGGACACGGGAGAAAATCTCCTTTACCTTAATTAGACCGTCGATCAGCCGATCGATATCGTCTTTTGTATTGTAAAGGTAAAGGCTCGCTCGACAAGTTCCGGGTATGTTTTTGAACGCCATAAACGGTTGTGCACAGTGATGTCCAACCCGGATCGCAATTCCCTCTTCGTCCAGAATCGTTCCCACGTCGTGAGGATGCACCCCCGGAAAGTTGAAGGAAATCACTCCGCCCCTCTTGGAAAGATCCGTCGGTCCGTAGAGTTCTAATCCTCCGAAATCATCCAATCGATCGAGCGCGTAAGTTAAAAGTTCGAGTTCGTGATTTCGGATTTCCTGCATCCCGATCGTTTCCAAATATTCGACCGCGGCCCCGAATCCGATCACCCCTGCGATGTTCGGTGTTCCCGCTTCCAAACGGGAAGGAAGTTCCGCATACGTGGATCTCTCCTTGAATACCTGAGAAATCATATCCCCTCCTCCCATCCAAGGAGGCATTTCCTCTAAGATTTCCTCTTTTGCGTAAAGAACTCCGACCCCCGTCGGTCCGAGCATCTTGTGAGCGGAGAATACGTAAAAATCAAAGTCCATCTCTCTCATGTTCACCGGAAGATGACATACGCCCTGCGCTCCATCCACGAGAACCTTCGCTCCGACTTCCTTCGCCCTTTTTTGGATCGGTGCGAGATCGTGAATCGTTCCGGTCACGTTCGACATCTGGGAAACGGCGACTAACTTCGTTTTGTTGGTTATGATTTCGTTGATTGTCGTAAGATCGAGGGTTGCATCTTCGTTCAACGGTATGAATTTTAGAATCGCCTTTTTTTCCTGAGCCAACATCTGCCAAGGTACGATATTGGAATGATGTTCGAGTTCGTTAAGAACGATCTCGTCCCCCTCTTTGATCTGAGTTCTTCCCCAGGTCTGTGCGACTAAGTTGATGGACTCGGTCGCGTTTCTTGTGAAGATACAAACCTTCGCGCACTGAGCTCCGATAAAACGTGAAAGATGAATTCTGCTGAGTTCGTATTTTTCCGTGGCTTTTTGCGAGAGGTAGTAGATCCCACGGTGGATGTTTGCGTTTTCTTCTCTGTAGTACTTTTCGATCCGATCGATAACCGTAAACGGTTTCTGGGAACTCGCCGCGCTGTCCAAAAAGACGAGCGGTTTGCCGTTCATCATCGTTCCCAAGATCGGAAAATCGGTCCTTATTCTTTCAGAAGAGAAGCTCATATATGTCAATCCTCCAGATCCACCTCGATCGAGTCACCTACGATTCTCACCGGATAAACGGGGAGATCCTCTACCGCGGGCATACAAAGCGCTTTGCCGGTTTTTACGGAGAATTGCGCCTCGTGTCTCGGACAAGTGATTACGTCTCCACAGAGTTCGCCTTCGGAGATGGCTTCTCCGTCGTGTGTGCAGACGTCCTCGAAAGCGTAAAGGTTCCCGTCCAAGCTCGTGATCCCGATTCTATTATATCTGGTTTCCACTACTTTGACTTTCCCGTTTTCGATTTCGGAAAGATTTGCGAGTTTTCGAAAGCTCATAATTCTCCCTCCACCTTCCTCGCGATGAGTGCGAATAGTTCTTCTCGTATAGTTTCCGATTCAATTTCACCGATGACTTGTCCAAGGAAACCGTCTACGATCATTCTTCTCGCCTCGTCCTCGTCGATCCCCCGGGAAGCGAGATAAAACAATTGGTCTTCGTCGATCTCTCCGACGGTGGCTCCGTGTTCGCACTTTACGTTTTCAGCATATACTTCCAATTTGGGAATCGACTCCGCTCTCGCGGTCCGGTCCAGAAGAAGGTTGTTGTTGATCTGAATCGCGTTCACATCCTTGCAAGTGTTCGGAATCTGAAGATTCCCCGTAAAGATATGATGCGCTTTGTCTCGGAACGCGCCCCGATAAAGAATTGAACTTTCAGTGTGGCTTTCTTTGTGAACGATCTTCACTTCCGAATCCTGAAATTCTCTTTCGGCCATCGGCGCCAAACCGAGCACCCGAGCGCGAGCGCCTTTTCCGGACAATTCCACTTGGAGAATGTTTTTACCTTTGTAACCGCCCGGCGTCACTTTTGCGATCTTCACGTCGGAATCCTCTTTTTGATCGGAGAATAGATTCTGAAAATGAAATATACTCGAACCGAAGGATTCGATTCCCGCATAGGAAAGTTTTGTTCCGGCCCCGCTCCGAAGAATCGTAAGCCCTTGGAAGAATTTGAAGTCTTCCTCTTCCGCACATTCGTAACGTTCCGCTAAAAAGGCCTTGCTGTGATTTCCGAAATTCGCCACGACGAGAGGAAGAATTCTCGCCTCTTTTTCCAATCTAAATTTGATTTCGATCTCTTCGGTAAGAATTTGGTCCGCACCGACTTCGAGATAGATCCCGTGTGTGAAAGAGGAAAGACTGAGAAGAGTGAACCATTCTTCATTCTGTTTTTGGAATGTGTTTTCAAGCGTGTTTAAAAAATATTCGAGCTCTTTGTCTGAAAGATTTTCCGATCCGATAACTTTCACTTCTTTCGGAGCGCGAATCGAAACCGCGTTTTCGTCGGGAAAATCAGAAAATTCTTCCGGATGAAAATTGGAAAGAGGAACCTTGCGCCAGGATTCGTTTTCGGTTCTTGGAATCGAAAGCGAGGAGAACTTGGAAAAAACTTTTTTCCGAAAGTTTTGAAGTTCCTGGGGTTCCTTGCTCTTTGAGAGAAGATTTGCAAACTGAGTTTCTAAGGACACTTTGTTTTCAATCTCCGGATTCCGCAAGGATCCAGTCATATCCTTTCTCTTCGAGTTCCAGAGCGAGTTCTCTCGTTCCGGTTTTCAAAATTCTTCCTTTTGCAAAAACGTGAACGAAGTCCGGCGTGATGTAGTTTAGCATTCTTTGATAATGTGTTATAAGAAGAATCGAACGCTCCGCGGTTTTGTTTCGATTGATTCCCTCGCTTACGATTCGAAGAGCGTCGATATCGAGTCCGGAATCGGTCTCGTCGAGAACGGAGAGTTTCGGTTTGAGAAGACTCATCTGAAGGATTTCGTTCCTTTTCTTTTCCCCTCCGGAGAATCCGTCGTTCACATAACGCGAGATAAACGATTCAGGAATGTCGAGATCCGCCATTCCTTCTTTGAGTTCTTTTCGGAATTCCTTTACGGGAAGATCTTTTCCACGAACGGATTTTACGATCGTCTTTAAGAAATTTCCGATCGTGACCCCGGGGATGCTCGTCGGATATTGGAAGCAGAGAAAAATTCCGAGCCGCGCGCGTTCGTCGGTCGGAAGTCCGAGAATGGATTTTCCTTCAAAGAGAATGTCTCCCGAAAGAACCTGATACTTCGGATGACCCATAATTACGTTGGAGAGCGTGCTCTTTCCGGATCCGTTCGGGCCCATGATCGCGTGCACTTCTCCGGGCCGAATCGTGAGATTGACGCCCTTTACGATTTCTTTGATTTCTCCGGAATCTCCGGTATGAATTCCTGCCCTGAGGTCCTGGATCTTTAAAATCTCGGTCACAAAAGCACCTTTATCAGCGGATATGGGATTTGGGAGTTTGTCTTCGGCGCGATCGTTCGCGAAAAGAAGAAAGATTCCTTCCGAAAAAGAAAGGCTCTGATGAGAAAGTCGCTCCCGATTCTTTCCTCTGATCCCTATTCTACCAGTGTTTTTTTCCGTAAGGAGAGATCAATAGGAAAGAGAAAATAGGTCTTGAGGGGTGTTCGGAGAGTTCCCGCATTTTCGTTTTCTTCTCGGGTTGTCGCAAAAGGTCGGGAGAAGAATTCGGATTCTTCGGAAGTGAATGATTCTTTTTTTGCATAGGAGTGCCTACTTTCTTGAGGAGTTACCTTTTTCCCTTGAGAAGAACAAATTTCCGAGGATGTATGAGTTCCTACACTCGAAGAAGTTCCGAATCTTTCCTGCGTTCTTGGCGGCTCTTCCCCGGGTGAAAAGGGATAAACGCTCGGGTCATAGGAGTTCCTACTTTTTGAGAGTTTTAGAAAGAATCGAAGTCGATTGATAAGAACCTGCCCCAAAACTGGGACAGAACCTTGCAGCTTGATCTTTCCGACAAAATAAAATAAGGTTTTGGGACGCGCTGTAAATTCTCGCGATCGAATTCGAGACCAGGATCCAGCTTTAGTGAAATTTTGGAAAAACGGTCAGACCCGTTCCCAATCCATCTTGATCACGAGAATGTAATTGTCCCTCAGAGTATAAGTGAAAATCACGACTTGCTTATGAAGATCCATATCGTAAACGGGTTCGGTAACGGTCCACTTCGCGCGGCTCTGAACGACCTTCGCTTTGTGTCGGATGAAGAACGGTCTCCACGCATAATTATTTCCGATCTCGGTCAGATCGGAATCCCAATCCTCTCCGGGATGAGAACGAAAATACGTAGGAGTAATTTGATAACCGAAGATGTCGCAGGCAAAAACGGAAAGAATTTCGGACGGAAGATGCGGAAGCATCAGATGTAAAACAACGGGAAGATCTTCCTTGCCGTTGTGTCTCAGAGATTCCAACTTTTCTCCCAGAGCGTCGATCACCGCTTGGCCTTTTTGAAATTCTTCCAAGAGTTCCATAAATCTTAAGCCGGAGAATTTTTCGAGAGTGTCTCTCAGAGTTCGATTGAACTGTTTCTTGTCTTGAAATTCGACCTGAGGTCTTGAAAAATAAAAACCTTGCAGAAGATTCGCGCCCATCGAAAGAGCGAGGTGCAATTCTTCTTCGGTCTCGATTCCTTCAAAAAGAAGATCGGATCCGAGTTTTTGGGACATGTCCGCGATCGCACTCAGAACGTTCTTAAAAGATCTTCGGTTTAAACTTTCCCTCATGATCTTGATATCCACTTTCATAATATCCGGATGAATATAACCGATTCTTTCCAAGTTGGAGAATCCGACTCCGAGATCGTCCACGGCGATCTTAAAACCGTAGTCCTTAAAAACGTTTACGATCGAAAGAAGTTTTTCTATACTCCCATCGAACTTATCTTCGGTGATTTCAAGAACTACATCGGCGGGAGAGATCTCGTATTTTTCTATAAGATTGAGAACGTGTAATCTTTTCAGATCCAATACGTCGCCCGTGTGAATCATGGAAAGAAAATTAGGCATCATATTCAGAAAGAGTTTGGTTCGTAGTCCCGTATCTTTCAGATGCCGAATCGCTTTTTCCCGGATCAATCGATCGATCTGAATCAAACGGATCGTGTCCAATTCCGGATTGTGAAATTGATATCCTAACGAACGGTATTCGTTTTTTTCGGGAGAATAGAATCTTCCCAAAACTTCATATCCTACGATATTACAATTCGTGACTTCCAGGATCGGTTGATAGTGGGGCTGATAGTAATTCTCCCCATAGGAGAGAATGTTGCTTGTATCCTGGCTGTATAACATGATCGTTTAGATTCTCTTTAACTGGATTCCGCAAAGACCGGTCCGGCAAGCAAAATTCCGTACAAAAAGGTTCAAATTAAGAGGAAGAGAAGAACACATTCTTCTTTTTTTTTATTAACGTTCGAAAAAACTGACAATTCTAAAGGTATTCTTGCATGAAAGAGGCGATCGGCCATCTTCTCAACCCTTCTACACTAGAACCCAATCTCGGTCTCTATTTAGGAACTCTCGGAATCGATAACTCCAGAGAGTATAAGTCTTCTTTTTTTTCTTCCTGGAAAAAAATAGACTCCGTTTTAGTCGATTTGATTACAGACGATTTTCTTTTAGCGCTTCGAATTTTTCGAGGCCCGGGCGCTTGCGGCGCGATTCTCAACCTCTGGTTTACCGAGGAAGGTAAATTTAAGGATTTTGAATGGGCCGGAAGCGCGGGTAAGGAATTTTTATCCAGAGGAACGTTTCGAAACGGCTATTGGAGTTTCACCAAAGGGAATCAGAGATTCAACTTTCGTCTGGACGACACGATTCAACAGGGATATACGCATTCTTCCATTCTCGCGAGCGATTTGAATCTTCAATTGGACGCTCTTGTCAGCACCGCGGAAAAGACTCACAAACCGGTTTCTTCTCTCGAATCTTCCGGAAAGGACTGGCTCTTTCGTCTGATTTCTCCGGACCTTTCCGTGCGGGGTCAACTGGCCTTGGACGAAGAAACTTGGAATTTGGATTCTTCCGAAAGACTTTCTTACGGCATCACTTCCGGTTTCAGCAACCAGTCTTTCATTCCTGAATCCCGGATTTACGGAAGCGCGAGCGCGAAGAATTCTTTTCGTCTCAATCTCAACGAGAACACCGGGATTCTTCTCTGGAGAAACGGAGTTCCCGCGTTTTTAGAATCCGCTACTTTTAAAAAAGAATCCTTGTCTTACGTTCTTCACGATCCTTCCGATCAAATCGAACTCACCGTAACTCCGGTTCGTACCACTTCTCAGATCATTCCCGGCTTTTTGGGAAAAAAAATTCCGATGGAACGAATCGAAGGTAAAATTTCCGGAAAGATCCGCTTCGGAAACAAGAAAGAATCGATCAAAAAAGGCTTTGCGATCTTAGAAATTTAGAATTCTTCCGATATCGTATCCCAAAGAGGCTTTTTGTCCGTTTGCGATCTTTTTTGGTTCGGACGGTTTGTCGAAACGAAGAATTCCGTTGAAAGAGAAATATTCAGTTTTTAAATATTCTATTTTTCGGATCCATTTTTCCGAACGGACGCAAGAACGACTCTTTCTAAAAATCCTTTAAAAAGAATTTCGAATCCGCCCGAAAGCGCGGATCTCCCCAACAAGACTCCGTAAAATAGATCCGTGAAACCGTTCGCGAACCTCGAGAAGAACTTCTTTTGCGGGAACACCTCAGCCTTATTTCGAGATTACCCGATTTTAGAAGTGATTTCGATTCCGATATTGGGCGCTTGGGTCGTTCGGTCCGTTCTTTATTTAAGAATGAGAATCCCTGCTTTTCTGAAACGTTCTGCTGAGGTCCATCTTGACGTTGAGTTTACGAAGGCTTTCCTGCATCGCGTCTCGAAATCCGGGATACAGGCTCAAGGCTTCCAAAAAATCTTCTTTACTCAGCCTGTAGATCTCGCAGATCGAAGTGCAACGAATCGTCGCAGAGCGCGGTTCCGCGGTAACCAAGGCCAATTCTCCGAAAAATTGTCCGTCCCCAAGAGTCACGATCACTTTAGAATCGTCGGGAGCCAATACGTCGACGTGCCCTTCGCTCAGAACATAGAGATTGTGTCCGATATCTCCTCTGTGAAAGATGATATCCCCCGGAAGAAAAACGTGATGTTTTAAAGAAAAAATCAAGCTCGTCACGAGCGAAGGATCCGCTCCTTTTAGAAATGGAACCTTCTCTAAAAATTCTCTATGAAGATGAATTCTTACGTCCCTCTGAAGGGAAACGGGAAGGTCGCTTAACAATTCTTTTTCGTTTTCTCCCCATCCTCGTTCGATGATATACATATAATAATCTCGAATTTTTCTTCGGAGCCAGAAAGGAAGTTTTCTCGCCCTCAAAAAGGAATCCACTTGAGCCATTCTTTGCAGTTTGGTGGCTCGGACCAAATCCAAGTTTGCGAGAATACTCGCGACGTTACCGATCACGGTGGCGTAGACAAGCGCTCCGGTGAGCATAACGCAGATCGTATAGATCCTCTGATGAGTCGTGGTAGGAACGATGTCTCCGTATCCCACCGTCGTCAAAGTTGTGATCGTCCAGTAGAGCGCCTGCACGTATTGATCCAAACCCGTATCGATCGAATCCAGATTATCTATATACAACCAACCGATCGCGCACCAATGAGCGACGACGCTGATCCAGAACATAAGCAGGACCAATCTTAGAATTCCGGGAGCCGGTTTGAACGCGAGATTCAATCGATAGAGAATCCCCGGAATACGAACGACCTTTAAGATGCGGGTGATTCCGAAGAGGAGATATAAAAACGGATGTAAGGAAAGATCGGTATTAAAAATGCCTTCGGCCGCGAGTTCAAACGGAAACGCCGCTAGAAAATCAAAGACGAACCACGTTTTGAAATATTTTACGATTCCTTTTTTTTGAATGTGAATCCATTTCCCTTGAACGTATTCGGGAGGGAATATATTCACAAGAATATCTCCGAAAAAAAGGATATCCACGAGAATATAGAGACCGGTTACTACGAATCCCTGTTTGTAAGAAAGAACCACTCGAAGAGGAGATTCTATCGAAGCATAAAGAATGCAGATGAAGATCAAGATGTCCCAGAAGATTCGTAGTTTGTTGTCTACGTGAAACATGCTCATTGTATTCTTCTTTGCTCCCTTGAAATGCGCTTTTAACTCCGAGATTTTTCTCTCAAGAGAGAATCCCCAGGTTTCCCTATCTTAAGGAATAGGCTTGAGAATGAAATAATTTATAAGGAATCTCGTCGCTTCCCGAAGTTAACATTTATCAATGTTTTTTCGGATTGAGGTCGGAGTTCCGACCTTTGAAAACTCCGGACGATCGATCGAGGCCGCCTTTCGCTCTAAGGCGAATCTTTCAGAAAAGGGAACGTATGAGTTCCTACTTTTAAAAATCGGAAATCGTCCTTTTGGATAAAAACATAGGAGTTCCTACTTTGCTTGGGTCTTCCAAGCGAATCCTCTTCGAAGACGAAAGTGGGAGTTCCTACTTTTGGTTTCAAAGGAGATTTTCTAAAAAATGCGGGAGTTCCCGCATTTTTTAGAATCGGTCGATTGGATCGATGACGATCGTTTTAGGAGAATGAGATTCTACTTGAAAAAAAGGCCGCCCAGTAATCGCTGAAAAAGTAGGAACTCCCACTTTCGTCTTCCACGGGGAAACGGATAATCACTTTGAGACACCCCGCAACGCGGGAACTCCCCAAAAACTCAGGCTCCTAGGATCAGATCCAGGACGACTTTTCCGTCTTCTTCTCCGGTAACAGGGTTCATCGCTCGTTCAGGGTGAGGCATCATTCCCGCGATCTTAAAATTCTTCGACGTAATTCCCGCAATCGCGTCCAGAGAACCGTTCGGATTCTCCCCAAAATAACGAAAGAGAACTCGTCCCTCGTCTTCGAGTTGTTTCAAAACATCCGAAGTCGCAAAATAACAACCGTCCGCGTGCGCGATCGGAATTCTCAATTCTTTCTGAGGATCCAAAGAGGAAGTCACCGGATTTCCAGAAGAACCTTTTTTCAAGGTCACGGTTTTACAGATATATTTCAGCGTTTTGTTTCTTGTCAGAGCGCCGGGCAAAAATTCCGCCTCGGTAAGAATCTGAAAACCGTTGCAGATTCCGAAAAGTTTTCCGCCTTTGTCGACGTGTTCCTTCACCGATTTCATCACAGGAGAAAAACCCGCCATCGCACCGGAACGAAGATAATCCCCGTAGGAAAAACCTCCCGGAAGAATCACGAGTTCGTATTTTTTTTCGAGCTGATCCCTGTGCCAAATACGATCCACTTCGGCTTTATACTGATCTCTCAGAACTCTGTAGATGTCGGCGTCGCAGTTGGAACCGGGAAAGGTGATTACGGCAACTTTCATATTTTTTGAATATTAGCGGAATATGTTTCGATTACGTGGTTCACGAGAATTTTGTCGCAGAGTCTTTCCACGTCCTTTCTCGCCGTTTCTTCGTTCGGAGCGTCGATCTTGAGTTCGATGTATTTACCGACTCTCACGTCTTGAACCGATTTTTCACCCACTTCGGAGAGAACTTTTTTCACCGTGCTCCCTTGCGGGTCCAGAACGGATTCTTTGAGGACTACCTGGATTTTTGCGATGTACATGAAAGTATGAGATCCTCTATCTTCTGGTATTTTTCTCTCAACTCGGAAATGAGTTTTTCCGGGAGATCGGGAGCCGGAGGCATCTTGTTCCAGTTCGTAGTTTCGAGATAATTCCGGAGGATCTGCTTGTCCAAACTCGGAGGAGAAATTCCTACAGAATAAGTTTCCGCAGACCAATACCGGGAAGAATCCGGAGTGAGGAGCTCGTCGATCAGAATGACCTGTCCGTCCAAGATTCCAAACTCAAACTTGGTATCACAGAGAATGATTCCCGCCCTATCTACCACTTCAGAGGCGCGCAAGAAAATGGAAATCGATTTTTCTCTGAGAATTCCGAAGAGTTCTTTTCCGATTCGATTTTCCATCTCCTTCTCGGAGATGTTCTCGTCGTGACCTTCGTCGTTTTTCACCGCCGGAGTAAAAACGGGTTCCGGCAATTTCTGAGATTCTTTCAAACCTTTGGGAAGAGTCACTCCCGCGAGAGTTCCCGCATCCTTGTATTCTTTCCAACCGGAACCCGAGATATAACCTCGAACCACACACTCGTAGTCGATCCGTTTGCATTTTTTTACGAGAACGGCTCTTCCTTCCAAATCGGGATGATTTTGAAAAGGAGCCGGAAAATTCTTCACATCCGTTTCGAGAATATGATTGGGAACGTCTTTGAAATATTCGAACCAAGAAACGGAAATCCGATTGAGAACTTTTCCTTTGTCCGGAACGGTTTGAGGAAAAACAACGTCGAACGCGGAAATTCGATCGGAAGAACTCAAGATCAATTTGTCGCCGAGGTCGTAGATGTCTCGGACTTTTCCTCTGTAGGAAGGATTCGGTAAATTCATAATTTCAACACCATCATCGCGATATCGTCATCATTTGTACGTCTCTCGGAATGCGCAAGAATGGAATCCATCATCGATCCGAGAATATCGCCGTTCTTCACGACTTCTTCTTCAAAGATTTTTTTGAGCCGTTCCTCTCCTAAGATATTCATGCTCTTGTCCGCGATTTCCGTCGCGCCGTCCGTATAAAGAAGAAGATAAGCGCCCTTCTCAAATTGAATCGTTTTGAATTCCTCGCTTACGTTGAGTTCGATCGGAATGATCAGAGGTCCCATCCCCGGAAGAGTCGTGACTTTTCCGTTTTGGTAGAGCATGGGCGCCGGATGACCTCCATTAGAATATTCGAATATAAGATCTTCGTGAAGAATTCCGTAAAAGAACGTGATCGAAAATTCTTCCGGAAGAATTTTTTCCAAATTGTGACGAAGCGTTTTCACTTTCTCTCTGAGGTTCTGATCCGGAGAAAGACTGGAAACTTGCATCTTCAACATCGCCGCAAGAAGCGCCGCGGAAGGACCGTGTCCGGAACAATCCGCGATGAAGATATGAAGGGAATTGTTTTCCACCCAAGCGTCCGTGTAATCCCCGCCGATCTGCATCAGAGGTTGAAAGATCGTACTCAAACCGACTCCCTTCCAAACAAGATCCTTTTCGGGAAGAAGTTCCTGTTGCACCTTGCGAGCCATGATCAATTCTTTTTCATAGTTTCTTTTCTGTTCGAAAAGTTCGTCCTGAAGAATTTTGATTCTTATAAAAGCGCGGATTTTCGCGATCAATTCCCGAGGTTGAAACGGTTTGTGAATGAAGTCGTCTCCTCCGTGAGAGATCGCTTCGTCGAAACCGAGTTCTCTGCTGATCGCGGTTATAAAAAGAATGGGAAGAAGTTTGAAACGTTCGATCTCGCGCAATTCTCTGCAGAAGGAAAATCCGTCTTGTCCGGGCATACTCACGTCCAGGAGGAGAATGTCGATCCGATTCGTAAGAAGAATGTTTCTCGCTTCGGCCGCGGACTCAGCCGTAAAAAGTTGAAAGCCGAGAGGTTTGAGAGTATGTACGATCAGCTTTAGATTGATCTCGGAATCGTCGACCGCGAGGACCGTATGCTGACTGTAATCCGGGGCAGAGGACAAGGTTGGATTACTCTTCCCTTTCCGGTAAACTTTCTCGGAGATCGCCGATCTTTGCGAGACGATACGCAAAACGAAAGAGAACTAAAAATAAAATGTGATACGCGAGAACTCCCAGCCAAAAACTCTGACGGATGTCGGAATCCATTCCCCCTTTTCCAAGGACGGACTCGGGATGATTTCCGGGATTGTCCATCCAACGAATCGCTCCCCAAGTGATCACCGCGTTGACGGCGCAGAGAATGCTCAAGAAGGAAGAGAAAATTTTCTTCTTAGAAGAATCGGTGATGAGAATTCTAAAAACGAAATAAGCGATCAAACTGATAAAAAGAACGGTGAAGGATTGAAGTCTCGCGTCGGTTTTGTCCCAGGAAACTCCCCACGCGCTGTAAGCCCAGATTCTTCCGGAAAAGATGACACCGATCGCAAAGAGAAGAGAAATCTGATTTGCGGCAAGAGAAAGTAGATCCCACTTGGATTCTTTTTTCCAGAGATAAAGAACCGCGAAGAAGAGAGAAAAGACCGGACCGTAAAGAGCGACCCAAGCGACCGGAACGTGAAAGTAAAAAATTCTATGAGCGATTCCTTGTTGAAGAATCACGTTCGGATAATTGAGAGAAATCAAAACCGCCGCCGGAAAACCGACGAGAAAGATTGCGGATAAAATCCAGTCGAAAACGGGATGTGCGATTCGGATCTTCATACGAAAGAGAGTATTCGAGAGAATGCCGGCAGAATCAAGAAGATTCTTCAGGGTTCGTCGCCCGAAAGTTCTAAAAGTAGAATTCCGATTCCCGCATAAAAAGCGCAGAACGAAAGCAGGATCGCGAGTCCCGGAATCGGATCAAAGACCGGAAGTCGTTCCAGTTTTCTCTCGGCTTCCATCCCAAAAAGAAGAATCGGAATCGTAAAAGGAATCATAAGAAGCGGAAGTAGGATCTCCTTCAAACGGGAAGAATCGCTGATATGACTCAGAGAAACTCCGAGGAAGGAAATACAAAGAACTCCCGGAAGCAGAAAAATCAAATTTACGGTCAGATCCCGGATTCCCAAAGGAAAGGCCTGAAAAAAAACGGATAATAAAATCATTAAGTAGAACGCCGCGATCGAAAGACCGAAAAAGACCGCGAGAGATTTTGCAAGAAATCGCATCCAAATCGGAAGAAAGAGAGAACTGATTCTTCCTCCCCCGCTTTCCCTTTCTTCCCAGGCGGACTGACCGATAAAAACATAGGAAGTGAGAAAGAGAACCGACCATTTGATTCCGATCAAGGTTTGTCGATCCAGTTTTCCCGTCTGTTCCAGAGCATAATTAAAAATGAATACGATCGAAGTGATGAGGACCACGACGGAAAGAATTCCGTTCAAAGCCTTTCCTAAAAGTAGGAACTCCTTATAAAGAAGAGAAAGCAGAAGTTTCAATTTTTCCCTCCTTGAGATTCCAAGTCGAAGTCTTTTGAGAAAAAGGAATTCCCGGATCGTGAGTTACCATCAGAACCGCGGCATTTTTGGAATATTCTTCCAGAAGGCGAACGGCGATTTCCAAACCGGTTCTGTCGAGGGCCGTAAACGGTTCGTCCAGAAGAATCAAATCTCCCCCCGTCAGGAGCGCACGTGTCAAGCCGGCCTTTTGTTTCATTCCTCTGGAGAATGTAAAGATCGGATCCTCTCTTCTCGTCCAGAGTTTGAAGGAACGAAGTAGGAACTCCATCTTTTCCCTCGGGAACTCGATTTCTGCGATGGAGAGAAAATAACGAAGATTCTCCTCCAAACTCAGAGAAGTGTAAAGCCCGAGCTCGTGACCCAAGTAGGAAATCTGCGGCTTTTTAGAATTCGAATCCGAAAAGGAAAACGATTCCTTATGATGCGAGTGGTTGAGAATACTCCGAAGAAGGGTGGTCTTTCCGGCGCCGTTGTCTCCGCGAAGAAGAATCAATTCTCCCCGGAAAAGGGAAAAGGATATCTGTTTGAGAATCTGTTTTTTTCCGATAGAATAAGATAGATCTTTGCAGACGAGAAGCGCTTGTTCTTGAGATGGCAAACCGATTCTTCCTATGATGTCAGACTCTCCTCGGAAACAGAATTTACAATGCGTTTTTTCCGCTCGTTACGGAGGAGTTCCTACATTCCTAAAAAAGGTTTCCGTCCCCATTCTTAGTTTTTTTCTTTTTATTCTCTCAAACTCTCCGATTCGGGCCCAACTGAATATCGGAGGACAATACTACTCGGGACTTCTCTGGGGAGAAAACGAAATTCTTTCTCCCGAATACTACAACGACGGATCCTTTCTAAGATCGGAACAGGATTTCATTTTGAGCGCGGGAAGAAACTGGAAAGGAGACCCTCCCCCATCGAAGGGAAGTTTTATCTTTGAAGGAAAGGAAATTCTCAACTGCGGACTTTTCAACAACGAGGCGGTCCTTCTTTTGGAAAAAGGAAAAATCGAAGAACGGACAAAGGCGATTTCCATGTTGGAGGAAGGGGTTCGTTTCGATCCTAAGTTTTTTCCCTTTCGATACAATCTCGGAAGAGCCTTTCACTTGGAAAAAAAAT
This sequence comes from Leptospira adleri, assembly GCF_002811985.1. GTDB lineage: Bacteria > Spirochaetota > Leptospiria > Leptospirales > Leptospiraceae > Leptospira > Leptospira adleri. Next base: position 38,184 of record NZ_NPDU01000013.1, read on the forward strand.
ACCAGAAGGCGATCATTCAGTTCGAATACGCGAGTTCCGAAATTCCGGAATATTACAGAACCTACATCCATTTGGGAACGTTGTATGAAACCGTGAGAGAACCGATCAACGCTACGATTCTTTGGAGAAAGGCGGTTTCCCTAAACCCGTTTCATACGGAAGCGCTTCTTCTTTTGGCGGATCACTACATACGAACCGATCTGAAAAACCGGGCCCTTCTTTACATAAAGGAAGCGGCCCGAATCGACGAACAAAGTCCGGACGCGAGAATGGGAAAAGCGAGGATCGAACTCTTATCCTCCAAAGATCTCTACGCGTATCGAATTTTTAAGAATACGGAACTCGTCGACGATCTAGGACGAAAAAAACAATACAACAAGAAGTTTCATTTCTTCTTCGCGGAAACTGCAAGCAAGGTCGGCGATTATGTCACCGCGGCGGATCAATACGAGCAGCTTCTTAAATTCCCGAACGATCCTTTCTTTTCGGAATTCTCCTACAAGGTGATCGAAAGAAGAAAAGACCTCGCAAAACGTTTTGCGGAGATCAAGTCCCTCGAAGAGGAAAACAAAAACGACTGAAAAAGGGTTTGCTTTTTTCAATTTTCTTCCGTTATCTTGAACCTTGGAGGAATCTATGAAAAAAATCACCTGGCTCACAATCCTGCTTTTCCTCCTTAACGTTTCTGCGTTCGCGCAGTCCAAAGAGAGAGGGCAGGACGACCTGAGTCGTTCCGATGTATTTTCCGAACATGGGAGTTCCTACACAAAATCCCTTCAGAAAATCGTCAGAGATCTGGAAGCTACGATCAATGAGAGACTCACGGATTTAGAGAAGAAACATTCTCTTCTCGTAATTCTGAGACCGGAACTCGAAAAGGTGCAAACAATCGTCACGGAAGACATCCCTTTTACATTTGACGAAGGGTATGAGAGCAACTTGCTCAAGTACGTTCGTTTCAAATTTGAGGGCGGCAAAATCAAGGAAGTTGAACTCGCCTCTGAGAAAAAAAGAATTCAGTATGAATTTGCTTTTGAAAACAAGAGACTGATTTTTTCTCCTCCGGACGTATTGGCATCTCAGGTCAAACTCGAAAGATTCGACAAAATAGAGAATACGAAAGTGGGAGATATCTCCCTGGAAAATCAGATCAAAGCGCTTCGACTTTTAGAGTCGAGCCTCAGATCTTCGATTTACCGGATCGATATCATGATCGCTTTGTATAAAGACAAAAAAGATAGAAAGAATCTCTATCAGATCGATATCTGATCAAACGCGGAGGGAGCTCAGATCGGTCGCACGGATGAGTTCCCCCGTAAAAGCGCTTTTATAATTCTTAAAAACCTCTTCCGTTTTCCCAAAATCCAAAAGTTTTCCTTTTTCCAAGATTCCTATTTGATCGCAGAATTTTCTCGCCGTTCTCAAGTTGTGAGTGATAAGAAGAATCGTGAGTTTTCTTTCTATAGCGATTTTTTTTAGGAGAATCAAAATCTCGTTCAAAAGAATCGGATCAAGCGCGCCTAACGCTTCGTCCAAAAAAAGAATTTTCGGTTCCGTAAGAAGCGCGCGAAGAAGCGAAGCCCTTTGAAGTTCTCCTCCGGAAAAGGACAGCACGTTTCGGTTGAGATCCTTTCCCGAAAGCTGAAACGAATGCAGGAACTCCCCGAAGGACGTTTCCCCGCGTTCCGCGATTTCTCCCCCAAGAATACGAAGAGGTTCTTTCAGCGCTTTTTCCAAAGTCCAAGCTGGATTGAAGCTGCCGACCGGGTCTTGAAAAACGGGTTGAAGATGATGAATCGGAATTTCACTTCGATTCTTTCCGAAAAAGAAAACGGATCCGCTTTGTTTCACATTCTTGAATGTGGGAACTCCCAAAATCGAACGAAAAAGAGAAGTTTTTCCGGAACCGGAACGACCGAGAATTCCGAGGACGGTCCCCGGTGCGACTTCGAAAGAAATGGAATCCAATACGACTCTCTCTTCCAACTGCAAATTGAGTCTTCTAATTTCAAGGGCAAGATTAGAATCTGGCATTTTTCCAAAATACGCAACTCGCGCAACGAGGACAAGAATTCTTAAATCGCGGTTTTGAATCCGGAAATCAATGTCGATCCTTCAAAATGAAATTTTAGAACTTGTCCTAAAGTTTCGGAACATCTCCTCGCAAGTTGTTCGAATCCTCGGAAAAATTTGTCGTAACAACGACAGCTCTACCGTGAAACGCGCGCCCCACCCTGCGGCGCGATCCGTAGAGAGTGCCGCGCTGAGTTTCTTGGGTGGAGGAGGCGGGTTAGCGGGAAATCTCGGGAGATTTTTCTCTATCACAGAAATTGCATATTGTCAAGCGTAAATCTCCCGCAGACTTTTGTAGGAACTCCAACAAAAATTCTTCTTTCGATTCTTGATTAAAAATCACTTTCCAATTGGAGGACAAGATTATGCGTAGCGCGAAAGATCGAGAAAAATCCATTTTGTAAAATGGAAACCCTTGTGTGAGTTCCCACAAATTACGATAGATGCGGTTTTGTCGAAGATTTTGAATCCTTCTTTGTCTCCAAAAAAAGTATGAGTTCCTACTTTTTAGATTTTGGGACCGGCTTTTAACGAAGGTTTTCCATTTCCGGACCTGAAACCGTTTTCGAATCGCCAATCTGAATATCGTTTCGTTTATACTCGATCCCAAATCAGCTTAAGGCCCGGAGATACATCGCAGATACGCGTTATTCGCCTTTGGGAACTCGATTGTTCCTCCCATTCGATAATCTGCGATATAAGCCATGGACCGATATCGCGTGTTCCTCGGAATGGAATAGGCTCTTCGGATTGAAGCCGGCGTCGCCACGTAGGAGGCCGGATCCGAATTAAAATCATTCACCGCCGTGGCATCGGGACTGGATCCCGCGGCGATTCCGCTTGTGGAACTCCAATAATATCCTCCGATCGTATTTTGAAAAATCGAAACGTCGATGATCGGATAAGTGCTTCTACGGTAATCGATAAGGCTCGCAAGCTCTTTCACGTTAGGCACTCTCCAAACTCTTCCGGCCAGATTGAGATTCTGACAGGAAAAAATCGCGGAGTTCCAATCCATGATCGTTGCGGATCCGGAACAATCCAAGGAGGCCTGACCAAAAGAACATTTCTGCCAATAAAATCCGTTTAACGCGTCCCTGACGGTTCCGTCTCCATTGTCGACATACGGACCTCCGATCGCAGACAGCGAAGACGAATGAAAATGAATCAGAAAGATAAAAACTAAAATGATGATTTTCTTCATAAAATTCTCCTTAATCCGCAAGACAAAGACTTGTATAATAATACCTCTGGCCCGCATAATTTGAAAGGTAGCTCAGTCTGTTTGGCCCGGGCTGCGTAACCCCACCGAAAACGGAGATCGCCCATGCTCCCTGGGAATAATAACTGGCAGGATTCAACGGATCACCCGGACCGTTCGAAAGCGAGTCGATAGTACCGGTCACGGTCGCGGCATTGATGCTCAGTGAATGCGTTCCGGTCCAATATCTTTGGTAGTCATTTCTTGGAAGTCCCGGGAAATTCGCCTCCGGAATAGTGTCATTTCCAGCGCTCCCTCCGTAATTTAGAATTCCATAATATTCTGATAGGTATGGAATTCTCCACGTTTTCTTTCCCGCGTATCCGTTTCCGGAGTTGATCGAATTCAAGGCATTACAATCGATTGCGGAAAACTGATCCATATAAGGATATCCAACGGTCGCCAAACAAGTAACTCCGTCCCATTTAGAATCTTGGGGACAAACCTGTACACAGGTAGTCCCGTTCCAAGAAAAACCTTCAACGCAAGTTTTCCAAACCTTTCCCGTAATCGTATCGACAGAGACGATATCATTGGGATAGGACGCGTTCAGTGCGAAAGGAAGAGTCAATCCTGAACTTACGTTAACGATCTCGCCGTCTTGTCCTGAGCCGACGCAAGCAGCGGGATCCCCGTTCGAATCCGAACAATCCGTTTGTCCCGTGTCCGCCACTGTTTGAGGTGAAGATTCCACACCGGTTGCAAATGATAAACTAGTGGAAATAGGCGCAGGGGTGTTTCCCGCAAAATCCTTAAAGCCAAAAACGGACAACTGAACGAAAAATAATTCAGGCAGCTTGCTCTGTAGGTCCAATCGGTAAGTTCTTGCATCTAACCACTGCCCAGTAGTTCCCTTTAAAGGCTTACTTGTTGATCCTGCTAAAGTAGGACTAGTAAAAATAATCAAACTCGGACCTACGGTTGCATTCGTGTCCATGTCCTTATCAAAAGTAAACGTGAAATATCTTTGATTGACCGGCAGATTAAAATTGTTTCCCGCCGGAGACGCTGTCATCACGGGAATCACAGTGTCTTTCACCAGATTGAACGTCGTATAACCTACGTTACTGGTCAAAGAGGAAGTGACGCAGATCCGAATCGTATAACTTCCATCGGAAGGAAGGGACACAGCGGACACTCCGCTTGTTTTCACCACGTTCGCGGTTACGGTTCCGCTCGTAAGCTGCGTTCCATCCGAACAAGTATTGCTGTTCCTTCTGATGCTAAATGATCCTGTAATATCGCTTTTCCATTTGATCGTACTCGAGGAAGTAGACTTCAGATATTGAGCGCTCTGGGATGTAATCGTAATTGTCGGATTCCCGGTAAAAACGGTGTAAACCGAAGGAGCGCTCACTGCTCCGACATTTCCAGCTGCGTCGACCGCGATCGCTTTCACGGTAGTGATCGCGTTATCCGGAACCGAGAACGCATTCGAAAACAAAATGGAATTCGCATCGGGAGTTCCGTCCGGTAAAATTCCCGGATCGGAACCGCCGACTCGATAGGCGATCTTGTTGCAGCCGGATCCGCCCAAATCGGAACAAGTCAAAGAAATATCGGGAATCGCGGATCCGTAAACTCCCGTAGTCGGGGCAAACGTATTCATAGTGGGAGGAGTATCGTCTCGAATCACGTCTAATTCCACTTTGTCCCAATTCGATCCGCTTTCGGAAGAATCTAAACAAAGTATGATCCGATTCGCTCCTACCGTAAGGGGATTTGTCGCGTCATTTGCATCGATTCGGTTCGAAACGGAAGTCGACTTTGTAACGGCACCTTCCGAAATCACCGTTCCGTCCTGGCAGTTCGTGGCGTTCAAACGAAGCCTATAATAAGAATCCATACTCGACGACCAGGTGACGTCCTTAGAATTGATCGCTCCTGCGTTCGCACTTACGAAGAATCTGGAGGCCGAACTCAGGTTGATTTTGCCGGTTTCCGGAGCTTGGATCAAATTCGATCTCGGCAAATCAATTCCGGAAAATGTAAAAAGCAGAGGAGCCTTTTTGCCCTTGTTCAAACATCCGATCGTAAAAAAAATTAGGACTAAGCAAAAATAATTAGCATAAAAAGTCTTTTTCAAATGTTGTTTCTTTATAGCGCCATTCTTCATAGAACCCCCAACAACATCTATCTATGTACAAGTGGATGTAACTGCTAAGAAATCTAATGCAGAAAAGGTCAAACGGCATCCCCACCTATAACTGAGGACAACCCTGCTTATAACCTATTCTTCAGGTTATCAATCGCCCCGGATCTCCAACTCTTGTAAAAAATTCTTCCGTTTAAATCTTAAAAGCTAAGAAGAATGAAACAAACAGCCACAAAACTCATGGCCATTCTTAAAACCTAAAAATGTGGGAACTCATACTTTCTTGAAAGGAAGGAGCGATTTAGAATCCCCAAAAAATCGAATGGATTGCAAATGTGGGAACTCACACAAAGATTAGAATCTAGAGACCAAAACTTTTCGTTCTTTGAGGTTTTGGGAAAGGCTCTAAATCAAATGCAAAAAGAAATAGAGGCCCGCCGGGAGGGCGCACGTTTCGCTTTTTCCAATCTTCTCAAAAGAAACGAAATCGAACGAACGGAAAACGTCTAAGAAAAGGAGAATAGAACGAGCAAGAGAAGCCTTTTTGAAGAAAGAAGGAGGCTTATTATTACTTGCCCGATTCCGTTGAAAAAAGAAGCTGAGAAGAGAATGGAAGTAAAAATCACAGAAGTCGGTCCAAGAGACGGACTCCAAAACGAGAAAACCCCCGTCCCAACAAAGGATAAATTCGAATACATTCAACTCCTCGTGAAAGCGGGTTTGAAGAACATCGAAGCGACCTCATTCGTAAAAAAAGAATCGATTCCGCAACTGGCGGACGCGACCGAACTTTCCTCCCTTTTGGATTTTAAGAACGGGATCCAGTATTCAGCCTTAACTCCGAATTTAAAAGGATACGAAGCGGCAAAGAACGCGGGTTATAAAGAAGTCGCCGTTTTCACCGCGGCCTCCGAATCATTTACGAAAAAAAATATCAATCGGACCATTTCGGAATCGATCGAAGGCTTTAAGGAAATCTTCGAACAAGCAAAAAAAGACGGAATCAAAGTCCGCGGATACGTTTCCACCGTGATCGATTGTCCCTATGAAGGAAAAGTGGATCCTAAAAAAGTATTAGAAGTTTCTAAAGTTCTTTTCGAACTCGGAGCTTACGAAATTTCTCTCGGCGAGACGATCGGCACGGGAGTTCCCGCGGAAGTGGAACGTTTGCTGGAAATTCTTCTGAAAGAAATCCCAGCAAACCGATTGGCGGGACACTTTCACGACACGTACGGAATGGCGATCGCGAACGTGGAAAAAGCGTTCTCCATGGGAATACGCTCCTTTGATTCTTCCTCAGGAGGATTAGGAGGTTGCCCTTACGCAAAAGGCGCGGCCGGAAATTTGGCAACTGACGATCTTGTTTACTTTCTCGAAAAATCGGGAGTTCATACGGGGATCGATCCAGGTCTTCTTTGGGAGGCTTCCGCGTTTATGGAAAAGGCAATCGCAAGAGATCTTCAATCCAGAACCTACTTAGCGACAAAGAAAAAAAGAGAAGTTTGAACCAAAATACCGCCGACCAAAAACTAAAAAGGACGCTGGAAAAAATCTTCGAGAAATACGAATCTCCCGAATTCCTTTCCAGCGATCCGATAGAGTTCCCCCATTCGTATTCAAACCCAAACGACCAGGAAATATCCGGATTTATTTCCGCGCTCTTTTCTTACGGGAACGTCCGAGCGATCAAAAATTATCTGGGACATCTTTTTGAATTTTGCGGGAACTCCCCGCACGAATTTTTTCTCAAGGAAGATCTTTCCCGAATACGAAAAGAAATCAAACCCTACCGCTTTCAAAAATCCGCCGACATCCTCCTTTTTTTCAGAACGATCCAAGAACATCTTCAAAACGATCCCGCACAAAGCCTGGAATCCCTCTTCTCTTTATCGCGGGAAAAAGAATTCAATCTGGCTCCGAGAGAACAAAAACTCTTTCTTCAAGGAGGAAGTCTTCGTCAGAGAATTCTCTCGTTTCAAATCCGATTCAGAGCGATTTCTAAAAAGATGGATTCCAAAGGTGTGAATTCTTACGGATATAGATTTTTAGTCGGCCAAGGCATTCACACGTCTTCAATCAAAAGATATTCGATGTATCTTCGATGGATGGTCCGAAAGGATTTCCCCGATTTTGGAATCTATACTTCCGTCGCTCCGGAAGAACTTTTATATCCTCTCGATATACACATTCAAAGAGTTGCAAGCGTCCTTGAAATCAGTTCCCGCAAAACGCCGGACTGGAAAAAAGCGGAAGAGATCACCGCATTCTTTCGAAGAATTTTTCCGGAAGATCCGACTCGTGGAGACTTTGCTTTGAGCCGACTGGGAATTTTAAGACGGTGCAAATCAAAGTATATGACCGAACTCTGCGAAGAATGTCAGATAAATACGATCTGCTCCGTTTATAAAACCCGAACTTTAAAAAATCGGAATCGTTAAAGTTTCTTCAACTTACAAGAACCTGCAGCGATCAGACCCGAATCGAGATTATCGGTAAGAAGAATCGAAGAAAAGATCGAGTCGGCGCACCTCTTGACATCCGTCTTAAAATACAACGACGGTGCGATCGCTTCGTCGACTTTCGGTTCGGGCAACCCCGCGGCTATCGTCATCAAAGGCAACGTAAGAATACTTCTTGAATGAGCGAGCGAACTTGGGAGTGCGACGACCGCAAAAAAAGCCGCCATATTGATTTCAGCGCTGGCTTCCGCGGAAGTCATAGTATCTTTATCTTCTAACCGATAATAGACGGAGCAAAAAGATAGAGTGGATGCTACGATCGCAAACAAAACGACGAGCTTGATAAACCTTCTTCTTGATTTCATAATTTCCTCCAAAATAAAATAAGGTTTTGGGACGCGCTGTAAGTTGAATCCTAAAGAAGGAAGGTCAAATCCGATCCGAGAGGAACTTGGTTCAAGTTATAGCGAGGAGGAATCGAGAATCAAACCGATGTGCAAGGTTTACGGGGAAATAGCCCGGAGCGACCCGGGCGGCGGAACAGGCCTTAAGCGATTAAGGAAGTTTTTTCAGTTTACAAGCGGATGCTGCGATCAAACCGGAATCCGTGTTTTGAGTTAAGACAATCGTAGACAAAATCGAATCTGCACAGGCTTTCACCTTTTTGCTTTCGTAAAGAGCTTTACTGTCTTCATCATCGATTCCTGCCGTAGAGCTGATATATGCGAGCGAGAAAAGCGATCCCGAACTGGAACGAGTGCTTGTGGTGGAACTGGTTCGGCTGCTTGTAGTCGCTAAAACCGCTGTCATTCCGATCAAAACCGCTTCATCAATTTTTACCGCGGCCTCGGGCCCCGTCATCGAATCCAGACCGGTAGTATCGTAAAAAGCGGCACAGGAAACGTTTAAGATAAGAATGAGAGTAAACGCTGCGAGACAATTTTTCATGTTATATTAAAGAACCTTATTGTTAAATTTATTACGAACGTAGCCTTCGGCCATTTCTTGTCAGCTATTTAACAAGATATTATCACAAACTTATTCCCTAAAAAGGAAACGATTCGAAAGAGGAATCGCAAGAAAACAAAATAAAAACCTAATATGATTTTTGATAAAGGAGAAGAACAAGAATCGGGTAAAATTTTTAAAACGAAGCGGAAAGTTTAAGAGTGGTACCGCCAAGGGGAATTGAACCCCTGTTCCAAGAATGAAAATCTTGTGTCCTAACCACTAGACGATGGCGGCTTATCAGAACGTTCTTTTGAGTCGTCGGGGATTCGAACCCCGGACCCATTCCTTAAAAGGGAATTGCTCTACCAGCTGAGCTAACGACTCGAAGCGTTACGAAATACACGATATTTTTCGAGTGTCATGGGTCAATCAAAAACGCTGAAAAAAAGCCCCGATTCCTTAAAAAGAATCTCCGTGAATCGTATCCTTACGATCCGGGCCCGTAGACACGAGATTGATCTTTACACCGATGAGTTTTTCCAAAGTGGAAATATAATCCTTACACTTTTCGGGAAGTTTTTGAAATTCACTGATCCCGGAAATGTCGGTCTTCCAACCTGGAAACTCTTCGTAGACGACTTCCACTTTTTCCAAACACTGAGACGGAAAACAATCCAAGGTTTTTCCGTTGAGCTTGTATCCGACCGCAACCGGAATCGAATCGTAATCGGAAAGAATATCAATCTTAGTCAAAGCGATCGAAGTGATCCCGTTGATTCGAACGGAATGTTTCAACATCTCCGCGTCGAACCAGCCGCAACGTCTCGGACGTCCCGTAGTGGCTCCGAATTCTCCGCCTTTTTGACGAAGCGCTTCTCCGGCTTCTCCCAATAACTCCGTAGGAAAAGGACCTTCCCCTACTCTCGTAGTATAAGCCTTCGTGATTCCGATAACGTGTTTGAGATGCTGGAAAGAAATTCCGGTGCCGATCAGAGCGCCTCCGGTGGTAGGATTAGAACTCGTCACATACGGGTACGTTCCGAAGTCTACGTCCAAACCGGTTCCTTGCGCTCCTTCCAAAAGGATTCTTTTTCCTTTTTTCAGTTCGCTATCAAGATAATATGCAGTATTTATAATATTCTTTTTCACCTTGGAAAGAAAGAATTTCAAACCTTCGTTGATATCGTTATAAGAAACGGGAGCCATACCGTAGAGTTTGTCCAACTCTCGGTTTTTTTCCTCCACGAGATGTTTGAGGCGAGATTGGTAAGAATCGTCCAAAAGATCCCCTACTCTCAAACCGGTTCTCATCATCTTGTCCGCGTAACAGACTCCGATTCCTTTTTTAGTGGTTCCGATCTTGTGTTCCTGGCTGAGAGTGGTTTCTCTCGCGGAATCGATCAGCGAATGATAGGGAAACAAAAGATGACACGCGTCGCTTAACAAAAGTTTGTCGTAAACGGGAAAACCTTCCTTCTGAAGACGGTCGCATTCTTCTATGAAAAAAAGAGGATCGAGAACGACGCCGTTGCCGATCACACAGGTTGTCTGGTCGTAGATCACTCCGGAAGGAACCAGATGAAAGACGTATTTTTTTCCGTGAACCACCACGGTATGACCCGCGTTCGCCCCGCCCTGATAACGAACGATGATGTCCGTGTCCTTGGAGAGAAAGTCGATTACTTTCGCTTTTCCTTCATCACCCCATTGGGTTCCTACTACTAACGATGCGGGCATAGTTTTTCCTCAAATTGATGCTTGGTAAAATTACGTTTCATGATCGAAGATCGGAGAGAGGGGATTTCAGAGACGCCTCTAACGTGTTGACTACGAGCGCGTATCCGCTCGCGTCCTTCTGAACTCCGGAAAACATTTCGTAGAGATGATCGTAAGCGCCTCCGGTGAGAACCGGATCGGGAGAACCCTGAAGATAACCTTGAAAGACAAATCCTGTATAATAATTCAAATCTCTCAAAAGGGAAAAGTCGATACAAAGATCGATCTTCCTTTTTTTGGAATCCCAGGCTTTCAAAAGCCAGGAAGTTTCTTCCAAAACGATCCCGAGACTTCTTTTGAGATTTTCGGAAAGAGAATCCAGATTCAAAGAATTCTTCAAAGAATCCAAACTGAAGTTGAGAACGAGTGCGTTCAACAAACGGATGAGATGCGAACGATCCTTCTTTTCCCCGAAAATTCTTTCGATCTCGTTTACGTTTTTCTGATATAACAAAGTGGAAAGAATTTCGATCTCATTCTGGGTAAGAGAATATTCCTGAACGATGGAGTGAAAGAGGTTTACGTTTCCGAGCACCAGGGTCAGTTCGTTTTCCAAGGGAAGAAGAGAAACGATCTCGTCCAATTCTTCCAAGATGCGAAGCGTGTTTTCCTTACCCGAAGCGCCGATCGATTCCGCGCCGATCTGCAGAACTTCTTTTCGCGATACGCTCCCTTTGGCGGTTTCACGAAAAATTCTTCCCACGTAAAAGATATTCTGGTTTTCCTTCTGGTGCGAGAACCCCGCCATCCCTTTTACCGCTTGCACCGTTAAATCGATGCTCGGCGAAATTTCATTTCCGGAAAGATCTCGGATGCGAAAGAGAGAAGAAGAATCGGGAGCCGAGACCGTCTGAAGAAAGGTCGAGCTGTAATCAAATGCGGGTAAGAATACTTCGGAATAGCCTTTTTTTTTAAGAACTCCCGAGACGGTCTCGAGTAAGATGCGTCTGTCTTTGCTGTCTTCTGGACCAAGGAAGTGAAACCCGTCGGGGATCCATTTTTTCTGGCTGGGTTCTGGGAGTTTTTGATTCATTTTTTGGAAGACTTCAGTTCCAAAATACAGTTCAAAACCGAGACGTCAGATTTCAAACCTTTTTAAAAAAATAGAATGACAATTCCCATTCCAAACGGATGATTATCATCCGATTCAGCGGATTCTCTCCATCTTACGATTTCCATCGGCGATTTGGGCAAGTCCTTCTAAAAGGCCTTTCTCGGTTATAATCCGGGATCAGCAAGAATCCGATTCCGACTCGGAAATTTCTTTTTCGTTCGGAGTTAACCGAAAGCGACTTTAGACCCCGATTCTCTTTCAAAGATCATATCGGAATGCGAACCGCCGGACTTCCCACGGGAACACACCGGATAAAAAACGAATTTATATCGAAAGACCAGGAGTAAGATTGATGGCTGAGAAAGAATCCAGCGTTGGGAAATGGCAGAAAGAATTTTTCGAGAACATTCACTTGTTCAAACGTTCCGGAATGACGGAAGAAGAAGCCAAGAAGATTCTCCAGAAGTTTTTATACTTATCCTCCGTAACTCCCATGCCTCCGGTAATGGACGTATTCAAAGAACCGAATCTTCTTGAAACGGTCGGAGTCTACACTTCTCCCGAACAGAGATCGAGAGAATTCATGATGGAGTTTCTTTCTCCGATCATGAAACAGTTTACGGTGGAAGGCGTGGACAATCTGAAATTGGTCCAACCTCTTCTCGGAAAATATCCGATCACTCTGATTTCCAATCACCTATCGCACCTGGACGCGCCCGCAATCTTTCATCAGCTCTATAACTGTTCTCCGGAAGGAAAAGCGATCGCGGAACAATTGGTATTCATCGCGGGAAGACTCGCGTATGAACCGGACTTCACACGTCTCGGTCTTTATATGTTCGGAACCCTTTTGGTTTGTTCGAAAAGGGACATGGCGGACAACCCGAGTCTTTCGGACGTGATGACTAAGATCAACATGAGAGCGTTTCGACATTCTCAAAAACTTCAGTCGGACGGAAAGATCGTAGCCATCTTTCCGGAAGGAACCCGTTCGAGAGACGGAAGACTCATGCCTTTCGTGGAAACGGTCTATCACTACGTTGCAAACAAGGTCATCATCCCGATCTCTCTGGAAAAGACCGACAAAATTCTTCCCACTACGAGTTTGTTGTTCAACCAAGTGAACGGAAAACTCGTGATCGGCAAACCCGTGTTAGTCGGGGAGCTTTCCAGAAAGCACATGGAAACGTTTCCGAAAGACGTGGAACAACTTCAGTTCCCGGAACACGGAGACAAAAAACAATTCCTCATCGATAACCTTGCGCTTCTCGTAGGTTCGAACTTAAACAAACACCAACACGGAACTTATAGGAATCTCTACAAAGGCGACGTCACTGGGAAGAATATTCTCATCAAGGTTCCGAAAGAACCGGAAGAAAAGATCGTCGTGATCGGAGCGAGCAGCATGTCGATCGCGGTCGCGACCCTGCTTGCGAATAAAGACGTTTTGGTTTATCTCTATCATCCGGATCAAACTTATACGGAACAGTGTAACACCGAAAGAAGGGAATTAAAATATTATCCTCTTTATAAACTTCCCCCGAACTTGATCTTCACTTCCGATCCGGAAGTATTGAAGACCGCGACTCTTTTTATTCAGGGAACGAACCCTTGGGAATTGATCAACGTCTATCCGGAGATTCAGCCTTTCCTCAACAAAAACAAGGCTCCGTTTTTCAACGTGGTCAAAGGTTTTACGAGCACGGGTTTGATTTTGGACGAGGTGCAGACCGCGTTCGGATTGGAAGACGATCGTTTGGGAGTGATCGCAGGTGCGTGTTATCCGGATCAAATCATGGAAAGAAAGATCTCCGGTTTTGAAATCGCTGCGTCTAACGCGTCCCTGATTCCGAGGGTACAAAAACTTTTCACAACCGGTTATATATTTCCGAGACCCGCGAAAATTCCGACGGACATCAAAGGCGTTCAATTAGGCGGAGCTCTCAAAACGATCTACGCGCTTGCGATGGGAATCGTGGAGGGTTATTTCACTCAGACTCTGGGCGGAAACGTGGACAATTCTCTCTTTCATCTTTCCAATCGTTTTTTCTCCGAGATGACGGAGATCGGAACCAAGATGGGAGGACAACCGGAGACGTTCCAAGGACTTTCCGGATTGACGGACTTTATGCTTTCCTGTTTCGGAACCGATGCGAAGGACAGAAAGACCGGATACGATATCGCCTACGGATCTCCTTCCGAAAGAATGTCCAACGGCTTTTACGGACTCAAGGTAATGCCGAATCTGATGAAGATCACGCCGGAAACTCCGGTCCTCGCCGCGGCCTACGAAATCGTGATCAACAAAAAGAATATGAGCGAGATCATCGAAATGATGGAAGGTCGACTCGCAAGAGTATAAGAATACGGCCTAAGCTCCAAAAATAATAGGAGTTTAGGTTCCGTCTTTGATCTTGAGAATAAGAACATTTGTTAAGAATCGTCTCCGCTTTTATTTTGATTTTGGTTTTGATTCTTCTTTGTCCTTACTGTGCTCAGATCCCAAACCCCGTTTTTGACCAAGTATCCCCCTCTTCCGAGGGCAAACCAAATCCATTCAGATATCCGAATATTTCTCTCCTTTCAAAATCCCTTCGAGAAATCACGAAGAATAAGAAAAAACTCACCCAAGTTTTTTATGTTTCCGAAATCTTCGATTCTCATTTTTATCTTTACTGGGAAAATCAGAAAACGATCCACATTCTTCAGCCTATCGAAAACGAATCCGAAACTAATTATACGGATTCGATCCGGTTTCCTACGGGAAGTTCTCGTATCGAAATCAACGAAAACGTGGTTCCTAGTTTGGAAGAAGTCGGATCTAGTACTTTCCTAATCCACAGAAATTTTCTGAATTCCATTCTTGAAAAATGCAGGAAAGGAATTTTGATTCGTATCTGACGAAGAAGAATTTCTATTCTCCTTTCACTCCTCTCTTTATCGGCAATACCGAACTTGCGCTATTTTAAATTGAATCCGGAAGGAATCGGGCCCTCGATAACGTAAGTCACACCTTATTCTTTCGAGGATTCCTTTTTCTCCAAGAGCAAATCGCTCCGCTTCGAAACACTGCGAAGAGGAAGAAGAATTGAAGGATTCGGAAAAAAATCCGAACCGATGCAGACTCAAAAGAGCGGATATTTCGGAAAACAATTCAATATTACTCTGAAAAAATTGATTTGCTCCTCTCCCTCAACGATTTTCACAATGGATAGATTCGAAACCTTGTATGTATTTCGAATCTGAGATCGTTCAAAATCAAAATATCATTTCCCATTTCCATTGCCCCTTCTCCGGGTCGTCTTACGATCTCTATCTACGAAATCACCGAACACAATATAAAGTCGATAATCCATAAATAACGGCTTTCAAAATGGAACAAACGTCGACTTGGAAGCCCTTTTAAATCGAATTATTCTTGAAACGATCAAAGTGTTCGATATTTCCGCGCGTCCGAAATACGATTCCAGTCACGGTTTGTAAAAGATGACATGCACAAAGGTAAATAACTATGGAAGGCGCCAACTCCGAGAGTTCGATTTGAAACGTTGCGGGAACTCCCCGAAAAAAATGATCCTTACTCGAACTTCCAAAAAATCGTTGTTAAACGATAAAATCTTTCGGCTTCTTATGTCCTTTAAAACACCGAAACAAAGGATTCTTCTTTAAAAAAAGAAATCCAAGGACGCTCCGCAATCATCCGAAACTCGATCCGAATCCGGACCGTTTCCCTAAAACTTGCTAAAATCATAATAAAGAAGCGTTTAATAACTAACAAATATCTTCTTATAAGTAGATTCGACGAAAGGCTAAATCCGGGATAGATTTCTTCGCCTAAGAAGAATTTTATGAAGCGCCGGCAAAAACAAAACTCTTCCCTTGTACAAAATCAAACAGGAAACTGCTCGGTTCGGATTCTTTTATTATGTGTTCTTTTCCCATTCTTCTTTCAATGCCAATACAAACCACAGGACGATTTTAATTTTTTAGCGTTAGTCGGAAGCGGCTTGAGTGTCGGATCTCCTTCGGAAGGAGGAATCGATTCTCCTCCGGTCACAAATCCTCCGACTGCTCCAGGAAGCGGGGATTGGCTGAACGAGGCCTATTTTAAGCCATCTTTCGTGATTGGAGATTCTTTTTATGGAAATAGCGTCGCGGTTTCGGGCGATACGATCGTCGTCGGAGAATACCGTGAAAACAGCAATCAAGTCGGACTTACGAACGGCTCGGCTCCTGCCAGTTCCAACATCAGCCTTTTCGCTTCCGGAGCAGCCTTTGTCTACCGTAAAGTTGCCGGAGCTTGGGTCCAGGAAGCGTATCTAAAAGCCTCAAATCCTTCTGCCAATGACAACTTCGGCGCGAGTGTTTCGATCTCCGGAGATACAATTGTGGTAGGAGCTCCTACAAACGGCGGCTCAGGCTCCGCTTTCGTTTTTGTAAGAAATGGTTCGACCTGGTCCCAAGAAGCCTGGCTCAAGGCATCGAACTTCGGCGCGGGCGATCATTTCGGCTCTTCGGTGGATATAGACGGGGACGTAATCGTGGTCGGTGCGGAATGGGAAGAC
The DNA here is from genome assembly GCF_002811985.1 of Leptospira adleri. Lineage (GTDB taxonomy): Bacteria > Spirochaetota > Leptospiria > Leptospirales > Leptospiraceae > Leptospira > Leptospira adleri. The sequence goes on from NZ_NPDU01000013.1 coordinate 54,418, forward strand.
AGTTCCCAAAATACAGTTACGAACGGAAACACGGCAAGCGCGGATAACACCAGATCGGATTCCGGAGCGGCTTATATCTTTCGACGGGCCGCGGGAGTTTGGTCCCAAGAAGCCTATCTCAAAACGCCGAACCCGGATAACAACGACTACTTCGGTTCGAACGTTTCGATATCGGGGGAAACGATCGTAGTCGGGGCATACAAGGAAGACAGCCAAGCTGTGACGTCTAACGGTACTACGGCCAGCGCGGATAACTCCAAATCGGAATCGGGCGCCGCTTACGTTTTCCAAAGAACGGCCGGACAATGGAACCAGGAAGCGTTTTTAAAATCCTCCGACTTGGATTCGAACGATCAGTTCGGAAGATCCGTTTCCATTTCGGCGAACACGATCGTCATAGGAGCGGCGCTTGAAGACGGAGCTCAGGATTCCGTCATCAACGGAACCACCGCAAGTTCCTCCAATTTGTTGGGAGGTTCGGGCGCCGCCTACGTCTTTGAAAGAACGGGAACGAACTGGACGCAAGCCGCGTATCTCAAGGCGAAAAACGTTCAAGCGGGAGATCAATTCGGCGCGGCTGTCGCGATCGAAGGGGACATTATCGCGATAGGCGCAATCAACGAATCGAGCGGCTTATCCACGATCTCCTTCGGACCGTTAACGCTTTGGGACGAAAGGTGTTTCCAATCCGGCGCGGTATATATGTTTCAAAAATCTTCCGGACTTTGGGGAGAATACGCCTATTTCAAAGCCCCGAACGTGGGAAGCGGGGATTTATTCGGTTTCAGCGTAGCCTTGAACGGAACCAGAATCGTGGTTGGAGCCACTCAAGAAGCAAGCAATCAAACGACGATCACGAACGGACCGACCGCAAGCGCGGACGATTCCATGTATCGAGCCGGAGCATCCTATGCGTTCCAAAGATAAAACGTTCGACTCTTCACGTTCAAATATGAAAGATCGGAATGTCATTTCCCTTCGAAATTTCAGCGCAAAATCTCTTTTTTCAAATTGGTTTAGAATATTATTTTATTCTTTAATACTTTTGATCTTCTTTTCAAGTTTTTCCGCTTGTCTACAAGGCAGTTTTGGATCTCCGGCTTATCTCAATTTATTCTCCTTCAAAGAAGGGCCGCTTTCCGATCTGCGTTATCCCGTTTCTTCTTATCAATATACCACTCACACAAGAATTCCGACGTTTCGCCCTTCCTTACAAGGGACCGCGACCGAATTCTCCATAACTCCCGAATTACCGAGCGGTATCGCCTTGGATACGACGACGGGAGCTCTTTCGGGAATCCCGAAAGTCCGCATTCCTTCCACCGAATATACGATCACCGCGAAGAACGAGAGCGGATCTACTTCGACTAAGTTCACCTTGTCGCCCACACTTTTTCTCTGGAACGAGGGTTCTTATCTGAAAGCGTCCAATTCCGATAGGTCGGATTCTTTAGGTTGGGCCGTAGCCTTGGACGGAGATACTCTCGTAGTCGGGGCATATCTGGAGAGCAGTTCTCAAACCACGGTCACCAACGGAAACACTGCGAGTGCGGACAATTCCGCCGACGGATCGGGAGCCGCTTACGTTTATAGAAGAAACGGAGTGGGCTGGGTTCAGGAGGCCTATCTAAAGGCGCCTAACGCGGAAGCCTGGGATTCTTTCGGATATAGTGTGGCGATCCAAGGAGACACGATCGTAATCGGTGCGATCGGAGAAGGCAGCAGTCAAACTACGATCACAAACGGAAACACCGCGAGCGCGGACAATTCCGCTCCTTTCTCCGGTGCGGTTTACGTTTACAAAAGAACCGGAAACAACTGGGACCAGGAAGCCTACATAAAGGCGTCTAACGCGGAAGCCGGGGATTCTTTCGGATACAGCGTAGCAATCCAAGGCGATACGATTGCGGTCGGCGCCTATGCGGAAGCGAGTAATCAGACCACCATCACAAACGGAAACACTTCGAGCGCAGACAATTCGAACGGGAACTCCGGAGCGGTCTATGTTTACAAAAGAACCGGAAACAACTGGGATCAGGAAGCCTTTATCAAAGCGGTCAACGGCGAGGCTGGAGATTTATTCGGTTACAGCATTTCCTTGTCCGGAAATACGTTGGTAGTAGGCGCGCCTTCGGAAAGCAGCAATCAAACCACGATCACAAACGGAAACACCGCGAGCGCGGACAATTCGAACGGGAACTCGGGAGCTGCGTATGTATATGTTCGAACGGGAAGCGCCTGGGCTCAAGAGGCGTATCTAAAGGCGGCAAGCGTTCCTCCGACCCCGGGCCAACAATTAGGAATCACAGTATCGATCTATGGAGATACGATCGCGGCGAGCGCGACCCAATCGAACGAAGGCGCGGTCCACGTATTCGTTCGCAACGCGGGCGCTTGGACCAGAGAAGCGGAAATTAGAGCCGCCAATCCGGGAGTCGTGAATTATTTCGGATTCAGTCTTTCGATTTACGGGGATACGATCGCAGTAGGAACGTATTGGGAAGACGGGAACGAAAACCGCGTACTCAACGGAACTACCGCATCGATGGACAATTCCCTTCCCGGTTCGGGCGCGGTCTATGTCTATCAAAGAACCGGAACTACTTGGGCTCAACAATCCTACATAAAAGCCAAAAACGTCCAGTCCAACGATTGGTTCGGATACAGTGTCGCAATTTCGGATGACACGGTAATAGCCGGCGCGCCTCAGGAAGACGGCGGCCAAACCGCAAACACGGACGGTCCGCTTCAGAGCTGGAACGAACTAAAACCGGATTCCGGGGCGATTTACGTCTACAATAGATAGGGATAGAACAAAAGAATATTCAATTTTTAGAATATTCTTAAATTTTAATTACATACGTGAGGAACGGAAATCGCGTATTTAAAACTCAGATAGCATTCAGTTTTAATACGGTCGGCCGCGCTCAAGCCTTGGTTGTAAATCAAACCTTCGGAGACCCTCCCGTCAAGACCGGCCCCTCCGGCATACACGCCCAAATACGTTAAATTATTACCTGCCGCATTGTATACGTTCGTCGTGTTTTTCTGCAGACTGCCGTTCAAATAAAAAGTGGTTCCGGTGCCGGAGAACTGCATCGTAAGAACATGAGCCGCATTGGTAGAATAGGCGTTACTTTTAAAATCACTGGGGCCGCTGTTCACTTCCAAGGCGCCATTGTAGAATTTTAAATACAACGTAACTCCTCCGCCGGAAAGATGAATGATTCCTTCCGTCGCCACCGAAAGCGCGTTTTGTTCGATCACAAAGAGCATCGTGTAGGAACTCCCCGTAATCGGAACGCCCGAACCTGAAAAGAAGCGGCCTTCCCCGTTGCTCATTTGAACGAATGGCCTTTGATTGCGGAAATTCGGAAGCCAATAGGGTTCCTGGTTCGCGTAATAACGGGTAAACACGTTCGAACTCGCTTGATCTTGCCAAGTTGTGATTTTATTCGCCGTGTCTTTTGCAATTCCCGCTTCCGCATTCAACCAAAGCACCAAACTGGAAACGTCCGTAGGAAGATAATACGTAGTCGCTTGCATAATCTTTGAATAAGACTTTGTTCCATCCGATTGAATGACTTCCAAAAGATAATAGTGAGTTTCTCCCCCGCCTAAACCGGAATGAGCAAAGCTGCTTCCGGTAATACCGGTCGAAGAGCCGGTTATTTCCTGGGATCCAACGGTGACAGAAGAAGTTGTAGAAGAATAAATTTTGTAAGTCGCGCCTGTCGCCGTGGAAGACCAGCTGAGATTTACGGAATGAATATTTGCTGTCGCCTGAAATGTGGAAGTAGGACTGTTTGCTGCGGCCGCGCCGGCTATCGCATTGGGAACCGCTATTTGAAGTAAAAGACCTGCGGGGTTGCTGGCATCCAAACTAAACTTCTTCGCTTCCATACAAGCGGCGGGAAAGGATAAAAGAAGAATCAAAAGAGAACGTTTGTAGATTCTCCGAAAAATGGCCTCGTCGTAATTATTATCTTTGAAAAACAAATTCATCATTCTATGCAAACCGACCCTAATCGATTTTCTTTTCTGAGTGAGGCTTACCTACCAAAATCAACAAACAATTTTCAACCTTTTTGAGTGTTTTTTATAGTATAGGACGTTCTTTCTCATGAGAATAGAACTGATTTAGAATCAGGTCTTTTTAAAAAGATTCTTAGATAATACCTTCAAAAAAACAAGCCTGTTCTCTGAAAAAAGTAGGATGTACCACTTTTAAAATTGGAAGGACAAATCTCAGACAAGAAAAAAAGAGAGAAAGACATAAAAAAACCCGGTAAAACCGGGTTTTTCAAAAAGCAGAAAGGCTTTTTCTATCGAAATTCAGATAGGAATTACTTCTTCTTTTTGGTCTCTTTTTCCTTTTTTGGAGCCGCTTCTTTTTTCACAGGAGCAGGAGCCGCACCGGATTTCCTTGCGGTTCTCTTATCATCTCTGACTTTTGCCTGAGTTTCGCGTTTTTCTTCTCTTTCTTTCAAGAGAGAAGCTCTGTCCTTTTTGGAAGTCAGTTCCAAAATTCCTACTTCGGAATTGTCGGACGCTCGGTTCACAAGTTTCAGAACGCGAGTATAACCACCGTTCGTGGTCTCAAAACGTTTCGCGATATCTTCGAAAAGTTTCACGACAACTTCACGATCTTTGATTCTTTTCATAACTTCACGTTTGTTATGAAGTTGAACTTCCGGTTTCAGATCGACTGCGAGATTCTTCTTTGCTCTCGTAATCAATTTTTCAGCATGAGAACGAATCACTTTTAGTTTGGCTTGAGTGGATTCGATTCTCTCATACTTAAAAAGAGAGGTGATCATGTTATTGATCAGCGCGTCTCTATGACCTTTGTTGCGGTTTAAATGTTTTACTTTATTTCTTTTGTTCATTTTAGAAATCCCTCATTCCGAAAGAGAGACCGAGAGTGGAAAGTTTCGCTTTCAACTCCTGTAGACACTGGTCGCTGTAGTGTTTGGATTTCGACATTTCTTCTTCGGATCTTTTTACGAGATCTCCGATAAAATCGATTTCCAGACTTCTCAGCACATTGAGAGAACGAACCGAAAGTTCCAACTCTTCCACGTGTTTCGACAAGGAAGCCTTGAGTTTTTCATCCGCTTCGTCCAGTTCGTCGTCTTCTTCTTCCAGTTCTTCTTCGAAATTGATAAATACTGTAAGGTGCTCTTTTAAAATTTTCGCCGCTTGAGCCACAGCGTCGTCCGGAGAAACGGATCCGTCCGTCCAAACTTCCAACGTCAATTTTTCGTAATCGGATCTCTGAGCCACACGGGTCTCGGAAACTTCGAAAACTACTTTCTGCACGGGAGAAAAAATGGAATCCACAGGAATCGTTCCGAGGACTTCGATGTCTTTTTTCTTTTCTTCCGCAGGAACGTATCCTCTTCCTCTTTGAATTTCCAAATCCATGATCAGATTTGCGTCTTCGTTGAGAGTCGCAATGTGAAGATCCGGATTCATAATTTCGATGGAAGAATCCACTGCGAGATCCCCCGCTCTGAAATACCCGGCGCCTTTCAGTTCCAGGTGAATGATTTTACTCTGATCCTTTTCTTCCGGTTCGTATTTGATACGAACTTGTTTCAGGTTGAGAATGATTCTGGTTACGTCTTCCGCAACGCCTTCGATAAAGGAGAATTCGTGATTCACCCCTTCGATACGAATCGCAGAAATCGCGGCTCCCTCGATCGAGGACATAAGGGTCCTTCTGAGAGAGTTACCGATAGTTGTGGCAAAACCCCTTTCAAATGGCTCTGCAACGAACTTCCCGTAATTCGGGGTGTTCGCTTCCGTGTTGAATTCTATCTTCTTAGGACGTTTAAATCCTTTGAGTAAGCTTTTGAGAGACAATTTGAGACCCTTCTATCAGATTTTATTTAGAGTAAAGCTCTACGATTACCTGTTCTTTAACCGGTAGATCGATATGGTGGCGTTCAGGCAATGCCGTCACGTCCCCGCCGAAGTTTGTGTAATCTGCCGATAACCAAGATGGAACTCCCTGCAATGACTGAGATAAACGAATGTTATCCGCAATGAAGGTAGAGGTTTTAAACTTGTCGCGGATTTCCACTTTATCGCCTACGTTGAGTCTGTAGGAAGGAATATCCACTCTATCTCCGTTCACGAGAATATGTCTGTGAGCGATGAAGTTTCTCGCTTGGCGACGAGTTACCGCGAAACCAAGACGATACAGAACGTTATCCAATCTTCTTTCCAGAAGTTGAAGAAGAATTTCACCGGTCACACCGTGAGCGTGAGAAGCCTCTTCGTAATATCTACGGAATTGTTTTTCCAAAAGACCGTAAGCTCTTTTGAGTTTTTGTTTTTCGCGAAGCTGAGCGCCGTATTCCGACACTTTTCCTTTCCGCTTTGTAGGCATACCCGGAGGCCCTTTGCGGTGGAATTTATCTTTATTGAAAGTATAACTTGACTTCAGGAAGAGATCGACTCCCTCCCTTCTCATGATTTTTACAACAGGACCTCTATATCTTGCCATCTTAAACTACCTTAGACCCTTCTTCTCTTACGTGGACGGCAACCGTTGTGAGGCAACGGAGTCACATCCTTAATCATCTTAATGTTCAATCCTCTGGCAACCAAAGAACGAATCGCAGACTCGCGACCGATGCCGGGTCCGGAAACCATAACGTCGACTTCTTGTAATCCGGCGGAATCCATCGCTTTTTCAGCCGCATTTCCCGCAGCGATCTGAGCCGCATACGGAGTGGATTTTTTAGATCCACGGAATCCCATCGCACCGGAAGTGGACCAAGAGATTGTGTTCCCTGCCATATCGGTGATGGTTACGATCGTGTTATTGAAGGATGCGGTGATATAAACTTTCCCTCGAGGAACAACTTTCTTTTCCTTCTTTTTAACTTTCTTTTCTTTCTTAGAAGATTTCTTATCGTCAGCCATGATTACTTAGTTACCTTTTTCTTATTCGCTACAGTCTTCTTGCCGCCTTTTCTGGTTCTGGCATTGGTTCTCGTTCTTTGACCGTTCACCGGAAGACCTCTTCTATGTCTGAGTCCTCTGTAGCATCCAATGTCCATCAAACGTTTGATGTTCAGTTGGATTTCGGAACGCAGGTCCCCTTCCACTTTTGCACTTTCTTCAATCGCCTTACGAATAGCCGCTTCTTGAGACTCGTTCAAGTCTTTTACACGGATCGATTCGTCGACTCCGGCTTTTTTCAGGATTCCTCTAGATAAGGAATTTCCTATTCCGAAGATATAGGTTAATCCAATAACGATTCTTTTTTCTCTTGGAAGGTCAATACCTGCAATACGCGCCATATTTCTTATGCTTGCCTTTGTTTGTGTTTCGGATTGGTGCAGATCACTCGGATTACACCTTTTCTTCTGATAACCTTGCAGCTAGAGCAGATTTTCTTAACTGATGTTCTTACTTTCATAACAATTCCTACTTTTTGCGGTAAGTGATTCTTCCCTTAGAAAGGTCGTAAGGGGAGAGTTCTACCGTAACTTTATCACCCGGTAAAATCCGGATATAGTGCATTCTCATCTTTCCGGAAATATGGGCCAAAACCTTATGACCGTTTTCCAGTTCTACACGGAACATCGCGTTGGGCAGGGGCTCAAGTACGGTGCCATCGACTGTGATCGCTTCTTCCTTTGCCACTGATTAAGCAAGCTCCTTTTGAATCAAAGAAGTAACTTCTTCCAAAGACCCGACTCCGTTCACTTGAGAAAGTTTCTTTTGTGCCGCATAGTAGTCCAGAAGAGGAAGAGTCTTCTTGTTATAGTTGTCCAGACGATTCTTGATCGTCGCTTCGTTGTCGTCCGCGCGGCCTTCGATTTCCGCACGGCTCAAAAGTCTCTTCAGGAGTTCCGCATCCGGAACCTGAAGATTGATCGCTCTATCGATCGATTTTCCTTCTCCTTTCAAAAGAGAATCCAGAGCGTCCGCTTGTTCCACGGTCCTCGGAAAACCATCCAATAAAAATCCATTCTTACAATCCGCTTCTCGGATGCGATCTTTGATGATTCCGATTACGACAGAATCCGGAACCAAATCACCTGCGTCCATAAAACGTTTTGCT
>NZ_NPDU01000013.1:72500-77500 GCF_002811985.1 Leptospira adleri
TCCGTGTCCACCCGGTCCGCCGGCGTGTCCATGGCGTTTTACAACCCCTTGAAATCCTCTTCCTTTGCTGACCCCGGTAACTTTTACCACGTCAGAAACAGCAAAAACATCCTGAATTTTCAGAACGGAACCTGCTGCAGGAGAATCTCCGAAACTACGAAATTCTCTCAAAACTCTCTTTGGTCCAAGCCCCGCTTTTGCAAGGTGGGTTTTTTCCGCTTTGGAGAGCTGAAATTCTTTTGTATCTTGAAACGCCAACTGGATCGCTTCGTATCCGTCATTTTCAACAGACTTGACTTGAGAAACGGCACAGGGACCGACTTCCAATACAGTAACGGGAATCATATTCCCCTGCTCGTCAAAGATCTGAGACATTCCAACTTTTTTGCCGATTAATCCCTTTGCCATCGTTTTCTTACCTTCAGGATTTGATATCTACAGATACCCCTGCAGGGAGCTGAAGTTTCATCAGGGCTTCTACAGTGTCTTCATTGGTATCCAGGATATCGATGAGCCGTTTGTGTGTTTTTAATTCAAACTGCTCTCTGGATTTTTTATTCACGTGCGGAGAACGAAGAACCGTATAGATCTCTTTCTTAGTAGGAAGAGGAATCGGGCCGGAGACAGTCGCTCCGGTCCTTTTCGCAGTTGCTACGATCTCATAGGTTGATTGATCAATCAACCTATGGTCGAACGCTTTCAATTTAACTCGTATTTTTTGTCCGGCCATTTTAAGAGCTCTTACTCAATGATGTCCGCGACAACACCGGATCCAATGGTTCTTCCACCTTCGCGAATTGCGAACTTGAGACCTTTATCCATTGCGATCGGGCTGATCAATTCAACCGTCAGAGATACGTTGTCGCCAGGCATAACCATTTCGATTCCGTTAGGAAGGTTACAAACACCGGTAACGTCTGTAGTTCTGAAGTAGAACTGAGGACGATAGTTGTTGATGAAAGGAGTGTGACGTCCGCCTTCATCTTTTGTTAAAACGTAAACCTCAGCTGCAAACTTTTTGTGAGGAGTGATGGATCCCGGCTTCGCGAGAACTTGTCCTCTTTCGATGTCTTCTTTTTTAGTTCCACGAAGAAGTGCACCGATGTTGTCGCCTGCTTCCGCTTGATCGAGAAGTTTTCTGAACATTTCGATACCGGTAACAACAGTTTTTGTTGTTGGGCGGATCCCGATGATTTCAACTTCGTCGTTCACTTTCAGAACGCCTTGTTCCACTCTTCCAGTTGCAACGGTTCCACGACCAGTGATCGAGAACACGTCTTCCACAGGCATAAGGAAAGGTTTGTCTGTAATTCTTTTTGGATTCGGAACGTAAGTGTCCAGAGCTTCCATCAGTTTTAAAATTGCAGGCATACCGATTTCAGATTCGTCGCCTTCCAGAGCTTTCACTGCGGAACCGTGGATGATAGGGGTATCGTCGCCTGGGAAATTGTATTTGTTAAGAAGGTCGCGAACGTCCATCTCAACCATTTCGATCATTTCAGCTCTTTCATCAGCAGCGAGCATGTCCGCTTTGTTGATGAATACGATCACGTAAGGAACACCAACCTGACGAGCAAGAAGAATGTGTTCTTTCGTTTGTGGCATCGGTCCGTCAGTTGCGGATACAACGAGGATCGCAGCGTCCATCTGAGCCGCGCCGGTGATCATGTTTTTAACATAGTCGGCGTGACCAGGACAATCTACGTGAGCGTAGTGACGGTTAGCTGTTTCATATTCCTGGTGAGAAGTAGCGATGGTGATCCCACGAGCTTTTTCTTCCGGAGCGTTATCAATTTGGTCATAAGCAACAGCCTTGTTCTTACCACCGATCGCTTTTGCAAGTGTAGTAGTAATAGCTGCCGTCAGGGTTGTTTTACCATGATCCACGTGACCAATTGTACCAACGTTTAAGTGAGGTTTCGACCTATCAAATTTTTCTTTAGCCATAGCGACTGTTTAATCTCCTTACTTTTTAACGAACCCTAACGGGAATCGACTAATGTAATTACGTAATAGTGTTCAGAGTCAAAAAGGGAGTCCAGAGACAGAACACCCCTTCCCTGTGTCATATTTCTAAGCACACTTGCAAAGCCAAGCAAGTTTTCCGTAGAAGCATTTGCGTGAACAAGCGTCTTACCATCTCCGACAGAAACAACATTTTGAATCTTAGCTTCTCTCTTGGAGAGAGCTCCTAAGACATCGCCCAAGGATGAATCTGGTATCAAAATCTCTAATAGAGACAATGGACCAATGAGTTCCGTGTGATGGCGAATTATGTCTTTTAAGCCTTTGATGACGGCTACTTTTACAAGCGAAGAAGTTTCAATCGAAGAATCCGGAGGATCGTATCGATGAACAATCAAATCCAAGCCGAGAACTTCTTCTCCTTTGGATCCCTTTGCCACTACTTCATAAAAAGCTGATGTAATGGCTTCTTCTAGTGTTTCAGTAATCTTAGTTTCAAACCGCACTTCCCTGGAAAAGCTGTTAGAGCTTGCCAGAGAGGCGTGCACCTGTCCGCTTGAGATTTTTTGATCAAACGCGGTATGCTGAAATTCACTCTGTAGGACCATTTTTTTCCAAAGCTCAAACCTTGCAACTTTTATCCCGCTGACGTTCACTTTGTGAGGGAAGAATTCTTTCATTCGAGAAAGAGAAACTTCCAAGTGCAATTCTCCGAGTCCGGAAAGTTGAATCTGGCCCGTATCCGAGAGGACTTTTGTCTCCAAGCCTTCGTCGAGCCAAACGAGTTGATCGAGCGCGGCCCAAAGTGATTCTCTTTCTTCTGCAGTTTCCGGTTCGAGAAGAATCTGGAATTGTTTTCGCACGGAAGCGAGTTCCGTTTTGTATTCTTTTTGCCGAGAAGAATAGAGAACGTCTCCCGGTTTGAGAGAATCAAGTCCCGGAGCTACGACGATTTCCCGAATTCGGCTTTTTCCGATTTCTTCAAAATCTCGCGTGGAGATAAGATGAATGGATTCTATCCGCCCTTCTCCGGAAGCGGACCAAAACTTTTGATTTTGTGGGAACTCCTGCGAAGGAAGAATATAAACGATCTTTCCTAAATCCGGATGGAGTTCCCGTTTGAAGGCGATTCCCAATTCTTCGGAAGGCCGAGGAGAAAAAGAAAAACCCTGGGAAAGAAGTTCGAGAGAAAGAAGGAGTTCCTTCACGCCTTCTCCGTGCAGAGCCGAACCTCCGAGAACCGGGAAAAATTCTTCCTTCCAAAAACCTCTGGAAAACCCCTCGCGCGCGAGTTCCGACAGAGAATCCGGATTCTTCAGATACCTTTCCGAGAGTTCGGAATCCCATTCTAAAAGAGGAAGAAGACTCTGGTCGGAAGTCCGATCTTGAAAGAGGGAAAATTCCGATTCTTCTTTCCAAAGGAGAACGGGTTCCTTTTCGAGAACGGCTTCGAGGTCGACGAGGGAATCCGTGATATCGATTCCTTTTCGATCGAGTTTGTTTAAGAAGAATAGAATCGGGATCTTTCGTTTGCGGAGCCATTCTACGTTTTGAAAGGTTTGAGATTTTAATCCTTCAAACGCGTCAATGAGAACGATACCGAGATCCGCGACCACAAGAGAAGCGCTCGTTTGACTTTGAAAGTCCAGATGTCCCGGATTATCTAAGAATTGAAATAATACCTTCGCTTCTTTTTCGTTCGGCCAAAATACCCGAGCCAGCGTAGATTGAATGGAAATCCCGCGAGCTATTTCCTCCGCGAGATAATCGGACTCGGTCGTTCCTTCCTCGATGCTTCCCGGTCTTCTGATCTTTCCCGTTTCGTAAAGAATTCTTTCGAGAAGAGTGGTTTTCCCCGCGTCGATATGGGCAAAGATTCCTACGTTTAAGATTTTCATTGGTCCGACCTTGCGCCTTTCGTTCAGAACTTACAAAATTAAGAACGTCTTTGAGGATCGATTCTTTTTTAAAATTCTAAAAACAAATTCAAAACCGATCGCGATCGTCCGATTCCGAGTCGTTTGGAAAAAAATTGGAACTTGCAGAGACGTAAAAATTCTTCGCAGACAAGAAACCGATTGCGAAGAAAGACAAAAAATCGATCTTACACAAATTAATAAGAAGAGAAAGTTACGGCAAATCGAATGCAGAAGTTATTTATCTGGAAAGAGATGGCGATTTACATCGGACAGTCGTTTTCTACAAAACGTCACAGTCATTTTTTTATACAACTCTGCTTAGGAAACAAAGAGGAACTTCGTTTAAAGGGAAGCGACGGCAACTGGCATTCGTTCAAGGCTGCGCTGATTCCTTCCGGAGTGAGCCACGAGACTGAAATGAACGATCACGATTTCGTTTTAATTCTTCTGGATCCGATCACGATGGGCGCCGGTCTTTTTTCGGATCGAAGTCCGATTTCCGGGAAACCCGCGATCGAAGTCGGAGACGTCTTGGATTGGGAGAAGATTCGATTCTTCTTTGAAAACCAGGACGTCTCTCCCGAAATTCTTAAAGATGAGATCGTAAAAAGAATTCTTAAAAGCGAAACCGGAAAATCACAAATCCCCAAAGATATAAGAATCATTCGAAGTATGAAACGCCTTTCCGATTCCGACGATACGCTCACTCTCAAAGAAGTTGCAAAGGAAGCGGGACTTTCTACGAGTCGTTTTCGTCATCTCTTTCGAAAGGAAACCGGAATCACCTTTTCAGGTTACAGACTTTGGATCAAAACGAGAAGAGCGATCCTTTCTCTCGGAAATCATCCGGAGTTGATTCACGCGGCGTATCAGGGAGGTTTTGCGGATCAAGCCCATTTTAGCAGAATCTTTCGAAGATCGTTCGGGATGAGCCCTTCGGAATTTGTGAAGGGAAAAGGTTACGATACTTTTCAAATTTTTCCGACTTAACCCCTTCGTTCAAGACCGATTCCTCTTTATATCGTATCTTAGAATCATGTTCTACGATATATTTCGTTCGTTCCGTTCCTCCGCGCTTTTTACGTTTCGCGTTTCAGGCCCGAGAAGCGAGTTGAT
>NZ_NPDU01000013.1:82500-85565 GCF_002811985.1 Leptospira adleri
TTCCGGAGATAACCGCGATTCTCGGGTTGAGTTTTTCTCTTCTCTGCTCGATCACTTTCAGAAGAATGTTGGACGTTTTCACGTCCTCGTCTCTTCTTACGTTCTTGCCGATTTCGAGATCCATCCACTGAATGCTTCCTTCGAATTCGGAAATCCCGACTTCGTTGTAAGGATCGAATTCGGCGATCGGTTGGTTCGGCTGAGTAATATCGTTTACTTTTACGTTCACGACGGTTCCGGTTTTGACCGGAATTACGGCTTCTTCTCCCAATATTCGGAAAACTCCATTCTCGATATGAATGGTTCCCGGCATTTCGGAAGTGATATTCTCGCCACTCGGAGCGGTTGCAACCAACTCTCCCTTGTCCACCTTCTGACCGTTTTCAACTCTCAAGTTGGAAAGTTCTTCCATCTTGTATTGTTGAATCAATCTCTGAATCACGATGGATCCGCGACGGGAGAATACGTTTTGATCCTTGTCGTTACTGAGAAGACGTCCGTTGATATTGTTTACGATCGCGGTATAAGATACTTTGTGTTCTTTTTCCTGAACCTTTGCCGAAGCCGCACCACCGATGTGGAACGTTCTCATCGTAAGCTGGGTTCCAGGTTGTCCGATCGACTGAGCCGCGATGGTTCCGACCGCTTCCCCGATTTCCGCAGGAATGAGTCTCGCCATGTCCATACCGTAACAGCAGATACAAACGCCTTGTTTGGATTCGCAAGTCAGAGGAGAACGAACTCGGATTTTATCGTAACCGAGGTTTTCGATTTTTTGTCCGACTTCTCTCGTGATCAGAGTGTTTCTCGGATATACGACTTGATCGGTCACAGGATCGATAATACTTTCCGCGGTATAACGGCCAAACACACGGTCGTTCAGGGAAACGATCACGTTCTCCCCTTCTTTTACGATACCGAGGGAAATGGATTCTTCGGTTCCGCAATCGTCTTCGGAGATGATCACGTCCTGAGAAATATCCACAAGACGACGAGTTAAGTAACCCGCATCCGCAGTTTTTAACGCAGTATCCGCGAGACCTTTTCTCGCACCGTGAGTGGAGATGAAGAATTCAAGAACCGAAAGTCCTTCGCGGAAGTTCGAACGGATCGCGAGCTCGATGATTTCCCCGGAAGGTTTCGCCATCAAGCCCCTCATTCCCGCGAGCTGACGAATCTGTTGTTTCGATCCTCTCGCGCCGGAAGCCGCCATGATGAACACGGGGTTAAATCCGCCCTTGTCTTTTTCCAGTTCCTTAAACATGGATTCGGTGATGAGGTCGTTGGTTTTCGTCCAGATCTCGATTACCTTTTTACGACGTTCTTCGTTTGTAATGATCCCTTTGCGATACTCGGAGTCGGCTTTTTCGACTTCTTTGTTCGCGTCTCCCACGAGACCGACCTTACCCGGAGACACACGAATGTCTTCGATGGAGATGGTCGGAGCGAAAAGAGTCGCATAACGATATCCTAATTTTTTAATATCGTCGAGCATCAGAACCGTCTTCGCAGGACCGTATTTATCGTAGACGTCGGCGATGATCTTATTCGTTTCCTTATCGGAAAGAGCCTTGTTTACGTAAGCGTATCCTTCCGGAAGAATGGTGTTGAAGATCAATCTTCCCGGAGTGGTTTCGAGAATCTTTCCTTGGTGATAGACGCTGATCTTGGTTCTGAATTCTACCACGCCTCTGTCGATCGCGTAGTGAACCTCGTCCAGGTTCGAGAAAGACTTTAGAGGAACACCCGGTTCCGAAGGGAGTTCGGAAGTTAAATAATAAATTCCGAGTACGATATCCTGAGTCGGTCCGCAGATCGGATGTCCGTTTGCTGGATTGAGAATGTTGTGAGGAGAAAGCATCAACATCCAAGTTTCCAGCTGAGCTTTCGGAGTCAGAGGAACGTGGATCGCCATCTGATCCCCGTCAAAGTCTGCGTTGAAAGCGTGACATACGAGAGGATGGAGTTTGATCGCCTTTCCTTCCACAAGGATCGGCAAGAATGCCTGAATCCCGAGACGGTGAAGGGTCGGAGCTCTGTTCAACATCACAGGGTGCTCTTTTACTACGTATTCCAATACGTCGAAAACTTCTTTGTCTTCGGCTTCCACTTTTTTCTTAGCGGACTTGATGTTCGGAGCTAAGTCCAAATCCACAAGTCTCTTCATGATGAAAGGTTTGAAAAGTTCCAAAGCCATTTTCTTTGGAAGTCCCATCTCGTGGTATTTCAGTTCGGGACCGACTACGATCACGGAACGACCGGAGTAATCCACCCTCTTACCGAGAAGGTTTTGACGGAAACGGCCTTGTTTCCCTTTAAGCATGTCGGAGATTGATTTTAAAGGACGGTTACCCTTTCCTTTGACCGCGCGTTTTCTTCTCGAGTTGTCAAAGAGAGCGTCTACCGCTTCTTGTAACATTCTCTTTTCGTTCCGAACGATGATTTCGGGAGCTTTCAGAGCGAGAAGTCTTTTGAGACGGTTGTTACGGTTGATCACACGACGGTATAAGTCGTTCAAGTCGGAAGTCGCGAAACGTCCACCTTCGAGCTGAACCATAGGACGAAGTTCGGGAGGAATGACGGGAACGATATCAAGCACCATCCACTCGGGACGGTTTCCGGAATCACGGAACGCTTCGAGAACTTCGAGACGTTTCAGAATTCTTTTATCGGAAATCTTATCCTTGTCTTGGATCTTTTGACGGATCATTCTCGCTTCGGCGTCCACGTCGATACGAGCCAGAAGTTCTTTGATCGCGTCCGCGCCGATTCCGGCTACGAACTTGTCACCGTACTCGTCGAGGTATGCGTGATATTCTTCTTCGTCGATGAGTTCGCCGCGATTTCTTCCCGAATCCGCTGGATCGATGATTACGTATTTTTCAAAGTAGAGAACGCTCTTGAGTTGGTTCACGGTCATATCGAGCAGAAGTCCCATTCTCGAAGGAACGGAACGATAATACCAGATATGAGAAACGGGAGCCGCGAGTTCGATATGACCCATTCTTTCGCGACGGACTTTAGAGTGAGTTACCTCGACCCCGCACTTATCGCAAACCACACCC
>NZ_NPDU01000130.1 GCF_002811985.1 Leptospira adleri
GGAAATCTTACGAAGAAATACGAATCGGCGATAAGGCGAGTTTTTCGAAAACGATTACGGAAACCGACATTTATCTTTTTGCGGGGATCAGCGGCGATTTTAACCCGCTTCACGTAGACGAAGAATATGCAAAAACCACGATGTTCGGAACAAGGATTGCACACGGAGGCCTCGCCGCTTCGTTACTCGCTCCGGTTTTAGGAATGAAACTTCCAGGACTCGGGACCGTCGCTCTGGAAACGGTGACAAAGTTTCGAAAGCCGGTTTATCCGGGCGACACGATTACGTGCACCGTCGAAGTGAAATCCAAAATCGAACGACTAAAAATGGTGGAGATGAAAATTCTCTGGACCAATCAAAAAGGGGATACGATCGGAAAAGGGGAATGTAAGGTTCTTCCTCCCGAATCGAATTCTTAATTCTGTCCGTTTAAAAAAAATCTCAAAAGGCAAGTTCATGAATCCTGTATTATTAGGCATTAGCGACTCCGTCGCAAACGATTTTCCGGAAGAATATAAAGAATGGTCCGGGGAAAGAAAAGTATTAGAACATTATAAAAAATCAATATCCGATCTTCTTCAATTTTTGGAAATGAAACCTGAGGTTCTTCAGAATCTACTTACGGATTTTGTTAGCATCGAACCGGCGTCCTTGGGCAAGTCCGGTTACGGACACAGCGTCAGAATCGCCAATGAACTCGGTTATACCGGTTTTCGTTCTCATTTGATCGATTTGGGTGGAGCAAGCGTAACCGGCGCCATCGGACAAGCAAGGACGATCCTCCAATCCGATCCGGAAGCCGTTGTTTTGGTCGCCGCGGCGGATATTCCCAAGTCTTCGTTTAAGCAGGTTTCCGATCTGAAACGATTGAACGAAACCGTTTGTCATCCGGTGTTCGAACTCAACTACGGCGCAACGTTGATCGCGATGTACGGTCTTCTTATGAAAAGAATGATGTTCGAACATAACATCACTCAAAAGGATCTGGAAGAAATCACAAAGAAGTTTAGATCGAACGCGATTTCCAATCCGAGAGCGAGCGTTTATCAACAAGAGATCACCGAAAAGCAAATCACTCGGACGATCGCGGATCCTTATTCGGCTCCAATGATCGCAATCGTAACCGATCACGGATTTGCGACCTTGCTTATGTCCGAGAAAAAAGCGAAAAAACTTCAGGCGCAAGGAAAACTTAAAAAAGAATTGGATCCGATGTATTTGATCGGAGCGGGCCACGCAGCTCATTCCGAATACTTTATGCTCAAAGGGGACTTTGCAACGCCGGCCGGTCTCGCGGGCGAGATTGCGTTTGCATCCGCGGGGATTCAAAGAGAGGACATCGATTATGCCTGGATCTACGATTGTTTTACAGGAATGGTGATTCTTCAATCTTCCGAATATTTCGGATTATCGAAGAAAGAAATCGCGGAAACTCTCAAGAACGGAGAGCTGCAATTTAAGAATGGAAAAAAAATTAAGATCAATGAAATGGGAGGAATCTTAAATTATCAGGCGGCCATGTCCATGTCGGCAGCTACGGGGCTCGTTGATCTGGCCGCTCACTATGGTTTGTATTCTCGTGAAGTTCCTAATATCAAAGTTACAAGACCTGAAAAGTCTCTCTTAGGCGGAAACGGAGGAGTCGATAGCATCAACTCGGTTGCGATTTTTTCATCCAAACCTTCCAAACTTAAATCGAAATCGGTAAAACGTCCCAAACTTTTTCTAAACCAGAACGGCGCGAAACAAAACGAGATTGGTACTCTTTATTCTTCCACAACCGTGAACATGAATCCCGGTTCTTTTACGAAAGCGCCTTATTCATTGGTGCTCGTTAAAATGAAATCCGGCAGATATGTTATGGTAAACGCATATAATAAGAATGGAGAACTCTTAAAAACGGACCAAACGCTGGAAATCGATCGTTCGAAATTAAAAATTGTAAATGAAAACGGTTTTTTAAAAGGAATTTTATCTTGAATTGAAAGAAATTTTCAAGAAGATAAGTCAGTACATTTTCCGAGAATCTTCTAAGAAAAATAGTCGAAAGAAGAGTTGATCTTTGCGGATAACAAAATTGAAAAGCTGATTTTAAATTCAGATTCAGTTATGGAACGATAGTAGTAGATTTCCGGCTCGGTTACTTTTAGCATTCTTCAGATACAAATAAGCTAATATGGACCGAACGGGCGAGGGTGTTTCTCTCAGGATTGGTTCGAATTATGCATATTAAGGCTGAGAATATACAGACAGGCCAGATTCGCATCTTTAACGGATCGGATTTGATCTTAATCCCGGATTCTTCCAACGAACAAGAAGGAACGATGTTTCTTCATGGAAGGAAGGTTGAGAACTGTCTGAATCTCCGAAAATACTCCACATTCTTCGTTGTTTCCGATTCTGTCTCTAAAACCGGATTTCCGGATAAGATCAAACTGCAAGAATTCGGTCCGGACGGTTCCGTGATTGAAATTTCAGAAAGCAAAATGGACTGTTATCGCGTAATGGGAATATTTTTGGAATAAGATTCACTTTCTGCTGGATACGATCCGTCGCATTCGTAGAATCCGTCTCCACCATTCTTTTCCGAGGGGAATTCATCATGGTCCAAAAGAAAAAGACCAAAATCCAAAAAGCGGCTCCGAAAAAAAAACGAGCTCCCGTATCTTCCTCCGTAAAAAAAAACGATATTCGTCTTTCGGATATGGTAGATCTCGCAGCTGAGGAATTCGTTAAGACGATCGAAATTATGGCGAAGCTAACCTCAGGTAGTCGAACAAAGTTGAAAAACTCGATTAAGTCGGCTGCGAAACAAATTCTTCAGGGGAAATAGATACGATTTTTCGTTTCGATTTTTCCCGGAGAATCCTACATCCGATGTCGATGAGTTTTTTTGAATCGGATCGTAAATCTAAATATAGAAATTTATTTTCATCGTCGTCTCTTTGCACGATGTGTAACAAAAAAGTGTGCCAAAATATATTTCCTTTTTTTTAAAAACAGTCAATTTATTTCAGAAAAATAAAGGGCTCGTAAAAAACTTTTGGAAAAAAATTTCCAAAAAGGTTCGATTTTTTTTAGGAATTGTAGTCCACTGTAAGTATGGAAAACTTATTTCTGATCACCTTACTCTTCTTAATTCTATTTGAGCAGTATAAAACCAGGGTTTCCCGGGAACGAATTCCGATTCGCGCTCTCAAACAATACGTCCACCGTTAGTTTTTGAGTGATTTTGAACCGGGATCGTGATTGCACACCCGGTTTTTCGTTTTTTAAGCCCGCCTTTTTCCGATTCTACTGAGAGAATCACTTCTTTAGAGAGTTGAAACATTCTTATTCGGCTGGAACCTTGTCTAAAGACCGAGGAAAGCATGTATAAGAAACCAATGACTCCGACCCGAGCCGTCGAAACTTTTATCCGCTCCAAGAAAAATCAGGAACCGATCTCCGAAGAAGTCGCGATGGTATTGGATTCTTTTCAAACTTGGAATGAAATCGAACTTACCGGACTTCTCAACGCTTCCTTTTACCAGCCGGAAGTTCTAAATGAATACAGATCCGAAGCCGCGATCCAACTTCTTCTCGAAAAATTAAAAAAAAGAATCGTGGATATTCCTATTCAATGAATCAGACGATGGAACCAAAAGTTATTTATCAAGAGGCCAATCCTTACGGAACCTTTACAGCGTTTTTAGAAGACGATGGAAGAACGGTTTATCTTTATCTTCAAGGAGAACAAAATCCCGAGTTCGGAATTAAGTCCGTCTGGGTTTGTAATCGAGTTGAGGCGCCGGAACAAAGAAATAGGGAAGATCTTTCCGACGGTTTAGCGCCGATTCTCCTTCGTTCGGAAGTATTGGATTCTAAACCGCACGCCGCATTGGAGGAAAAGGATCTTTATTTTATTTGGACGGAAGAAGGAGACGGAGTTGCCCTTTTTTACAAGGAAACGTTGTATGCGTTTCTTCCTCCTTGGTCGGGAATCAAAGGTTTTCACGGGTATTCGATTCATGCAAAAGTGGATTCTTTAACCGCTTATCCCCTTGGAAATTCAGAATTCGGAGTGATCCCAGATCGGGTTCAAGCCTCTCGTGATTTTTGGGAAGCCCGTTCGCAAAAGGGAGCTTGGAAAGATATCCAAGAGAAACGTCTTCATTTTTTAGAATCAAAACTCGGTAAGCACGATAAATACTGGTCAGCAGACGGTGGAAAGTATCCTCAACTCGGTATCGTTCGTTTCCGTTCGCCGAACGATTCCGATGTATGGATTTATTCTACGATCGGCATGAGCGCTCAAAATATGCCTTCTGTGGAGCTTTTTCACAAGGATTACGAGGATTACGCGCGTATTGAGCTATTATTGGCCGTTAAGATCGGTTCTGAAGGTCCGGAAAGATCGGAGTCATGGGTTCCGCATCTGATCGGCGAACTCATTCGTTTTCCATGGAATATGGCGAAATGGTTTGGGAACGGTCATACGATCTCGATGTCCCGTAAAGATCCCGAGGCTTTGTACCTCAATTTCACTTCGATTTTATTTCGCGATTTGGAAACGTTCTCTTCCGATGCAAAAGCTCCGGACTTAACGGGATTGATTTCTGAAAACGGAAGACAAGTTCGATTCTTATCTTTATTGCCGGTCGCGGAAGAAGAAAAAGAATACGCGCAGAAAGACGGAATTCAATCCTTCAATCAAATCTGGGATGAAAAGAAATTTCCCTGGTTTCACGACGCTGAAAGGCAATCGCTCATCTAAAATGTTTATCATCGAAGAAGTTATCCGCTCTATCAGACGTTATTCGAATCAGTCTGCGTTTCTTTTAACTTTGATTTGTTTAG
>NZ_NPDU01000131.1 GCF_002811985.1 Leptospira adleri
ACGCGCTGTAAATTTCTAAATTAGAATCTGTCGTTCTTAGGTTTTGCAACGTTTACTTTCAAGTTACGTGCAAGAACGTTTTTTCCGTCCAGATCTTTGATTGCTTTGTCAGCTTCGTCTTTGTTCGGCATTTCGACGAAACCAAAACCTTTGGATTTTCCGGAATACTGATCAGTGATGATCTTAACTGAATTAACTGCTCCGTGCGCTCCGAAAAGTTCGCTTAACTTTCCTTCAGTGATGTCGTAAGAGAGGTTTCCTACATAAATGTTAACAGACATATTTTTCCTCGTGTCGTTATGAATTAGATCAAGTTATCTTGATTTAAAAACAGCATTTCCCGTTATATTGGGAGGTAGAAAAATTTTAGAGATGCAGGACTTAAAAAGAAGAGCAAACTTTAAGATAGGACTACGTTCAGAAGTTAGAAAATCGATTGAATAACTGGAATTCTTTGTCCATAGTATCGGCAGAATTTTCTTTGGCAATACTAATTTCTTAAACTTTAATATTTGTTAGGGGAGTTCAAAAGTGAAAATCGAGTCGGAACGATTGATTTTGCGCGAATGGGAAGAAAGGGACCGTATTCCATTCTCCAAAATGAGTTCCGATCCGATTGTCATGAAATACTTTCCTTCCCTCCTTTCTCGGGAAGAATCCGATCGATTGATTGCAAAAATACAAAATCACTTTCAAACCTTCGGATACGGGCTTTGGGTTTTGGAGACAAAACGAAATCGAGAATTTCTAGGATTTACCGGTTTTATGAACGTCGGGTTTACGTCTTTTTTTACCCCCGCGATCGAGATCGGTTGGAGGCTGCATTCTTCCTTTTGGAACCGGGGTTATGCGACGGAGGCCGCGCTCGCCTGTCTTGATTACGGATTTTCAGCGTTGCAATTTCCGGAGGTCGTGTCTTTTACCTCGGTCCTCAATGAAAGATCGCAATCCGTAATGAAACGTATCGGTTTAAAAGAAGTCGGATTCTTCTCACATCCCAATCTTTCGAAGGACCATATTCTTTCCGAACACGTTCTTTACAAAGCGTCCGGATTGGAATGGCTTCAAAACCGAGCTTGATCGACGACCTTTCCCATTCTTGATAAGAATTTGGATTCTACCCTGAATAAGGCACTTCTGCGGCGGAGGGGCGGTCCGATTTTTAACAATTTTTTAGTTTCGCGATATTTTTTTCTTGCCAAGAGTTTGTTATTTAACTAACGTTGTTCATTAGTAAGTTAACGCCGTTCATTAAGGAGAACGTTATGGAAGTGAAAAATAATTCTTCAGCGCATCCGAGAGAGACCCTTGGAGCCGTTCGAGAAACTCTCTCGGACGCAACTTTTGACAACCCCGCTTACAAGGGGATTGGCTATTTCTTCAGAGATTTGTTTTTTTTCGGGCTGGTAGTGGTCCTTCTCTGGAACGTAAACACCTGGTATCTTCTTCCTTTTCTCTGGTTTTTTGCGGGAATGACGATCGCCGCTTTGTTCGTCGTCGGACACGATTGCGCGCACGAGGCGCTTTTTAAGAATAAATACCTTCGATATTGGATCGGTCAAATCGCGATGTTGCCCTCCTTACACGCTTACAATCAGTGGGCTTACGGACACAACCGAATTCATCACGGACATACGATTAAAAGAGGCGGAGATTTTGTCTGGCATCCCGCTACCGCGGAAGAATATTCTAAATTTGGAATATTCAAAAAGATGATGCACCGATTTTTCTGGTCGGCTTGGGGCGGCGGCTTTTACTACATGATCGAAGTCTGGTTAAAAGGAATGGTTCTGTTTACCGCTCCGATGAAAGAGGCGGGAAGGGACAAGTGGATCATGCTTTCGTTTGCGTTTGTTTCCTCCGCTCTTGTTTTTTATTTCGGCGGATCCTCTGTGGAAGGAACTTTCGACGCAGGCGCCGGATTTTGGATGTTCACAAAAGTCTGCTTGGTTCCATTTATCGCTTGGAACTATTTTATGGGAATCACCGTCTACGTTCATCACATTCATTCCGAAATTCCTTGGAAGACAAAGGATGAATGGACCCCGTACTACGGACAAATGAAAGGAACGATTAACTATCACATCAATCCGATCATGAACTTTTTCTTTCACAATATTTTCATTCACATGCCGCATCACGTTCACATGAAAATTCCTTTTTACAATCTAACCCGCGCTTTGGAGGAAATCAAAGCGGTTTACGGCGAGAACGTTTTGGAACGGGATACGATCTTCGGAGACTATTTCAAATCGACTTCCCGTTGTAAGGTGATTGATTCTGAAACCGGGAAATGGATGACATACAAAGAAGCCCGTAATTCTATCGAAGACGAGGAACTGGAAGTCAGTCCCGCTTAATCGCATCGGCTCCGAATGGTTCGGCTTTTACGATAAAGTAGGAGCCGAGTTCCTCTTTTCTAATTTTTCATTCCTCTCGGATTTACTTCCCAAAATTTTTTAAGAATATTTTTGAATCGATCGAGAACATTTCGGAATCATCGAAAACTCAGGCGAGGTTTCGACGAAAGGGTTTTATCTCCGTTTTTATCGGTACTTTAGTTTCGTCTTTCGGAGAAAATCATTTCTCAGGATAAGAATAAAACTCTTGAGCCGCCGATTCTTACAAAATCGAAAAAGACAGGTTTATCCTCGGCGATCTTTTTTCTTTTTATCGAGATGATACGTTAAAGCCATCGAGATACAAACGCTCAATTCTTTGGTCGGAATCGGATCGTTTGCGTTTAAGAGAATGGATCGATTTCCTTCGAACTTGATTTTTTTCGGAAAGAGTTCTCGAAATGTTTCAACAAGGTTGGTCTGGCAATGAAAGAAAAGCGCATAAACGTTTTCTTCGGAAGAGATTCGGTCGATTCGAATCGTGCTCCCACTTTTGGTCTCCGCGGTAAGATAACTGGGTTGTCCCCATTTTAAAGTTTCTTCCAGATCTCCGACTCCTTCGGTTGACTTCGCGATTTTGAAGATCAAATCCCGGATACTTAATAATTTTTCCCGCACGCCCTTAGGATAAGAACGAAATACTTCCGCGACGTTTTGATTTTTAAAATTTTGAGGCATTTGATTCCGTTTTACGATCTACGTTATTTGCATCTCAAAGCCATCCTGAAGCGAGGACGAAGCAAAATACTTTTCATTTCCGATAAATTCTAAGATTATTCAACAAGTCGTATATTCTTTCTTTTTTTCAAGGATGTTTCCGAATCGTTCTTGAAAGGCAAAAAACGATCCTTTTAGAATTTAAGGATCCGAATCGATTATTCTATTCGCCAAAAGGACAACTTGAATCCATTTTTATACGAACCTAAATGAATCTTGAGATAACACAAATCGATCCGAACTCGACGGAACCTCCCTGGGAACTCCTGCTTTCCGCCGATCCTTCCAAAGAACTCGTGAAAGAATATCTGAAACGAGGAATTTGTTATGTAGCTCGCTCTAAAACGGAAACGGTAGGAATTTTCGTATTAATTTACACTCGACCGGAAACGATGGAATTGGTCAACGTCGCGGTCGAAGAAGGATTTCAAGGAAAGGGAATCGGTAAAACCTTGGTTCTGAATGCGATTTCAAAAGCGAAGGACCTGAAGATGAAAGTTCTGGAGATTGGAACCGGGAATTCCAGTCTTTCTCAATTGGCGCTCTATCAAAAATGCGGATTTAGAATCTCAGGCATTGACAGGGATTTTTTCTTGAAACACTACAAAGAACCGATCTATGAAAATGGAATCCGGTGTACGGATATGATTCGACTCCACATAGATCTTTGATTAAGATTCTTCCAGTCGAAGCAACTCCGTTTCGAATCGATCTATGAATTTCCGATTTCCAGTAAGTCCATAGAGTTGCATCGCGCCTTGATAAAGGAATAATACTTTTTCCGAATATTCGATCGCGGTTTTAGAATCCAGATTTTTCTTTTTTTTCCAGACGGGCCGCATAAAATAAGAACTGAAACTCCGATTCCAGTGATCTAACGAGTCCATCACTCTTTTTCTCAATTCGGGTTCGTCATGCGTTTGATTCGAGAAATTTGCGAGCGGACATCCGAAACGATACGTAGTTTTCAACCCTCTTTTTAAGAATCGAACCCACACAGGAACGAAGTTCGAATACTTCGGATATTTTTTCATCATTACTTCCGCTAACCCTAGGATTTCCTCTTCTTGAAATTCCACATAACTCAAGCCGAGATCTTTTTTGGAGGGAAAATATCGATACAAACTTTTTTTGAAAGCTCCCGCGTCGCTCAGGATTTCGTTGATCCCCGTGTTTCCATAACCTCTTTCGTAAAAGAGTTTTACTGCGGATTTTAGAATCCGCTCTTTCGCAGGATCCGACTTTGCTAAAGAGTTCATGATTGTTTCCTATTTTTTCCGGAATTTAATTTCAATATCTTATCGTTTCAAACGAGAAAGGTCCGTTAGTCGGTGATTTGCAAAGATCTCCTCGGGATGGATTGTTTGCGGCTCTATTTTGTGGTCATGATTTCTTTTTAAAAATTTAGTAATAAGAACTCCGAACCCGTTTTCAAAATGATCCGCGGCGTCACGGTCCGAAAAATCTTCTATAAGAATTCTTACAGCGCGTCCCAAAAACTTATTTTATTTTGTCGGAAAGATCAAGCTGCAAGGTTCTGTCCCAGTTTT
>NZ_NPDU01000132.1 GCF_002811985.1 Leptospira adleri
GTTGTTCTCCGTGATGGAAACGGCTCCCACGTTGTAGATTCTCGAGGAATAAAAAAGAGAAAGTGAGAGAGACCA
This sequence comes from Leptospira adleri, assembly GCF_002811985.1. Lineage (GTDB taxonomy): Bacteria > Spirochaetota > Leptospiria > Leptospirales > Leptospiraceae > Leptospira > Leptospira adleri. The sequence goes on from NZ_NPDU01000132.1 coordinate 76, forward strand.
AGGTTTGTTATAGAGCCAAGGTTCAGTCCAAGTGACCTGGAACAATCTTCGATACGGACCGAACTCGATTCTTCCTGAAATCTTTTGTCCGGTCCCGTTAAGATTGTTTTCCCCTACTTCGGTAAAAATCGAAAAACCAGTGATCGTTCCGTAACCGCCGCCCATCGAAACGGTTCCGGTCGGTTGTTCGAGGACTTCGATGATGAGATTCATTTTGGTCTGATCGGAGCCGGGCCTCATGTTGAAGTTGACTTCTTTAAAATAACCGAGGTTGTAGATTCTTTCGCGGGAACGGTTAACGAGAGAAGAATTAAAAAGATCTCCCTGTTTGAAGAGCAATTCTCTTCGAATCACCCGATCCTGCGTCTTCTTGTTTCCTTTGATCACCACGTTTTCGACGTAAGCCAGATTGTTTTCGCGGATATTGAAGTCGACGTGAACGAATTTTTTTCCGTGTAACTCCGGTTTGGTGTTATAGAGTTGTCTCAGGCGTTTGATATGAAGTTGGGAATATTCCGTTTCGCAGATTTTTCTTTCTTCTTCCGTTTTACGCGTGTAACAATTTTCATAGTATTCTATGTTTTCGCGATCGAGGGAGATTACCTTTCTTCGCGGGATCACCTGCGCGAAAAGATATCCTCTCGAACTGTAGAGTTCGTTCATCGTTCCGCGATCCCGCATAAAACGGGTTTCGTCAAAAAGGACGCCAACGTCGGCATCGCTGTAATCTAAATTTCTTTCCAGATCTTTCACCGGCAAAAGAGGTTTCAAATCTTCTTTCGGAGTTTCGGGAGGGTTGTTTTCTTTGTTTAAAAAGAGAGGCCGTCCTTCCGCGTCCAAAGTTTTATCGTGATTGAGCGTGTAGCCGTTGAAAAAATAGACTTGTCCTTCGGAAATCTTGATATTGACGATGATGACTCTTCGGTCCTTTTTTTCCGGATTTTCCCAGTGAATCTCCCAGTTGGTTCCTTCCCTCATCAGCTCGGCGTCTAAATAACCCTTGCTCTTAAGATACGCCACGATCGTATCCTTATCCTTTTCAAAAGAAGATTCCTTGAAGTTGCCGCCTTCGAAAACGCCCTCTTCCTTCATTTCCATTACGGAAAGAAGTTCGGAGGTTTCCACCGATTCGTTTCCGTAGACGTTGATCTTGGAAACGGGAATCTCTTCTCCTTCGTCTATGATAAAACGAACTCGAACGAGATTCGTTTTAGGATCCGGTTTTCCCAATTCCACTTTTACATAGGCAAGAAAAAAACCTTCGTCCCTATACTTTTGGAGAATCAGATCTCTGGACTTCGTAATTTTTTGAGGAGTGATGACTTCGTTGTCTTTCAGGGGAAGTTTGTCTCTTAGATCCGCCGGAAATACTTCGTCGGCGCCGACAAATTCCACTTCTTTAACGCGCGGTCTTTCTTTGAGCTCGACCACGACTCGAACCCCGTCTCCCAATTCTTCCGCTTGGATATCTACAAAATAGAAAAAACCGGAATTAAAGAGGGATTTTAGATCCTTATCTAAAATTTTCTTCGTAAGTTGTTTACCAACCCGCATGTCGATCATCGATTCGAGATCGCTGTCCGGGGTGTTTTTATTTCCTTTAAACTTTACTTCTTTGATTACCTTTCCCAGATAATCGCTTCTTTTGGATAGAAGTTGAGTCAGCTCGCCTGAATAGAATAGAAGACCAAAGAGGATGGCTAAAATAGATCCTTTCAGAATGAGGGAAAATGTTCGTTTCAACTTAAAGATGAGCCACCAGATATTTGCTTACAGAATCGAAACCGCTCGAAGGCCGGGCCGGTATTTATTTTTCTCCGGTTCCCGATTGTCTAACCATGGCTAGATTAAACTTGCTCACTCCTGCTTCGTTTACCTTATCGATTACTTTGATTACGGTTTGATAACTCGCCGTACCGTCTCCACGAATGATCACTCTGTTTTTTCCAGGTTCTCTTTTGTCCACCGGTCCTAAAAATACGTTTATCTTTTCTGTTAATTTTTCAAGAGGAACCGGATCCGTGTCCTTATCTAAAAAGATCTTACCTTCCTTATTGATGGTGATGACGAGTTCGTCCTTTTTCTTTTCTTGGGCGGTGGATGAAGATCGGGGAAGTTCGATCTTCATTACCGTTGATTTTTCCAAGGTAGCGTTCATCAAAAAATAAATCACTATAAAACAAATAACGTCGATCAAAGGAGCCAATTCGATTTGGCCGACTCTATCCGCTGAGGATCGGAACTTTCTGAATTTCATATTACTTGAGATATTTGATCGCTTGACCGGAAAGATTTTCCATCTCCGCGATCGTATCTTCTTTTTTCTTTTGAAAGTAATTGTAGGCAACGTAAGCCGGAATCGCAATCGCCAAACCCATCGCGGTGGTGATCAAGGCCTCGCTGATTCCCACTTCCGCTCCCCGTGTTCCGGATCCTTCTTCAAAAGAGCGAATGATTCCTAAAACCGTTCCTAAAACTCCCAGAAGGGGAGAAATAGTTGCGATCGTACCCAATCCGGAAAGAAATCTTTCCATCTTGAGAATCTGAGCGAATCCGGCGGAAAGCATTTCCTCTTCGGCGGCATCTAAATTTTTACGAGAAGATTCGATCCCCGCCTGAAGAACTTGGGAAGCGGGTCCGTTGTTTAGATTTTTCAGAAAATCGGTCGCAGTATCCCAATTCTTCTGACGGAACAAGTCTTTGAGTGCGCGCCAATCGTTGGGGGTGATCGGTTTCCATTTCGAAAAGTAGAGCATTCTTTCGATGATGATTGTAAAACCTACGATAGAAACTAAAACGATAACGATGGGAACCGATTCCGGAGGGATCGCAGAAATCAGAGAATCAGATTTGGCTAAAAACATTTGAGTAAAATTCTCCCAGAAGTAGAGTTTAAAACTCTCTTGTTACTGCCAAACAGTTTTCTAATCTGCGCCCACCCTTTTTGCGGGGATTCCTCGATGGCAAAGATCCGCAGTCAGACCGCCTGTTTTTTCAGCAGTTCCTTTGCATGTTCAAGAGCGCCTTTCGATACCCTCTGACCCGAAATCATTCTTGCAAGTTCCAAAGTTCGTTCCTCTAAACTCAAAAATTCCGCTCGCGAAAATGTCCTTCCGCCTTCCACAAATTTACTGATTTTTAGATGATCATTCGCTGCCGAAGCGATCTGTTGAAGATGTGTAATCAGGATCAGTTGGTGATTGGACGCTAAATTGCGAAGTTTGCGGGCCACGTCCATCGCAATCTCCCCTCCCAAACCGGAATCGATCTCGTCAAAGATCAGAACACGCAGATGCGATTGAGCTCCCAAAATCGAACGGATCGCGAGCATTACCCTGGAAACTTCTCCACCGGAAGCGATCTTTCGAAGAGGTCTCGGTTTTTCTCCCGGATTCGGACTGAAATAGAACTCCAGTTGATCCAGTCCGGTTTCGTTTACGATATAACTCTTTCCGGATGCGGAGATCTCTCCGTCGGGACTCGGCTCCCAACGAAGAACGACTTGAACCGCGGCGCCCGACATACCGAGATGTTCCAATTCGGATTTGAGAGAGGATTCGAATCGAACCAGGGATTCTCTTCTGGCCTTGGAAAGCTGGATCGAAAGAGAACCGAGCCGCGCGGTGACATTCTCCACTTCCGCTTCCATAGATTCCTTATTCTTCGAATTTTTTTCCATCGCCTCCAGCTCTTGCTCCGCCTTTCTCTTACAATCCGAAATTTCGGATAAATCCGAACCGTATTTCTTTTTCAACTTGGAGATCAGATCCAAACGAGATTGAACGAATTGCAAACGATCCGGCGAAAAGAAAATCTCATCTTTTTCATCCAAAATGGAAGAATTGATTTCTTTGAGCTGAATATAAATCTCCTGAAGAGAATCCAATGTTTTAGCGAAATCCGGTTGAATCGATTTTATCTTCTCAGCTGCGCTCAAAAGTCTGGGAAAAGAAGGAAGAATCGCCGATTCGGAATCTGCGAGATACGAAGAAAGAATTTCAAAA
>NZ_NPDU01000133.1 GCF_002811985.1 Leptospira adleri
AGTTTTCCGAGAATCTGTTTTTCCTTGGGAAGTTTTGTCCGGCCTTTTTACTTTTAAAAAGTAGGAACTCATACGTTTTCGGAGGATCGACGGAAGAATCGCTCTGAAAGCGGCCTTTTTGTTTTTTACAAAGAAACCTCCGGAAAACTCTGATTCCGTGTGAGTTCCTACTTTTTAAAAGTAAAAAGGCCGGACAAAACTTCCCAAGGAAAAACAGATTCTCGGAAAACTACGACGAAAGGCGGAAAAAAGATCGGTTTTTTCGGGAACTCCTGAACTTCCCCACTCAAGGAATAAAAAAAGTAGGAACTCACACGGAACAAAATTCAAAACAAAAAATGCCTCGCAAAGGGAGGAAGGGATAGAGTCCAATAGACAAATGGAAACAGCGCTCTTGATTCTTCTTTGCTGCACCTCTCTTGTCGGGCCCAGAACGGGCGTCTATGAAGACGAACTCAACTATTGTTCCCCTCGACCGAACTGTGTCTCCAGCCAGAGTTCCGCATACAACCCGATCCATCATATAGACCCGTTTCGATATACGGAAGAGAAGGAAGTCGCCTTTCAAAAACTCAAAGAAAAACTGGAAGAATCGGATCGAGTGAGCGTCTTGGAAGTGAACGGAAATTATATCAAGACTCGATTTTATACGAGGGTCTTTCATTTTCCGGACAATGTGGAATTCTTATTCGAAGAAAAAACCAAAACGGTGCAGATCCGTTCCGAATCCATACTCGGGCTCTTCGATTTTCTTGCAAACAGAAGAAGACTCAACGATCTCAGGGATGAACTCGGCTGGGAATGATCACTTTAGAATATTCGTTTTTTTGAATATTCTGGGCGAGCCCCGCCCCATTCTTCTCCAAAACAAAACCGGAATGGACGAGGAGCGGGACCGCGCTCTCCGCTCCAATCTGCGAAGCGCCTTTCGATTCTCGAAAGCGCATCGCAGGATTTCCGCTTCGATCCCTCTCGCAAAAAATTTTCCTATCAAAAAAGATCGAACGTAAAAAAATTCCGAAATTCCTCTCCCAAAAAAAGGTTTTTGCGAGTTTTCAAAATCCGAAAGATCGGCCTTCCGTCAAAACTCTAAAAAAACGCGTGCGAAAAAACTCCCCAAGCTCGTGACAAAAAAGAATTCCCGCAGACAATCCTCCTCCACGTTTCCGAACCTTCAAACGGAAAAATATTCAAAAATCATGATATATTTTTCGATTTTATCGTTTTTAGAAAGACAGTTCCTTCAAAGACTGCCGTCGATTTCCTCGATCTTCAGATCGTCGTTAAAAACGGACCCGGAAGAAACGGTCGGAGGCGCATAAAGACCGAAATGGAGTTGCGCGATCGTCCTCTTTCGACAGAAAACTTTTGCCTGCGAAACGAGATTCCCGTTCTGCCAAACCTTCACAACACCTTCCGGATTTTGAAAATCCAGAAACACTTTGATCTGAACCCACTGAGACTTTGGATATTGCAGAGATGCAGTCTGAAAAGAAGTTATTTTTTGACCCATAAAAGGAACGTGCATGAGATGAACAAACCCGTCGTAACTTAGATTCACAAGAACGGGGCTGTTCCAAGCATCGGATGCGTCGTCGGCGATTGTCGCAAAACTGAACCATTCGTTTTCAGGGGACATCTGCGTCAGATTCATATCCAGCCAAACGTTGAACGTAATCAAAACCGGAGTCACAAAACTGCCTCCGGAAGTTTTGTGAAGTTGAATTGTAGGATATCCTCTGTGATTGTTATTGATCCAAGGGTTTGTCGGGTTATAAGCCGAATAAATCCAGCCCTTATGCGACTTCGCTCCGCTCAGCGCCTGCTCGGAAGAAAGATCGTGCGACGCGCTTCCCTGATAGTTCTGCGGAACGACGTAAAAATTCGAAAAATCATTCGCCGATTCGAAGGAAGTAAAAAAAGTCCGATTTGCTTGTTTTCGCGAAAGGTTCGAATCGGGTCCGCACTGAGCTTGATTGTAGACCGTACTCAAAAGGAGAAGGTCCTCTATCCGAGCAGATTCTTCGTCCCGATTGCAAAAATTAAAAAATAGAACGAAGATAAAAAGAAGAATCTCGATCCTTCTTTTGGATTTCAAAAATAGCGTTAAAAAGTTTTGCATTGATTTTCTTTCTCGAAAGGAGCCTTACGAAAAGAACCCAAGATATTCGAAACCTCTTTCCTGAACGATGTTTCATCCTAATGAAACAGCGGAACAAACTCGAATTCTCTCTATTTGGAAAATTCTTTCCGGAAAAGAAAGACTAAAAAAACGAAACTAACCTTTCAAAAAGCTCATCGTTTCCTGAAGATTTTTAGCGATCTGCAAAAGGCTCACCGCGCTTCCGGCAATTTCTTCGGAGTTGGCCGCGCTGTTCTGAACTGTGATGGAAATATTGGAAACGGCGTTGGCGGTCTCCAATATCGCCACTTTTTGTTCCTTCACGGAGTTTCGGATCTCTTCCGATTTCGAGTCGACCTGATCCACTCCGAAACGGATCTTTTCCTTTTTCTCCTGCTGAAGTTCCATCGTCTTCACAATCTGATTGGAAGATTCTTTCAGATGTTCGAGTCCGCTCAAAATCTCCGCGTAAACTGTAGCGGAATTCTCTACGATCCTCCTTCCTGTTTCGATTTCTGCGTTACTCGTCTTGATCAATTCTTCGATCGTCATCGCGCTCGAGTCCGTCTGTTCGGCGAGTCTTGTGATCTCACTCGCAACGACCGCAAAGCCCCTTCCGTGCTCTCCCGCTCTTGCGGCTTCGATAGCGGCGTTTAACGCGAGCAAATTCACCTTTTCCGAAATTTCCTTTATGATTGCAGTGATCGATTGCATTTCCACGGAACTGTTTTCGATTTTTTCCATGGTATCCGTAAGATCGCCCATCGTCTTTTTTCCGGAATCGGTCTTAAGATACATTTCCGAAATCTTATTTAAGGAATTCCTAACCGCCTCCCCTACCTTATTGATCATTCCTTCGAGCTCCCGCATTTCTCCGTTAAACGAAGAAATCAGCGCGTATTGGGATTCCGCGTTTCCGTTTACGTATTCCATACCGGAACTGATCTCTTCCACGGACGCCGATATCTCCTCCACGGAGGCGGATTCTGATTGTGCGTTGGAGGAAAGGTGATCCGCGGATTGAGAAAGTTGTTCGGAAGCGACGACAATATTTTCCGAAAAATTAAGAATGGTATCCAGCATCTTCTTCACTTTGATCTGAAAAAGTCGAAAGGCGATGAGCAATAGATAGAGTTCGTCTTTTTTTTGGGAATCTTCCTCCACTTCGACGGAATGCGAAAAATCGGCGTCGTTGATCGCGCGGCTTACGGAGTTCAAACCTTTGACGAGATGAATCGAATACACGATCGCAATCAAAAGAATATAACTGAGGGTGATTCCGGAAAGAAAGATGAAAACGATCCAGCTAAATGAAAATTCCTTTTCGGCTTTGATATAAATCTTATCCGTGATTCGCAACTGAACCTGAATGAGTTCCTCTATCTTTTCCGTTACCGGATCGATCTTTGAATACAATCTATGTTCGGCAAAAGCCCCTAAACCTACGAAGTCCTTCGCGAGCATCAACGCCCTCGCTTCCTCGACCGCCGCGTTCGAAGCGGCGAAAAGCGGATTCAATTCCCGAATGATGTTTTGTTCCTCCGGAACCAAGTGAGTGGAATTGTATGCGGTCCATTCTTTTTGAATTCCGGAACTCGCCTTATCCAAATTGATCACTCCCTCTTCCGGAGTAAAGGCGCCGCTCCTCACTTTATGAACGCAGTCGACGATATAGATCGCGTAGAGATCGGAAATTTTTTTGAGTTGTTTGA
>NZ_NPDU01000135.1 GCF_002811985.1 Leptospira adleri
TTCCCGGCGTGGAAGAAAAGGACGTTCAGGTTCAGATAGAAAAGGATCAACTGAGCATCTCCGGAAAAACGATCGAGAGAAATCTTCCTGGAGAACTTCGTTATTCCGAATATAGAACCGGAGAATACAGAAGATCCTTCACTCTCACCGAAGCGGTAGAAGAAGAAAAAATCTCCGCGGTTTATAAAAACGGCGTATTGAGCCTGACTCTTCCCAAAAGAAAACCGCAGGTCAAAAAAATCGAAGTTCGATCCGAATAACCCGCGTGGCGCCGGCTTGGGTCCACATGGACCCACCGGTTCCTCGGATTCGGAGATTCTTCCGATCCCGGGGAATTTCAGTTATACTACCTGAAGTCTAATATTCTTTGCCCCGGGAACGGGGTTTATTTTTTTAAAGAATCGGATAACTTTCGTTTCAAAATTCTCGTTCTTACTTTCTATGAAGAATGGAAGCTAAAAAAAAATCCTTCCAAAATTAAAACCCTATTCCAAGAAGAATTTTTAAAAATCCCCGTTGCCTTTGATTTGACCTCCCGATACGGACTCGCAAAAGAATTCGATTTCAGATTGTCAATCCACGGGAACTTTCGGAATCCTATTCTTATGAAAACATTCGTTCTTCTCCTTTGCTCTAATCTTTTTATGACCTTTGCCTGGTACGGACATTTGAAATTTTTTCACGGCTGGAGCCTTCCTCTTACCATTCTTCTGAGTTGGGGAATCGCGCTCTTTGAATACATTCTTATGGTCCCCGCGAATCGGATCGGCTACGGCGAAGAAGGATACAGCGCTTTTCAACTCAAGATTCTACAGGAAGTGATCACAATTTCAATCTTCATCATCTTCGCCTCGCTCGTCTTAAAAGAAAAAATAAAGTGGAATCACGCGGTCAGCTTTTTGTTTATCCTGGGAGCGGTCGCTTTCGCATTCTATGACAAAGCTCCTTCTCAATGATAAGCGAAATGAAAATCTCGAAATCGAAGAACAATTGAGGAGAATTGGAACATGGATATTCAAATCAAACCGATCGGTTTTACGAAAAATTCGAGAAAAACTCCGATCGACGATCAATGGAATGGAATCGAATCGGAAATCACTCTTGTAGACGATATCCCGGAATCCGCGTTAGACGGAATCGAATCCTTTTCCCATCTCGAACTTATCTATCTTTTCCATCTTCAAGATGAAGCTAAAATCGTCTTAGGCGCGGAACATCCGAGGGAGAATCCTCTCTGGCCGAAAGTGGGAATTTTTTCGCAGAGAAAAAAAGCGCGACCCAATCGCTTGGGCGCTACGATCGTAAAACTCGTTCGAAAAGAAGGAAAAACCCTATTCATTCACGGTTTTGATGGAATCGACGGAACCCCGATTTTGGATATAAAGCCCGTCTTTCAAGAATTTCTTCCGAAAGAAAAGATCGTTCAACCGCCTTGGGTGGGGGAATTGATGAAGGACTATTGGTGATTGGATCTCCAGGAAAAGATGTCCCACTGAAGACTTGCAAAATGTGTGAGTTCCTACTTTGAAAAGTAAATCAAAGGAAGTCCCACTGAAGACTTGCAAAACGTGTGAGTTCCTACTTTGAAAAGTAAATCAAAGGATGTCCCACGGAAGACTTGCGAAACGTGTGAGTTCCTACTTTGAAAAGCAAAGCAAAGGAAGTCTCACTGAGGCGACTTCTACCAAAAAACACTCCGATAAGAAAACGGTCCCTTCCTTTCCCCGTGGTCAAAGAAAACGTCTTATCTCTTTCACTAGACTTTTCCCTTCCGTTCCGCCGGGAAAAGTCGCGAGAATTCGGCTTTGTTCGTCGACTATATACAAAAACACAGTGTGATCCACGGTGTAACCGCCTTCGATCGAAGGGTTGTTTACCTTTTTCGAAACCGCACCGAAAGCGGATTGAAGAGCGTCTAACGTAGGCTTGTCGCCGGTCAAAGCGACGAGACGTTCATTCGGGAATTGTTTGACGTATTTTGCAAGTAATTCGGGGGAATCCCGTTCCGGATCTACGCTGATAAAGATCGGAGTCAGGTTACTTCCTTCTTCCCCCAATTCGTTCACCGCCGCGGACATATCCAAAAGAGCCCTTGGACACATGTCCGGACAGTGAGAAAAACCGAAGTAAACGAGTTTTAGTTTTCCTGGAATAGAACCGAGAAGAATCTCCCGATTTTTCGTATCTCGCAAAGAAGTTTTAGACCATTCTTCCACGAGGACGGGAGCGTCTTTGGATTTGTTCTTCCATTCTTTCCAACCGAAAAAACCGAGACCGACTCCGAGAACCAAAACTGCGACAAAAAGAATTTTTTCCTTCAAAACTTTTCTCCTAAGGAATCACAAAGAGAATACGTTAGACGTCACCGGATTAAACCGCGACGATCCAACCCATCGCGCCGTTTTCAGCCATCTTCGTCTGATGAGGATGAAACATATATCTCCCTCTTTTAGGAAGCGTAAATTCTATAATCACTCTTTCCGTTTGTCCGAGGGTAACCACGTCCGTATGATCGTCCGGAACGAGTCTTGTTCCGGTTCTAAAGACGTCGAAGGTCTGCGCGTGCAGATGAAAGGAAGCGACCGGTTCGTATTCGCACATATTAGCGATGTAGAATCTAACCTTCTGCCCGACCGGAACCTTGATCGGATAACGGTCGTAAAATCCGGCCATCCCGTTCCAGGAAAAGATATCATTCTTACCTTTGTCTCCCAGATCCCAGCCGGAAAGAATCAGCATAAACTCGTGAGCCGGAGGACGGCCCCCCGGAGGATCCACTATCAAACCTCCGTAAAGTCCCTTCGCCATGTGACTAGCGAGCGGAGGAACGTGACAGTGATAAGGATGAAATCCGATCGGACCGGCGGTGAGTTTATAAGTTTTTTCCCCGCCTGTGACGATCGGCTCCCAACCGTCTTCGTTCGGATCGTGACTCCCGTGAAAGTGGATCGAATGAGGATGTTCGGAATCGTTTCGAAGAGTAATCTCCATTTTCTGACCGAGCTTCGCCCGAACGACCGGACCGGGAACGATCCCGTTAAAAGTCCAGGCTTTGACGACCGTATTGTGCGCAACCGTCAAAGGCATTTCTACGATGCTCAGATGTTGTTTGAGAATCGGTCCGTTAGACGCTTCTTGATGATTCTTCAAATCCATCCGAGAAAGAAAAGCGGGATCAATCTGAAAGGGAGGATGAACCATACTCCCATAAGAATTGTTTCCCGGATTTCCGGGAATAGTAGCCTCTTTGTTGACCCCGACGATTCCTGGACGGACCTTACAAAGAATTCCGCCCGTTCCGTCCGAGTCTCCGATCGTACTGATTCCGGCGCCGGCTGCGAGTCCCGCGCCTCCGAGTCCGATCCATTTGAGAAACTGTTTCCGATTCAAGGTCTTCTAGAATTTGGCAACCGATGTGATCAAAATGATCAGCGCCAAAAACCCCACTCCCCCGTAGACGAGGGAATTTTTTAACCAACCGGGAACCTTGGATCCGCCAGCGATCAAATACGCTCCCGCTCCGACGATCGGAACCAGAAGAATCGCTCCGGTCCAGATGGATCCGGTTTTGGAATCCACGTCCCCTCTTTTTACCAGATCCGCGAGCGCGATCGGCGCAAGCAGAGTATAGAGAATGAACGG
>NZ_NPDU01000136.1 GCF_002811985.1 Leptospira adleri
CCCGTTTCCGATTCCTATATCTGGTCCGCAATCTCTCGCGAACGGATTCAGAAGCTAAACAGTTGGGCGCTTGGTGCTGTCTCATTTCTGAAACAGCCGTATGGACCAAAGTATAAATCACTTCTGCCTAGTCAAATAGAATTTATAAAAATTCTTCAGTTTCTTTAGAATAAGAATTATTTCATTATGTCTCTTCAGATCGCAGTTGAAAGCTTTGCTATGGAAAGGTATGGAGAAAGAAATTTTAGAACGTTCTGATCGCATTCTTTTGTCTCAATGATTTTATCTTCGGAAACAAATTTCTCCGTGGTCGACATAATATATGGTCGGAAGACCAGCCGCAACACTTCTGCAGAAGCTCCTTGCCCTTAAAAAGAGAACAAACGGCACATCCAAATTCTTCTTTAAATATACGGATCTTATTTTAAAGAGATTTGTGGTCGGAAGACCGCCTTCCCTCTTCACAGAAGAATCGAAATCCTCTAAAAGGAAAAATCCTTGTTTGCGAAAACGAGACCTCCATTCTGTCAGAATCGATGCAACTCAAGAGATCCCTCAATCTATTTGATTCCATTTCCCTCATGTTCAGCTCCATGGTTGGACCGGGAATTTTCATAACGACTGGATACATTCTTCATACGGTTCCGAATCCGAATTTAGTCCTTCTCGCATGGATCTTGGGAGGTTTTCTCGCAGTGGCCGGCGCGATGTCTTACGCAAAATCGGCGTCGCTCTTTCCCTACGCGGGAGGAGATTACGTCTATCTCAAGGAAGCATATTCTCCGATTGTGGCCTTTGCTAGCGGATGGCTTTCTCTCTCTATTAATTTTTCCGCGTCCATCTCTCTTTCTGCATTAGCATTTTCTAAATCGTTCTTTTCGCTTATCAATCCTTCCTGGGACATCTACTTTTTTGAATTCCCCTTTTTTGGACTAACAATTTCCATCGGAACCGCGCAGATGCTCGCGATGGGTGCAATTCTTCTATTTACGATTATTAATTTTTTTGGAATTTCCACAGCCTCCCGAATTCAAAATCTTTTTACGGGAGTGAAAATTTTAGGATTGGTTTCCTTTGTCATTTTAGGATTTACGATCGGCAATTTTGAAACCTCCCGATTTCAATCATTTGATTTTTTTCCGTCTAGCCTGAGCGGAATGGAATTGCTTCTCGCCGGGGTCATTCCGGTTACTTATTCCTATCTCGGATGGAACATGATCACTTATGTTGCGGAAGAAGTGAAGGATCCGGATCGAAACATCTACAAAGCGGTTCTTTATTCCTGCGCGTTAGTCACCGTTCTCTACATTCTTATGAATTTTCTTTTTTTAAGTTCAGGAACAATCCGCGAACTTTCAGGAGATAAAATAGGAATCACCGCGTCTTCAGCGCTTTTCGGCCCCAAAGCCACAATCTTTATAACTGCGTTTATATGTTGGGCTTTTTTAGGATCTATCTCAGCTTATATCATCGGAGGTTCAAGAATCTACTTTGCGATGGCGAGAGACGGATTCTTCTTTCCGAGCATGGCGAAATTGCATCCAAAACACAAAAGTCCTTACACTTCGCTTGCCTTTCAGTGCGCCTATGCCTGTCTCTTCTGTTTTGTGAAAGAGATCGAAAGCCTTCTTTATCTTATCACTTGTTCCACTCTTCTCCTGGCGACGATCACGGCTTACACGCCGATTCTTTTTGAAAAAAGACATTATAAACTTAAGTTTAGAATTCCAGGATATCCTTATACAACGTATCTCTATATCTTTTCAAACGTGGTGATCATAGCGACTCTCATCTGGAACAAACCAACCGAAGCCTTTTGGGGAATCAGCTTCACGCTTCTTTCGGTTCCGATGTATTACTATTTTAAGATGAATCAAAATTCTTCTCGTCCGATTGCGGCGCCATTGGACGCGGATTCTCCGGAGATCATCGCGACAAGCCTTCTCCCGGAAAACGAACCCGTGCCAGTAACGAGCGGAGAACCGTAAAATTCTTGTTTCGTCTCAGGGCAAAGCAGAGACTCAATCTTCATTCCTATCTGGGAATTTTTTCGATTCTCTTTTTGACTTTAAGAATCTTTCTTCCCCTTCTTTCGTCGTTCGTTCCTATCGCGGAAGAATTCTCCCTGATCTCTGGAAGAATCGGAATCTTCTTTGGACTCTTTGCATTTCTCACCGGATCAGGACTCGGAAATTATACCTTTGTCCAGCGATCGAAATACGCCGAACTGCACGTGATCCTTCTTCTGGCGGGCTTAGCGTTGCAGGTCCCGGGAATCAGCGCGAGCCATTCCAATCCATTGTCCCTCGTCGCTTCCTGGATCGGCTTTCCTTTGCTGATCGCAGGCTGGATCTACGGAAGGAAAATAAGAAGAAATAAATAATTTTCAATTAAGAACGTTAGACGCGCTTTATCTCTCCCGCGACGGAAGAGATTCGATTTTCATATTTAAAGAATTTAGTTTTTCCTCTGCTTATCTTTTTTTCGAACAACCCGAATCCTTTTCGAAATTCTCTTTTCAGAATTTTAGCCGAACTCCGGTCCAAACCTCTAAAAAAATGCAACGATTTATAGCTCCGCTAACTCCACACATATTCAAAAATCGTCCAAAACCTGATTTCACGGCCTTTTGTAAAAGTTCAAATCGCCTTCAAACGCTCAAAATCGACTAAAACAACCCGCCACCTTAGCCGATCCTATCGAACGAAATCAGAATTGGGGAACACAGACATACAAACGTCAATCCCGATAGCTTGCGATCCAATCCGACCTGATCCAATAATGTATTTTGAATATTCTTAATTCTTAATTCTTAATTCTTAATTCTTAATTCTTAATTCTTTCCTTTTGTATTCAAGGACGTGACTGAACTCTTATAAAATCCATTTCCGACAAACCAGATAAAAAGAAGAAGGAATGTAAAATTTAGGTTCTATAAAATTTTTTAAAGCGGCTTACAAGAAGAATCCGCGCCTTTTCTGATCAACGCGAAACCTCTAAGTAATAACGCGTGAAATCAGAACTCGATTTTCTTTTTCCATTAGAACATAAATCCATTGCCAAAAAAAGAATCAAAAGAATATTCGCACCTGTTATCCGGGGGAACAATGGACTTTAAACTTTCAGAAGATGAACTAATGTTCACAAATCTTTTTTCCGATTTTTGCAAAAAAGAAATCGAACCTCATGCCGAAGAAGCGGATAGAAAAAAAGAAATTCCGAAGTCACACTTTCACAAACTCGCACAAATCGGCTACATTGGCCTACCTCACGAAGAACAATACGGCGGTCAAAACGCGGGCACGTTACGCTCCATTCTTGCCATGCAAACATTAGGAAAGGCTTGCGGTTCCACTTTCTTTTCCGTCGGAGCCTCGGGCGGGCTTTTTGGATTGCCCATTCATCATTTTGGAAAAGAAGAACAGAAGAAAAAATATCTCCCGGAAATCAATCAAGGCACAAAGATCGGATCCTTAGGGATCACGGAACCGGATTCCGGTTCGGATGTATCCGCAATCAAGACTGTCGCGAAGGAAATTTCAAAAGGTATCTATCACCTTTCGGGTCAAAAGACTTATATCACAAATTCACC
>NZ_NPDU01000137.1 GCF_002811985.1 Leptospira adleri
GGAACTAAAAAGTATGTTGACATGGAGAAATTAAAAGAGTTAAAAACTTTAAAGCTCATGGCTTGATCGTGTGAGGAGAGCTCTTCTCAAGTTCTCATTTGTGCGAAACTTTAAGGACACTATCTTTAAGATTTGATCATCTCAGAATTAATGATATTTAAAGCTTTGCCTTTTTTCGTTTTGTAAAAAAGGAAATCGCTATCTAAAGTTAAAATATCTTTTATTCCATAAATTTCAGAAAGACTTACTAAAGAGGCATCTGCAAAATCCATCGGTCGATCTGAATATTTTTCCATATAATGATGAATTAATGGAAAATGATCATTATCTTGATTTAAAATTGTAATTGCTCCGTCTTTGATCCATTCGATAAAAGAATTCTGAGTTTTCTTATTGTCAGATAGGAGATATGAAACCTCTGTTATAACTGCTAAAGTTGTGAATAATCTTCCTTTGAAATCTTTAAGAAAAGATCTAATGTCATTACAATAAATATCCGATTCATCGAAGAATGCCACAATGGGTCCAGTATCAATAATTGCTTTTATCATTTACCTTTTTGTTTTTTCAGTATCGCTTCTTTAATATACTTTTGGTGATTTACCGATTTATCTGAAATGCCACTTTTATATTGGCCAAAGTATTTTTTACCTAATTCATAGGCGGAAGGCTTTTGGGCAAAATTATCAATGTAGTAAACTAAAGATTCTTTAATAACTTCTGATTTACTTTTATTCTCAATTTTAGCCACTTCCGATAACTTTTTTTCTAATTCTGGGGGTAAACGAAGACTAATCATAAATGCCTCATGTATCACATATGTAATACAATTTAAATTGCGTCAATTCAAATTTCGAACCCTAATTGATTACGAAAGCAAATATATAAACGTAGTTTGCTATTTCAAGCCTCATCTCGCACGCATGTCGTCTAACGACAAGAGTTTGCCGACGTCGCGTCCCCGAGCGCTTGTGCGCGAAAGGGTCGCGAACTTAATTTTACTAAAAATCTCTTCTATTACTGCTTAGTCAAGTTCGCGAAGCGATGTGTCGAAGACCGGAGTGAGTTCGAGCGGATCCCGCGAGTGACGAACGCAGCGGCAAACGTTAGTTATGCGCTGTTCCGCGAGCCAAGAAAAGCTATAAATTGCGCGCTGAGTCTAAAAGCGAAACCACGCGCAATTCTCTTTTCCCCAATCTCGCCCAAACTCAAATTAAAGCGAAGCGGAATGGCGCATAACGATCCAGGTTTCTCGACGTTTGCGGTTCTGGAGCGCGCTAAACGCGCGGAAGAATTGGAACGAGGTTTGAGCGAACCTTAAGCGAGCGTCCCGCAAACCGAGTGACAAAGCAAATGTGCCGAAGGCCAAGCGAGGGTTGCCTTGGCAATCCCGAAGCGCAGTGAGAAACCGCAGTTAGGCGCTCGTTCCGCGAGCCAAAAAAAGCTATAAATTGCGCGCTAAGACTAAAAGCGAATCCACGCGCAATTCTCTTTTCCCCAAACTCGCCTAAACCCAAATTAAAGCGAAGCGGAATGCCGTCTAACGAGGTAGGTTTCTCGACGTTTGCGGTTCTGAAGCGCGCTAAACGCGCGAAAGAATTGGCGCGAGGCTTGAGCGACCTTAGTCGCGTCTCGCAAGCCGAGTGACAAAGCAAATGTGCGGAGCCGGAGTGAAGGTCGCATTAGCGATCCCGAACGGAGCGAGAAACCGCAGTTAGGCGAAGGCTGATTCTTAGAATGATTTCGATCGAATTTCCAATAACTCATTCTTGAGTAGTATTTCAGATGGCTGATGCCACCCAAAACGCTCATAAAACCATTTAACACATTGAATCGTAATCGTTTCAATGTCCGAAAAATCATCAATATCGTAAGTCTTATTAAATTCAAGATTTGTTTCTGTAGCCTGGTATTTTGGAAGCAAACTCCGACCAGGATCAATAGTGCTTAACAACCTACCCGAAACATCAATCATAGAGAAAATAATTGTACATGAGCGTTGTAACAAATTTTTACTCAGCAATCTATAGGTTAGTTCATAAATCTCTGCTATGGTTGATAGTAGCATAATGAAATCAACGTATCCTTTCTCTTCAAACTTTGGATTATTTTTATGCTGATAGTAAATACGCGTAGCGAATTCTTTATCTAAAAAGTCTTCGTGAAATTGGAACAGGTAAATAAATTGACCGCTTTGATAAAAGCGCCACATTTCAGAACGTCTCCATTTATCATATGATCCTAAATAGTTATTACCGAAAGTCATATTTTCTCTATCAATATGTGGAAAATCCCAACCTCTAAACCTTACAATGGAATTTTCCAATAACTCCTTTATTTCAGAAAGCTGGTGAATAACTTGTTCTTGATATTCATTCGGACGAACTATCATGCGACAATGAGGGCCTGACTTAATTTCAGAGATAATTTCAGCTTCTGTCATCGATTACAATCCATTAAGTTCGTTTTCGAACATCTGAGCAGATGATACCATTTGATCTTTAAGAGTAAGATCTAGACGCTGCATTTGTCCTAAAAATTTACGAATTGATCGCTCCGTAGCAAGATCAATTAATTCACGCATTTCGCTGTATGATCTTATTTCTGCTGTTTCAGGAATTCTAGTCGAACGAATATAAATTGCACCCTTTCTTAAATTTTCGATACCGTCTTTCGCACAGATTGTAGGAACTAAGGAAAAACTTAAGATATCAAGCACGATAAATTTCTTTAGCTCATTATCTGGATCTTCAACTAAGTGGTAATTTAAAGAAATATGTGGTTCCGCATAAGAATTAATATATGACAAAACAATATCATACGAGTATGAAGCGAGATGATCTGATTTAAGCCCACCTCTCTGATACTTTTTATTATCTTCATCAATCCCAATTATTATAAGACCTCCATCAGAGAGATTACTCATTGCCATTGATGATTTAACAATTTTAGCTTTCAGCGAATCCCAATTTTCTGAGCGTTTAAACTCAACAGCTCTGCTTTCCCGATAACGTCCAAAACATTTCGCAGATTTAAGAATGAATGAGAAGGCTCTCCTTGCCGATTGAGTTTGTAACGATCAAATTCAAAAAAAGGAGAACCCCCCAATGAGGGCAGAAGAAGAAAAAGCGCACCTGAAAGTAATTCAAGTGGATGAGACCCAGCTCAAGAAAGACTTGAGCGAACTCGTAAGAGGCTCAGTGGAAGAAACGCTGAACGCTCTCTTAGATGAGGAAGCGGATAAACTCTGCAAAGCCTCAAGGTATGAGAGAAACCCGGATCGAGTAGATACAAGAGCGGGTTCGTATAATAGAAACTTCGAAACAAAAGCCGGAAAAGTAAAGTTAAAAGTTCCGAAACTTAGAACAATTCCGTTTGAGTCGGCGATCATCGATCGATACAAACGAAGGGAGAGTTCGGTAGAAGAAGCTCTCATGGAGATGTATCTCGCTGGAGTTTCTGTTCGGAGAGTCGAGGATATCACCGAGAGCC
>NZ_NPDU01000139.1 GCF_002811985.1 Leptospira adleri
GAAAGAAGAATGTAAGAAGAAGTGTTCGAATGTGAGAACCGTCGATATCGGCGTCCGTCATAATCATAATTTTGTGATAACGGATCTTATCGATATTAAATTCATCTTCTCCGATTCCGGTTCCCAGAGCGGAAACCAAAATTCTAATTTCCTCGCTTGAAAGAATTTTATCCAATCTTGCTTTTTCCACGTTGAGAATTTTCCCTTTCAAAGGAAGAATCGCCTGTGTGTTTCTATCTCTTCCTTGTTTAGCGGATCCTCCGGCGGAGTCACCTTCCACGAGATAAATTTCCGACTGAGCCGGATCCTTTTCGGAACAATCCGCGAGTTTACCTGGTAGACCGCCGCCTTCCAAAACCGTTTTTCTTCTCGTAAGATCTCTCGCCTTCCGAGCGGCTTCTCTCGCTTTAGCGGAAAGAATACATTTTTCTAATATTCTTTTTGTGATATTGGGATTCTCTTCAAAGAATAAAGTAAGACCTTCCGAAGTGAGGGTTTGCATAATTCCCTTAATCTCGGCGTTGACCAATTTTTCTTTTGTCTGAGAGTTGAACTGAGGTTGAGGAATTTTAACGGAGATGACGGCTGTTAAACCTTCTTTTACGTCTTCTCCCGACAGACCGGTGGGATGTTTTTTAGCCATCACCGTATCTTTTTTTAGGAAGTCATTGAGAGTTCTCGTAAGAGCCGCACGAAAACCTTCGAGATGTGTTCCGCCCAAGTTGTTGTTGATGTTATTGGTAAAACAGAAAATATTTTCCGTATACGTTTCCGAATACTGAATCGAAATTTCTGCGATTACATCCTCTTTGTTTCTTTCAAAGTGAATCACCTTGTGCATAGGATGTTTGTTTTCGTTGATATGTTCTACGAAAGAAACGATACCGCCGGAAAACTGGAATTCGTTTTTCAGCAGATTTTCGCCTTCGCTTCCTCGTCTTCGGTCTTCAACGGTAAGAATCAGTCCTTTATTCAAAAAAGCTAATTCTCTAAAACGAGCGGAAAGAACGTCGAACTGAAAGTCCACAGTCGTAAAGATAGACGCGTCCGGCTTGAAACGTACGATCGTTCCTCTTTCGGAAGATTCTCCTTTTTCTTCTACCGGGGAAACGGGAACTCCCTTCTCATATTTTTGCGAATAGATTTTTCCTTTCTGAAAGACTTCTACGACAAGCCATTCCGAAAGAGCGTTTACCACGGAAACACCCACCCCGTGGAGTCCGCCGGAAACCTTGTAAGCGTCATTTTCAAATTTACCGCCGGCGTGAAGAATGGTCATTACGACTTCGATCGTGGAAATCTTCTTATCCGGGTGAATGTCCACCGGGATTCCTCGGCCATTGTCTCTAACTTCGATGATGTTATCTGGAAGAATGCTGATTTTAATTTCTGTGCAATGACCGGCCATCGCCTCGTCCACGGAGTTATCAACGACTTCGTAGACCATTTTGTGAAGCCCCGTCTCATCCTGAGTTCCGATATACATCCCCGGACGTTTTCGAACAGCTTCCAGACCCTCTAAAATTTTAATCTGACCGGCGCTGTAGCTTGCTTCTTCTTGGCTCATTTTTTTCAGACCTCAGGAATAGTTTTCCTGAAAACCATAGGGAGGCAAGGAAATTCATTTATTAATCAAAGATATTGAAGAATCTCAAGATAACGTTTTTTAACTTCCGGATCCGATTCTTTCTCAAGTATGGCAATTAAATCCTCTTTCCCTTCTAATCCTTTTTTTTCTTTCGTTTCGGGTTGTTTTGAGGAGATGGAATTGGATAATTTACCGATCGAAATTTCCAGAGAACGAACGATGCCCTTGCCAAGAAATTGAGAGGACTGTCTCAGAATTCGATTTTGAAGAAAAAGCAATTCCTGTTTATACGCATTGTGCGAAACTATGATTCTTAATTTACCGAATTGAATCGAACCGACTTCGGAGTGAGAAGCGAAAACCGGGCCAACAATTTCTTTCCAGCGATTTCGGAGGGTATTTAAAGAAATCTTTTCTTGAAGACTTTCTTCCGTAATACCGAGTTGATTGAGAACGGACTTAAATTCGTCGGTTTCAATCTTTTTCGATGAAATGAGATCGTCTTTCATTCTACCGAACGAACCTCCCCGTCTTTGATCATAAAAATCTGCTTTTGATCCTCGAGTTTACCGACATAATCCTGAATTCCTTCTAAATCGGTCGTCGTAAAAAACGCTTGGCCCGCATTGACAACCAGATCTACAAAGTATTCCCTTCGTTTGACGTCCAATTCTCGGATAACGTCGTCTATCAATAAGACAGGAGTTTTATTCAAAACATTCTTATAATAATTAAAAGTCGCGGCCTTTAGAGCGATTACAGTGCTTCTCTTTTGGCCTTGAGAACCGAATTCCGTAATATCACGGGAATCGATTCCGATAAAAAGATCGTCTCTATGAATACCTGCGGAAGTATAACCGAGCCTAAGATCCCGGCCCAGGTTGCGATTGAGTTTTTCAAAGAATTCCCGTTCGTTTCCGACATCCGGTTTGTAAATCAACGTTAGACCATCCCTTCCCCCGCTCAATTTGTCCAAATTTGTCCGGTAAAATGAATTCAATTCTAAAACGATTTCTTTTCTTTTATTAAGAATGATCGTTCCTTTTTCAACAAGCCTCTTCTCCCAAATTGAAAGCTGAGAAGAATCCGAATTTCCGGTTTTCAAAAGTGCGTTTCGGTGCTTTAAAATTTTATTATATTCTAACAGACAATCCAGATAAAACGGATCAAAAGACGAAATAAACGCGTCTATAAACTTTCTTCTTTCCGAGGGACCGCCTTCGATTATTTTCAAGTCCATCGGAGTCAAAAGAACCGTAATAAATTTACCGATCAGATCCGTTCTCTTTTTGATGTCTTCCTGATTGAATTTTAATTTTCTTTTGACTGTAGGTTTTGCAGTATAACCGATTTCTAAAACGGATTCTTTTTGATTTTCTTGAATTCTTCCGCGGAGAAAATAATTTTCGGCGCTCCAGCGAATTAAATTTCCGTCTTCCGACTCGCGAAAACTTTTCAACCAGGATAACATACAAATTGCTTCGAGAAGATTCGTTTTACCTTCCCCGTTATCTCCCACAAAAAAAATAAGCCTGGAATGAAAGTCCAGGCTCAGTTCTTCATGACTTCTAAAGTTTTGAAGTGTAAGATGTTTTAGAAACATTAAATTTTCATCGGCATAATCACCGAGACAAATTCTGGATCGGATGGATCCTTAAAGATCACGGGCGAACTGGAATCGGAAAATTCAATCTTAACTTCAGAATCGTCGATGGATCTGAAAATATCCATGAGATATTCTCCTTTGAAAGCGATCGTTACTTCGTCTCCGGAATATTCAATGGATTTGTTGATGCTCGCTTCGGAA
>NZ_NPDU01000014.1 GCF_002811985.1 Leptospira adleri
TTTCGGTGATGATGTCCATCAACTGAATCCCGGCGCGGTCCGCTGGAGAATCGTTCATGATCTGAACTACGACCGCCCCTCCGGAAATTTTCAACTGCTTCGCGTCTTCTTCATGAAGATAATCCACTCCGACTCCGAGCCAGGCTTGCGCGGGGCGTTTTACTTTTCCGGTCGTAGTTCAGATCATGAACGATTCTCCAGCGGACCGCGCCGGGATTCAGTTGATGGACATCATCACCGAAATCAACGGAACGAAGATCAATTCTCCCGAAGAAGTCGTCAATACGGTGAAGAAGAGCAAGGTGGGAGATAGGATCAACGTTACGATCATCCGTCAGGGAAACGTTTCGAGACTTTCGATTCAGCTTAAGGAAAGACCGAACTGATTGGCGAAATCCCATACCCTCAATCCGGAAGAAGAATTTGAAGAAGAGTCGGGCCTGCGCCCGTCTCTTCTCGGCGAATTTATAGGCCAAAAAGAAGTCCTTAACAATCTGGGCGTCTATGTCCAAGCCGCTAAGAATCGAAAGCGCGCCCTCGATCACGTTCTTATATCCGGTCCGCCGGGACTCGGAAAAACCACTCTCGCGGGAATCATCTCCAACGAACTCGGAACCAGACTTACGATCACTTCGGCTCCCGTGATCACAAAGGGAGCGGATCTCGCGCGTCTTCTCACGAGCATGGGCGAGAACGAAATCCTTTTTATTGACGAAATTCATACGCTTCACAAAAAGCTCGAAGAGATTCTTTATCCCGCGATGGAGAATTATATGATCGATCTTGTCATCGGCGAAGGTGTGACCGCGCAGATGGTTCAGATTCCTCTCAAACCTTTTACTCTGGTCGGGGCTACGACCAGAAGCGGTCTTATCAGCGAACCGCTCAAGAGCCGCTTCGGAATTCAGCTTCGTTTGGATTATTACAGCGACGAGGAGATGAAGGAGATCGTTTTGCGTTCTTCTAAAATTTTGGGCGTCGAAATCGAGGACGACGCCGCTCTGGAAATCGGAAAACGTTCCCGTAAAACTCCAAGGATTGCAAATCACTTGCTCAAGCGGATCCGAGATTTCAGCGAGGTCGACGGCCATTCTTCCGTCAAAAAGGATCTTTGCACAAAAGCATTTGATAAGATGGGGATTGACGATCTGGGACTGGATGCTATGGATAGACAGATTCTCGGTTGTATGATCGATCGTTACAAAGGCGGTCCGGTTGGTTTGAAGGCGATCGCGGTCGTGGTCGGCGAAGAGGAAAAAACCATCGAAGATACGTACGAATCTTTTATGGTTCGAATCGGACTGATCAATCGAACTCCTGCGGGAAGAGTCGCGACCGAAAAGGCGTATCAACAACTGAAGCGAATGGGAGATTTTCCCGGAAATCATGGACAAGACCCGACTTTATTCTGAATATTCCGGAATCCCCGAAGACGATAAAAGGCTGATCTACGCTTCTTTTCTCGTCCTCGCGCTCGCGTCTTTTTTTACCGCTCATCTACTCACGCGCAATATGCTCTGGAAAATTCTCGGAAGCGAACCTATGGTTAAGATGGAAAGCAACGAGGAAAAAGAAAAAATTTACGAAGTCCTCTTGGAACAGGACTTCGTGGACAAACATATCAAGGACGAATACAAAGCCCTTTCCAACGTGGACGCGGCGGGCGCGGGCGGAATCACGAAGAAAGAAGGTTTTCACTCCGCCAGTCCGTTCCGCGAATTCGTGATGGGAAGCGTCGCGAGAAGAAATTCCGAAGCTCAGAAACAACAGTCTCTTGAAAAAAACGACGAAAAGGCCTTTGAAGTCGGAATATACAAGATCGATCCGGTTCAAACGTCTAACACGGATAATACGAAACAGAGCACTCAAGTCTACGGACGGATGACTAAAATTCCGTTCAACTATCGTTTTGAGCAGGACTTTCTTTTTCGTTGGGACGGAAGCCAGGCTCTGTCGATTCCCAGAAAAAAACTCGCCGGTTACGAATACTTTAAACGGATGCTGAAACAGATCGAAGGGAGTTTTGCTCCTCCCGGCGGCGGCAACTTCGCCTATCGGGACATGGCCGGAACGGTAATCCGCGCCGGAATTTCTCCGGGTCAGGTCAAGGTTCAATTTTTGTTAAGCGACAGCGGTCAGGTGTTGGACACAAGACTTATCTCCACGCAAGGTCAGGATATCGTCGGCCAAGCCTGCGTTGATTCCATTCGCGGTCAGAATTTCGGAAAGGTTCCGGAAGAAGTGAAAGCGCAAGGTATGATCTTCGGTATCAACTTTATCTTCCCAGAGATGAGAAGCCGTTAGTCGAGAACTCTTTTGGATCCGATTCAGAAAGCCTTTCAAGAACGCCGAAAACTACAAGAGGCCGAAATTTCAGACTTTCGGAAGTCTTCCGCTCGAAAGACAAAACTTAGGAATCTTAAAAAGAACATACTTTTATTCTTTCGATGTCTAAGCAGAACAACACCGTTTTTGTATATTCAAAAATTCTTACGTTTTGTCCTGGCCGATCTCTGGATCCTCAATCAATCTCCGATTCTTTGGATCCTGGGAATGGGGCTTCCCAGCTTTTATATCACGGTTCTTTTGGTTCCGGAAATGCTGGAAAGTCCGACGATCGCCGCGATATTCGCTTTTTTCCCGCTCCTTCTCGCGGTCGATTGGTTTCGTTGGATCGGATTTCGAAGAATTTTTAACAAACTTTCGTTTCCCGTTTTCGGATTCGAATCTTTTTACGAGAATAAAAAATTGGACTACTACCGGTGGTTCGAACTCGAAGTCCGAATCCAAGCCGACCGCAATCGCGACGCGATCGAAGCTATATTAGAATCTTTTTGTATTCTTTCCAAAAAACTTTTTTACGCTCCTTACGTCGATGGCGGATCCGATCCGAGAAAACCTTGGAAACACGGCAAAAGTCCGGCCGCGATCGGAAGCGGGAACTCAAGGATCGCTCTGCTTTTGGTTCGGGATCTTTTTAGAAAATTGGACCGGCTGAACCGATTTGAAACCTCGATTCAAGGAGTGACAATCCTTATGACTTCGGGTCCGGTTTATGTGGATTCTCTCAGCAATCAGAGCAACGACTAAGATATATTCTAACTTTATAATCTACTTTCGAATTTTTTTGTAAGGCGAAATACACGGGGACTCGATCGTTCATCCCGATTTTACCCGGATTGATTCTGGAATTTCGTTTTGGGCAGCTCTTCCGAAAGTTCGATTGATCCGATGTTTGACCGAAAGTGTATTAGTAATATGGAATGTATATTTTGAATTGATTTTCGAGGCCGTCAGAATCGAGATCGAATTCCGCCTTGAGTTTTTCGGCTCGCATTCGGATATTGTTCATTCCGATTCCGGCGGATTCTTTCGGGTCGAGAGTGAATTTTTTTCCGTCGTCCGTTACTTTTAAACAGAGATTCTTTCCCTCTTTGTTCCACGAAATTTCGATCCGTTTCGCCTCGGAATGTCTGAGAATATTGGACATCAACTCCAAGAATATTTTCTGCACGTGAAGGCACTGATCCAATCTCAGAGCGTCCGAAACTTCCTTGATCTCCGTTTTGACCCGTATCGATCCCGTGCCTTGGATTCTTTCCGCGTATCGAATCATCACGTCCTCAACGAGTTCTTTGTGAGTTCCGGTGTGGTGCATAAGAAATACGATGTCACGAACGTTGGATATAAGATGTGTCACTTCGGTTTTTAGTTTTTTGAGCGTGGAATCGTCTTTGTTCTTGGATTCCAATTCGAAAAGAATTGCAGTGAGTTCGGAGCCGATCGTATCGTGAATATCGGAAGCGATTCTTGTCCTTTCCTCGGCTTGAAGTCTGAGTTGTTCGTTGTATTTGATCTGAAGTTGCGCGAACGCCTTGGCTTTTTCCAAGTCTTCCGTAAATCGTGAAGAAATGATATAAGAATTAAGAGCTACGAAAACGACGAGTCCCAACGGAAAACTATAAGGAAATAAAATATAGACTTCGAATAAGCCGTAGATCACGTCGTTCATCATCGTAAAAACGAGAACAAATCCGGTGATCACGATCGTTTTCGCTCTCGGTTCCCGATTTCGAAACGCCGCTATCATCGGGAAAAGGATGAAGACCGCGTAAACGGGCGGCGCGTAGAGAAACGCGGAATACAATCGAACCAGATTGTTTTCGTCCAGAGTAAGAATTCCGATCGCAAAAAAGATCGTGCTTGCGATCGCGATTCTGATCCATTTTTTTCCGAATTGTTCGGGAAACATTCTGCGCAGGATCAGATAAACCGTAGGAAAAAAAGAGACTTCGCAGAAAAATTCGATCCGGATTCTAAGATCGAGAGATAGACTCGGAAGAGCCATGTATTGAATCCCGGAAGTGATGAAAGTATAAAGGGAAACCAAAAAACAAAACATGGCAAAGTGCAGCGGCACGGGATCTTTTCTATAAGCAAAAAAGAATACGATATGATAGATCCCGAAAGCGCAAATAACGCTGATCAGGATGATCTCCAACCATTCCTCTTTTCTTTCCTCAAGATCGATTGAATTTCCGTTTCCGATCCGGAAAGGATTTCGAATCCCGCCTTTCAGATGATTTCCCTTAAAATTGGAAACTACTACGGTGATCCAAAAATCTCCGGACGGAACCACCACGCTCGTGATCAAAGGATGGGCCAAGAATACCGTATCGATCGTGTCCGTCCCGGTCAATCCGTTGGAATATACTTTGTGATCTCCGAAATAGACGTCGTAGACTCCGGGAAGCCTCGGGATTCTTATCTTGAGGTTCGGACGATTCCAGTCGCATAACACGTGCAAACGGTATGTCGCATAACCTTTCCAAGTGTAAGACGGATCGTAGTCCCTCCAAATCCCCGGAACCGGCTCGTATCGAGGAGTTCCCGCGGCGTTTTGGTCCGGTTGTATCAATTCTTTCCAGTGGAATTCCCAATCCCCGTTCAGGGTCGTTGTCTGTTCGTTGAGGTTGAAATTTCTGAGATCGATCGTTCCCTTTTGAGCGTTCGGGCGTTCGTGGGAAGAAACGGCCGGAGAACACCGGACCGTCAAAGAAAAGAGTATAATAAAAATTGAATATAATGTCCGTTTCATGTCGACCTTACGGATAACCGGGAACGTCCCGGATGATCCCCATTCTTCTTCCACGAATGATGGCCTCGGACCTGGAATGAACCTCCATCTTTTTATAAATTTTTTCGATATGCCTGCTCACCGTATGACTGGAAATATCCAACTCGTCGGCGATGTCGGGAAACGTCATTCCGAGCGCGACAAAGTTTAGGATTTGCAGTTCTCTTTCGGTCAAACCTAGCGTGTTCACGATCGGAGGGTTTTTTGTTTCCTCTTTTTTGGCGAATTCCCGGATGATCTTATCCGCGATCCTAGGCGTTAGAGGCGCGCCTCCTAACACGATCACTCTGAGTTCCGCGAGAAACAACTCCGGGGACGTGTCCTTTAGAAGATATCCCGACGCGCCGCCTCGAATCGCTTCCACAATTTTATCCTCGTCTTCGAAGACGGTAAAGATCACATACTTAGTGTTAGGCGTTTTGTCCTTGAGTTCTTTCAGACATTCCAGGCCGTTTTTTCCGGGAAGGCCGATGTCTAAGATGACGATATCCGGCGCCTCTTTCGGAAGAGAGGATATCGCTTCTTGCGCATTCGCGTAGTGCTTTAAAAATTTTAGATCGCCGGATGTGGAGAGCAATTCTTGAAGATTGAGCGCCGTATGGAGGTTGTCTTCGACGATCGAAACGGAATGGGTCGTTTGGGATTCTTTGACCATCGGCCTGATTCTTTGGAAGACTTTCTTTCGGTAAATTGTTTTTTATTTCGTTACGATCTTTGAAATCCTCTCGAGCTTGAGTCTCCGGAGATCGATATTCATCGTGATTCACAAACGCTTAGAACGAGCGGAGTCGAATCGCGGATTAATTAAAGAATTCGTTCCATTCTTCTTTTGCTTTTTCCCATCTCCGTTTGCGGTCTTCTTTGTCTTTGATCTTCAGATAAAGCCTCGGTTCCGCGCCGGGATACGTGATTCTTACCCTATGTTCGTGAAGAACTTCAACGAGGATCGTTCGATTTTGATCGGAGACGATCCGGTAGTTTACGACGCTCTTCATCTGCAAAGGAAGGACGCCTTGTCCGAGGTTCGCGATTCCTTTTCTAAAATCGAGTTCCACACATTCCACCGGTTTATGCCATGTATCGCAGAATTTTCCTTCGGGGGGAGGAACCGGTTTGAGTCCGCAGTCGGCGGAGACAAAAACAACGAAAAGTAAGAACGTCGAACGGAACGTTCTTTGAAAAGCCGAGGATGTCGTATTCAATTTCATTTCGTTTAACATTTTCCCGGATTCGAAATCTTACTGATCCGTTTCGAGTTCGAGATTGAGTTTTGTCTTGAGAGCGGGTTTTTCTTCGATGATCTCTCTTGCAAGTTTGATGATCTCTTCCTTTCTTTCCTCCGCTTTGGGAAAAAGTTCTTCCAGGATCGTAATCGACTTTGCGTGAAGATTTTGAAGTCTGAAAATTTTCGCTTCTAAGATCCAGGATCCTGTCGTGATAAAATCTTCGTTTTCATTTCTTACTTTCCGGATAAAATTCAAAGAAGAAACATACTGGCCCGCACGGAACTCGGAAAGTCCCGTAAGAAAATGAGCTTCTCTTTCCGTCAGTAGAATCGATCCAGTGGACTCGGGGCTCGCGAGATTCTTCTTTAAAAATTCCGTGTCTCCGGAAAGGGACGCTCCCAAAAGGGAAATCCAAGTATAACCCGTCTTAAACTCCGGACTGACTTTGTCGTAAGGAATCGAATTCAAAAGACTCGTCAGCGATTTTCTGGAAAGATGTTGTTTGATGGTTTCTCCGAAGGCGATCATCACTTCGTTGTCCGGATTCTCCTTCATCGCCGGGTCGACGGCCTTTGCGCGAAGAGCGTTGCGATACATATCTTCCAGAATCGGAAGATATGATCCGTCCTCTTGGAGAAAATCGTTAAAGCCGGAATAGGAAAGCTTGACTAACGTTCCTGAATCGAACGAAAAACCGTTCAGTAAAAAAGAATAATAATTTCCTAATGCGTTATAGAAATATCCCAGTTCGTCCGCGGGATTGGCGGTAACAAAATCTTTCG
Organism: Leptospira adleri; assembly: GCF_002811985.1. GTDB lineage: Bacteria > Spirochaetota > Leptospiria > Leptospirales > Leptospiraceae > Leptospira > Leptospira adleri. Next base: position 7,146 of record NZ_NPDU01000014.1, read on the forward strand.
CGGCGCTCTGAAAATTTTTGACCGAACTTTCCTCCAAATTTCCGGCAAGGATCTGCTGCTGGACGTTCTTTCTTTCCTTTTCCAGAAGAATTTTTCGATCTCCAGCGAAGAGATTCTTGATATCCTGGCGGAAAAAAAATCCAAGCCCTCCTAAGGTAATCAAAAGAATCGTAAGGATATAAGGTTTATAACTGGTTTTCTTTTTGTAACTCTTCAGGCCGGACTGATACAGCATAATGCGTCCTAGTTTTTACCCGCCTATCCAGGGTTCACGTATTTTTTGAATTTGTTTCAGGCCCTAAAACTTGACACTAAAGGCACCTTTGATTCCGTTGGATCTATGCCCTACGATTACGATTTTGACGAAGAGTTTGAACTGGAAACCGGAGACGACGAAGATGCTACGGACGAGGACGTTGTAACTTTTGCATGTGAGGATTGCGATCACCGCTGGGAAGAAGAAGCCTTTGAAGCGGAGGATTACGGTCCGGAAGGGGCGATCTGTCCCATGTGCGGTTCGGCGGCAGTAATCGAACTTTGAAAAACGCCCGGCCGGTCAGGCGGTTCCAAGAGAATTTTGCCTTCCGGCTTCTCGGGTTTGCAATCATACTTTTATTTCTAATTCCCCAAAAACCCATTTCTTCCACAGATTTCAGCGACGTTTATGATTTTTATAAGAAAGGGAACTATGATACTCTTGTAAAGGTTTCTCGTTCCGCTCTTCGAAAGGAAGAAGTGGACTATCGAATTCTTCTTTTATATACCGCTGCGGAGAAGGATCCGGAAGAGATCGATAAAACTCTAAGGAGTATTTACGAAAAGAAATCCTCTCATCCCGGAATTTTTTATAACTCGGTCTTTTTGTTTTTGGAACGTTGTCTGGTATTGGAGGACGAGTCTTCCGGAATTCATTGGGGAAGAATTTTTTCGGAACACGGAGCGGCATCTGTGCGTTATGCGGAAGGTCTCTATACGTACGCCTGCATCCTGTTCGAAGCGGGAAAATTTCCGGAGGCCAAGCAGGTCCTTTCCAAGTTGAAAGAATGGAAATCGACCGAAAAGTTGAATAAAAAAATCCGGATCTTAGAATTGAGCATAGAGAAAAAAATGGAGACTCAAACATGAAATTACTCAGAGTGCAGACCGGAAAGCTGAAGGGTAAGTCGATAGAAACGCCTCCTGCGATCGCCGGGAATATGAACTTCACTCCCGCGATCGTTAAAAAGTCCGTCTTCGACGTGTTAGGTTCTCTTGTATTGAAGGGAAGGTTGATCCCGGAAGATTCCGCTTTTATCGATTTTTTCGCGGGTTCAGGTCAGATGGCCTTGGAAGCTCTGAGCCGAGGATTCGCGAGGGTCGTTTTGTACGAACTCGCTTGGGAAAGGTCGGACAGTCTTCGAAAGTTATTCGATAAGATCGGAGGAACTAGGGAAATCTTTCGGAAAGACGTATTCCGTTTTTATGATAAACTCGATATCCCGGAAAAATCCAGGATCTATTTTTTGGATCCTCCGTATTCTTTTTGGGATAAGAAGAATGAAAAACTAAAAAATCTGACGGAGGCTCTTTTGAACGAAGAATCCACCGTCGCCGTTTTTATTCAATCTCCCGTATTGCCGGGTTGGTCCGATTTTGTGACCCGCAAATTTGGAAAGAATTATTTGACTTACAAGGTGCGAGGGGTGGACGACTTCGAATCGGAATCGGACGGAGAAGTCGAGGAGCAGGAAGAATCGGAATCGGAAGATTGATTTCTTGATAGGGACGTTTCACGTTTGTCGGTGAAGAGCTCAGCGTCGTATTTCCATAAGTCGGAAAATCTTTTAAAATCGACAAGGTTCCCAATCGGAATTTTTGTAGGAGTTCCTACGTTTGGGATTTTTACTTGTGGAAAGTCGAACTCTGTGATAGAGAAAAGTCACCCGGAATTTTCCACCACCCGCCCCACCACCCAAGTTCAGGGTGGGGCTTTTATTTCACGGAGGATTGTCGTTGTTACGACAAATTCTTTGAGAGGTTCGGCGCGCTTGCGGGGAATGAGGTAATGAACGGTTTTATGGAAGTATGGCGTCTCGGTCCGTCTTGGAATGATTCTTACAAAAACGGAGAGGCGAGCGCGAAAATAAATACATTATGGTAATTGAATATTCTGGAATCATAAAGTTTCGGCGTTGGGAAAGCCCGAAAACGTAGGCCGCAGACTGACTTACTGAAAAAGTCTGAGCCCGTTTGAGATAAGATGGGACTCGTCAATCGAAAACAAAAGAGAAAAATCAACTTGGAACAAATCCGAAACATCCTCAAGGACGCCGCCGTCCGCAGTTATCTTCGATTCTTTGGAATCGGAATGGGAATTTCTTTTGTAACCCTGATTCTCAATTCTTCTTTCCAGATCATGGGGGTCGATCTTTCCGAATTCAAATCTCTCTTTTTGTCCTTCCTTCCTTTGTTTTTAAAAGACTACTTCGGAACAATCGTTTCGAGCGGAATCCTCTTTTCCGCGATCGCATTACTTCTCTTCGGCGCGGACGATGGAAAGGCGGATGAGAAGAATCGGCTCTCGGTAAAAAAAGAAATCGCAGTTTTCGGCGTCTTTGTATTTTTACTTTGGATCCATTCCGTCGTCTTTTACCCCCAACTCTACGGAGAATTTTTCTTTTATCGTTTTTCGTTCTTGCGATATTTTCTTTTTTTTCTCACAGACCGGGTTTCTCCTTGGATCCCTCAGGTTGCCGCCTTTCTCATGTTTGGCGGTCTCGCGGGTCGGAGAATTCGTTCCTTGGTCGTTCGTAAACAATGGAAATCTCTGAGTTATTTTATCCTATTCGCTTTCTTTGCGTTTTGTTTTCACAGATTGGGAAACGTTTTTGGAATCTGGATCGTATCGTGGGTTTATATTTTTAGCGTAATATTCCAAAATTATAAAGTATCCGTTTCGGTTTGGGCGGGAGTTTTTCTTTTTGTTTTGGGGATTTCTTGGAATGGAGGAAATAGGATCTCCGGATTGCGTCCCGAACGGCCGATCTCCGAAAATCTTCCTAATATTCTGATCATCAGCGCGGATAGTTTGCGCTACGATAGAATGGGTTATTCTCAAGGTAAAAAGGGACTGACGCCTAACATCGATTTATTGGCAAAAGATTCGATCGTTTTTCAGGATCATCACACTACGATTCCGAGGACTTTCCCCGCCTGGGCCGATCTTCTGACAGGACAACCGAGTTTTGTGCACGGGATCCAAGATATGTTTCCGGACGCAAAGGATCGGGGCGGTTTGAATGAACCTTCGTCGAGAACTCTTCCCCGGATCCTTGGGGAACTCGGATATAAAACCGGCGTGGTTTCCTCCTTCGCGGGAGATATCTTCCCGAGGGCCGAATGGGGATTTCAATCCGTAAGAGCGCCCGTCTTTCACGCGGGAACTCTCACGGCCCAGAGAATTTTAGAATCTCAGATTCTTCTTCTTCCGATCTTAACGGGATCTCTTCCAGGCGCCGGAGAATACTTTTCTTCGCTCAAGGGTCTTCCGAGTTTGGGGGACGACGAAAAGATTCTTCCGGATCTGTTGCCGGAACTGAAACGGGACGAATCCCCCTTTTTTACGGTTTTCTTCTCTTCCGTCACGCATTTTCCGTTCAGCCCCCCGTATCCCTATTACCATCGATTTACAAATCCTGAATATTATGGAAAATTTAAGTATTTCAAATTTGTGGATCCGAGCGATTCTTCCGCTCTGAGCCGGGAGGATCAAGATCAGATCAACGGACTTTTTCAGGCGTCCATCGCATCCTTTGACGAGTCGGTCGGAAAGATCATCGCTAAGTTAAAGGAAGAAGGGATTTACGATTCCACTCTCATCGTCCTCACGAGCGATCACGGAGAATCCCTTTTCGAAGCGGACCACAGTCACGGACACGGAGAACATCTGCGCGGAGAAGGGGTCACGCACATTCCTCTCCTCATTAAATATCCTTCGAACGCGGGCGCCGGGAAATCTTTCTCGGGAATCAGCAGTTCCTTGGATTTGTTCCCGACTCTTCTTGATTTCGTTTTAAAAAAGACAGGAGATTTTCCGGATAAAAAATCGATTCTCGAGGAGATCCGCATTCGACCGGGAAGGGATCTTTCTCTTGCGTTTCAATCTCCTTCCTGGAAGGACGATCGATCGGTCTATGGGGAAACCGGGATTTGGTTCAGCGATCGAGGAAATCATTTTTTTCAAAAGCAGAGAATCTTTTATCCGAACATTCTCCGGCTTCACTCGATCGAAACGGGAGAACTTCCTTTCATTTCCATCGGAGATTCTTACGCGAAGGAAAGCGTGATCGTTTCCAAACACAGGATGTTTCAGAACGGGAGATACAAACTCATCTACATTCCCTCCGAGGACGGAGTCGTTTGGGCTTGTTACGATCGAATCGACGATCCTTGGAATACGAAGATTCTTCCGGTTTCTCAGTGTTCTTCTCTCAAGGACTCTCTTCATTCGTTTCTTCTCGAGTCCGGAAAATTTAAGAAAGCAGGAGAGTATTTGCTCCCTTTGTCAAATTGATGCTTGAAGGATAGGGCTAAACTAAAAACCTGTATTTTAGTATGCCTAGAAGAGAAGATATCCGCTCTGTACTCATCCTGGGTTCCGGTCCGATCGTTATCGGGCAGGCATGTGAATTCGATTACTCCGGGACTCAAGCCGCGAAGGCCCTTAAAGAAAAAGGGATCCGCGTCATTCTACTCAACTCCAATCCGGCCACGATCATGACGGATCCGGATCTCGCCGACGCGACTTACATCGAACCGATGACGGTCCAGGTCGTTCAAAAAATTCTTGAGAAAGAAAAGCCGGACGCAATCCTTCCCACGGTCGGCGGACAAACCGCACTCAATCTCGCTTTGGCTTGCAACACCGCCGGGCTTCTTGAAAAATACAATGTAGAATTGATCGGCGCCAAAGTGGACGCCATCAAAAAAGCCGAAGACCGGGATCTTTTCAAAAAGGCGATGGAAAAGATCGGCGTGAGAGTTCCCGCATCCGGTCTCGCAAACAATCTCAAAGACGCGGGCGAAATCAAAAAAAGACTCGGACTTCCGCTCATTGTTCGTCCCGCGTTTACGCTCGGGGGCACAGGAGGCGGAATCGCTTTCACGGAAGAAACTTTCGAGGAAGTCGTTTCCAAAGGACTCAAGGCTTCTCCGATCAGCCAGGTTCTTTTGGAAGAATCCGTTCTCGGCTGGAAAGAATTCGAACTCGAGGTTATGCGCGATCTCGCGGACAACGTAGTCATCATCTGCTCGATCGAAAATATAGATCCTATGGGAGTTCACACGGGAGATTCGATCACCGTGGCTCCGCAACAAACCCTTTCCGATAAGGAATATCAAAATCTGCGCGACATGTCCATCGCGATCATTCGGGAGATCGGGGTCGAGACGGGCGGTTCCAACATCCAGTTTGCGGTCAATCCGGCGAACGGAGACGTGATCGTGATCGAAATGAATCCGAGAGTTTCCAGATCTTCGGCCCTTGCGTCGAAGGCCACCGGTTTTCCGATCGCAAAGATCGCGGCTCTTCTTTCCATCGGTTATACGTTAGACGAAATTAAGAATGACATCACCCGAGTTACCCCCGCGTCCTTCGAACCCTCGATCGACTACGTCGTGACGAAAGTTCCGCGTTTCGCGTTCGAGAAGTTTCCGGGAACGGACGATACGCTCGGAGTTCAGATGAAAGCCGTGGGCGAGGCGATGGCCATCGGAAGGACCTTTAAGGAAAGTTTTCAAAAAGCCCTTCGTTCCCTCGAAACGGATCGTTACGGTTTCGGTTCCGACGGATACTTTCAAGAATTATTATATGCAAGAAGTCTAAACGTAGGCCAGAGAAAAGAATGGATCGATTCCTTTCTGAAACGCCCGAACGACAAACGTATTTTTTACATCAAACTCGCCTTCGACGAAGGTTATACCGTGGATCAGATCCACGACCTCTGCAAAGTGGACAAGTGGTTTCTCTGGCAGATGGAGGACCTTCTCAAACTCGAAAAAGAATATTCCGAAAAGGGAAACTCGATTCTTAAAAAGATGAAGCAGGCGGGTTTTTCCAACAGACAACTCGCGTTCTTAAAATCGAAAAAGGAAATTCTGGAACTTTTGGACGGAGGTCTTCGTGTAGATCTCAAGAAGATGGAGATTCAGAATCTTCTTAAAAAAACGGAAGAGGAAATCGAAGCCGAACTGGATTCTAAAAAACTCCAACCGGTTTACAAACGCATTGATACTTGCGCGGGAGAATTCGAGGCTTATACTCCGTATTTTTATTCTTCCTATGACGAGGAAGACGAGTCCGACGTAACTCCGGCGAAGTCGGTGATGATTCTGGGCGGCGGTCCGAACCGGATCGGTCAAGGGATCGAATTCGACTACTGCTGTTGTCAGGCTTCTTACGCGCTTCAGGATCTCGGTGTGGAATCCATAATGGTCAATTCCAATCCGGAAACCGTTTCCACGGATTATGATACTTCGGATCGATTGTATTTCGAACCTCTTACTTTAGAGGACGTTTTTAGAATTTATCAAAATGAAAAACCGGAAGGTGTGATCATTCAGTTCGGCGGTCAGACTCCGTTAAAACTCGCGAAGGAGTTGGAAAGAAAGGGAGTAAAAATCCTCGGAACCAGTCCGGATTCAATCGATCGCGCGGAAGATAGAAAACGTTTCGTCGAAGTATTAGAAAAATTGAAACTAACTTCCCCTGAGAGCGGGATCGCAACTTCCATGGAAGAAGCGAGGACGATCGCGCAGAAGATCACGTACCCGGTTTTAGTTCGTCCAAGTTACGTTCTCGGCGGAAGGGCGATGCTCATCATCAACGAAGAGAAGGAATTGGATCGTTACATGGAAAAGGCCGAGGAGATTTCCAAGGACAAACCTCTGCTCATCGATTCCTTTTTGGAAGACGCGATCGAGGTGGACGTGGACGCGCTCTGCGACGGAAAAGACGTCTTTGTCACAGGAATCATGGAGCACATCGAAGAAGCGGGCGTTCATAGCGGGGACTCGGCTTGTGTTCTTCCTCCTCAAACACTTTCCAAAAAGATGATGGATGAAATCCGTTCCGCTACGGTCGCGCTCGCGTTGGAGCTGCAAGTCAAAGGTCTGATCAACATCCAATACGCGGTCAAAAACGAAATTCTTTACATCATAGAAGTCAATCCGAGAGCCTCTAGAACCGTTCCTTTCGTTTCGAAAGCTCTCGGACATCCGATCGTAAAATACGCGACCAGAATCATGATGGGAGAATCTCTGAAGAGTCTGCCTCTTCCGAAGGAGATGGCATTTTCCCAAGTTTCCGTTAAAGAAGTGGTTCTTCCGTTTAATAAATTTCCCGGGGTCGATACGATTCTCGGACCCGAGATGCGTTCCACCGGAGAAGTGATGGGAATCGCGGCAACCGCCGGTGAAGCGTTTTTGAAATCCCAATATATGGCCGGAGACGAACTTCCGTCGCAGGGAACCGTTTTTGTGAGCATCAACGATAAGACAAAATCGGAACTTCTATCTTATATCAAGGATCTCTCCGAACTCGGGTTCAATTTGATCGCAACTTCGGGAACCCACAAGTATCTATCTGATAACGGGATTCTTTCCTCCAAGATCAACAAGGTCTACGACGGAGTTTTTCCGACCGCGTTGGATTATATCCGCGAGAATAAAATCCATCTCATCATCAATACTCCGCTTTCGAGAGTAACGAGAGACGATAGTTTTACGATCCGTCAGGCAGCGATCCGCTTTAAGGTTCCTTGTTTGACTACGTCTAACGCGGCAAAGGCGCTGATCAAGGGTATGGTGGAGATGAAGAACAAAGGATTTACGATCCATTCTCTTCAGGAAATCCACGCGATGCCTAAGATTTTCTGACTGCGTCTATACTAGATAGGAACGCCGTTTAACATCCGAGAAGAAACGAAAAATGTGATCGAATCGAGAAAGTTCGAATCCACTCTATTCTACAAAATGAATGAGATTTGAATCCGCTGGTGAAATTTCGGCGAGCCACGAAAAAAAACTCGCAGTCTCGCCGATCGAAATCTCAGGAACCGAAATAGCCGGCAAAACGGATCACCTTGCAGGAAAGAGCGTTGGCAAAAGGTGGAAAGAATTTATTTTTGTGCTTCTATGATAAATCGTAAGCGCAACATCCGAAGTCGTTTTTTTTCACTTCTTCTTTTCATTTTCTTTGCACATTGTACGAAAGAAATCGTAAGAGTGAAAAATCCGGTTTCCGACGCGGAGAAAAATTCCTTCGGGGTGATTGGCTTCGGTCTTTACGTCCACAACCCTAGACACAAGGATTTGTTGAATTTGTTCAGTAAGGATTCCGGAACCGTCTTTCGCGAACTGGGAACACGCGGTGTTCGATTTTCAGAGATTCTTCTGAAAGACTCCAAAAATAATCCGAAGGACATTCGGCCGTATCCCAACGAAGATCCTGTAACCGCTGAAAAGTTCGAGTCCACACAATACTACGAAGGGAAGACCGGTTATTTGTCTCCGTTTTATCTTCTTCTATCGCTGGATCCTACGAAAGAGTTTTTGATCACCGAAATCAATTATTTCTATCAGATCAACTGTGGACAAAACTGCCGAAGAATCGTGTTTCGGAATTTTCCGGTCGATCCTTCGAAATCCTTTCGCGCGTTTCCGATTCAAACAAAGGCAGGTGAAATCACTTTCGGCGGAATCGTAATGGCAAAGGTGGCTCCGACGACTCCGGAGGATCCGTACGGAATTTCCGACGATACTCCGTCTTTGACCGAAATTTTTTCCGGAAACAAAGTGGCGGTCCAGTTGGAACCGGGAGAGGAGTATATTAAGGGAATGGACTCCGATTCTTTAAAACATTTTTTTTACGGAACCGGCGGAATTGTTGAAAAGAAGAATGCCGAAAAGCTGTTTTACGATATTCTCATTCAATCGTATCCGAACGGATATTGGAAAACGATAGCCGAAAAGAAAAGAGCGGCTTTAGGAAATTAAGTTTACAGCGCGTCCCAAAACCTTATTTTATTTTGTCGGAAAGATCAAGCTGCAAGGTCCTGTCCCAGTTTTGGGACAGGTTCTTATCTAAAATAGAAACAGCCATTTGGATCGAAGTCCGGTTCGAATGGCTTCGTTCAAATCGAATTTGAACGAAGCCATTCGAGGATCGGTTTTTGTTTACGGAAAAGGATTTAAGAAGTCGCTTCTTCTTCAATTCTCAAGTTTTGAAATTTTTTCCCGGATCGCCTCGATTCTTTTGCGATTTACCCCGAGATCCGATTTTCCCAGACGGGACGCTGAGCGGACGTGAATCGTAGACGAATTCGGATCGAATAAAAATTCCACATCGTCTATAAATCTCCAGATCAAACTCGTAAATTCCACATAGAGATAATTCGAATCTTCTTTTATGATTTCTGTCCTCGCAATTTCGCCTATCGCGGCCTTGAGTTTTGCTTTTCCTTCTTCCGGAGTTCCCTTATAACTTAAGGGCTTGATGTTATGCTCCGCGTCCGATTCCGGCACGAAGCTGCTCACACAATTCGGGGTTTGGGGACAAAGGCCCAACTTGCCGTTCTGCGCTCCGAGTGTTGTGGGTCTTGTGCCATTGCATTGGACCAAAATCGAGAGGGATACGGAAACGAGGAGAAGAGTTCTTTTTTTATACGAAGAACGGGCGCCGTCGCAGAAGAATAAATTTCTAATACGATCAAAGCCGAAATTCAGCTGACGCACGTTAGATTGCGGGGTTTCTAAAGGATAGGGGATCGCACGAGATTGTAAAAAGGATCTATTTTTCATAGGGGAAGCATAACAGGAAAATCGGAATCTGACAAAGGATTTTAGAATCTTTCCTAAATTTCTTCTGACTTTCTATAAAAAATTAATTTCATGAAATAAATAGGATTCCACTCTAAGTCCAAATCGATGTCTCTCCTTGAATCCGAAAAAATTCCGCTGGGAAGTTTGCTGCCTACGTTTCAGCTTCCGGACCCGACCGGGAAGGTTTATTCCTCGGAGAACCTTTCGGGTTCTACCGGTTTATTGCTGGTTATAACCTGCAATCATTGTCCTTATGCGCAGGCGATTTGGCCCCGTTTGATACGATTTGCGGGAGAGATTCTTTCTTTGGGAGTCAAGACGGTCGCGATCAATCCGAATATTCGTCCCGATTACCCCGACGATTCTCCGGAGGCGATGCTTACGAAGATTAAAGAATGGGGGATCCCTTTTCCCTACCTCGTGGATGAAAGTCAAGACGTTGCGCGAAACCTAAAGGCGATGTGTACTCCCGATATTTATCTCTACGACGGTGATCGTAAGATGTTTTATCACGGGAGAATGGACGACAATTGGAAGAATGAAAAGCAGGTTTCCCGGAAGGAACTTGAATACGCAGTCCATCAGCTCGTAAAAGGAAACCCGCCTCCTATCAATCAATTACCCTCGATGGGTTGCTCTATTAAATGGAAGGAATAATCTCTTGCCCGCAATAACACCCGATCAAACACCAGTCGCCGCCGAATCGTTTCAAGACGCAGAATTCTTAACGGAACACTATCGGGAAATGGAGGCTAAAACCTTGGAACATTTCCGCGCGGAATTTCGAAAGAATGAAAGCGCGCTGGAAAACATATCCACCTCCGGGCTCATTCCGTATTTGAGAAAAAGCGGAGAGCTCTATCAGGACTGGAGAGTTCTAAAGAAGAATCTTACGGAAAAATATTCCGAACTTCAGAAGAGCAGAAACCTAGAATACGAACTCATTTACCGAAAACTCGTCGCCGATAAAAATCATAAATCGAAATCGAATTCTCTCATAGGGGATATTTTCCAATCCGTTGTGGACGGCGTTTTGAACACGGTTTATAATTGGTTCGATTCGGACAAAAAAGCGGAGACGCCGCCGCCCGTGAAGGTGCAACCGAAATCCACACAAGACGACGATCTGAAAAAACTCTATCGAGAGATGGTTCAAAAAAAACTAAAAGAAAGAGACCGAAGTTTTTCATTCTTTCAGGATCTATTAAAAGAATCCGCCTTGAATTGGAATCAGTCTTATCGAAAAAAATTCCATCAAAGTCTCGCCTCCACCGTGAAGGAATTGGAAACCTCCAAGGCAAGCAAGGCGGAAATTCTTAATTCTTCCAAGTCGGCAAAAAAATCAGTTCTAAATTTTCACGACGAGGATAAGATACAGAAATATTCCATTTTTATGATAGACTATTTTTACAATCGTCTTCTCAAAAAGGAACCGGTCGCTGAAATCAAGATCGCGCTCCCGGAAAAAACGGAAGAGCCTCAAAAGGTCGAAACCAAAAACACACCTCTGATACCGAATCCGACAAGAACCGAAACTGAAACGCAGAAGACTGTGGAAAGAATCGTAACCGAATCCGTGAGGGAACCAGAAAAAACGGCCGCGTCTAAAAAACATTGTCCGATTACGGATCTTCCAGATCATCTCATCAAAGAATGTTACGCCGATTATCTGATCGTGGACGTCTCCACGCGCGAAAAAAGATTGGAACTTCATCGAATTCGGTTGGGCAAAGAAAATCAGAATACGAGAGCGGAAGCCATCGATTTTTTCGGTCAGTGTATCAACAAGGATCCTACGGTTATTCCTTTGGCCGAATCCGTATTAAAACGCCATAATATAACCAAAGAAGAGGAAAGCAAATTGAACGAGATGATTCGTCGTCAAAAGGCCTGTAAGTAAGGATAATTCCTTCGAAAACTTCTTTGGGGCATATCGAAAAGATCATCGATCGATACGGAGGAGGGAAGCTCTGGGATCGTTTGGAATCGATCGACCTGAATCTTCTATCTTTGGGCGGTCCGCTTTTGGAATTCAAAGGGATCAATCGGACTTTTTTAAAACCTCATACGTTAAGAATCGCTCCCAAAAAATTCTTAGCCGAGTTTTTTGAATACCCCGCTCCGGGCAAAAAGACGGTATACCGAAACGGAGCGGTGGATGTCTTCGATTCGAACGAGAAAGAAATCACATTCAATTTATTGAATTATCGAAATACGTTTCACGGTTTGAAAAAATACAGGCTTTGGACTTCATTGGACGCTTCGTATTTTTTCGGTTATGCGATCGTTCAATATCTGAGTATTCCTTTTCTTTTAAAGGAATTCTCCGTTCGAGAGACCGAATGGAAAGGCGGAGTTCGAATCGACGCGGAATTTCCGGACACGATGCACGTTCATTGCAGAAAACAATCCTACTACTTCGATTCGCAAGGACTTCTCGTAAGAAACGATTATACCGCAAACGTCGTCGGAGCTTGGGCGCACGGGTCGCATTTTACGGAAGAATATCGGGAGTTGGACGGACTTCCGATCGCGACGAGGAGAAACGTTTTTGTTCGACTCGGAAGGTGTGCGACTTCGATTCCGGTTCTTTTTGCCGAACTCAAACCGATCCGAGTGAACTTTTTTTGATTTTATCAAAGAAGAATCGGGTTTTTCTGTTCTGGGACGCTTTTTTGGAAAAGTATGAGTTCCTACTTTTTCAATCCTTGTAGATGAATCGGAGCAGAATTCCGAGGCGGGAGGCATTTCCGCAAAAGTAGGAACTCCCGCTCCCGAAACGGTGCGACATAATCACAAAAGGGAAGAAGATAATTTAAAAAACCGTCAAGGAATTCCGTGAAAGATCGATTTTAATACTGCGGAGCTCAGTATGAATATTTCAGGCGATCTTTCCATTTCAGAATACAAACCTCAAGCGCGCATAACGGATCAGCCGTTGAGTGTGTCCTCCCTTTCCGGATTGATCGGAAAGAATTCTTTTATGGATCTGATGAAATCGCTCAAAGGATCCGCGCAGAAGGGACTCGATGAAACGTTCGCGGGAATTCAGAGTGCGTTTTCCAAGATAGAAGCTCCCGAAAAAAAGGAAGAAGAAATAAAAGAAGTTTCCAAAGAGGATAAAACGGAAACTGCAACACCGGAAATAACCGAAACGTCCGCCGTCTCTGAAAAAGAAGAGGCCTTATCGGAAGAGGATGAACTCGTCGCTTCCGAAGAATTCTCGAGCGCTTCCGTTCTTCCTTGGTTTCTCGTGGCAGACGCGAAGGCCGAAGAAACCGTGGATCCGAAAATCGAAACCGAAATATTAAACGAATTAGAATCCGAAATCGTTTCGGAAACTTCCGAATCCGAAATCGAGATAAAACCTCTTACAACGACCGACTTGGTTCAAACTCTTTTTACCAAAGAAGAAAAGGCCGAATTGTTAAGCGAAGTCGTGATGGAGGAAGAAGCGGAAACGATTTTCACCGAAAAATCGTTCGAAGAAACCGCGGTTAAAACGAATCACAAGGACGGAAAGATCAAGCCCGATCAAAAGGAAGAAATTTCTTTTGAGAAAGAATTCAAATCCGTAGAATCGGAATCCCGTTCCGCCGAACAGCCGTCCAAAGACTCCAAAGAAAATCTGAAAAGTTTCTCGCAGAAGGAAACGTCCTCGAAAATTTCCGAGGAAAACAGGACGGAAGTAGCAAAAGAAGTCGCCGTGGATTCCGAAAAATGGAAGATCAGCCGGGATAAAAAATCCGATTCCTATCTTCAGTTGAAAAATACGGCAAGGGAAGAAATCAAAACCGCGGTCCTCAATCAATTCTCCGAAAATTCTTCCGGCAAATCCGGGCAAGAGCAATTTTCCCGAGGCGCATCCGGAGATTCTTATTCTTCCTTGGTGAAAGGTGCAACGACGCCTAACGCGGTGGGTCGGGAGATCTCCGGGACTTCCAAGGAATTTTCAGCCGGCAAGGAGACTAACGTTCTTTCCAAGAGGGATATTCAACAGAACTTTCAAAACTTGATCCGTTCCGCTCGGGTTCAAATTCTCGATAACGGTAAAACGGAGGCGAGCATCCGTATGAATCCGAAAGATCTAGGCCAGATGTCCCTTTCGCTTTCCACGGATAAGGACATCGTTCGCGGAAAACTTCTGGTTGAATCCGATTTCATTAAACAACAGTTAGGCGCCGAACTCGCGAACTTAAAACAAGAATTGAAAGCGAACGGTCTCGAACTCGAATCTCTCGTAATCGAAGTCAGAGAAAGAGAAGAATCGTTCTCATTCAACGGCGACTCCGAAAGGCAAAGACAAAACTCCGATTCTTTTCAAGCCGCTTCCGGAGAAGAATGGAACTCCGATTTCAAAAATTCTTCCTGGGAAGAAGAGGATCTTTCCTTTGAAGAAAATTCTTCAGAGCCTCATGGTTTTTCCGAAAAAACCGAAGGGAAAACCGAGAAACTGCTCGATCTGAAAGTATAGGCCTCGGAGGAAATCATCATGCCAGAAACATCCGGCGTAAGCCAACAAGCGACGAGAGATCATTACCTCGAAGGAGACAGAAGTTTCAAAATCCGGAACCACATGGAGAATCTGGAGAAGGAAGAAAAGAGCGGACTCAAAGGAATCGAAATTCGTTCCACGGTGAAGTCTCTCGGTAAGGATGATTTTCTAAAACTTCTCATCACTCAACTTTCTTCGCAGGATCCAACCAATCCGGTAAAGGATCAGGATTTTATCGCACAGATGGCGCAGTTCTCCTCTCTTGAACAGATGAACAATATCTCCACCGGAATTCAGAAGATGGGGAACCGTCAGAGTTTTTCTCTCGTTGGAAAACTCGTTTCGGGTCCTGATTTCGTAAGCGGAGAAAATATCGCGGGTATCGCGGGTGCGCTCTTTTTCGACGGAGAAGGGAAGACGTTCGTTCGAGTCAACGGAAGATCGATCGACGTGGAACAAATCACGCTGATCAGCGACCCGACCGTTCTCAAAGAACAGGAAGCCGCCTACAATCAAGCGCAGGCTCAGACAACAGCGCCGACGACTCAAGCAGCGCCTAACGCACCTCAGATGAAATCGGATACGAAGGAAAATTCTTCCGATTCGTCCGCAGCACAAACGCCGGAACTCAAAGACAAAACCGCGACGGAAGAAAAACCTTCCGACTGGAAGTTTCCGGGCAAAGACAAAAGCAATTCATACGAATAAACAAAGGATAATCAAGGTAACAGCTTTATGATGAGGTCACTCTATTCCGGTGTTTCCGGACTTAAAAACCACCAGGTCCGAATGGATGTCATTGGAAATAACATCTCTAACGTCAATACTCACGGTTTTAAAACCGAAAGGGTTACGTTTCAAGATATGATTTCGCAGGAACTCCGCGGAGCTTCCGAACCGAAGGAGAATATCGGAGGTGTGAACCCGCAACAAGTCGGCTTGGGATCTTTGATTGCTGCGATCGATAAAATCATGACTCAGGGTTCTCTGCAAACGACCGGAAAGAATACGGACGTCGCAATGTCAGGCGAGGGTTTTTTCATCGTCAAAGACGGAGACAAACAATTTTATACGAGAGCCGGCGCTTTTAATTTGGATAAGAACGGATACTATGTAAACCCGGCTAACGGACTAAAGGTGCAAGGTTGGAACGCGAGACTGGACGATAAAGGAAATAAATTTATCAATTCCTCGGCTTCTATCGAAGATATCGTGATTCCTGTTTATTCTAAAGAACCAGCGAGAGCGACTTCGCAGATCGACTTTAAATCCAACTTGAATTCTTCCGTACCTGCTGTACCTCCGGATGCGACTCAAGACGAAATCAGCGCGATGATCAACGATCCGGATCCGAAGATGAGAAGAGGGCACGTCACCACTATCAAAACTTTCGACGATCAGGGGATTCAGAGAGAATTCAAGATGGAACTTTATAAGGTTCGAGATAACACTTGGAAAGCTCGTCTGAGTCTGACCGATGCGACTCAACTTTCAGTGGACGTCGCCGGAACCGGCGGTCAAAACACACAACTTCCGGGGAATACCGAGATCGAACTCGGATTTACCCCGGACGGAAAACTCGTCTACGTTTCCGATGGAACCGATTCGATGAACACCGGTAAGTTGAATGCGAAAGTTTCATTTAGAATTCCGGGCAATCCCGCGGTTCAAAACTTCGACCTTAATTTGGGAGAAGCCGGCATGGTTGACGGAATCACTCAGTTCTCTTCCGATTTTACAACCAAGGCAGTAAAACAAGACGGTTATACCATGGGTTATCTGGAATCTTTTTCGATCGATAATTCCGGAACCGTAACGGGTGTTTTCTCCAACGGAGTTCGCCAACCTCTCGCGAGAATTGCGACAGCCGTTTTTAATAACCCCGCCGGTTTGGATAAGGCGGGAGATACGATGTTCGCGTATTCCATGAACTCGGGAGAACCTAACATCGGTGAGGCGGGAGTTCAAGGAAGAGGAAAAATCAACGCGGGTCTTCTTGAAATGTCTAACGTGGATCTTTCCGATCAGTTTACCGATATGATCGTAACTCAGAGAGGTTTCCAGGCAAATTCGAGAACCATTACAACTTCGGATCAAATGATCCAGGAAGTCTTGGGTCTGAAACGTTAAGGATTCCTTAATAACTTCCTCTTAGACTCCGCTTAACGCCTAAGAGGAAGTCTCCTTCTTTGGAGAATTTTTCAAAACATTGTTCATTTTTATCTCAGATCGCCTTTTCTCCGCCTCCGATTCTTTCCCAAAACCGAAATTTACGAAGAATTCATTTCTTAAATAACGGTTAATTTTTTTTGACATGTTTGGGGAAAAATTCTCTTTCCACTATATTTCCAGTACGGTTTCATTGGTTCCTGGTAAGGATGAGTCAGAAGTTTCCTAAATACATCATTACGGACTCCCGTTCAATCGCCAAAAGACTCAATCCGGTCGTTTCTCGTTTAGAAGTCCAATTTTTAGAATTAAAAGAATTCTTCGAATCCGAGTCCATTCGGGATTCCATCGGTTTTTTAAACGTTATCTTTTATCTCACCATTCCCACGCTCAAAGAATATCAGAAACAGATCCATAAACAGTTTCAGAGCAACCCTCTGATTCTAAGCCGATTTATCCTGAACGATAGCCTTGATTTTACGGAATCGCCGGATTTGAAAATTGAGGAAGATTTGATTTTTGCGATTCTTCCGGAAACTTCTTCGGATGTGATTTTGAATAAGACGGTCTTAAACGCGTTCACTCAAATTCAGATGATTACGGATCAGTTCGATCTTCAACACAAGGTCAATACTACAAAATACGAAATTTCAAAACTGACTCGAATCGGAATCAGTCTCGCAGACGAAAAGGACTTTAATAAACTTCTGAGAGAGATTATTTTCAGCGCTCGAGAGATCGCGGTCGCCGATTCGGGTTCGCTTTATCTTGTCGAAAAGGACGAACTCGGCTTTATAAAAAATCTTAGATTCAAAATTTCTTCGATGGATATCGATACGGAAGAATTCTTACTTCCGATTAACAAGTCGAGCATCGCGGGTTACGTTGCGGCAACAGGGAAAATTCTGAACATTCAGAATGTCTACGATTTGCCCGAAGACGCCGAATATACTTTCAACAGTAATTTCGACGTACTTTCCAATTATCACACGAAGTCCATGCTCGTAGTTCCTATGAAAAATCATAGAAACGAAGTGGTGGGAGTCATCCAGCTCATCAATAAAAAAAGAAACTTCAATCAAAAGTTGACCGTGGATCAGATGAAAGGAAAGGACATTCTTCCTTTTGACGATTATTCCGCTCAGCTTGTGATGAGCGTCGCCGGCCAAGCCGCCGTCGCGATTCAGAATAATAATCTTTTACAGGAAATCGAAACTCTTTTCGAAGGATTTGTCACTGCGTCCGTAAACGCGATTGAATCCCGGGATCCGACTACGAGCGGTCATTCGTTCCGTGTGGCCCTTTTGACGGTGGGACTCGCAGAAACCGTGGATCAGTTCGAAGAAGGGAAATACAGGGATATCAAATTTTCCAAGGAACAAATCAAGGAAATACGTTATGCGTCTTTGCTTCACGATTTTGGAAAGGTCGGAGTTCGCGAGAAAGTCTTGGTCAAGTCCAAAAAACTGGAGGACTACGAACTCGAACTGATCCGCTGGAGATTCCAATACATCAAAAAAGATATAGAATCGAGAATTCTGCAAAAAAAAACGGACTATCTCAAAAAGCACGGAAGCGCCGGATTTTCCGACTACGAGACTTCTTTGGAATTTGAGCTCCAAGTGGAATATCAAAAGCTCGATCAGATGTTTCAGATCGTAATCGATTCGAACGAGCCGTCCATATTAGAGGAATCTAATTTTCAAATGTTGGAAGAGATTGCGAAGGTGAATTACTCCACGACGGGCGGGGAAAATCTGAATCTCATCTCTCCTTACGAATTCGGCTTTCTTACGATCAAAAAAGGATCTCTGGACTTTGCCGAAAGAAAAGAAATCGAGTCGCACGTCGAACATACGTTTCAATTCCTAAGCAAAATTCCTTGGACCGGAGATCTGAAGCTGGTCCCGTCGATCGCGCACGCGCATCACGAGAAGCTGGATGGGACCGGTTACCCGAGGGGATTGGCGGGAGATTCGATTCCGGTTCAATCTCGAATCATGACGATCTCCGATATTTTCGACGCTCTTACGGATAAGGATCGTCCTTATAAAAGAGCGGTACCTCTGGAAAGGGCATTGGATATTTTGCAGATGGAAGCTCGTGAGAATCACGTCGATCCGGATCTTTTGAAGATATTTATCGAAGGAAAAGTTTATGAAAGACTTTCCAATTCCGGACATCTGCGATGATCGGGATCTTTACTTTATGATTTTTTCGGTTTGAGTTTTATTTTCGTTCTTTGAGAAAGGATTCGACCAGGGAGAGAAAATGATTTCCCCTTTCTTCGAAATTCTTATACTGATCGAAGCTCGCGCATGCGGGCGAAAAAACTACCGAAGAGACTGAAACTCCGTTTTCCAGTTGAATTTGGAAAGAATCGTCCGGCGTTTCCGGATGTTTCGTTTTTCCATTTTTTAAGATTGTAAAAGCGTCGCCTAACGTATTCACCGCAAAAAGCCGGTTCCCGAGGAGTTTCCGAATCCCTTCTTCCCACGCGGGGCGTCCTTCTCCGATGAGAATCACACAACCGATTCCTTGTATTAGAAAATCATAAAGCGGTTTCGGATCTTCCAGTTTCGGTCTTCCGCCTAAGACGAGACAGGTTTTTTCCCTGTTTTTCCAAGTCGACATTCCGGCAAGCATACTGTGAAGGTTCGTCGATTTAGAATCGTTGATAAACGAAAAGCCGTTCTTTTCTCCCGCGATCTGAAATCGATGCGGAAGGCCTTTGAAAAGAGGAATCTGATATTGAATCGATTCGGGTTTTCCGCCGATCGCTTCCGATACAAGAATGGAAGCGGCTAGATTCTCCCGATTGTGAGTTCCGGGAAGATGAAATTGAGAAAGATCGTAGTCGAATTTTGCGGTTCGAATTTTCAAAGAATCCTCATCCAAAAACGCGTCGGCTTCAGCAGTTCTTCCAAAACACAAAAGTTTACAACGAAATTCTACGGAGTTCAGAATTCTTTCTTTGATCTTTTGCGAAACTATCAAGGAATGATTTTCATTTTGGAGATCCGCAATCTTTAACTTTGCTTGGAAATAATTTTCCATAGTTTTGTGTCTTTCCAGATGATCCGGCGCAATATTCAAAAACACGGAAGCGTCCAATCGAAGCGGAGACGAATCGTCCAATTGATAGCTCGAAAGTTCAAGAACCGCCAAGGAGATCGGTTCCTTACAAAAGGAAGTGAAGGGAATTCCGAGATTTCCGCCTTCTCTTAGATCGGTGAAATCTTTTTTTAAAAGATGAGCCGTAAGAGCCGTTGTCGTGGACTTTCCATCCGTCCCAGTAACTCCTATGATTCTTCCCTTAAAGAAATGTCTTCCGAGATCGATTTCCGAAAATACCGGAATTCCTTTTTCTTTTGCAAAGATAAGAATCGGATGAGTCGGCAAAATTCCGGGCGACTTGATGATAAGAGAAACTTGAGGAAGAAAATTTGGTTCTGTAGAATCCGAAAGATAAACGATCGAGCTTTTGTTCGGAGGATTTCGATCACAAAGAATGGGATCCGCTCCTAAAGCTATCAAAAGATCCAATGCTGAATTTCCGGAGATTCCTCCGCCGAGAACAAGAGTCTTCTGGCCTTTTAGGGACTCGGGAAATTTCATTTTTTGACCTTGGAACAGTGATTGACAGGTTATTTTCACCCCCGATAGTTGTCAGTAGCAAAAACTTAAGGATATTCCCTTGCTCGATCACAAAGTACGCGACGGTGTTTTGATTGTTTATCTCAAAGGACGTTTGGATGTTTCCATCGCCAATGAAGTAGAGGAAAATCTGAATGATCTGATCGACAATCAAGGTCATAAAAAAGTAATTCTGAATATGCAGGAAGTAGATTATATGTCTTCGTCCGGATTCAGAGCTTGTATTTCCACCCTTAGAAAACTCAATTCCAAAGAGGGTGCATTAAAGATTAGTAATATAAAACCGGCGGTCAAACGTATCTTTGACGTAATCGAACTCACCTCTCTTTTCGATATTCGCGAAACCGAAGACGAGGCTTTGAAATCTTTCTAAGCCTCTGATGTCTTCTACTCAATTGCACCGGGTCCTCCGGGAAATCATCACAACCAAACAAAACGAAATCAAGAATACGCCGAGTTACGATCCGGTCCCTTATCAAGGTCTCGGACTTCGGGAATCTCTGAGAAGCCGTAAATTCTCCATCATCGCGGAATGCAAAAGAAAGAGCCCTTCTGCGGGTGAAATTCGAAGCGACTATGATCCGGTAAGAATCGCGAGCACTTATGAGGACTGCGGGGCTTCCGCGATTTCAGTTCTTACCGATAGGGATTATTTCGGCGGTTCTTTGGAAGATTTAAAGAACGTTTCTTCCAAGGTGAGAATTCCCGTTTTAAGAAAAGATTTTATCCTAGACGAGATTCAGATTCGAGAAGCGAGAGAATTCGGAGCGTCCGCGATTCTTTTAATCGTAAGAATTCTGACTCCGGATCAGATTAAGACGTTTTTGAAATTCGCTTCTTCCTTGGGAATGGACAGTCTTGTGGAAGTCCACACGTCCGAAGAGGCGAAGTTGGCCCTGGACTGCGGCGCTGAAATCGTCGGGATCAATACGCGAGATTTGGATACGTTTCAGATTCATAAGAATTTAGTGGAGGAAGTTTCTTCCTTTCTTCCGCCTAACGTTGTCAAGGTGGGAGAATCGGGCGTGAAAAACCGTTCAGACTTGGACAACTTTCGAAAGCTCGTGGACGCCGCTTTGATTGGAACTTATTTTATGGAGAAACCGGATATTCACAACGCTTGGCTGGATCTATTTTAGAAATTTCGAATATATTCTTATCTCTCCTGCAAACTATCTCACCGAAAAAACTTGCTACGGACTTAAAATCCGTTCTCTGTTAGAATTTCGGCGGAGCTTTCGTTCTTTTAAATTCCTCAAAAACGTTTTAACTTCGAGAGTTCGGTCCGATGACAAAGAGCAGTCTTGGGAGATCTTCAGGAATAGACATTTATCAATAAAGAGGTTCGAATTTTAGAATGGTAATTTCCGCAATTTGAGAATCGTTTTTAGAAAAAGTGAGGAAAGCCATGATTCGATATTCATTTTTTTGGTTGCTTCTTCTTGTGTTCGCTTTTCTAAACGCAACGATAAGAGAGCTTACTTATAAGAATTTTTTCGGTGAATTTTTATCTCATCAAATTTCGGTTTTTACTGGAATCGTTCTTTTGAGTATTCCGATCGCCGGAATTGCTAAATTCTTTCCGTTTTCCAGCGCCCGACAATCGTTTCTCGTCGGAATTCTGTGGCTGATTCTTACCGAAATTTTCGAATATACGATGATCGTTCTATGGTCTCGAAAGCCGAACTCCGACTTCTTTCAGGCGCATGATGTTTTTCACGGCGAACTATGGATTTTTATTTTAATTTGGATTGTCGTTTCTCCTTATTTATTCTATCGAGCCTTCGGTCGTTCGTAGGCGGATAAAATCGGGCTCGAAGTTTTTTTCATAGGAGTTCCTACTTTGAAGATTATAGACTTTTTGTAGGTTGAGGTTTTGCGAAGTTCGCCTAACCGCACATCTTTCCTATAATTCAAGATTGTCGTAGTTCCGACGAAAAGAGTTGGTTAGACTTTTCAAGTGAAGCTGCGCCTATAAGAAGTTCGTATAAACGCACATCTTTCCTACAATTCAAGATTGTCGTAGCTCCGACCAAAGCGTCGGCTAAACTTTTCAAGTGAAGCTGTGTTTATGCGAAGTTCGTATAACCGCACATCTTTTCTACAATTCAAAATTGTCGTAGCTCCGACGGAAATAGTTGGTTAGACTTTCCCGTTAAAGTCGCGCTTGTGCGAAGTTCGTATAACCGCAGAAAGCTCGGTGCTAAACTTTGCATATTCTTTTCGAATACCGCTCGTGATCTGCTTTTGCTTTGTGTCGCTTCCTCGGCTATGAGGTTTTATGCGAAGTTCGCCTAACCGCACATCTTTCCTATAATTCAAGATTGTCGTAGTTCCGACCAAAGCGTCGGCTAAACTTTTCAAGTGAAGCTGTGTTTATGCGAAGTTCGTATAACCGCACATCTTTTCCATAATTCAAAATTGTCGTAGCTCCAACGGAAAGAGTTGGTTATATTTTTCCGTTAAAGTCGCGGCTACGCGAAGTTCGCCTAACCGCACAGCTTTTCTACAATTCAAAATTGTCGTAGCTCCGACCAAAGCGTCGGCTAAACTTTTCAAGTGAAGCTGTGCTTATAAGAAGTTCGTATAAACGCAGAAAGTCCGATTTCAAAACCTAAGTCTCTCGCTCAAAAAGGAGAACAATTTTCAAAAGGTTGTTTCTGTTCTTACCCGATCCTCTTCAAAACGCAACAAGCCTGAAAGCCATATCTCCATCAGATCCGATGACCGGCTTTAAAAGAGAGGACTTAAGATCAAAGGATGCAGTTAGGGAACATAAGAATCTTTCAAAGAAAATTCGCGATGTTTTGAAAGGAAGAAAGATCGTTGTCTTTGGATTTTAAAAAGAGTTCAGCTTTGCATCATCTTGTGGGGATTCTTTTTTCTCTTCTCCGAAAAATCACCGTTGAAAAGAGTTTTCTCTCAGACCCTAACGAAAAAAATCGACTGGAAGGACGATTCCCATGACCCAAGAAACGCTCGGAGAAGTTCAAACCGGAAAGATTCCTTTGAAGGGGAGAACCTTAAAAGAACTTTCGGATATCATGTCCTCTCTGGGTGAAAAGCCTTTTCGAGCAAAACAGATCTATCATGGTCTCTATGTAAACCGTTACGAATCCTGGGAACAATTTACCACATTCTCGAAGGCCCTCAAAGAAAAATTGGAAGAACTCTGTTCTCTTACGCGTCTTCAAGTAGTGAAACATCTCAAGTCCGTGGATGGAACTCAAAAATTCACCTTCACTTCCGAACTCAACAGCGGAAAGGAATTTGAAGCGGTCTGGATTCCATCCGGAGACGGAGGAAGAAAGACGATTTGTATCTCTTCTCAAGTGGGCTGTACTCTTAACTGTAAATTCTGTGCCACCGCGAAATTGGAATTTCAGGGCAATCTCAAGGCCCACGAGATCGTAGATCAGATTCTTCAAGTCGAAAAAATCGTGGGCGATAGAGCGACTAACGTTGTTTTTATGGGAATGGGAGAACCGTTTCACAACTACTTCAACGTGATTCGCGCGGCGTCCATTCTTCACGATCCGGACGCTCTCAACTTGGGCGCGAAAAAAATAACGATCTCCACTTCCGGAGTGGTAAACGGAATCAGACGGTTTATCGAAAACAAGGAACCCTATAACTTCGCGATATCTCTCAATCATCCGGATCCGAGCGGAAGAAAGGAAATCATGGATATCGAGGAAAAATTCTCTCTTCCCGAACTCATTCAAGCTGCCAAGGATTTTACGAGAGAACTGAATCGAAGAATCACTTTCGAATACGTTATGATCCCCGGAGTCAATATGGGACAAGAGAACGCAAACAAACTCGTAAAGATCGCGAGATCCATGGATTGTAAGATCAACGTGATTCCTCTCAACACCGAGTTCTTCGGATGGAGAAGACCCACGAGGAGCGAGGTGGAAGAATTCATCGCGCTCTTGGAACCGGCCGGAGTTCCGATTCTCAACCGAAGATCTCCCGGAAAAGATATTTTCGGCGCCTGCGGAATGCTCGCCTCAAAAAGTTGACCTCAGCTTTCCTTTTTGAAAAATGGGGCAATGAATCCGAGAAGAATTCTTCTTTTCCTCTTATTAACGATCTTACCTTTTGTTTCCTGTCAGGAATACGTTCAACAGAAATGCAGTTCCGCGTGTAAGTTCTTCGTTCAATGCGCGGTGACCACGTTCAAGGACGTTAAAGTCACCGAACTTGAAAAGAATCAAGCGATGATCGACTGCGAGAGCGGTTGTATCCGGGAACAAAGTTTCGTTCTTCCCTGTTTCGAATCCGAAACTACATGCAAAGGTTTTAATACCTGCGTACTCGAATCCGGATTTATGGATTAAAAAAGGAATAAAAAATGAATTCAATCTCATCCGATAAACCCTTGATTTCCGTCAGAGTTCTTTTTGTTCTTCTTTTGATTTCGATTCTTCCTTTGCTCTTTACGCTTCCTCTCGACGTGATCGACATCGATTCCTCCCAATACGCTGAAATTTCGAGAGAGATGGTGGAGGGCGGAAATCCGTTTTTTATCCGAGACAACGGACGCAGATATCTCGATAAACCGATCCTTACGTTTTGGAAAATTTCCCTTTCGTTTCTCGTCTTCGGTTATCAAAACTTCGCGTTTCGTTTGCCGGCTCTTCTCTTCACGTTTCTTTCCTTCTGGGGAATTTTCAAACTCACCGAATTGTATTCCGGAAGCCGGCTTCGCGCTTGGATTGCGGTATTTTTATATTCCCTTTCGCCCGGACTCTACTCGATGGTCGTGGATCCGAAGATCGACGTCTACTTGACTCCGTATCTGATCTTAGTACACGCCTTTTATTATTTAGGATTTAAGAAGAATCGAAATTACTATTATCTCATGTATTTTGCGATGGGCCTCGGGTTTATCACAAAAGGACCGATCGCAATGGTGATTCCCGCTTTGTCGATCGGAGGAGACATCCTTTTTAGAAGGGATTGGAAGCGGCTTCTGGAGATGAAATTGTTTCCGGGTGCGATTCTCGCGATCCTTCCGCCTATCCTTTGGTCGATTCCTCTTTATCTTGAGTTTCAGACTTACGGTCCTTATTTCTTTTTGTGGATTCAATCCTTCGGAAGATTCTACGTGAAGATGTACAATCAGAAGTTCAATCCTCTCTTTTTCTATTCCAACTTTTCCTGGGCTTTCGGAATTTTCATTCTCCCTTTTGCGGGTTTTGTGATCGATCGGGTAGGGAAATTTTTCAGAGGAGGGAAGTCTAAATTTGTTTTTCAGAATATTCTAAAAAATGAATATAAGAATCTGGATTTTGTTCCCGGATTCTGGCTTTTTCTGTTCTTATTTTTGATCAGCTTCTCGAGATATCAGCTTCCCCAGTATATCTACTGGTGTCTTCCCGCGGCGGCGGTGATCGGCGCCGGAGTTTTGGAATCGATTCTTCTCTCTTTGAAAGGATCGGAAGAACGGGATTCTTTTTCTAAAATCGGAACGGTTCTTCTTTTGATCACCGCGGGAGCTTTTTTCGCAACGATTTTGATTCTTCCCGCATTGAGTATCGAAGTCGGATGGAATTATTTGATTCTTCCGGCGGTTTACTTTGCGGTTTTTATTTGGATTTTTTTTCAAACGGGTAAGGAAGGGCGCTTGCTTGCGTCTTGGATTTTTCCCGTTTCTTTATTTTTTTCCATCGTGAGTTTGTATCTTTATCCTATGTTGACTTCGTATCAGCCTTCGAAAGAAATCGGTTCCTTTATCCGCGAGAACGAACCGGGAAAGGAAAAACTTTTTCTCTTCGGAGTTCCCGCTTCGAAAAGATCGTACGCATACTATTCTCAAAGAATTTCAAGAACCCTTTTTGATCCGGCGATCTTGGTCGACGCCATTCAAAAGGACGGGCAACGTTATCTGGTCGTTCAGGACAAATGGGTGGGTAAGATGGATGAGTTCTTCGGAAAAGACGTTCGTTTTGAAACTGTAAAAGAATTCCCTTCTTATAAAGTGGCGACTCCGGAAGGGAAATTCTTCTTAAAATCCCAGAGAGATAAGATTGCGGGAAAGGTGATTTTAATGCGGGCCACTTTGGTAAAATCCGAGAAAAAATGAAAGGCTCTAAAAAATGATGAGGAGAATTTCCAATTTTCCCGAATAATAAAGTAGGCTAAATTGTGAGCCTGGTTTGGTTTTGGTCCCTGGGTAAAACCGGGGACTACTTTTCTCCCTCTTTTCTCGCTCGAGAAATCTGAAATCCTCTTTCGAACAGTGTGGGAACTCTTACGTTTTAAAAGTAGGAACTCCTATGTTTTAAAAAAATCGGAGAATCTGCGGGAATATTTTTCTCAATGCTCTTTGAGCTGGAATTGTTCATGTTCCGCCGACGACGCATAGGTCGAAAAAAGGTTGAAATCGGACTTGAAGTCCCGTTGAGATAGAACGCGTGAATCAATTCTTTTAAGAAAGGAATTTTCGTTCATTTTTTCTTAAAAATAATCTGAAAGGACAAAAAGGATAACTTCTATGGATCTGGAATATTTCGTGGAAAAACTTGCCAACCCTGCAAAAAGAGCGATTCTTACCTTGAAGCTAAAAAGAATCCAGGATTTTGCGAAATACACCAAAGAGGAGATTTCCAAACTTCATGGAATCGGCCCCAATGCGCTCGCCCTGATTGAGAAGGAGATGAAATCGCTGAAGATCAGTTTTAAAAAATCCGGCGGGGCGGATTCTTCCGCTAAGGGAGTGAAGTTTCAAACGATAGACGAGTACATCGCTTGCTTCCCGAAAGAAATCCAAAAAATGTTAAGCGAAATGAGAAATCTCATTAAAAAATCCGCACCGATGGCCAAGGAAAAGATAAGCTATAATATGCCGGCTTTTGCATATAATGGAAATCTCGTCTATTTCGCGGCTTTTAAAAAGCACATCGGATTTTATCCTACGTCGAGCGCCACAAAAGTATTCGAAAACGAATTGGCCCCTTATAAATTCTCGAAAGGTGCGATTCAATTTCCTCTGGATAAGAATTTACCGAAAACTCTCATCTCAAAGATAGTTAAGTTCAGAGTCGAGGAAAACCAAAGCAAATCGAAATGAGCCAAAATCAACCTTTTGACTTGTAAGTTGGCGGATCGCATCGACTACGCGGATCTTGACGCGAGTGAGGTCATAAGAACATGCGAAGATGATAGGAAGATCATCCTTGATTTTGAAAATCGAATTTATAAAGGAGAACCATGAAAATCGTTTTACTAATCTTTTTTGTTTGTTTCAGTTTATCTTTTGCCGAAGACGTTGCAAAACCGATTCCTGCGCCCAGTGTATCTAGAAAAGAATTACTGATCGCGTTTTTAGGAGGAGAAAAGAACGTTTCAAATGTCAAGATCGTCGAAGTGATTTTAGAAAAGCGGCAAGGAGCTTCGTTGCATCTGCATCCTTGTGATACGATCGGAGTGGTAACACAAGGAACGATCACTTTTCAGATCGAAGGTCAGGCGGAACAATTCTTAAAAGCCGGAGACGCTTTTTTTGAACCGGAGAATGCAAGGATAGCGAAATTCAATAATGAAAGCGAAGCGCCCGCAAAGTTCGCGGTATTCTATCTTTTGCAAAAAGCGGGCGATCCGACGGTTCAAGTTCTTGAAAAATAAAAAAGCAAAACTCGTTTTTAGGCGATTGTTAGCTTGAGGCGCAATGAGGTTTTTGGTTTTACAATGACGCAGATCAGTGTGAATAAAAAGTCGCCTTTCGGAAAAAGCGAATGCGATTTGCTTTGGCGTTTTTAAAAAAACTGAATGAAAAGAATTCGGAGCATAAAGAATATTATACCGTGTTTGTACAAAACCAAGAAATCAAAAAAAATATCGGAAGAATTCTCATCGCCCTTTTTTCGGCGATTTTCTGTTTTCATTTTTTAATTTTGATCGGAGTCATTCCGTACACGATCGTCTGGGGCGGGAGGCTGGAGAATCTGCAACAGATGTACGGATTCGAAGCGGTTTCCATTCTTTTGAATTCGTTCTTTCTTTTTGTGATCCTTATGGAACGCAGATGTATACGAAGATACTTTTCGAATTCGGTTCTAAAAGTAATTTTATGGGGAATGGTCGTTTTGTTTTTCTTGAATACTCTCGGTAATTTGAATTCCCTCAATCAATTGGAAAGCATCGTGTTTACACCGATTACATTTTTGATCGCTTTGTTTTGTCTTCTGCTGGTCTGAATCGGAACATTGATAAGCGACATTCTAAAAAAAAAATGAATATGAAAACTGACAAATCGGATTCTTCTTTTAGGGCGACGGAAGAGAGGGCGGCGGTCGGAAATGTAAATTCGCACGACGCCTTCCTGAAAATGAAAAAGATTCTGTTCGATCCCTTCGGCTTGGAGCCGAAAAATATACTTATCGAAAAGGAAAGTACGGAATACGGCGCGTGTCGATTCGAGCTGGACGGTTTAAGAATCACTTTTCGAGTCGCGAAAATTACTCCTACAAAGACCGGTCAGTTTGTTACTCTTTGGAAACGCAAAAAGGAAGGACCGATCGAACCCTATCATATCAAAGACGACGTCGATCGTTATATAATTTTCGTGAATTTTCAAAGTCGATCCGGACAATTTATTTTTCCGAAAACGATCCTACACGAAAAAGGAATTCTATCCGGCAAAAAAGAAGGCAAGCGGGGTTTTAGAGTCTATCCTCCTTGGGACTTGTCGCTTAACAAACAAGCTCAAAAAACTCAATCCTGGCAGTCGGATTATTTTATGGAGAATCTTTCGGACCCGATCCGCGATAAGATCAATGTTCGTAAACTTCTTTCTTAAGAGGATGAAATTGGGTTTCAGCCGACGTTTAGTTTTCTTGCTGATCCTGATAAATTTAATTTCTCTTTCCGGCGATCCCGCTTTATACGATCCGCAGAAGATAATCCTGAGTATCGAAAATCCCGCGAAGAAAAAAAGTTTCACAAAAAAGAATCTTGTCTTATTCGGAAAACGAAAAGAGTTCGTTTTGATTCGGGGATTCTTTCACGAGTTGGAAGTATTGGAGGAAGCGACTAAAAACGGAGAACGAGGGTTTTTAGTTTTGAAACCTTTTTCTTTTGTGAGGGAATCCAATCCTTCCTCGGGTTGGCCTTCATGGTATGCGTTAGACGCCGTGCTGGTGAATGTTGGTTGGGTCCCTCTAAACGGATTGAATCATAAATATAAAAATTTAAATTATGATGAGCCTTTGTTCAGGGAACCGATAACGATTTACGGGAGGATTCGAAATTCATCGAGTCAAAAAATTTATAAAAAATCGGGAGTTATCCTTTTAAAGCCGAGGAGCATTGTCGAACTCTGGGAGGAGATCGACAATAAGAGAAACGTTTCCGATCTTCCTCCCTACGCCTTAAACGCGCTGCCGATTTGTTTGGATTTGATTTCGAACTTGTGATTTTTTTTTAGAATGAACTCCATATTCATTCTTTTCGGTTTCCGAGATCGGCCTTTCGCGGATCCTACCAATCGTCCTTAAAAGTAAAAAAAGTTATGCCCGCACAAAAACTATTGGAATTACTCGCCGACTTAACCTGTCCGATCGATCCTTTTGTCTTCGCCGGTTTTGGATCTGAATACCAAGAAGAATATTTGTCCAAGAAAGATGATACTTTCGATCTCGAGGATCGTCATATCGAACAATTTTTTCGTTCTTGCGATATCGAAGAAACCGTCTCTCATCTGTTTTCAATTCTTATAACAAAACCCACCGATTTTTATGAAAACCTGGCAACGAGAAGATCGGACGCTTGGGATCATTCGGTGAACCTAATGATTTCGAAGGCCTCGGAAAAGAAACCGGAAATAGTCTCGTCGGTTTTTTTACGATCTGCACACGAAAATCCCCGTCTTCAAAAAAAGATGATCGAATTGCTCGGTTACTTGGACGTAAAGATTTCTTTTCCGATTCTGCAGGAGCTTGAATCTTTGTGGAAGGAATTGGACCAGGATGAAAAAGAAATCTTCGATTTTATCCGCTCTGAGTTTTCCAAACAGCGCAATCTCTGATTCACTTCGTTTATCAATTCTTGCGGTAATACTAACGGGATATAGGCGACCTTTTTTGTTTCTCTTTTTTAAATCGAGAATGGAATGATAATTATATCCGCCTCCTTATAAGTCGGGCCGAGTTTTCAGGGGTTTTTATCGGAATAAATTAGAATTTATTATATAAAACATTTGTAATTCACTTTTATTTTCCGGCATTCCAATTTTAAAATTTAATCCGCAAATTTTTTTTTCTCTTTTGTTGCCACGTTGCAAGAAGGGTCTTGGAGAATTCTGCAAGATCCTTGAAAAATACAGAGGGATTATCAATGAAACAAAAAACTATCTTATTGGTGCTAAGTATTCTTCTCTTTCCTGTTTTGGTTTATGGAAAAGGGCCGACTAAATACGTAGCGTCTTTGAAGGATTCGACTCAGCAAAACGTAAACGCAAGAGGAAGTGTGGATGCGATTCTGGACGACGAAACCAGCAAATTGAAAGTATCCGGATCCTATGAATATTTCGGAACGAACGCGACCGATATTCTCGTTCAAGTCGAGGGCGCCGCTGCTCCGATTTGTTCCTTCAAACCTCCTTACAACGCGACCAACAGTCCTTGGAAAGATTGGGGTTCTTGCGATTTAAACTTGGATCAGAAGAAAGCGTTGAACGCCGGTAAGGTTTATATCCTTATCAAAACGATCGGCCGCGAAGACGGACAAGTAAAAGGTACGATCGCTCTCGAGGCAAAAAAGTAATTACCATTTAAGAATTTCCATTAACTAATCGATTGAATTCGAGTTTGTCTTAGGCAACCCGAAGCCTAAGGCAAATCCCTTTTTTACCGTTCGATCGTCTCGAGCCTAGTAAAAACGAAGCGATCCGCGGGAAAGGCTTCGTCTACTTTATCAAACTCCAAAGAATAAAGCCGAACTTATATGAAATATTTTTACTTCGCGGTTTGTGTCGCGGTCTTTCTGATCGGATGCTTTTTTACTCTGGAAGCTAAATATATGGGTTTTCCTTCTTCCTCAGGAGGAGCGACCGAATTGGAAAGAGCGGAAAAACCTTTGTTCTATCAATACGGTTCCTTTTGTTTTTTTACCGCCGCCGCTCTTCTGATTCTTTCTTACAAAACAAAAGGATCTCGATCGAGAAATGTTTTAAGAATCGCAATTCTTCTTTTATTCGTCGTTCTTTCTGCGGTCGCGTATTGGATCGAACTGAAATATATTTCCACCTTGAACGGAGGAGAAGGCGGATAACGTAAATTTTCCAAACGTTGAAAAAATTTCGGCTTCGATTGAAGCGCGGATATAATGGAAAGATTCTTTCAATACTTCGGGTTTTAAAAAAAAGAAATCCAATAAGAATCGCCGAAGATCTCCGAAAAAGGGAAGTATTCTATTTTAGAAAATTCGAATCTGATGTTTTATATTCTTATCCTTGTTTGCAAAAGGGATTTGTTCGAAACAAACTTCGGCAAACCCCTTTTTTGAATTTTACTGTTCTATACAAAGGACTCTCGCTGTCGTATTACAAGTAATTGTTCCGCCGTGAATCGACTGAATATCTCTTTCGTTCGGAAGGCCGATTTCTCCTCCATCCCCTGCATCCGCGGAGGTCCAAAAGGCGCAGGATCCGATCGAGCGCCAGTTTCCCTCTAATGCAGTCCAGATTCCGGTTCCGGCGGTCGTCGCAAAGGAGTTTTGCAACAAATTTGCGGGAAGGAAGTCGAAGAGTCGTCTGCTGTTGGTTCTAAATACGACGGTCGTTCCATCCGTCCTTCGATATTCCGTATCAGCTTTTAGAACCCAGTTCGTTTGTCCGTCCCCTAAGCCGTTAAAGTTTGCATCCACGTTCATGGACGCAATCCTAGTGCTGTCCGGATTCCCTATTCCCGTAACGAGAAGCGCTTTGAATCTTCCCGTTGTGCCTAGTCCGGCCGGTTTTTGTGTTTCACAAAAATTATCCGCTCCGCTAACTCCGCCGAGGTTTCCGTTGTGAGCGTCGGTCGTCACGAAAAGATATCGAAAGCCGCGATTGTTAAGCGAAGTCGCCGATGTAGATTCGACGCTTTGTTTGAACATGAGTAGATTCAAAATATCCGAATCTTTGGAATTACTTTCTCCCGAACAAGATATATTCAGGAAAACGAATAGGAGGGTCAGTAGTGTTTTGATTCTCGTTTTCATACTTGAGCTAACCGAAGCGAAAATTTCGTTTTTCAGGATCCGAAAAAAACAAAAGGCCGGCTTATAAAAGAGGTCTTAGGTTATGATTCGTAATTCTTCGTTAGGTGATAATCGCTCAAACTCGTTTCAAAACGGATGCAGAAAGTTGGAAGAATCGTAGTCGATCGAGATAAGATCCGTTTTGAAATATCTTTGTCCGATTCGATTGGCATAGCGATGTTAATTTTAGATTTTCGAAGAATCGTGAATCAGGAAGGATTGCGCGGATACGGATAACGTATGAAAGCGACAAGACCCGAAAGAAAGGCGCCGACATAGCGATGTTTCTATAATTCTACAAAGATCACGCAGTAAAATTCTTCCGGCGCAACGGGTCTTCAAAAAAGTAAATCCCGATTTTATCGGAGAATACGCTTCAAGTCCGCGCAACTGTTTTTTAGGGAAGAATCCCTTTGTCGGAACAATTCACTCGATCAAAACGAGCTTGCTTTTTTTAAAAATTCATTCGAGGGCGATCTCCAGAACGACCGGACAATGATCGGAAAGTCCTCTTTCGCTTTCCGGAATTCCGTCAAATTCTCCGTCGTCTTCGGGAAAAGGGAATTGTCTGAAGTCCGCGTTCGAAATCGAAAGATCCGTCAAAATAAAATCGATCAAAGATTCGTGTCCCCAGCAGGTCTGTTTCGTATAACGTCCCGGATTTTTCAGATCCAAGCCTTTTGAAAGAAGATTCCAGGATCGATTGTCCTTTCCAAGAGGAGAATTCATATCGCCCAGAAGAAAATAATTCTTCTTTAATTTAAGAATTTTGTTCAAAACGTCGAGTTGTCTGGAGCGGAGTTTTTTGTCTTTTTTAGAATTTCCAGCCTTGAGATGCACTCCCAGGAAGGAATAATTCTGATTTCCGATGGATAAAACGGCTTCTACTCCGCCTCTCAGGCCCGGTTCTAAGGAAAGAACGGAGTAGTGGACCGCGTCCACGGTTTGAAATTTATTTTTCCAGCAGATTGCGACCCTTTGATCGTATCCTGCGATTGTTTTCGTAAGGGAGCAGGCAAAGGATGTGGGAAGAATTTTCCAGATCGCTTCTTCGTTTTCGACTTCCTGAAGAGCGATGATATCCGGATCGATCTTGGAAAGATGCGTTCTGATTTTTTCAAAGTCGGAATCTTTTCTCGGGATTCTTCCTTTTGGAAATTTTTTCCCGTCTCCGACCTCGTCGTAGAGAAACATCGCGTTGAAACTCGCGAGTTTTAGTTTCAAATCCTGTGCCTTGAGCGATTCTATATTCAGTAGCGCTGCAAAAAAGAGAAGAATCTTCCAAAAAATTCGAGCGGATAGAAGAGGTTGAATGAGAAACATCGAAAGAAAAAACTCCTTAGACGGTCCAGGTTTCCAAACTTTCCGTTTTTTGAATCCTTGTTTTATCAAAAAAGTTTGTTTTTTCTCGATGTTCCCCTTGGATCCGGAATATTTTTTTTTATAGTTTCAGAACTTTTTTTAAAACAGATGAAACTTTTGTAATTGATATCAATTCTCAAATAACCTTCAAAATAAACGCAAAGAAAAGGCCCCGGATCTTCGTTTACTTGCAATTTTTCACAGAGACAAAAATCCTGTTACCAATACCAATATTGGATTCATAGGGACTTCATACGAATGAATAACAGAGCACTGAAACTTTCGGTACCGCTCATTGCCATCGCGGCCGTAGCGTATCTGATTTTCTCTCCCTCCAAGTATGTTGGGTATGCGCCCGATCAGCCTATACCCTTCAATCATAAGATACATGCCGGAGATAATAAGATAGACTGTAAGTACTGTCACACCGGGGTAGAAACCTCAGCACACGCCACAGTCCCCTCCACCTCAACTTGCATGAACTGCCACTCCCTCGTTGCAACCTCCAAACCTCTCATCAAGACGCTTACAAAATCGTATAACGAAAACAAGCCTCTTGAATGGGTGAAGGTGCATGATATGCCGGATCACGTTCAGTTCAACCACTCTCGACATATATCGAGAGGAGTGGATTGTTCTCAGTGTCACGGTAACGTAGCGGAGATGGTCAAAGTGAAACAAGTAGCGTCCCTAAACATGGGATACTGCGTGGATTGTCACAGAGAGAACAACGCACCGACCGACTGTTCAACCTGCCACAGATAACCGGGAGTAATACTAAGCATGGATCAAAAAAATTTCCAAAAAGAAAAGAAGGCTCACTGGCTCTCTTATGATCTCAGAGACAAAGAAGAAGAAGTTAAGGAAATGCAAAAAGCGGAATTCTTCACTTCTCCGGATCCTCTGATCGCGAGAATTAAGTCGGGAGAATTCGATCGTAAATCCTTTCTCAAATTGATGGGCGCCGGGGTCGCGATGACCTCTCTCAATTGCGTGCGTAAACCGATCGAGAAAATC
This sequence comes from Leptospira adleri, assembly GCF_002811985.1. Lineage (GTDB taxonomy): Bacteria > Spirochaetota > Leptospiria > Leptospirales > Leptospiraceae > Leptospira > Leptospira adleri. Next base: position 41,950 of record NZ_NPDU01000014.1, read on the forward strand.
GTTCCTTATGTGGATCTCAATAAGCCGGACGAAAACGCTCAATATGATTTCGTAAAACACGGACATTCTTACTACTACGCTTCCGTTTATGCGGGGACCGGAATTCTTGTAAAAGCAAGAGACGGACGTCCTCTCAAACTGGAAGGAAATCCGGATCACCCGGTTTCTCAGGGCGCGCTCGGCGCCGCGGGTCAGGCTTCTATTTTCGATCTTTATGACCCTGACAGAGCGCAGACTCCCGCCACCATCGAAGGCGGAATCGAAGTTAAGTCGGATTGGGCAACCGTCGACGCAAAAGTAAAGGCGGCCCTCGCGGCAAACAAAGGGAAGACCGTGGTCGTTACGAGACCTCTGGACTCTCCTTCTACAAAGTCGATCATAGGCGACTTTCTCCGTACGGTCGGCGGCGGAAAACACTACGAGATTTCCCTTACTTCCGCGGAAGAAGTTGTAGCAAAAGGTCAAGCGGCTTCCTACGGAAAGGCCCTGATTCCGAACTATCACTTCGATCTCGCGAATGTAATTCTTTCCATCGATTGCGATTTTATGGGCAATTGGCTTTCTCCGGAAGAACACCAAAAAGATTTCTCTAAGAGAAGAAATCTTCGCAACGGCGCAAAAGACGTAAACTTCTTCGTAGCTGCGGAATCGATTCCTACGATGTCCGGATCCAATGCGGATCTTCGTCTTCCGATTCGTCCCGGAGATCAAACCGCTCTCGCTCTTGCGATCGCCGCGGCTTTGGGTGAACTCGGAGCCAATACAAAAGACGCGTTAGGCGGCGCTACCGTTGCAAGCCTCGCTTCTTCTTTGGGCGTGAGCGAAGAAAATATCCGTAAAACCGCAAAGGCTCTTTGGTCCAACAAAGGCAAGTCTCTCGTAGTTGCGGGAAGTCTCGCAGCGACTACAAAAGACGCGGTGGATCTTCAAGTCCTCGTAAACCTTCTCAACAGCGTTTTGGAAAACGACGGCAAAACCGTGGACCATTCCAATCCGAAAAAAGAAGGCTCTGCGGATTATTCGGGCAATCTGAATTCTTTGGCTTCCGAGCTGAAAGGAACTAAAGTAGGCGTTCTTTTCGTAAACGACGTCAACCTGGTTTACCAAGCGGGAGAAGAATGGAAAAATCTTCTCCACCAAGCCGCGTTAGTCGTTTCTTTGAGCGATCGTGCGGACGAGACTGCGCTTGCGTCTAACGTTCTCGCGACAACCACTCACTTCCTCGAGTCTTGGGGAGACAGCGAAGTTACAAAAGGAATTTTCTCGATCCAACAACCTGCGGTTCGTCCTCTCTTCAACTCACGTTCTTTTGAAGACAGCTTGATCGCTTTCGCGGGCGGATCTCTCGGCGGAGAAACGAGCTTCTACGAATACGTAAAAAATTCTTGGACTAAAAAACTCGGTTCTAAACAAAAATGGGAAGACCTCTTAAGAATCGGAACCACCGTAAAGGCGTCCGATCGTAAGAAGTCCGCCGGTTCTTCTCGGAACTTCAACCGTTCCGCGCTCAAAAAGATCGCTTCGGGTTCTGCGGGTCTCAAACTCGCGTTGTATGAAACCTCTGCGATCGGAGACGGAAGAGCGGCGAACAATTCTCAACTCCAAGAACTTCCGGATCCCGTAACCAAGGTGACCTGGGACAACTACATTCTTCTTTCTCCCGCTCTTGCAAAAGAGAAAGGGATTTCTTCCAACGACGTTCTGGTTTTAAAAACCGGTAACAAAACGATCGAACTTCCGGCGCAGATCCAACCAGGAATGCACAAAGAAGCGATCGGCGTTGCGGTCGGTTACGGAAGAACTGCGGCGGGCGCCGTTGGAACCGGAGTTGGTAAGAACGCTTACGTTCTTTCCGAAAACGGAATTTATTCCGGGATCGCGATTACTTCTCTGGAGAAAACGGGTAAGACTTACAAATTGGCTTGCACTCAGCATCACCACATGTTGTCTCCCGGTTTTAACTATCCGGACCGTCCTCTCGTTCAATCCACTTCCATCGAAGAATATCGTAAAAACCCTGCCTCCGGCAAGGCTCCTTCCGAGATTCCTAAGATCTTGAAAGACGGAAAACTCGTGGATGCAGTGGGTGCGAACCCGAATTATTCTTACCCTGGTTACAAATGGGGAATGAGCATCGACCTTTCTTCCTGCACAGGTTGCGGTTCTTGCGTGATCGCTTGTCAGGTGGAGAACAACATTCCGGTCGTTGGCCGTGATGAAGTTCGCGTAGGTCGCGAGATGCACTGGCTCCGTATCGACCGTTATTACATCGGCGAACCGGACAGGCCGGAAACTCTCCAAGTAGCTCATCAGCCTATGCTCTGTCAGCACTGCGACAACGCTCCTTGTGAAACCGTTTGTCCGGTTCTTGCTACCGTTCACAGTTCCGAAGGGATCAACGACATGGTTTACAACCGTTGTGTGGGAACTCGTTACTGCTCGAACAACTGTCCTTACAAAGTGAGACGTTTTAACTGGATGCAACACTGGTATAACGGCGCTGAAGGCGCGAAGGCTCCTCGTTATCTGGGACTCAATCCTGAAGTTACGGTTCGCGGTCGCGGGGTAATGGAAAAATGTAATTTCTGTTCTCACAAAATCGCGGAAGCGAAGATCGCCGCTAAAAATGAAGGTCGCGTTCTGAAAGACGGAGAAGTCAAAACCGCTTGCCAACAAAGTTGCGCCGCGGATGCGATCAGCTTCGGGAATACGAACGACAAAACTTCCGAAGTTGCGAAACTTTCTTCCGATCCAAGATCGTATCGTGTTCTCGAATATCTGAACGTCGGTCCCCAGGTTGCGTACCTTACCCGAGTCAGAAGCTCAATTTAATGGAGTAACGTAAAAAGCTATGTCAATGTCCAACGCAGTCAAAGAAGCCCTGGATATCCAGCCTCTCGTAACCGGCGGTAAGTCGGTTCGAGACGTTACCGAAGATATCCTTAGACCGGTCGAAGCGTTCCCCACTTCTTTGTGGTGGAAGGCTTTCCTTCTGGTTCTTACCATTACAGTCATCGATTTAGGTATCATCGGATATCTAATGTGGGAAGGTCTTTATATCCTCGGGATCAACAATCCCGTGGCTTGGGGATTTTTCATCGTAAACTTCGTATTCTGGATCGGGATCGGTCACGCCGGAACCTTGATTTCAGCCGTACTTTATCTGTTCCGCCAAGAATGGAGAACAGGGATCAACCGCGCCGCAGAAGCGATGACCATCTTCGCCGTGTTGACCGCCGCTTCCAACCTGATCATCCACATCGGAAGACCTTGGGTGGGATTTTGGTTGTTCCCTTATCCGAACGAAAGAGGACCTCTTTGGGTCAACTTCCGTTCTCCTCTGATTTGGGATACCTTCGCGGTTTCTACTTACTTAACGATCTCTCTCGTGTTCTGGTATATCGGTTTGATTCCGGATATCGCGGCCGTAAGAGACCGTTCCAAAGGAGAAATGAAACGGAAGATCTACGACATTCTTTCCTTAGGTTGGGTGGGCTCGAACAAGGCTTGGTCTCACCTCGAGATGGTGGCGATGATCCTCGCGGCTCTTTCCACTCCTCTGGTTCTTTCGGTTCACACGATCGTATCCTTCGACTTCGCGGTTTCCATTCTTCCCGGATGGCATACTACGATCTTCCCTCCATACTTCGTGGCTGGGGCGATTTTCTCCGGATTTGCGATGGTTGTGACCCTGATGGTGATCGCAAGAGAAGTGTTCAATCTGAAAGACTATATCACGATGAAACACTTGGAAAACATGAACAAGGTCATCATGGTCACCGGTTTGATCGTGGGTCTTGCTTATTCCACCGAGTTCTTCATGGCTTGGTATTCGGGTAACGAATACGAAGGATTTACTTTCGTCAACAGAGCCTTCGGTCCGTACGGTTGGGCTTACTTTATTATGTTTAGCTGTAACGTTTTTTCTCCGCAGGTATTCTGGTGGAAAAAACTCAGAACCAGCATTCCGGTCATGTTTATCATTTCTATCGTAGTAAACATCGGGATGTGGTTTGAAAGATACGTGATCGTAATGACTACGCACGCGGACTTCCTTCCATCCAGCTGGGATATGTATATCCCTACCGTTTACGACTTCATGATGCTCATCGGAACGTTCGGAATCTTCTTCACGTTGTTCCTTCTGTTCTGTAGAATCATGCCTGTTATCGCGGTTGCGGAAGTAAAAACCGTAATGCCTCACAAAGACGGAGGACACCACTGATGTATAGACCTCATAAAGAACAATTTCATACGTTTGAAGAAACGAGCGCCGGTGTTTTCGGGCTCTTCGACTCCCCTGCGGAAATCATTTCCGCGGCGGCGAAAACAAAAGAGAAGAATTATACGAACTTCGATTGTTTCACTCCGTATCCGGTTCACGGATTGGACGACGCGATGGGAGTTCCCCGTTCCGGTCTTCCTTGGGTCACCTTTTTTATGGGACTTTTCGGTTGCACCGTTGGTTTCGGAATGCAGTACCTCACACACAAGTTCGACTGGCCTATCAACATCTCCGGAAAGAACTTGAACGCTTGGTTTGCTTACATTCCGATCACGTTCGAATTCACCGTGTTTATGGCCGGTGTGGGAACTGCGGCGGCGATGTTTTTCCTAACGAGACTTCCGAAAATTAATCGGAAAGTTTTACATCCAGATATCACTACGGACAAGTTTGCACTCTGGATCCCTTCTTCTTCCAAAGGTTATAAGGAAGACGAAGTGGTTAGCTTTATCAAAGGTCTTGGCGGAAAGAACGTCGAGGTTGTGAAATAGGAGCAGCGACAAGAATGAAATTTACTAAATCACTGATTTTTCTTTTGGCCGCCGTTCTATTTTGGAACTGCGAGTCCAAAACGCCTCCTCTGGAATACTTTCCGGATATGGCGGATTCTCCGGCGAGAGAAGCACAGGAAGCGGATCCGATTTCGAGCAACGGGGCGGCATCCAGAATTCCTCCAAAGGGAGCGATCCCCGTGAACTATCATCCATACGAATTCCTCGGAATGGACGTAACACAATTACCTAATAAAGGACTTTCTAATCCTTATAAGGACGATTTGGCGAATCTCCAAAAGGGAGAGGCTAAATACCAAACCTATTGTTCTCCTTGCCACGGTGTAAGAGGAGCAGGGAACGGAAGCATCGTAGGGCCGGCGCCAAGAATCGGGTTTCCGGTTCCAGCCGTGATTTCTCCTAAGATCCAAGGGTATTCCGACGGACAAATCTATCACGTAATCACAGCGGGTTGGGGAAGAATGAAGAGTTATTCCTCGCAAGTTTCTCCGGAAGACCGCTGGAAAATCGTTCTCTACGTGAGAAAACTCCAGGAATACGAAAACAGAACTAAAAAAGACGTGGCCAGGAATTAAGAATCATGGAAGTCAAAGTCGAACAAAATTTGATTAACTTTAAACTCGACTCCAAAACTCGTAGCGCCCTTTTCGGGATGATCGGGATCGGAGTTTTGAGTTTACTCATCGGGTATTTTACCCTATCACACACTCCTCCCAGACACGAGGGTGGACATTCCAATCCGGCATGGTCTGCGTTTTTGATCGGAACCTTTTTTATCACCGGGATCGCTCTTGCAGGTGTATTCTTTACTGCGATCAGCCATATCACCGGTTCTCATTGGTCCGTGACAGTAAGAAGACTTGCGGAAGGATACGGTTTATTCCTACCGGTCGTCGCGGTTCTTTTGCTGATCGTAACTTTCGGAATTCACGATCTTTACGAATGGAGTCACGAAGACGTCGTCGCCCACGATCACCTTCTGCAACACAAGAAACCCCTTTTGAACATTCCATTCTTCGTAGTTCGGATGATACTTTTCGGAGCGGTTTGGTCGGTGTTCGGATGGCTTTTTTACAAAAGATCCACGAAACAAGATCAGGATAAGGACGTAGCGCATACGCAGTTCAACGCAAGATTGTCCGGCGGTTTTATCGTATTCTTCGCTCTTTCCTTTTCTCTCGCTTCTTTCGATTTGATCATGTCTCTTACGCCGCACTGGTTCTCAACCATGTTCGGTGTGTATTGTTTCGCAGGCGCGTATCAGACCGGACTTTCCAGTCTTGTGATTATGATCTACTTTCTGAAGAAGAAAGGATATCTCGGAAACCTCGTGAACGAAAATCACATTCACGATATCGGGAAGTTCATGCTCGGGTTCTGTACTTTCTGGGCTTACGTAGGATTCTCTCAGTTCATGTTGATCTGGTATGCGAACATCCCGGAAGAAACTTTTTTCTATGAACAAAGATTGACCGGCGGATGGGAAGTGCTTACTTATGCGCTCCCTTTTATCAAGTTCGTGATTCCTTTTCTTCTTTTGCTCAATCGTCCTAACAAAAGAGATATCAACGCACTTGTAAAAATCGCTCTCTGGATCGTTTTCACCCAGGTGATCGAAATTTATTGGCTGGTTTTCCCGGCGAACTTCGAGCACTTCAATCTTTCAGGATTGATTCTTACTTTCGGAGCGGTGATCGGTTTTATCGGTCTTTTCGCTTTCGTAGTTCTCAAACGTTACGAGTCTGCTTCCTTGATCCCGGTCGGGGATCCTAGATTGGATCAAGCTCTCCATCACCATCAATAAAGAGGAAGAAGAATGAAAAGAAATATAACACTTGTTGTTCTCTTGACCGCAACGGCTCTTCTTCTGGGAGCTTGTTCCAAATTGGCTCAGGTTACAAATCATAAGAATTGTGATCCGTCTTTGGTGAATCCTTCTTTGACTCCGACCGTCCCTATCTTTGCGGAAGCGGATGCGACATCGGCTGTCAAAGAAAGAGTAACGCCCGGAACCGTGGTAAGAGTTTATGAATACAGAAACCATGGACCGAACCCAAGACCTTTCGTTCGCGTAAAAACCGAAAAGGCCGAAGGTTGGATCAATCCCCGTTGTTTGGTCGTAGGTCAGGATCCTGAAAAGTCAGTTTTTTCCTGGGGCTATCGCAAAGACTACGTTCACTTTTACAATCCGGAAGATCACGAACACTATCCGAACGGATACGAGTTCCCGGATTATGCTTCTCTCCCAAAGGATAAGGTTCCGTTGGCCGAACTTGCTCCCGAACTGAAGAAGTAATTCCGCAACCGTTACAACCATTAGAAAGTTCCATGCCTCTTCGAAAGGAGGGCATGGATTTTTTTTATCTACTTAAATCCGTAAGAAATCTTTTCCTTTAGACCTGCCTCCGATAAACATTCGATCCCTACCGGTTTATTTCATCTGTAATTTTATAGTCCATAAGCGGTGTCGCCGAAGTCAGTTCTGAGGGTTTGAGATTTGGTGCGAATTTGCGGTTTCTCCGGGGGTTAAAACCGCCTAATTATAGTTAGCCTAATGTAAAGAATTATGTTTTTTGGGTATATTCCTTATTTAGTGTATTAGTGTATTCGAAATTTATTAAATATCAATAATTTAACGTTAGGCGCGCTTCGGAGTCGATCTTTTTTTGGAGAATCGAGCAAGAACCTATTTTTGCTATATAAGCTAATTATAATTGTGCGCGTAAAGAGTTGCCGCCTTATATTTTAGTTTTAAAATAAACTGAATACTCGGATCGAAGGATGGAACCTTATCGGTCCCAAATGCATGTCAAATGCAATCAGTTCTAATCGCGGCCTCCAACAAAAATTGATTTTTCTTTTCTCAGTTATTGTTTCTTTAACTTGGGCGCAAGCGCTCACCGCGAAGACGGCGATAAGGATCACGGTAAATACGGATTCCTTTTCTGATCCTCCTTCTGAAGTCTGGATACGAGGAAATGGACTTTCGAAAGTTTATCCCTTCGCGGAAAAAAACGAAATAACGGTGGATATTTCTACTTTCGGAAAAGGAGTCTACGAAGTCATTCTCACGTTAAAGAGCGGGTCTATGGAGCAAAGATCGGTGGATATCGATTCGGATATTCAAAATGTTGAATTTACTATACGTCCTAAACGCGGGCCGGGAATCAACGTGATCGGGAAGAGACAGGAAGCAATTCCTAGTTACGTTATGAGTCAGGAAGACGCGGTTCGTATGCCGGGCGGTTTCGGAGACGCTGTAAAAGCCGTTCAATCTATGCCTGGAGTGATTCCATTGTTTCAAACCTATACAGGTTCTAGCTTTCAATCCGCGATTCAAACTCTCAATCAAACTTCCGGGCTGGTCAAAAACCCGGATAAGCCGAACGGAGAGAGCGGGTTTTTAGTGATGCGAGGGGCGGGAAGCCGGGCCAATCAGTTTTATTTCAACGGATTTCCTATGAGTTATCCGTTTCACGCCGATGGATTGACTTCGGTAATTAACAACAACGCGATTCGTTCCCTCGAATTGTATTCAGGCTCCTATTCGGCGCGTTACGGCTTTGCGACCGGTGGGATCATCAACATCGAAGGTTATAGTAAGCGACATTCCAATCTGACGGTAGGCCATATAAACGCGTTTTTGACGGATGTATACGCATATCGCAATATTACAAAAGACTTAAATGTGTCGGTATCCGGTAAAAAATATTATCCGAACGTAGTCTTAGGCGCGGTGCCAAACCTAATTCCGACGGAAACATTCCTGAGTGAATACCAGGATTATCAGGCTCGAATCGGTTGGGATATCAATGAAAAACATTCCGTTTCATTTCAAAGTTTCGGCGCGAAAGATCGACGCTATCCGTTTAAAGAGTTTAGCGAGTATAATCCTAAAAAAGCCGTCCAATCCATTGCGAGACCTCCTTCTTCATTGGATGCCGCTAGATTGAATCGTACTTTCAGAACGGACGCGTTCCAATACGAATGGAAACCGGCCCGTAGCGTTAAAAATACGCTCAATATTTCGCGGAATTATTTTCAGGAACTCACTGAGAACGGAAGCGATCAGCTCAGTTTGGATATTAAGAAAATCGGTTATCCTCCTTCCCTTTATCACAGGCTGAATACGATAGAAAACGAATATTCAAACGATCTAAAGCAGATCGAGAATATAACCGAACTCGAACCGCTGGGCAATAACTGGAAAATTCTCCTCGGAGGTCAGTATAGAGAAACGGAAGCCGGGTTTAAAGGAAAGATAACGCAATACGATTTCGATCCGAACGTCGCTTTTACTCAAAGGATGATACTCGGCTCGCCGGAAGCACAAGGCGTTTTGAGAGGAGATTCGGTTCGAACGCGACAGATCGGATATTTTTTCGAAAACCGCTTCCGATTGCGTGAGACGAGTTTGAACCTCGGCGTAAGAAGGGACTACTACGATAAGTCCGGTGAATGGAAAACTTCTCCAAGAATTTCCCTGTCGCAGGAAATTCCGTATACGCAGTCCAGATTTTTTGCGGGATACGGAAGGCACTTTCAGGCTCCGAGCGACGTTAGCCGATATTCCTCGAGAACCGGAAACCCTAATCTGAAAATGGAGGAATCCGATCACGCCGAAGTCGGTTGGGATCAAAAAATCGGCAGCCTTTGGAATTTTAAAATAGAAGGATATAGTAATACGTTTTCGAATCTTTCAGTGGCGGATCCGTATATTAGGGATCCGTATTCTTCGAATCGAAATCTTGTCGAACAGGCGTTGGATCCGAACGCGAATGTTTCGCTTCTGCGCGCGCAAAATCTGAATTTTTCCAATTCTATGACGGGATATTCCCGCGGAGCGGAGGTATTTATCAAAAAAGAAGCTCCGACTGAGTCCGGTTTTTACGGATGGCTGTCCTACACTAAGTCGATCACGAAACGAAATCGGAATCTTCCGGATTTGAATCAGCAGGATTATTCGGACTGGGTTGCAAAAAGCTCATCCAAGGATTTGGTATTTCAGGAGAACGATCCGAACTATTACGCGAACTTTTATCGGGACGGAACCGCGGATATTCTTTTTAAGAATTCCAAAGAGGAACTTTACGATTTCGATAGAACTCATGTTTTCAATATGGTTCTTGGTTGGAAATTCGGCGACAAGGCTCAACTCGGTTTCAAATTCACATATATGACAAATTATGCATATACTCCGATCGTAGGATCCAATTCGCTTAAACTTCACGACAAGCTCGCAGCGTTATTCCCGGAACTCCAATCGACCCCGGCTCCTCCCGGAAACGACTCGTTTTCGACACGGGTATACGAACCGATTTATTCGGATTACAATCGATCGGCAAGGCTTCCCCAGTATAGGCAGTTCGACTTAAGATTCGATCGATTTATTTACACCGATTGGGGGAAAGTCACCGCGTACGTCGAACTCGTGAATATTACCGGGAATAGAATCGCAACGGGGAGCGGATCCATGGTCCCGCTGTTTCCGTTTGTTCCGAAGGCGAATCCTGAAATGCAGTATATGTATTTGAACGGCCAACCTTCTTTGACAACGAATAAAAATAAAATTCCATACTTGAACTTCGGAATCGAATTTCGTTTTTAAAAAAGATCACGATTCAGAGGAATTGGGCCATGTCGCATAAGAAGCTAACTTTTCCCGATAGGAGTAGATTCAAATTTTAGAATGCGATTCGGCGCTCCTTGTCCAAAGTTCCTCTTCGCAGAAAGGAGGTCGACATGTCTAATTGAACGTTTATAATCGTAGATTTCCTGAGTTATAAGCAGGGTTGTTGATTTCCGTGGATTGACCTACGATTCTCCCTAACGAAGAAATTCCTTGAATGTTCTTTGATGAAAGGGAGGAAGCCATGCGGAGAAATGTTTTTTTAATCGATCGGTTCGCTTGGTTTTTTCCTCTTCTATCCCTTTTTTTTGTGGGCTGTCTGCAGAATCGGAACCCGGATCCGGTGTTTATGCTTTTGGGAAGTCCGACTTCAATTACGAACGGGGATCTTAATTCTACCGTGGGAACTCCCCCAACTTTGACTTATTCGACGAGTTCGTTCGTATTCGTGAAGAATATTACGATTTCTGCGATTCAACCCGCCGTAACGGGAGTGTCGACCTCGTTTTCGGTTGCGCCGGCCTTGCCTTCCGGTCTGTCTTTGGACTCTGCGACGGGTGCAATCACCGGAATTCCGACTTTCAAACAAACCGCGTCTTCTTATACGATCACCGCTTCCAATTCTTCCGGCTCTTCCTCCTCTTCGATTCAGATTGCAGTCGATGCAATCAATGCGGAATGGGAAAGTCTTCTAAAGGCACCGAACCCGGATATTAGCGACACCTCTGGAGGATTTGATCTCGATCTTTCCGGAGATACTTTGGTTGTGGGAATTTGCGGAGAAGACAGCGCTCAAACAGCGATTCTTCAGAGTCCGTTTGCGGGTTTGACTTCTGCAGGCGACGACGATAGCGCGGTCGGCGCCGGAGCGGCGTATGTGTTCCGTCGTTCGGGGACAACTTGGGCTTTGGAAGCATATCTCAAACCTCCCAACATGGAAGCGAATGATCAATTCGGATGCGCCGTCGCAATCTCAGGCGACACGATCGCGGTCGGAGCTCGCGCGGAAGATAGCGGGAACTCCGCGATTCTTCATTCTCCCTTTGCAGGCTTGACTCCTGCGGGCGACGACGACACTTCCGTGAGTGCAGGAGCGGTGTATGTGTATCGCAGGACGGGAATATCCTGGGCATTAGAGGCCTATTTAAAAGCTCCGAATGCGGACGCTGGAGATCAGTTCGGCTCCACTGTTTCGATTTCTGGCGATCGGATTGCCGTCGGTGCCATTCAAGAACGGGGAGGTTCAGCTACGATCTTGCAAGCGCCGGCGCCGGGGTTTACAGGTGCGACCGACAATGATTCGGCGCCTTCATCGGGTGCGGTCTATATCTTTGAGCGGACGGGAACTACCTGGGTTTGGGACGCATATATCAAAGCTCCGAATCCGGACGTGAGTGATTTGTTTGCGGGAAAGATTCAAGTGAGAGGCGACACTTTGATCGCGGGTGCAATTAGCGAAGACAGCGCTCAGACTACAATCTCCAGTTCTCTTGGCCCGACTCTGACCTCCGCAGGCGACGACGATTCTATGGCCGCCGCAGGCGCAGTCTATGTATTTCGCAAAACCGGTCCGAGCTGGGCTTTCGAATCTTATCTCAAAGCTCCGAATGCGGATAACAGCGATCAGTTCGGATCGAGTCTCGATCTATCGGATGACGGAAACGTTGCTGTGGTCGGGGCTTACAGCGAAGACAGCGCTCAGACTACAATCTCCAATTCTCTTGGGCCGACTCTGACGACTGCGGGAGACGATGATACCGCGAATAGCGCGGGCGCTGTTTATGTTTTTCGTAGAACCGGAACAACCTGGGCGTTTGAAGCGTACTTGAAATCCCCGAACCTAGAAGCGAACGACAACTTCGGGAGAAGTGTTTCCGTTTACGGTGATACGATCGTAGCCGGAGCGATTGGAGAAGACAGTTCTCAAACCGGAGTCGTTCATTCTCCTTCGATTCTTCCTGCGCCCGGAGCCGACGACGATTCCGCAAGCAATTCCGGGGCGGCGTATGTGTTTCGAAAATCGGCAAGCGGCTGGGCCTTTCAGTCCTATCTAAAGGCGCCTAACGCGGAGGTTTCGGACGCTTTCGGAATTTTGGTTTGTATGGACGAAGATTTGATCGCGGTTGGAGCTCAGAACGACGACGACGGACTCGGAACCATTTGGAATAAATCCACCGGACCGGCTCCCACGCCCGCGACCGACAACGACAGCGTATCGAATTCGGGTGCGGTCGATATTTTTTACCGGTGATCCGTATCCGAACGCGAAATCGATTTTCTTTTTGATTGCAAAGAAGAATTCGTTGTGCGAATCTAATACCGAAGATCATTCGGATTCCGTGTGAATCCGATTTTTTTCGGTAAACCTATGAGACACGATCAAAACTTTAGATTCTTAGTTTCAATTCTTCTTTTTATTTTCAACTGCAATTATCATTACTACGTCCAGAAGAGCGGCTCGGAAACGACTTCGATTCCGAACGTTTCCAAGGTAAGAATCGTTTATCTCGGCTTTCGTCCTTTCGCCGCCGAGATGACTACTTCCAACGCGCAGGAAAGAATTTATACGGCCAGTCTAATTTATCCGGATCGGACCGTTCCTAAATTCCAAAACGGATTTTACGCGTCCGATCTGCGTTCGTTCGGTTTTAGAAAGGACGTTCCCTCGGAAAAAGTAAAAAAGTTTGTCCAGGACTATCTCAACGAAGTGAAAGAAAGCGGAGTCTTGGAACTTACTTACGTTACGAGCATCGAAAAAAAAGGAGAGGAAAGAATTTATAAATTAAAGGACGTGGGCGCGGATTACTACGTAGTCGGAATTCACAATCCTGCCTTTCAATCGACTAAAAATTTTGCGGGAAGTTTTGTTCAACTTTTTTCCTCAATATTTTCGGTGCTTACCTTCGGTCTTGTCCCGAGTTACGCTTCTTTGCGGGCGGAAACCGAAATCAAAATATATGATAAAAATCTAAATCAGTTGACTTCGATTCAATACGACAACGGTTATTCCGTCTTGGGCGCGGTTTGGGCTTCTTCCATTCCGGAAGAATGCGGAAGGATGGGGTGCGACGCTTTGAAACAGGTGACTTCTCCTCCAAAATTCGTTTATCAAGAATCGGGTCCGAAATTTGAAACGGATATCGTAAATTATATCCAGGCACAACCTTCGTTTCGTAAATGATATGCTTTATCTTGAATGGTTAGGAAATTCATTCTCGATTTTCGGAGGTTTTCTCGCGTTCCTGCTCGCGATTCCGGAACTTCTGCTTTCGAAGAGGACTAAGTTTCAAACTTTCTTTTCCCTCGCGCTGATTCTGATCGGGGTTTTACAACTTTTGAATGCGATTGCGCTCCAGGGAGTTTTTCAAAATCCTTCGCTTTATCTCGTTTTGAGTCTTCCAATTTTGTTTTCGATCGGACCGATCGTTTATCTTTCCATTCAGGCGATGGTCGACGAGGAGTTTCGACTTCGACTTTCTTCCCGGATTTCCTTTCTGCCGGCGGTCGCGGCGACGATTTCGATTCTCCTTTTTTCCTCGAACGCGAATGCTTTTCCGTGGAGCGTTTCCTTTAGCAAGCAGAGCGGCATGGAACGATTCTTCACTTCGCTTTATTGTTTCGCCGCGTTGTATTCCTTTTTTTTCGGAATTTTGATTATAAGAATTTTATCCTCCGTTCAAGAGGCAAAACTCAAGTTTTTGATCTGGATCTGTTTTGCGGATTTTTTATCGGTTTCCATTTTTGGAATATTAGGAATCTGTTATGAATTCTTATTTTTGAAGGTTTCCGGTTGGATCATCACTCTTGCCCTGTGTTTGATCTATTACGTAAGAAAAAAATATTCCGATTTGGAAGAGACGATCCACGTCGAACTCGTAAAGGCTAAATATTCCCGTTCCCGGCTTGGAGGAATCGAGGTGGATTCCGTTCTCAGCGAACTCGAAAGGATGATGAAAATCGAAAAGGCGTTTCAAGACGAAGAGATTTCGCTTTCTTCCGTCGCCGAGAAAGTTTCTCTTTCGACCCATCAGTTATCGGAGTTGATCAATCGGAAACTCAACAAAAGTTTTTTCGTTTGGTTGAATCAATACAGAATCGAAGAGGCAAAAAGGCTCCTTTTAGAGAGCGATAAGAACGTTTTGGAAATCGCGATGGAAGTGGGTTTTAACAATCGTTCCTCTTTTAACGAAGCGTTTTTGAAGTTCGCTCAAAAAACTCCCTTGGACTATCGCAGGTCTTCCCGCAAGGAAACCTCGTTTTCTTACCCTTCTTAAGATATTCAGCGTGATCGTAGGTTTGTATAAACCCTTTCAAAAAAAAATGTAAGCCTTTATAACACCGGTCGATAAGTTTCCGACGGTTCGTTATACTTTCCAATGTTGTTGAAGCTCAACAAGGTAGGTACGAATGCAAACGGAAAGTTTTACGATGGATCGGTCCGGAGAACGCGATCGAATATTGTCTCTTGTTTCGAAAATTTTTCTTCTTATGAATCTCGCAGTCTATGACGCTTTTGCCGTAGGCTTTTTTCTGGTTCCGGTGAAACTCGCTTCTTGGATCGGAATTGAAATTCAAACCAGCGCGGCTCTCGCGGATTTCCGAGCTATGTACGGCGGACTCTGTCTGGGAGTGGGAGCCGTTCTCGCGCTCGGATTGTTTAAGAAAGAATGGTTTTCCGCCGGAATCCTACTTTCGGTTACGACCGCGGGAGGACTTTTTTTGGGAAGAATTTACACGATTCTCCTGGATGGACCGGGTAACGAATACATCTACATCAGCATGGCGACAGAAGTCGGAGCGGTTGCGATTGGAAGTTGGATTTTGAAACGTTCTTGATAAAAACTTCCCTCGACGCGAGTCGAGGGAAGAAAATACACGATTACTGTTTCGTGCAACGTACTCGGAAAGATACGGTCGTATCGGGCGCGTTACCGCCTAACTCGTCCGTAACGGGACAGTCGATCGCTTGAAGGTCATAGACCGTGGCCGTATTTTCCTTTACGGTCGCCGAACAATTACCCGCAACTTTGTTTTTACCCGCCATATAGACCACTCCGGCGGCTTTGTCGATGTCCATTTGGGAACCTCCGGCGCCAATCGTCACGGTAGTTTTCGTGGGATCGATACTATGTAAGTTCAAGACCGGTAATACGTTCGGGAGTTGGCCTATGACGATTCCGACGTTTCCGATTCCCAATTTACAATCTTGAAGATCCGTCAGCGTGTACTGCACGGTTCCTAATTTCATGCTCGCCGTATTCAGCGGGGGCTGCGGAAGATCGGTCGCTTGCTGGGTAGCAGACGTCAGAGGCGTCAGTGCGACTAACGCGAGCAACGGCGCCAGGTCCTCCTTTTTGTCCTTTTCACAATTTAAGAAAATCATTAACGACACGATCATCAGGATCAAGGTCGCGACTTTAATTTTTATTTGCATCGTCTTCAATGGGAAACTCCTTATTCTGTTTGCTTGAAGAGAACGAAATCATTCGAAATATTTTTTGATTTTCGAAGGGAATTCGTTCCGTATTTGAATTCGTTTAATTTTTCAGTTTTCATTTTTCAATTTACTCAGAAGAAAATTCGGATCTCGAAAATTCAGAACGTTACTCTCTAAACTATGAAGGTGGCTGAACTCTTTCTATACTCGAGTTCCGTTTTGATCCATTTTCACAGAAAAGGCGAGTAACGTTCTTTTTTATTTTTCCTATTTGCACTCCGGTCTTACAACTTGAGTTAACCGACCGGAGATTTTATTTTTTCAGGCTAAATCGATTTATTGACGTTAGGTTTGTCGTTCATTCCTCGATTCGCGTTATTGGTTCCGTTTTCGGAGTTCGTTTTTTTAAGAATCGCGGATGAAAATCCGATTCGATTGGAAAAAAATATTTCTACAATGTTCGTTTTTGTTTCGTGAAGGTGCGAAAATTATAAAATGTAATTTGAAAAATGAGAAGAATGGACGCGGTGACTGTTAACGTGAAATTTTAAAGTTCCTCTGAAATGCTGCGATTTGAAGTCTAACGCCGACGACGGCCGTAGGCCGTCGTCCTATTTCATTCTTCTATACGAAATCCTACATCGGGATTAAAATTAAAATCAGTGCTGGTTTGTGATCAATTGTATGTTTTCCGGATAAAGGGCCTGACCGAATTCGATTCCGCTTGTATTTTTATAATATTGATAAACGGAACCGGTGTATAAGGCGTTCTGTTCTATCAATTCGTGTGGAATCGCAAAGCTGCCAGTTCCTATCATTCTCGCGAAAAGAAATTTTCCATGCGGAATGGCGGCGATGTTCGCCGTTCCGTTTTCGATTTTACACGCTTCATAGAGCCACAAAGTGATTCCGTTCGCGTCCGAAGATTGTAATCCGAAATAGACGTTGAAGTTGTTTGCGATTTGCGAAAAGACAGCTTGCGGTTTTACAAGTGAAGACACGACTCCGATTCCAAATTTTGAATCGTAGTCGCACTGATTCGCGCCGCCCACCGATTGACAATCGACCACGATCTTGTTCGGAGCGGTCCCTCTTACTCCGTCGAGGTCGTACTGGAAGGTCCAAGTAGCGTCTTGGATCGCGGCGCCGCTTGAAGTTTTGGTAACGTTCTGAACGGTAACCTTATAGCTGGAATAAAGTTCTCCCGTTTGAGTCGAAACAAAACGAATCGTTTTCGAATTAGGATAAGAGATCGTCCCCGGAATCGTAACCTGCGAAGAATTTTGAAGTAGAATCGATCCTGTTGAAATCGATTCCTTATATTCGATATTGATTTCTATGGGATCCAAAACCGCGATCCTTTCCAGTTGAAGGGTTCCATTGGACTGACAGTCGTTGGATTGAAAGTGAATGCCTTCTTCGTTGTAAGCGGATCTGAATTTTCCGCGGTGACTTGGGGAATACGATTGAACCTCCTGTGGAATCATCGAACCGTTCATACTTTGATTGAAAAGAATGTTCGTTTGCCCCAAGGCAAGGAGGGAGGCGACATCCTCTTTTTTAGGTTCTTCACTGCTGCAATAAAATCCGAATAAACAAAAGAAAAGAATCCATCGTTTTGAATTTTGCGTCCGTTCCATTGTGTTTGTGTCGTCCTTATACGAGAAACGTTATGCTCCGTTTCCGAATCGCTGCTTGATTCTCTTTCGAAGCAGAATCCGATTCTTCCGGACGAATTCGTGCGAGCACTCAGAATTTATGAAAAGGAATTGTCGTTCGTTCCGCAGATCGTTCCGTTGATTCCATTCTTTCTGAATCGAGGGACGTTTTAAATAACGCTTCCTTTTTAAAAATGAAGAACTGAAATCCTATGGTTTGTCCTGATTTTTAATCGGGAACGATCGGCTGCGCGATTTCTTTTTCGCTATCAAATTCTGCACTCGTTTCGGCAGTTTTTTGGTTCCTCTTCTTTTGCTTGTAAGGCTCCGGATTTCAGTTCTTTGATTGCGTTAGTTCCGTTTCCTGAGATTTTTGGAAGTAAGAATAGAGATGACAGAGAGAATTATGATTCAAGATAAAAAAAGCAATTTCCTTGTTCAGGCGCGGCCTGGATTTCCTAAAGATTCCATTCTTCGATTTAAAAAGATTCGGAAAGTGACGATCGCATTTTTACTCATTCTACTTTTTCCCGGGACCTTGTTTTCCTGGGGAACCCACTATCTCGTCATGGATCGTACTTTAGAACATCCTAGTATGAGTTTTACTTCCCAAGATGTGGTTTCGGAATCGCTCGATTCCTTTGTAAAAAAGGAAAAAGATTCTTTAAAGATTTTATTCGACGAGTTTGCGGAATGGGAACGCGATCGAGGATCGAAACGATTTCAGAAAGTCGAGTTTCGCCCGGAACAAGCGAGCGTATCCGAATTTCTGAGAGCCGCGCGTCTCAACCCGGCGACTCGATTTTTAGAAGTGGAAAGAATTCTTCCGAGCCTTCCGATGAAACAAGGAAACGTTTCTTCTTCCTCCGTTTCTCCTTATCTTCCTGACACTGCCGAACTGCCCGCGAAATTTATTTCCAAAACCGGAGCAAAGATGCGGATTCGTTCCGTTCTTTCCACTTATATCGACGAACCCGATTGGGGAATGGATCATAGCCTTTGGGATTTCACGGAATACGGTTACGGAAAACAACCCTACGGCAAGCCGCAAGGAGAAAGCAGCAAGGCTCCTTTTCACATGCAGTTTCAAAATGAGAATTGGCTCCTCTCTCTTTTTGCGCCGGAAATAGTCGAGGGCGGAATGATGCTGGATCGTATCGAATTGTTCTCTCGTCTTTCCAGGCTTGCGGGAAAAACGGGGCACGATTATTGGAAGTATCGATTCGCCGCTTGGGCTTGTCATTACATCCAAGACATCGGGCAGCCTTATCATTCGAAGGCGGTTCCGGACGCAGGCTTCTTCTACTATGTGCGTTACGTTTTTTCTCCGAAGGAAACCAAGAAGGAGATGAAGGCGAGAATGACTCAGTTGGTCGCTAACCGTCATTTTCTTTACGAAGACTTTGTTTCTTTTAGTCTGATCGATTCCTATTCGAAGCCGACGGCTCTTACTAACGCTCTCTCCGGTTTTCTTTTGAAAGATTACGACGGTTTTTCTTTCGGAGAATCGACCCCTAATCTTATGAAGTTCGTAGGTAAGAACGCGTCCTCGCACGCTCCTGCAATCAACGCCACGATCATCTCCACCTTCGGTCCGGAATATACAATGAAACCTGAATATGATTTGGAAAAAGAATTGGGAACTAAAATGAGGGAAATTTTTCCGACCTTGGATCCCGCAAAGACAAAAGAACTTTTGGAGGAGACGGAAAAAGATTTCGCTCTCACAGGTTCCGCCACTAGGGATCTTTTGAATTCTTTAAAATAGAATCCGGATTCTTACCTTGATTGGCGTTTCCTTCCGCTCGCAGGGAGAGCGCCGATCGTACGACTTGGCGGATTCTTAGATTGTTTCCGGAGCGCGACTTCGGCCTTGTCGAAAAAAACCTTTCCGATTTCGGAATCGATCAGGTCAATCCGGTCAAAAATCATAAGTCTGGTCGAATCCTATTTCCCCTTGTGTTAAGATCCTTCTCGAAAAAGCGAAATTCCTTCCTGGGATTTTTCTAAGAGTTCGAATCTTATTTGGAGAATTGGGAAATGACTCAGAATTTGAAAGAAGACAAGTCTAAATCAAAAACATTCGAAAATCAGACTTTGGACGCCGTCATCGTCGGCACCGGTTTTGCCGGTCTCGGTATGGGCGTGCGTCTCAAAGAGAAAGGGATCCATTCTTTCGTGATCCTCGAACAAGCGGACGGAGTCGGCGGAACCTGGAGGGACAATCATTATCCGGGCGCGGCTTGCGACGTTCAATCGCATCTCTATTCTTTCTCGTTTGAAAGAAATCCCAATTGGTCGAGAATGTACGGTCTGCAATCGGAGATCTTAGAATATCTCAATCATTGCACCGATAAATACGATCTTAGGCAGCATATTCGTTTTAATACTTCCGCGGAGTCCGCGGTTTTCGACGAGAGATCCGGTTTGTGGAACGTAAAGTCCTCCAACGGAGATTCATTCAGAACGAAATGTTTGATCAACGGTTCCGGCGGTTTGAGCCGCCCTGCCTTGCCGGACGTCCCCGGTTTGAAAAAATTCAAAGGGAAAATGTTTCACTCCGCGAGATGGGATCATTCGTACGATCTTGACGGAAAGACTGTCGGAGTGATCGGCACTGGAGCGAGCGCGATTCAGATCGTTCCCGCTATTCAACCGAGCGTGAAAAAATTGGATCTTTTTCAGAGGACCGCTCCTTGGGTCATTGCGAAACCGGATCGTGCGATCTCGAATTTTGAAAGAGGTTTGTTTCGTTTTTTTCCTCCGGCCCAATGGCTTTTCCGTTTGGCGATTTATTGGATGTTGGAATTTAGAGTCATTGCATTTACGATTCATCCGGGTCTGATGAAAGTTTTGGAATTTTTCGCGAAAGGTTACATCCGTAAGAATGTGAAAGACCCGGTTCTAAGAAAGAAAGTGACTCCGAATTTTACGATCGGGTGTAAGAGAGTTCTGATTTCCAATGAATACTACGGAGCCTTACAAAAACCGAACGTGGAAGTGATAACTACCGGTATTCAAGAGATTAAGGAGAATGGGGTCGTTACTTTGGACGGCAAGGAACATCGTGTCGACGCTCTGATTTTGGCGACCGGGTTTCAAGCGGCGGAAGCGATGTCGCCATTCGAAGTTAAAGGTCTGGGCGGTTTAGATTTGAACGACGCTTGGAAGGACGGAGCCGAGGCTTACTTAGGCACTACTGTTTCAGGTTTTCCTAATATGTTTTTGATCGTCGGGCCGAATACCGGCCTTGGCCATAGTTCTATGGTTTTGATGATCGAATCTCAGATCAATTACGCTCTTCAGTGTATTCTTTCTTTGCGTAAGAAAAAATTAAAGTTTATCAACGTCATGAAGGAAGCTCAGGATCGTTACAATCGCAAGATTCAGGCGCGTCTGGAAAAATCGATCTGGAACACCGGCGGTTGCGTTAGCTGGTATCGAACCAAAAACGGCAAGAACACGACGCTCTGGCCCGGTTTTACTTTCGAGTTTCGGCTGAAAACGAAGTCGGTGAATTTTTCGCACTACGAGGTTGCGAAATCGGACGATCAGATGGAACCGATCGGTTTGGTCTCGAGAATCGCGATGCTGTTCGGCGAAATTTTTAGTTAAGACGAGATGAGTTTTTTTAGAAATACCCTTTTCGATACTTTCGTACGGTTTTTAAGAATTCAGGTCTGAATTGCAGACTTCGGGAGATCTTATTTTGGACGGTGTCGTAGTGGAGGGTATAGCTGTAAGAGTTGTGGAGGGTGGGAACACCCACCCCCAGAACTTCACGGAAGGACTCGCCTACGCCAAGGGAGTCCAGCCAGAGGATGTAATTGAAGAGAAAACTCTTCGAGACTCCATGTGAATTGGCGATGACTCTGAGGAGCTCCCAATGCTCCGGAGCGATTCTCATATTTACTTTAATGAGCTTACCTTCCCCCCTTTGATACATAACCTTTTTTGCTCTCGGATTAAGACGTCGGAGAGAAACAAGATATTTTGTATAGGTGTCCAAAAGAGGTCCGACATTTTTAGGAAGATTCTTTCTCTCTAAATCCGTAAGTCTTTTGAGAAAAGATTCGGGAATCAAAATGGATTCCACATTCTTTTTACCTGTTAAGCGAGAACTTGTCGAAGGTGACGCTGAAATCAATATCCCCATACCATCTACGTTTCCAGGAAGAATCGAAAGGAGTCCCTTTTCCGGAGATTTTCGAGATTTTTCAGAAAAATTGCAGATCCCCCTTCCCTGAAAAGTAGGAACACCCACTAATACAGTTTTACAATTCAAGCCCTTCAAAAGATTCAGTAAGAAAGAAATTATCCCAAATGCAGCCCGAATACTTTTCCACAACAAGAGCCAGGTCCTCCGTTGATTATCTACTAAGAACCGTTCACCAACATCACGTGCAACTGAGCCTCATGGCCGATCAGAAGGCGAATATATTGATCGCCGCGTCTTTCGTGATTCTTTCCTTAGCGCTCGGATTTTTGCAACGAGGAACGTATGTCACGGGTATGATTTTACTCATGGCGTTCATCGCGGTGGCCGCTTCTTTGGCGATATTTGCCGTGATGCCTTTCACAAAGCGTGACAAATTGAAGAGGAAGAACCCCTTGTTTTTCGGCGATTTTGCGAACGACGACGAAGAAACTTTTTTTAAGAATATGGAATCATCCTTAGAGACGGATGCGTCGCTCTACAAAGCGATCTCCTTCGACATCTATCAGATGGGAAGGAGTATCTATTTTACTAAATATAGATTCATAAGATGGAGTTACAGGTTTTTTCTGGCGGGGTTTTTTATCGGAGGAACACTGATCGTTTTTGAGAGCATAGGATGGATTCCTTCTCTTATACGATAAGCAATCTCCCTAAAAGCCGGAAATGTAGGAACACCCACCTATCTGGACCAGTTCGAAATTTTACAGAAGCCCAATGAGACGTAATTTGTAGGAACTCACACAAAATCCTCGTTTTTAGAAATTCTTGAACCAGTCCAGATAAGAATCCGATTTTGCGTTAAAAAACGAAACTAAATCGGAATATCACTGTATTGACCGAAGCGCAGAATCAGGCGCTCATTCTTTTGTCCATTAAGAATTTATGATATTCTTGCCAATAACGATCCTCGAAGGGAAGCCATCTTTGTTCGTCGATAAGAGAATCGAAATCTTTAAACGAAGCGAATTCGGACCAAATTTCGCGGAAAACGCCTGTAAGAAGTTTACGGTAGAACGTTTTGTCCCAGCGAATTTTTTTATTCTTCCGTCTAAAAACCGGAATCGCTTCTTCCGGAAGATACCATTGATCCTTGCTCTTTGAATTCCGATTCAAAACTAAATAACGGATTTTTTCACCTGCTTGAACTTCGATGCCCAGTTCCTTGAGATGAAGAAGAGAAAGCGACGCGGCGCCGTGCACTTCGTATTCTTCCAAATCCTTTGAAGTGGATCTACGAACCAAAAGTTCTTCCAGATCAACTTGTTCCGATCTGAGTCGGTAATCGTAACGATCGAAGATTTGCAAAATTTCCTTTTCGGAATCGATCAATTCTTTGATCGTAACTTTTTCCCGCATCCATTCCAACATTTCCTTTTGAGCGTCTTTGATAAAAACGGGGATGTCTTTTCTTCTGGAACCGATCCCTCTGCACTTTAATTTTCCCGATGAAAATCTTCCCATATAACGATTTGCGACCGGCATCT
This sequence comes from Leptospira adleri, assembly GCF_002811985.1. GTDB lineage: Bacteria > Spirochaetota > Leptospiria > Leptospirales > Leptospiraceae > Leptospira > Leptospira adleri. Next base: position 65,174 of record NZ_NPDU01000014.1, read on the forward strand.
TCGGATCTTGGCTCGAAGCGGGAAAGAGAAGCCACGTATAAATACCATCGACGTCGATTTTAACGGACGTTTTTGCGGTGATCTCGGCGCAGAGAGAATCCAACTCGTCTTGTGAAAATGAAGAGGAATCTTCTTTGCGTATAAAAATACTGTCCGTGATTGCGTGAATAAAAACGTAACCCCTTTCTTCCGAAATTTCCTTTGCGGTAAGAAGTTTTTCTCTTGCGAACGCGTTCACACTTTCGTGGCTTTCCAATCTTCCGAATTTAGCGTTTCTATATCCAAGATACCCGAAAGAGGTGACGAGCATCCATTTCAGGCTGGACTGTTTTAGTCCGCACTCTAAAAGTTCTCTTTCATCGGTTGAATTCTTTATAATATATTTATAATATTCCCTCCGTTCTAACACGTGTTTTAACGCCTCGGAAACGATACCTTTCCGTTTGTTGCAAATTTTGTAACCTAATCCGGGAACGATCGGAGTCGTCGAATCCTCCTCGCAGCAAGAGCAGTTCACACATTCGGGGGAGATATTGTGGAGAACCATGATGCTCGGATACATTTGTGCAAAGTCGAGTTGCGCGACGTTTTCCGCGGTCATTCCGAAAGTGACGTCGGGCTGAAACACAAGTCCGCCTTTGTCCGCTTCTAAAAGTTGAAGCGCCGTCTTTGGAGATTCTATCGCGCTCTTTTGCCAAGGAACGAGATACCCTCTTCTCAGGGCGACGTCCGTTTCTATCGCGGTCAAAGCCTTTCCAGTGGAGGCCCTCGCCATCTTTTGAATCGGAAGACGGGATAGCCTTGCCAATTCGACGATGCCTAAGAGATCCGCTTCTTTGTGAACAAAGCTGTTTTCAGAATCAATATGCCAGCGTCCAAAAAGAGGATAAGAAGGCGCGCGGAACACGATCGTTCCGTATGTATTAAAACTCGTTCCCTTGGTTCGAATATTTCTTCGGATCGGACTGACGCCGTCTCTGTCAAACGCGGGAAAGATTTTAAGTTTTTGAGCATGGGAGAAAAGATAAGGAAATATGATCTGATCTCCGTAAGAGGAAAGAATGATATCCGGGTCCTCTTGTTTGAGAAGACGATCGATTTGAGATAAAAGTCTCTTCGGATCGGAACCTGGAAAATCCCAACAGCCGTCATGAGTTCGAAATACGATGGAATTATTTTTCAAATCGATTCTATGGCTCTGAGAAAGTTTCATAGAAAGAATTTTGAACTTAGGAACTTCATAGTTTAAGTTTTCTATCTCATCCAGAGAGGATATTTCTTGAATTCTCCTTCCATCCTTATCTTCGGAATAGGAAAGTTTCAATTTGCACAAAGGAAATAATTTCTTTTCAACGAGATAGCTCGTAGGGATTTCTATGTCCGAATGAAAGATGTCGAATTTCCCGTAGAGCGCGTAGAGTTTTCTGGAAACTTGCGACAAAACGGAAGGACGAGAAATGCTAAGTTTTAAGACGGGAACCGTTTGGTTTTCATAGAAGAGTTTTTTTTCTTCATAAATAGGGATGTACGCAAGCGCTTTGAGTTGATAGAGCCTTTGAACCAATTTTTTGAGAATGGTTTCGTCTCCTCTGGCATATATTACCGGTTGATAGAAATCGTAAAAAAGAGCGGATTTTCCCTTTTTATCGAGAATCCAAAGATGGATCCTGTCTTCTATATGATAAATATCGAATAGAGTACCTTCGATCCAATTCGTTTCAGCCATCTCCTTTTAAAACCTTGGCCGCATTTATTTCTTGTCTTAGTTTCTGTATTTCTTTTTTGAGATCAATCATCATAGTTAAGAGCATGGTATCGATCGGATAAGGTGCAGACGCCATAACTCCGGCTTGCACTTGTAATTTCGCGGTTCGTATTAGATCATCAAAAACTTCTTGATCCGGTTTTCGAAGTCCGCGACGAAATTCAAGAAGGCCGGATTCCACCTGTTGCATTTGTCTGGAATAAGGAGTTACTGTTCTGCCCATATTTTTTTATACCTCCGCGTTCTCTTCCAACGTTTCAATGGAAGGAATCGATTTCTTTCTTACTTTGAGATAAGAAAGTTGATTTTCAATTTTAAGTTCCCAGAGATCGGACGAGGCGGCCGCCAGTTTCGGAAAGAAGTTCTGAAAAGTCGGATGTTTGTATTTCATGGATTCGATCACGAGGATCGGGATGTTCTTCGAATGAATTGTTTCCAAGATCAATAACATCTTATCCAATAAAAATCTTCCTTCTTCTTCCTGAACGTCTCCGTCGAAGAATTGTTTGCAAGGCGCCAAAAGAAAATAGATCATATCCTGCGACTTATTGTTCGCGATCGTCTTCAGCGCATCTAAGATCTGATAGGGTGTAAACGCCCTTTGCACAAAAATGTTTTCGAGCAAGGATTCGGGAGGAATTCTTCTTTTTCTCGTTTCTTCGGTAATTACGAACGGATTAAAACGAATTGCACAGTCCAGATTGAAAACTTTAAAACCCGAAACCGCAAACGCATATTCCCATTGAAGCGCAAGATGATAGATTCCGGACATTCCCGTGAGCATACTCAATCCTTTTCGATTCCAGGAAAGAACCGGTTGGTAAAGGTTCGCGCCGGAGGATGGGCGTGTTGTCGTTTCTAAAAACATAAATACTATTCTAATGATAAGTATAAATTTGTAAAGCAAAATGTAGGATGATGAAAATGATAATTGGAAAATATGTCTTATAAGATCGGAACTTCGGTTTTATGTTTAAAATTCACTACGCTGCAATCTCGTTTTCTGAAATTCCTCCGCGATTATCCGGAATCAGGTTTCGGTTTTTCAGTTTTTTCGACGTTTGAAAAGAATTTTACAACTACGGAATTTTTAGTTCGTTTTAGTTGAATAAAAAAAGAAAAATATATTATAAAAATATAATGTATTGGAGTTTGAAATTGAGAAATTGTTTATTTTTTAGAGAATTACCGGTGGGAAAGGCGTTCGTTCGGGATTAATTTTGTTGATTTGAAAGCGATTCTCCAAATAATCATGTATCTCAATTCGGAATTCCTATCCTGATTCTTTATAGATGAATTGTAAAACAAAATGAACTTTGGTCGCCTGAGAATGAAACAAATTATAGAATCTTTTGTCGGAAACGTTGCAGGTTTTCACAAGTATGGATTCGCGCTTTCCGGATTTTTGATTTTTCTTTTTGCGTTTCATTCGCTCCGTTCGGAAGAGGCGTCCTCGGAGCCTTTGAAAAAAATCAAACTGCAATTGAAATGGAGACATCAATTCCAATTCGCCGGATACTACGCCGCTATTGAAAAAGGATTTTACCGCGATCAGGGGTTCGAAGTTGAAATTTTAGAATCCAATTTTAACGAAGAGCCGATCACTCAGGTTCTGAACGGAAGTGCGGACTACGGAGTGGGTACTACGGACCTTCTTTTGATGAGAGAACGAAAAAAACCGGTGGTCGCACTTGCCGCGATCTTTCAACATTCTCCCTTATCCTTGTTGGTGAGAAAAGATTCCGGGATTAGAACTCTTCACGAGCTGGTCGGAAAGACCGTGATGATCGAGCCGCATTCTGCGGAGCTTTTCGCTTACTTTGAAAGAGAAGGAATTAATGCGAGCAAGATCTTTGTTCAACCGCATTCTTTTCATATCAACGATCTGAAAGACGGAAAGGTTTCCGCGATTTCGGTTTATCTCAGCGACGAACCCTTTGCTTTGGAAAAAGATAGAATTCCATATCTGATCTTTTCTCCGAGAGCGGCCGGGATCGATTTTTATAGCGACATTCTTTTTACCACTGAAAAAAGAATCGAAGACTTTCCCGAAGAAGTAAAGGCGTTTCGGAGCGCGAGTATGAAAGGTTGGGAATACGCAAAACGGAATCCGGAAGAGATCGTTCAACTCATCTATCATAAATACAGCAAACGCCATTCTATCGAACACCTCCGTTTTGAAGCGGAGAAGATGAAAATTCTTCAACCCGATATCGTAGAGATCGGTCACATGAATTTGTATCGTTGGAAACATATCGCCGAAGTTTACGAAGAGCAGGGAATGTTAAAACCGGGTTTGGATTTGGGGTCCTTCGTTTATGATCCGAATCCAAAACACGATCTCGGTTGGCTCTACGGTATCCTTTTGGGATTTCTTTTGTTTTCGGTTGCGGTAATTTTGATCGCTTCGTATATCTTTTATTTAAACCGAAATCTTAAAATCAGTGAAACGCAATCCAGAGAAGCGAATCGAACAAAGGATAAATTTTTAGCGATCATCTCTCACGATCTGAGAGGTCCGATCGGAACGATTCATCTTCTTTTTCGGGACGTCATCCGGAGTCCGAGCGACATGAACGAAGAAACTCTGGTTCAAGTCCGCTCTTCCATTCACAAAACATATCGGCTATTGGAAGATCTACTTTTTTGGGCGGAAAATCAAAAAGGTGAAATGAAAATTCAGAAGGAACATTTTTCGATCCGAAAAGTCATAGAAGATACGAAAGAGCTTCTTTTCAATCAGGCCTTGCAAAAAGAAATTCAACTCATTTTAGAACCTGGCAAAGATTCTTTTGCGTTCGCAGATCCTTCTATGATTCAGCTCGTTCTTAGAAATCTCGTGGGGAACGCGATTAAGTTTACGAAGTCCGGAGGCTTCATCAAGATTCGAATGGAAGAATCGGCGGATTCCGTTTTGATTTCGGTTGTCGATACGGGTGTTGGCATCTCTGAACTTTATCTCGAAAAACTCTTTCATCTCGAGGAACGAATTTCTTCCTCGGGAACGAATTTCTTCCTCGGGAACGAGGAACGAGCCGGGGTCCGGTCTTGGTTTGATCATTTGTAAAGAATTTATTGAAAGAAACGGCGGGAGCATCGGAATCGAGAGCGAATTCGGAAAAGGAAGCCGGGTTTGGTTTTCGGTTCCGAAAGGAAAGTCCGATTCTTTTCGTGAGAAATCTTAGAAATTCGAAGAATTCTTCCGGAATTTTGTTTCTATCATAAAACTTTCGTTGTTCCGACAAAGTGAATCTGTTCTCAAAAAGGTTGCAACCGGACTTAAAGTCCGTTTCCAAGAACGATTGGTAGAATCTGGTTTTATCAAAGAAAAGCGGATCTTTTGCTGGAAAGTGAGTTTTTTGGATCCGCGAATTCTAATCCATCTTTGTCCTAAGACATAAAATGTAGGAACTCACACATTTTCGAATGATAAGATTTGTCCCAAAACTGGGACAGAACCTTGCCGCTAGATCCTACTGACAAAGTAAAATAACGTTTTGGGACAGGCTCTAAGTAGGATTCCGATTCCTACGAAAAAAGGAACGGGACGTTATTTGCGGGAACTCACACAGAATATTACAATTTTCTAAAACGGAATTCTTTCTTTGGAGAGGTTTTAAGATCGTCCCTGAAATAAAAAAAGGCGCCCTGACGGCGCCTTTTTTATTCTCAATGAGAAAAACTGTCTTTTAATCCAGACGGAAACGATCCATAGGAAATTTCTGGGTCACTTCTTTGACTCCGCCTTTTACTTTGGTTCGATTCTTCTCGTCGTTCGGATTGTCGAGGAAGTCGCAGATCAGATTTCCTACGACTTCTATATCCGAAGGTTTGAGTCCGCGCGTCGTAAGCGCAGGAGTTCCCAGACGAATGCCGGATGCGACGGCCGGAGGATTCTTATCAAATGGAATCGCGTTCTTGTTTACTGTGACTCCCACTTCGTCAAGTCCGTCAGCGGCCTGAGCTCCGGTGAGTCCTTTTACGGAAACGTCCAGAAGAACGAGATGGTTATCCGTTCCTCCGCTTACGACTCTATAGCCGCGTTTTACGAAAACTTCCGCGAGTGTTTTAGCGTTTGCTAATACGGTTTCGATATAAGTTTTGTATTCTGGTTGAAGCGCTTCTTGGAAAGCCACAGCTTTTGCCGCGATGACGTGCATCAGAGGTCCACCTTGGATTCCGGGGAAAACCCGCGAGTTGAGTACTTTCTCATTCTCTAATGAGGAAAGAATGAGTCCTCCTCTTGGTCCTCTCAGAGTCTTGTGAGTCGTAGTCGTGACGTAGTCGAAGAGTCCGACGGGAGAAGGGTGATATCCCGTGGAAACGAGTCCGGAAATGTGCGCGATGTCGGCCATAAGTTTGGCTCCGACTTCTTTTGCGATTTCCGCGAACTTTGCGAAGTCGATGGTTCTCGCATAAGCGGAAGCGCCCGCAACGATCAACTTAGGTTTGTGTTCTCTCGCGAGTTTTGCGATTTCATTGTAGTCGATCGTTTCGGTTTTGGGATCCACTCCGTAAGGAATCGGTTTATAATAGCGACCGCTGATGTTCACCGGTGAACCGTGAGTTAAGTGCCCGCCGTGCGCGAGATTCATCCCGAGAAAGGAATCTCCCGGTTCCAAACAGGCTAAGAAGACGGCCATGTTTGCTTGAGCTCCGGAGTGAGGTTGCACGTTTGCGTATTCCGCTCCGAAGAGTTTTTTTGCCCTTTCTATCGCAAGGCTTTCCACCGCGTCCGCGTTGACGCATCCGTTGTAGTATCTTTTTCCCGGATATCCTTCCGCGTATTTATTGGTGAGCGTGGAAGTGTACGCTTCCAGAACCGGTCTGGAAACGAAATTCTCGGAGGCGATCATTTCCAGGTTATTTTCCTGTCTTTCGTCCTCTTTTTTGATCGCTGCATAGATTTCTGGATCTGCTTTCGGAAGAAACTGCATCGTGGCCCTTCTTTTCTAACGGATTTATGAAGTAGAATGGAACCCGATCAATCTCTGAGGATGAAATCCATCCTCGAATACTTGTTCTCAAGGAGAGTTTTCGCTTCTCTGAGAATCAATTTTGTAAATCGGAGATCCTTCTCTGTGTCCATTCTGGAAAGGCCCAGGGATTCGGCAAATACATGAGATAGGTCTTGGCCAAATTTTAGGGTGGAAAAATGCGCGGGGAGGGCGGTGACGAAGTCGGAATGTTTTCGATTCTTTCTGTATTCCGGTTCTTCGGGCGGATGTTTGAGAAGTCCGGAGACCCTTTCGATGAGGGAAGGTCTTAGGATCAATGTGCCATGATGGACGACCGCGCCCTTTTTTCGAAATTGTGCGTTTCCCGAGATCTTCTTCTCCAATCCTTGATCGATCACCGCAAGATCCGATTTGCCTCTGAAAGAAGCGTCTAACGTTTGTTTTTTCAAAGACGAGATCACAAGACTTAAAAAATAATCGTAGGATTCCTTCACTTTGTAGAGTTCCGGTTTTACGTCCAAGGAGATGAAGAAGGTAAAATTTAGATTCTCTTCCGGATGATGAACTACGGTTCCTCCGCCGCTCGCTCTTCTTACGATCGCCGGCGAAGAATTTTTCCGAATGATTTTTTTGTTTCTGAGAACGGATTCTTTTCCCGCGTTTTTTTCGGATTCTAAGAACGGATTTAAAATTTCAGATAGGACCGTCTCTTCCGGTTTTTCAGAAAGTCCGACTACTATGGAGAATGGGTTTTTCCAGATTCGGAGTCCGGCTCCGTATCCGGAGGAGACGAGATGAAGTCCTATAGCTTCTTCGATGGCGAGGTTGTATGTTGCGCTTCGCTTTGAGTTTTGAAAAAAGGAAAAAGTTCGCATTTGTTCTTCTTTGCAGTATCTGAGATTTCTTTTTTTTCCGCAATCGGTTTGCGGTGGGAAATGTGTGAGTTCCTACTTTTTCAATTCAAGGAGGATCTGTCTGCTAGAATGGAAATGTATGAGTTCCTACTTTTAGGTGACAAGGCAGGACTTGACTATTGTTCCAACAAACTTTCCAAAGAAGAATTTCTATTGCGGAAAAAATTGAATTCAGAATTTGGAAAAATTTTTTCGAACTCGATTCTTATTGTCAGATGCGAGTAGGGGAGAAGTCCGGCTCGATTAGTTTCTTCCTAATTTAAATTGAAGATGGCATTTTACGGTCGGCCATTCGTTCGAAATGATGCTGTAGACCGCAGTATCCCTCAGGGTTCCATTTGGCATTTTCCTATGATTTCGAATGACTCCGTCCAGGCTCGCTCCGAGCCTTGAAATCGCTTTTCGAGAAGCCTCATTGAGTTTATGAGTTCTGAATTCGATCGCTATACAATCCAGATTTTCGAAGGCGTGTTCTAAAAGGAGGAGTTTGCATTCCGTGTTTACAGCGGTTTTTTGAGCTTCTTTGCAATACCAAGTTGAACCGATTTCCATTCGATTTGCAAATTTTTCGATATTCATAAAGCGGGTGCTTCCCAGAATTTTTTGATCTTCTTTGCGTTTTACGACGAATGGAAGAGAAAGTTTTTCGCTTTCTTCCGCGATTGCTCTTTCGATCCAAACCTTCATTTCTTCCGGAGAAGGAACGAGCGTAAACCAGAGCTTCCAAAGTTCTCCGTCTTTTACCGCTTCTATTAAAGAATCCTTATGTTCCATTCTCAAAGGATGAAGTTCTACGTGTTTTCCCGAGAGAATGATCGGTTCCGGAGGGTAAGAATGTTTCATCGTATTTTTAATCCTCTCTCCTGAAGAATTTTATGTGAGTTCCTACTTTTTCCGTCTCAGAGAAAGTTTTCCTTTCAAAGCTGCAAACGAAGGAGTTCCTACTTTTTTTCGTCTCAGAGAAAGTTTTCCTTTCAAAGCTGCAAACGAAGGAGTTCCTACTTTTTTCCGTCTCACGCCAACCGGGTAAGAATCATTCCTCCGACGAATACTGACTCGAAGCGTCCTTTAAGAATTTCTTTTCCTTTCTGGAAAGAGAATCCATTCCGCTCTTCGAAATCTTATCCAGAAGAAGATCCACTTCCTCTCGAACGTGAATTTTGCGATTCATCTCTTCTTGCCACTTTTTCATTTTTCTTTTTTGAAGATAACGACTCAAAGAAAGAGAAGCAGGAATTTTGGACTTAAGTTTATTATAATAAAAGAAATAAAGGGCGCCTCCGATCGCTCCTCCGGCGTGTGCCATGTGCGCGATATTCCCACCCGGACCGGAGAACGCGATGATCAGCATCAGGATGACGACCATGTATTTCGCCTTTAGGGGAAAAAATCCCATGAATAACAATTCCTGATTCGGCCAGATCAGGGCGAAGGCGACAAGAAGACCGTAGATTCCTCCCGAAGCTCCGATGATGGTGCCTTGGTGCCATCCTAAAAGATGTAAGGTCCACGGAAAAAAACCGCCCATAAAACAGGAAAAGAGATAAAACTTAAGAAAGTTTTTTCCGCCCCAATGACTTTCCAAAATGGATCCGAACATCCAGAGAGAAAACATATTGAACAGGATATGAAAGATGTTCTGAGCGGAATGTAAGAATGCGTAGGTAATAAACTGCCATACGTAGTAATGATCGGTGATTAGGTCCGGCGTTAATCCGAAATAGAGAGTGAGATAATCTCCCACCGTCCAAGAAAGCAGGAGTTGAATCGCAAAAATTCCCCCGTTTAAAATCAAGAGAGTCCGAACTACGGGAGTCAGCTCCGGTCCGATCCGATTGTAGATTCCAGTCATAGGGGAACATGATTTCTCCTTAGAATTCGGGAGACAACCGTAAAACGATTTTTCTTTCCTCTCTTATCTTTGACAGAATGCGCGAGATCGAAATCCTGGGTTCAAGGTGATCATTCAGCTTTACGGAACTCGAGGTTCGATTTCCGCCCCTCTCCGGACTACGGAATACATTCAAAAATTGATTCAAGTTCTGGAAATCGTCCGGGACGGAAATCCGAACGTCCTCTCGGATATCGAGAAATTTATTTCCAGTCTTCCGCCTTATCTTACTCACGTGGTGGGCGGTAATACAACTTGCTTATCCGTTGTTCTTTCTTCGGGAAGAAGAATCGTGATCGACTGCGGAACGGGAGTCCGGGTTCTCGGCGACGAACTCATGCAGGAGAAATTCGGAAAAGGCGAGGGAAGAATCACATTATTCTTCACTCACACTCATTGGGATCATATTCAGGGGCTTCCTTTTTTCAAACCCTTGTATATTCCGGGGAATGAGCTCCATTTTTATTCTCCTTTTCCCGATCTTTCGGAACGTTTTGAAAAACAGCAGTCCCCCGAATTCTTTCCCCTTCCATTTTCCGCCCTCGCATCCACGAAACTCTTTACCTGTCTGAGCCCTGGCGAAACTTTGGATTTAGAAGGGGATTGTAAGGTGAGCGTTTATCCTCTCAAACACCCGGGCGGGTCTTTTGCCTACCGGCTGGAAGAGAAGGGAAAGGTCTTTATTTTCGCCACGGATGCGGAATTTACCGGAGAGGATTTTGCATCCGTTTCGGAGATGAAGCCTTTTTTTCAAAACGCGGATCTTCTCGTCCTGGATTCCCAATATACTCTGGATGAATCCTTCCAAAAATTTGACTGGGGACATACGTCCTACACGATGGCCGTAAACTGTGCGGTTGCTTGGAATGTGAAAACTCTGGTTCTCACACATCACGAACCCGCGTATGCGGACGACGTTTTGGACATCATTCTCCAGGAAGCGCGGGCGCACGCGGTCGCGCTTGGAAATCATACTCTCAAGATCGAACTCGCCGTAGAAGGGAACGAATATAAACTATCATGATTAAAAGTATCGGACTTCATAGAACTTCGCGAGCCTTGCTCGTCATCGCCCTCTTAGGAGGTCTTTTTTTCGGTTATATTCTTTCCGAAGTGGACGAAGGGGGAGAACTCGCGATGCTCGCTTCGTATCAACCCACGACTCCGACAAGACTCTACGATATCAACGGAGTCGTCTTCGCGGAACTCTACAAACACAAGCAACAACTTCTCAAATACCAGGACATCCCTCCTCACGTCGTGCAGGCGTTTCTTTCCGTGGAGGACAATAACTTCTTCAATCACTTCGGGATCGACTTTATGGCGATTCTCCGCGCCGGGATCGTAAACGTAGTTTCTGGAAGAATCAAACAGGGTGGCTCCACTCTCACTCAACAGCTCGCCAAAACCGTTTTACAAAACAGAAAACGTTCCTTTGCCAGAAAATTCATCGAGGCTCTTTTTACTCTTCAGATCGAACAGGAATATTCAAAAGAAGAAATATTAGAAATTTATTTTAATCTAATTTATTTAGGACACGGAACCACCGGGATCGCTTCCGCGGCCGACGTTTACTTTCAAAAAGACGTGAGCGACTTGGACATAGCCGAAGCGGCGATGCTCGCAAGACTTCCGAAGGCTCCCGTAAAATATTCTCCGTTTAAGAATCCGGCGATTTCGAAAAACGCGCACCTCGGCGTTCTCAAATTGATGGCTTCTCAAGGATATATCCCCGAAGACAAAGTCCAGAGCATTCACGACGATTTCTGGAATAAATACTGGCCCGTGGTCATCACAAAATCTCCGTCTCAATCGACTTGGGGCAATCGTCTGAACAAGGCTCCTCACTTCACGGAGTATGTTCGTCAAAAGCTCGAAAAAGAATTGGGCGAAGACAAGGTTTATACCGGCGGCTTAAAAGTTTATACGACTCTCGACGCGCGCAAACAGGAAATCGCTCAGGAAGAATTATCCAAGGCGATCAAAAAACACGACGACCTCGTTTCCGGAATTACGGTCAACTATTCCGGCGGAGCGGATCGAGGTCTGGTCGGACTTTATTATTTGATGGGATCCATTTTCCCCGTAGGAATGCCGTTTGTCAGTAAGTTGGACGAAAAGGCGAACTACCGAGTCGCCCTTGAAAGGGAGCTCATCGACGCCGCCGACATTCTTACCATTCTCACTCCGGGTGAAAACGAATCCGCGGCGATCGGAGAATTCCAAAAACAAACCGCCGTCTTCGGAAAGAATCTTCACGTAGAAGGCGCGGCGATTACGATCGAACCTTCCACTGGTTACATTCAAACCATGGTCGGAGGTTACGAATTCACTCCGAAGAATCAGTTCAACCGCGCTACGATGGCGAGACGTCAGACCGGATCCGCGTTTAAGCCGTTCGTCTACGGAGCCGCGATCCAAGAACGTGTGGTAGGAAGCGGAACCGGAATCATGGATGCTCCTCTGACCACTCTTACCGAAGAAGGAGAAGGTTGGTCTCCTCAGGATTTCGACGGGGACTTTCTCGGAATGGTTCCTTTGTCGAGAGCTCTTTCCTTATCTTTGAATATCGTTTCGGTCCAGGTTTTTCTGAGAACCGGACCGGACGCGGTGATCGATTTTGCCGCAAGACTCACGGGAGTCAATCCTTCCCGTTTCCCTTCGAGTCCTGCGCTCGCGCTCGGGATCGCGGAACTTACTCCTTTAGAGATGGCTCTCGGTTATGCGACGATTGCGAACAAGGGAAGACGGGTAATTCCATTCTCCGTTCGTTACGTGATCGATCAGAGCGGGAACGTCGTCTACAACGAAGAGTCTAAAGTTCAGGAGGAACTTCAGAGACAAGCGAAGGATGGAAGCATCCAAGTTATCTCCGAAGGAACGGCCTACATTCTTAAGAAAATGCTCATAAACGTTGCGATGGCGGGAACCGCCGCGATGGGACTCAGAGATCCCGATAAGGGAAATTACCGGGGGATCGCCGCCGGAAAGACCGGATCCACTTCTTCTTTTACCAATGCCTGGTATTGCGGATTCGATCCGAATTATACGACCGTAATCTGGCTGGGTTTCGATAAGAGTTCGATTTCCTTAGGAAGAGGTCAGGCTGCTTCGGTTCTTGCGGTTCCGATTTGGGGAAGAATGTACAATCGCTTTTACGGCGGAGAAAATTATCCGACCTTCGGCGAAGACATTATGCCGGAAGAAGTGCAAGGAGGAGGAACCTGTGCTTACAACGGTTTGTCTCCGAAACCCGGAGTATGTCCCGTAACTCAGAACCTGACCTTAAAACCGATCACCGTCGCCGGAGTTACAAAGGCGGTAATGGGAAATCGTCAGTGTGACGGAGAAAGAGATCATCACAAGTCCATGGATTTTAGAGAATTCTTACAGAAAGAATATCAGATCAGTGATGAAGAATTAGGCAAAACCGATCGGAAGTTCAAACCAAGGACGGAATAATTCCGTTTTGGAGAATTTCGTTTACAGAATTTTTTCGTTTATAAGGATTGAAACCGAGGCCGGCCTTATAGAGCATCTTAAGCCTCCGAAAAGGAATCATACATGTCTGTAGAAATCAAGGTCCCCGAAATGGGGGAATCGATCACGGAAGCAACCATTGCGAATTGGGTAAAGAAAGAAGGAGAACAAGTAAAACAGGACGAAATCCTTCTGGAACTGGAAACCGATAAGGCGACCATGGAAGTTCCCGCTCCGTCTTCGGGTGTTCTTCAAAAAATTCATAAGAAGGCGGGAGACACTGTAAAAGTAAAAGAGATCATCGGTCTCATCGACTCCGCGGCCGCCGCCTCCGCTCCAACCCCTTCCTCTTCTCCGACTCCTTCAAAAACTACTTCGACACCGGTCTCAAACAACGGCAGCTTAAACGAAACTCTTCCTCCTGCGGTCCGTAAGCTGATCGATGACAACGGACTCAGCGCGTCCGCAATTTCCGGTTCGGGTAAGAATGGACAGATCACAAAAGAAGACGTCTTAAAAGCGATCGAAGCAAAAACTTCCGCACCGACTGCAGTCGCGGCGAAAACGGCTCCGACTCCCGAAATTCCTAAGGCTGTTCCGGTTGCGAACCGAGGAGATCTTCCGAGAGAAAATACGGTTCCGATGTCCCGTCTCCGCAAAGTGATCGCGGAAAGACTCGTTTCCGCACAACACAACGCGGCGATTCTCACTACTTTCAACGAAGTCGATATGAGCGCCGTGATGGAAGTCAGAAATCGTTACAAAGATAAGTTCAAAGAAGCGCATAACGTGGGTCTTGGGTTTATGAGCTTCTTCACCAAGGCTGCGATTCACGCTCTCAAGTCGATTCCGGCGATCAATGCCGAGATCCGTGGAACCGATATCGTTTATAAGAATTACTATGATATCGGAGTCGCGGTGGGCGGACCGAAGGGACTTGTGGTTCCGATCGTTAGAGACGCGGATCTCTTGAGCTTTGCAGGCGTGGAACAGGAAATCGGAAGACTCGCCAACCGGGTCAAAGACGGAAAGATCGAACTCGCCGAAATGGAAGGCGGAACTTTTACGATCTCCAACGGCGGGATCTACGGATCGATGATGTCCACTCCTATCTTAAATCCTCCTCAGAGTGGAATTTTAGGACTTCATAATATAGTAAAACGTGCGGTGGTGGTGAACGATCAGATCGTAATCCGTCCGATGATGTATCTCGCTCTTTCCTACGATCACAGAATCGTGGACGGAAAGGAAGCGGTTACGTTTCTCGTGAAGGTAAAGGAAGCGATCGAGGATCCTACTCGACTTTTACTCGAACTTTAATGAAAGAGGAATCATGTCAGCAGAATTTGACGTAGTCGTGATCGGTTCGGGACCGGGGGGCTACGTTTGTGCCATCCGTTCCGCTCAGCTCGGTTTAAAAACCGCAATCATCGAAAAAAGAAAAACCCTCGGAGGCACCTGCCTCAACGTGGGTTGTATTCCTTCCAAAGCGCTTCTGGATTCTTCGGAAGAATATCATAAGACTCTCCACAAGTTGGACGTTCACGGAATCACGGTCGGAAAAGTCGATCTCGATCTAAACAAACTTATGAATCGTAAGGATCAGATCGTGAAAGAAGTCACGGACGGCGTTGATTTCTTAATGAACAAAAACAAAATCAAACGTTACGAAGGTTTCGGCAAGGTTCTCTCGGCGAGTAAAGTGGAAGTCGCGTTGAACGACGGAACCAAAGAAGTCCTCACCGCCAAACACGTAGTGGTCGCCACTGGATCGGTTCCGATCGATATTCCCGGTTTGACCGTGGACGGAAAGACGATCATCACATCCGATCACGCGATCGACATTCGTAAACTTCCGAAAAAAATGATCATCATCGGAGCAGGAGTGATCGGTCTCGAACTCGGATCCGTTTGGTCCCGACTCGGAACGGCGGTAACCGTCGTTGAATTCTTACCTGGATTAATTTCCAACGTGGATCGTCAGATGGGCGCGTTATTAGAACGTTCTTTGACTTCGCAAGGAATGGAATTCCTATTTGAACACAAGGTCAAAGGCGCGACGGTTTCGAAGACCGGTGCTAAAGTCACGATCGAAGATTCTAAAGGAGAATCGAAGGAACTCGAAGCGGACGTAGTTCTCGTCGCGGTCGGTCGCCGTCCTTTTATCGAAGGTGTAGGTTTGGAAGAAGCGGGCGTCGCACTGACTCCGCGTAAACGAATTCAAATCGACGGACATTTCAGAACCTCAGTTCCCGGAATTTACGCGATCGGAGACGCGGTCGACGGACCGATGCTCGCGCATAAAGCGGAAGAAGAAGGCGTCGCGCTCGCGGAACTTATCGCCGGACAATCGGGGCACGTCAATTACGATGCGGTTCCTTACGTCATATATACTTGGCCGGAAATGGCTTGGGTTGGAAAAGGCGAAGAGGAATTGAAGGCCGCCGGAATCGAATACAAAACCGGAAAGTCCTTATTCCGTCCGAACGCCCGTGCGAAAGCGATGAACGAAGCGGAAGGACAAGTTAAAATATTAGCGGATAAAAAAACGGACAAGATCCTCGGAGCGTTTATATTCGGACCGAGGGCTTCCGACATGATCGCAGAATTGGCGGTCGCAGTGGAATTCGGCGCGTCTGCGGAAGACGTCGCGAGAAGTTTTCACGCGCACCCGACCTTGGCGGAAGTGATCAAAGAAGCGGCGATGGCGGTGGATAAGTGGGCGATTCACGCGTGAATCGATTAGGTAGGTTTCAAGTATGAAAATAGAAAAACTCATGGCACTTTACGGGGAGAACGGCGCTCTCCTTGAAGAACTTTACGATCAATACAAGATCAATCCCGACTCGGTGGACAAAGAATGGAAACTCTTCTTTCAAGAAGTGGATACCAACGGTCTTGCGAATGGAAACGGTTATTCCAACGGAAATGGGAACGGAAAATCAGCGGTCGCCACTTCCTTTACGGACGCTCAAGCCGGTTCGATCCGGGAGATGGGGATCATCAACCTCCTCAACGCTTACAGAAGACAAGGTCACTTGGCGGCGCAATTGGATCCTCTCGGAATTCAAAAGCCGAATCGTACTTTTATAGATTCTAAACTTCACAGCATTTCTCCCGCGGATTTGGAAACCGTCGTGGACAGCGATACTTTAGGAAGAGTTAAGCTGAAAGAGATCGTGGACCTTTACGAAAAGGTTTATTGTAATACGATCGGCGCGGAACACTTCTACCTCGTGGACGACGTGGAAAGAGAATGGCTTCAGAAAAAGATGGAGTCTCCGGAATTCTTGGCGCCGATTCCTAAAAGCACCAAACTCAGACTTTTTGAAAAATTATTCCAAGCCGATTATTTCGAAACATTCCTCGCAAAAAAATACGTTGGTAAAAAAAGATTCTCCCTCGAAGGAGGAGAATCCTTCATCCCTCTTTTGGATACGATCGTAGAAGAAGCCGGACATCATCAGATGGACGGACTCGTGATCGGGATGGCGCACAGAGGAAGGCTCAACGTTCTTGTGAACATCATCGAAAAACCCGCGTCACTCATCTTTGCCGAGTTCGAGGAGAAGACCGACAAAGATAACCTGAGTTATGCGGACGTAAAGTATCACTTAGGATATTCCAACAGCAGAATGACAAAAGCAGGGAAAGAAGTGAAACTTTCCCTCGCGTTCAACCCGAGTCACTTGGAATGCGTCAATCCGGTCGTAACGGGATCCGTACGCGCGCGTCAGGGTTTGATCGGGGACAAGGATCGCGCGAAGTATATGCCGATTCTGATCCACGGGGACGCGGCGTTTGCTGGACAAGGAGTCGTTGCAGAAACGCTCAACCTGATGAATCTGGAAGGTTATACGACCGGCGGAAGTTTTCACGTAGTGGTAAACAACCAGATCGGATTTACAACCTTGCCGGACGAATCCAGATCCACGTTGTATGCAACCGATCTCGCAAAAGGATTTCAGATCCCGATCATTCACGTAAACGGAGACGATCCCGAGGCGGTTTACAGAGTCGTAAAACTCGGCATGGAATACCGTCAGAAGTTCAAAAAAGATTTCATCATCGATCTAGTTTGTTATAGAAGACTCGGTCACAACGAAACAGACGAGCCTGCGTTCACACAACCTAAGATGTATTCGATCATTAAGAATCATCCTCCAACGGTGAATCTTTACGAGAAAAAACTCGTAGAAGAAGGCGAGATCGCTCAGGAAGATTTGGACTTTATCAAAAACGGTTCTATGCACGGACTCGAAGATTCTTTCCAAAGAGCGAAAGAACAAGACGTAAAGATCAGGGTCGATACAATGCAAGGGGTTTGGTCCAAGTTCTCCAAGGTATCGTTGGATTCCGAGCCCGCGACAAAACTTCTGAAAGAGCAGATGCAAGGAATCGTCCAGGCTTTGACTTCCGTGCCTCAGGGTTTCACTCCGAATTCTAAACTCGTAAAACTTCTCCAGAGCAGAAAGGAAATGGCGGAAGGAAAAATTCCCGTGGATTGGGGTTTTGCGGAAGCTCTTTCCTTCGGTTCGATTTTGGAAAGCGGTTTTAGAATCCGTCTTTCCGGACAGGATTCTCAGAGAGGAACGTTTTCCCACCGCCACGCCGTGCTCGTGGACACGAACACAAACGAAAAATACATTCCTTTGAATCATATTTCCGGAAAACAAGCAAAGGCGGAGATCATCAATTCCTCACTTTCCGAATTTTCGGTTTTGGGTTTTGAATACGGTTATTCTCTGGCTGATCCGAATGCCCTCGTGATGTGGGAAGCGCAGTTCGGGGATTTTGCGAACAGCGCGCAGGTGATTTTCGATCAATTTATTTCCAGTTCGGAAGTAAAATGGCAAAGACTTTCCGGTCTTACGATGCTGTTGCCTCACGGTTACGAAGGCCAGGGACCGGAACATTCATCCGCAAGACTGGAAAGATTTTTACAACTCTGTGCGCTCAACAACATGCAGGTTTGTAATCTCACAACGGCCGCTCAGTATTTCCATTTGCTCCGAAGACAGATGCTTCGAAATTATCGCAAACCTCTCGTAATCGTAACTCCGAAAAGTTTGCTCCGTTTTCCGGCGTCCCTTTCTCCTGTGGAAGATATTCTGCAGGGCGCGTTTAAGGAAATTCTCGTGGATGACAGCGGATCTAAGCCCGACAAGATCGAAAAAGTAATTTTCTCCGCAGGTAAAGTATATTATGATTTAATGAAATACCGAGACGAGAATAAAATCAAAAACGTGGCTTTGGTCCGTGTGGAACAAATCTATCCTTTCGCGGGTAAAGAAATCGAAAACGCAGTCGTGAAAACGTTTAAAAACGCGAAACAATTCGTATGGTGTCAGGAAGAGCCGAAAAACCAAGGAGCTTGGTTCTTTGTAAGAGAAAGAATCGAGGACTTGCTTCCTTCCGGTATTCGTCTGACTTATGCGGGAAGACACGAATCTCCGAGCCCTGCGGCCGGACATATGAAGTTGCATTTACAGGAACAAGATCAACTCGTTCTGGACGCGTTTCAAGCGTAAGAATAAAGTAGAATCAAAAGAAGAATTTTGCGATTCTTTAAAAAAGCCCGAGATGTTACCCTCGGGCTTTTTTTATGAAAACTTCAGCGGAAGTTTTTAGTTTATTTTCGTACAATAGATTTCGAATGCGATCGCGCCGATCGCCGGCGAGTTTCCCGGGTCGAGTTGTGCTACGATCGGGCAATTTGAAAATCGAAGTCCGTAATTTTTCGAATCGTTTTTCGTGATTGTTACCGCGCATTGAGTCGATACCCTGTAAGTATCTGCGGGAAGGTTTACGTAGAAATCGATTTGCCCTCCTCCTCCCGGTCCTACGATCACTCCGGAATTCTTACTAAAATCAATCATAGAGTTTCCCGTGTCCACGAGGAGGTCCGGACCGGCGGAGGCCGCGATTCCGTTTTTGCTACAGAGTGTGTTTCCGAGAGAATATGTCTGCCCTTGCATTTTTAACTCCGCGGTATTCAGAGCGATTTTCGGTTCGATGATTTCTTTGTTAGGCGCAGATTGTGCCGCTAACGCAATCAATAACGTGAGATCATCGTTTTCTTTCTTCCCATCCCCGCAGGTTACGGTCAAAAAACCTATCAAGGTAACTAACGTAAAAAATATTTTTTTCCGCGTTTGCATCGAATGTCCTCCGTAAAAAAGCATTCCCGCCTTTTATACAGAAGGACATTTGTAAAGGAGGAAAACGCCAAGGAATCGAAAGAATCGTTTGTCGATGGTTTCTCTCTTTTTACCGTTTATTCCGCAACGAAATTAGGAATCTAACCTTTGTTAGGCGAATGACGAAAGGAAAACGTCCTAATTTGATGAAAGTCGTATTTTGATTTATTCCTAACGCGCTCGTTAGATCGTTTTTGTTTCAAAGGTCTCGTTTCGAATAGAAGCGTTCTGATATCGAAGGTATTTTATCGAATCGTAACTTTTGCCTTGGAGCTAATTTGTTTCTTGTAAGATCATTTCGCGGTCATCGACGATCACAAAGTGGAAGAACCGGTTTCCTTTCTCAACTTAAACGACAACACCGTGGAAGGAATTTTAAAATCGGGATATCCTTTGCTCACGGTTCAGTATCACCCGGAAAGCGCGCCGGGACCGAACGATTCCAGATATCTCTTTCAGAAATTTTACGATCTCGTTGAAACTACAAAAAAAGGTATATGACATGGCAGAATTTCCGCAACTCCCCGATCGAATTCTTGGACTCCCTGTGGGCAAAGATTTTTCAGTAGAAGCGTTGGTAAAAGACGTATGGAATCCGGAAACGGACGATCTTTTCCCGCCTAAAAACTTCCTCGGCCTTGGATACGGCGTGAACTTTTACGCTATCGCAAGAAAGACCGGAATCCTCTAAAACAAAGCGCTCGTTCTAAAAAATTTTAGAATTTTATTTTTAGAACGAGTTTGATTTTCGCCCCCTTCTTCCCCCTCAAGATTCTTGCTAAACAATTTCATGTCAGTGATATTCGATTTGTTGGAGTTCCTACAAACCAAAGTTCCAGAAGTTATATCACGAGTTGTATCGGCGGAGGAACGGCCGATCTTCAGAT
>NZ_NPDU01000140.1 GCF_002811985.1 Leptospira adleri
TTTATTCAAAATACAGCATTATAATTCAGTTGTCAAATCACTTTTAAAACCAAAAACTGCCGTTCTTTCTATTGTTATATTTCGGAAGCACATCTCCTACGAAGAAATTTGGCGGTCGTTTCGTCTAACGAAATAGGCTTC
Source organism: Leptospira adleri (assembly GCF_002811985.1). Taxonomy (GTDB): domain Bacteria; phylum Spirochaetota; class Leptospiria; order Leptospirales; family Leptospiraceae; genus Leptospira; species Leptospira adleri. Next base: position 142 of record NZ_NPDU01000140.1, read on the forward strand.
CCGACGTTTGCGTTCCCGAAGCGCTTGTGCGCGAAGGGATTGACGGAGGCTTGAGCGAACCTTAGTGAGCGATCACAAGCCGAACGTCAAAGCAAATGTGTCGAAGACCGTAGTGAGCGCGAGCGGGAACCGTGAGTCGCGAACGAAGCGAGGAGACGAAGTTAGTCGCAGTTGCATGAGAATCTATTTAATAAATTTTTCTTTAGAAAATTTAATTATGTCCAAGGGTTTTTATTAAATAGCGCAAACAAATGCTTCTCTACTGATTCATCTGTTTTTCCAGCTATCATATCTACATGGGTTAAATAATCAATTCCATCTGCTTTAATTATTTTTACTTTGTGATGGAGTCCGATGGGCAATGTTTCCTCGAATAGTAACAAATTCATCTAACTTTTTCGAAGCTTTAGTGCAATCCATTTTCTGCCAATACCAACTCAAAGAAATCTGAGTAATTCCTAATAAATCAGCAAAAAGTTTATCAACATTCTTAGCCTTCGGAGTGTGAAAATCACCAATCCAGTCTTCTAAGATTTCATCCTTTCGTTTAATTAATATTTTCTTCCAATTGTTGTCAGATATTTCCCAGATTCTGCGCTTGTCTTCGCTTTTGACAATGTCATCAATAGCTTTCATTCTAACTCTGATAGGAATTTGAGAAGAATTAGTAGCTTCGGTAAGTATAAAATCAAATGATTCAATAACGATATCTTCTACATATGATTCCCAGCATGCACTGATAAAAATCATAACCGATCTATTGATCACACTAAGCCGGTCTTCTCTTCTTCCTTTTTTTGCACTTGATAGCTCTTTGTGCAAATCCCAAAGGGTATAAATTTCTTCAATATTTTTCGTAAAGTTACTTAAAGCATTAGAAGGCATATATATTAATGAAGCAATTTATTGCAATTGCGACTAACGAAAGAGTCTCCTCGACGTTTGCGGTCCTGAAGCGCCTGTGCGCGAAGGGATTGACGGAGGTTTGAGCGAACCTTAAGCGAGCGTCCCGCAAACCGAGTGACAAAGCAAATGTGCGAAGCCGGAGTGAGGGTTGCAGTAGCAATCCCGAACGTAGCGAGGAGACGAAGTTAGGCGCTGAAGCCCCTCTTACTACAAATAAATTAAGACTTTAGTTTTTCTAAAGTCCTTATAATGCTCTCTAATGAAACACTTCCATCAGCAACTCCGATCGTAAGTTCATATAATGAATCTTCTTGATCTTCTATTTCAACTCCGTTTAAATCTAGGAAAATCAGAGCTGACGCAAGTGCTACTCGTTTATTACTATCTATAAAACCGTGATTTTTACAAAGATAAAATAAATATGCAGCTGCCTTTTGTATTAAACCAATATGAAATTCTTGATTATCAAATCCGGAAAGTGGTTGAGCAATTGCTGATTCAAGAAGATTTTTATCTCTAATCCCGTAAGAACCACCGTATCCTTCTATTTGGTTCTTATGAATGTAAAGAATCTCTTCATAAGATAAATATCTAATAGAACTCATTCAGCAAGTCGTTTAAGTGTCTTGCCATGTTTCTTATTGATTTTTCCAAGACTTGTTTCTAATTTTCTATCGATAGGCGTGATGATTAAACTTTTACCATCAGTGCGAATATCCAAAGAAGTATCTGAAGTAATATGTAAAAGTTCAAGAATTGGTTTTTCTATAATTAGTGCTGAACTGTTGCCATGTTGGATTAGCTTCTTGACCATATTTAACTCGTCACAACTTAGTATATACAATGATGTTACCTAAGTCAAACTTTATTTAATTAAATATTCTTAAGTTTTTTCTTTTTTAGATCTTGTTTCAAAATCATACTTGGGGCTTTTGCGCCTAACGGAAGAGTCTCCTCGACGTTGCGTGTCCAAAGCGCCTAAGCGCGAAGGACTTGGCACGAGGTTTGAGCGAGCCTTAGCGAGCGTCTTGCAAACCGAGGGGCAAAGCAAATGTGCGGAGCCGGAGTGAGGGTCGCATGAGCGATCCCGAACGGAGCGAGGAGACGAAGTTATACGCCGTCAATTTCAACTTATATGGTCAGGTAAGCTTATGCTTTCGAGTTTCTGGCTAGAAATTAGTTTTTTGCTTTCAGTAATTTCTCTGGCCAGTAATAAATTAAATTTCCCATCAATCATTGTTGCTTGTTTATTAATACTTTTATACTTTTGAAATCTCAATTCCCATGATTTTAAGTGATCTTTTACTTCTTTCTTTAATGAATCATATAGGTCAATTGTATCTTTTATTATACCTTCAATTGAGTTGGCAAAAATAGGGCTTTGAACGTATTCCATAACTTCTTTTATTGCTTTATCTCTTTCTGTTCTGCCTAATTTTAGATTATGAATTTGTAATAGATTTTCTCTGAGTATACTTAGAGATACCAATGCTCCTGCTGGATGAACTATAAATATTCCTTTTGCTATTGAATAACCAGAATCGCTTTTTGATCTATTAGCATTAATAATTAATAAGCCGTAGTCTGCTTCACGCAATTGTTTCGCTTCGTAGGTTTGTTTTATATAATTATTATTGAAAGAGCTTACTTTTTTCAATTCGTATAGATAACGTCCTAAAATTTTCGCAGATTTAAGAATGAATGAGAAGGCTCTCCTTGCCGATTGAGTTTGTAGCGATCAAATTCAAAAAAAGGAGAACCCCCCAATGAGGGCAGAAGAAGAAAAAGCGCACCTGAAAGTAATTCAAGTGGATGAGACCCAGCTCAAGAAAGACTTGAGCGAACTCGTAAGAGGTTCAGTGGAAGAAACGCTGAACGCTCTCTTAGATGAGGAAGCGGATAAACTCTGCAAAGCCTCAAGGTATGAGAGAAACCCGGATCGAGTAGATACAAGAGCGGGTTCGTATAATAGAAACTTCGAAACAAAAGCCGGAAAAGTAAAGTTAAAAGTTCCGAAACTTAGAACAATTCCGTTTGAGTCGGCGATCATCGATCGATACAAACGAAGGGAGAGTTCGGTAGAAGAAGCTCTCATGGAGATGTATCTCGCTGGAGTTTCTGTTCGGAGAGTCGAGGATATCACCGAGAGCC
>NZ_NPDU01000141.1 GCF_002811985.1 Leptospira adleri
GCGGGGCAAGGACTTAGAATTCACAGCGCTCTCTTAAAAGTTTTCGGAGGATTTCTTACTTTAGAATTTCTGAATATGACGGAAGCGATCGTGGAGATTTATCTGCCTTCTCAAAGATGAGGAGTTCCCACGGAATTTGTAGTTCCACCCCGTTTATCCGGGATTTGATAAGTTCTTTTCCTATTTTCTGATCCCAGATTTCGATCGAGCGCAAGGTTCCAAGAAGAATTTTTCGAACCTAAAAGGAACGTTCAGAATCGGCATGTTTGTTCGTAATAAAATTGATGGAGTTCCCACAAAACTTTGTTCGGCGAAGGATTACCCCTTCCCCGAAGGAAAAATTATCTTCTAAATTTCCATTCCACTTTTGGTCAAACGAAAGATCAAAGGTGGAGTTTTTTTAAAAAAATATTTTGAGCATTGCTTAAAACCTTGAAGACGAAAAGAATTCAGTCTTCTGCATTTGAATCCTTGGTGTGAGTTCCGACAAATTACAACTCATCATACGTTGAGGAAACAATTTGTCTTCTGTATCATAGAAAGAAAGTATGAGTTCCTACATTTTCAGGTGTTAAGGAAGGTTCTTATAATTCTCGAACCATTGATTTTTTCTGCAATCAGCGGGGGATTCGGATTTGAAGTCCGGAAAAATTTAAAGGAAATCTAAAACTTTTTTAAAAAATTCGTTTTTTCAAAAGATTGAACGCTTTGAATTTTCGGAGGAGTAAAATCAAATCTAGGATTTTATAATCGAGAAAGTCGACCTAGGAAAAATCCTTCCTTCTCTTCTTCGGTCCGATATTCGAGAAGTTCGACGTTCAAAAACTGACCGGTTTTTAAATTTTTCAACTCCTCTTCGGAAATTCTTACTTTGAGATAATTATCCGTAACCGCAGTTCCACCCTGTTCGAGAATCGCCTCGCGGATTTTTCCCGTTTCCGCAACCGCATAATTTTTATGAAGATTTCTCGAAAGGGAATTGAGAACATGAACTCTTTCTTTTTTAATTTCCTTACCTACTGTGTCAGGAAATGTTTCGGCTAACGTGTTTCTTCGCACGGAAAACGGAAAGGCGTGGATTTTTGCGAACCCGAGCTCTTCAACCATCTTTACGCTAGCCCGAAACATTTCTTCCGTTTCACCGGGAAATCCGACGATCACGTCGGTTCCTAAAAATAATCCCGGAATTTTTTCCTTTGCGGTTTCCACACGTTTACGAAAAGTTTCCGGCGTATAAGTTCGTTTCATTTTTTTTAGAATTTCGGAACTTCCACTCTGAAGAGGAATGTGAAGAAACGGAGTAAAACGAGGATGTAACATCAACTCGGCGAGCTCGGTTCCCACATCCGGAGGTTCGATCGAAGAAATTCGAATTCTAGAATATTCTAATATATTTAAGATGTCGCCGAGAATCTTGTTAAACGCTTTTTTATTTTCGGAATCTCTATACCAACCGAGATTTACTCCGGTAAGAGTGATTTCCCCAACTCCGTGATCTTGTAAAAATCGAACCTGATCTAAAACATCCTGATAATTTCTACTGACTCCCAGGCCGCGCGCTTGTGGAATTTTACAATAAGAACATTTGCGATTACATCCATCTTGGATTTTCAGATAAGCGCGGGTATGTCCGTTCGGCAAAACATCCGAATAAGAAAATCGATCGTACGTAACTCCGAGCAAATCTTCCGCGCCGATAAGTCCTTTTTTTTCAAGAATCATCGAAGGAAGTTTTGATTTTTCAGTATTCCCGACCACGCCTGCGACACCCGGAATTGCTTCGATCGATTCTCGATCCGTTTCCGCGTAACAACCCGTCACCCAGATTTGGGAACCCGGAAATTTTTTGATCGCGTTGCGGATCGTATTTCGATTTCGAGAATCGGCCTTATTGGTCACCGTACACGTGTTGATGATCACAACTTCCGGATGTTCTTCCGATTCCGCAGAACGAAAACCGTGTTTTGTGAGAGAAGAAAACAACCCATCGGACTCAAAAAAATTGAGTCTGCATCCGAGAGTATTGAATAGGACGGTTTGTTCAGCTATTAGAGAGGGCATTGATCTTTGCTTCGATTCTTTTCAGATTATCTTTAAAGTGAGAATTTTCCGGCTCGATCTTCAAAGCGGATTCTATTTGCTCTTTCGCGGAATTGAGATAATTTTTCGCGTTCGCTAATTTACCTTTTTTGTTTTCCTGATTGGAAGCCTTTTCGTAAACCAAGGCAAGATTGTTTAGGATATTCGCATTGTTTGGAACAAGTGAATTCGCCCATTTCAAACTCACTTCCGCCTTTTCGATACTGCCTAGATAATAATAGATCTGCCCTTCCAGAACGAGCGGGCGATAATCGTTAGAATCTTCAGCTTTTAATTTTTCGGTAATGCTCAGTGCGTCCTTTGCCTTTCCGTTGTATAAAAGCGCCGTTCCGAACAAAAGTCGAACGTCTTTGTTTCGCGGATTGAGTTCGTAAGCGCGGGCGATGATATCGAGTCCGTCGTCTTCTCTACCGTTGTTTAGAAGATATCTCGCGAAGTCCAAACTTACGGCGGGATCCCCCGGCTTAATGCCAAGCGCTTCGGACCAGTGAGTTCCCGCGGACTTGGTTCTTCCGGCCGCAAAATGACAATGCCCGGCGAGATAATGCGATTCGTAGGACCTTCCTCCCTTTTCGTGAAGAGCGCGGATAATCTCTAGACATTTTTCAAAATTCTTACCTTCGAATTCTTTCAGAGCGGAAGTATATTCCTGGCTGGGCTGAGCGTATATTAAAGAAGAATGAAATACTACAAGGATGCTTAGAATGAGAAAGGCGGAACTTGATTTTCGAATGGGCATTTTGATACTCTCTTGAATCTTTAGGCGGTCATCCTCATCGACTTTGCATTGATACAATCGATGAGCGAATGAAACGGTTCTACCGGATCGATATAAACGATGATGCTCGGATATTTTTGCATTAGAAAATGCTCGATCTGTTCTTCGGATAGAACGACTTGGTCTTCCATTTCGAGGACAGGAAGGCCGTCCGTGTTTCGATAGATTGAGTATTCTTCCTGACCGAGAAAGTCGGTCAAAAGCATGTAACCCGAGCCGTAGTAAACTCCGCCCTGAAAGTAATACTTGTAAAAGACCCTTACCTCGGGAAGAAATAAATCGGGATGAAAAACGCAGAGAGA
>NZ_NPDU01000143.1 GCF_002811985.1 Leptospira adleri
GAAGAGTTGCGGACGACATGGAACCACCCGTTTCGAAGAAGGACGTCTGACAGCGATTTAGCGACTTCCGAGTGGGTGAAAGTGGAAGACCTGAAAGTAAACGACGAAGTGTTGAAGTCGGACGGAAGCTGGGGGCAAGTAACCGGGATCTTTCATTACAACGTAGAGCCGACGAAGGTTTACAATCTCGAGGTAGAAGACAATCATACGTATGTGGTTGGCGGAGATGCGGAATCGTCTAACTCGGGATATGTTGTGCACAACTATGAAATTAACATGAAGGAAAAGATTCTCTCAACCTCTGAAGTGATCAAAGCATATCGCAAGGACGAGAAGGAACTGAAATGGGGGGACAAAGTATATCAGAAAACTCAGCGTGATGGCGAGACGGTCTTTGTCCGTGACTATGACGACAAGGGGACGAAAGAATATATCCGGGTGACAAAAGACGGACTGATCGAGCAGAAGCTCAAATGGAAAGGCCAGTTTGGGGACTTTCTTTCGGGTCAGTTGAGTGGTGAGAAAACGAAATACTTTAACACCCGGGGAGAAGAAGTCCACTTACAACCTGAAAAGATCGTGCGAGATGGAGGAAGTTTGAAACTTCCGCTTGATCCAATCGATACGAAAGTAGCGAGCGCAGCGATCGAAAGAGTGAAAGGCGACTTTGAGAAACAACTCCGAGCGGACTACGCAAAGAACAAGAAATTAACGCCGGAACAGATTGAAACACGGATTAAAGCTGAAGTTGAAGTTTACAACCGCGTAGCAGACAGAACATTCAAAAACAGCTATGTGGATGAAAAAGGAAATCCGATTAAATTTGGAAGCAATGACTTCCTTGCTAAATTGGCAAGTCCCGAATTCAACGGTCAGGACAAAACAGATCGCCCGGACGGAATGGAAGGCCCGATCAAGGTATCGATCGAGTATTTGCGAGCGAAATATCCGGATGGAAAAGGGTATGCCCCGAACTTAGCACCTTGGAACGAGAAGATTGCAGGCCACAAGGAAAACTTGAAACACTTGAACGAGAATTTGGAAGCTAATCGAAACAATCCGAGTTTGACCGACAAAGCAAAGTCTACGTTTGAAAAAGAAATGTTGAAGAAAATCGACGTCGAAACGAAGGCTCTTTACAGTGTTGAAACAACGCGCAGGAAACGAATGGAAGAATTTCAGAAGTCTGCAGAATTAATCTTTGGCAAGAACGGCAAGGGAGAATACAAAGTATCTTCTGACGTAATTGCAAAACAAACGAAAGCCGCAATTTGTCGGGCAGATACGAATTATATGCAGAATCGCGCGAATGCGAGGATGGAAGGGAGCTTCGGGGATTACTTTATCAACAAGATCGAGATGGGGGACATCCGTCCAGGAACGGATCAGAAGAACGGACTTGTTTGGGACAACGCGCAGTTGAAAGGATACGAGAAAACGTATCCTCCAAAAGACGATATCCCTACCTCAAGTTTTGCAGCTTCAAATGCGTATACCGGAGAGCCGTTGACGTACGACTACATCCAGACGATCACTGCTGGCATGAAGCCGGGACAAATGGTTCAAGTTTGGACGGATACGGACAGTTACGGAAAACCGAATCAAGCTAATACAGCAACACCGGGGCCGAACCATTTTTATGGATTTGGAATGAATCAAGCGGGTCAGATGGTTTATTTGAACCATACTAAGCAGCCAGTTTTATATTATGACGGAAATGGTAGATTGCAGAAATTAGAATACAATCAAGTGATTCCGAAAGAAGCATGGCCATATTTGCGTGTGTTTAGAGTTTACAAATAGCGAGGAAATGAAGATGAAAAAAGAATTCAGAAGTATATTCGTAGTAATTTCGATTTTGGTTTTTGCTTTCACCGGATGCAAAAAGACTCCGGAAGAGTTAGCAAAGGAAGAGGAAATACAAAAAAAGAAAGTTGTCGCGGATCATGTGAATTCGGTCTATCAGCTTGGTGGAAACGGGCTTGCATATTTTGTTAACATGGAAAACCCAAAATCAGTTCTTGAGACGTGTTTTGAGTTTAAACCTAAAGAAGGCAAGGCATCTATAAAATTTTATCAGCATCCAGGAATTTATAATTTAGAAGTGAACGTGAAGAATGAATTAGAATACATATTGACTTACAAAGGAAAAAAGGCTTATTTACGTTTAGAGTTGAATGGAGATTTTCCAGTAGCAGATGGGAGTATGCAAAAATTTTATGCAAATCCAATATTGTCCGTTCCAGATGACAAAAAAGCTGATGGGTCCATTGGTAAGATGGATTTAGTATATGGAGGTGTTTCTATTCGCGATCTTCATCACGGTCGTTTTAATACACTTGAAGAATGTGAAGCTCAGAACCTTGCGGATGAAGAATTAAGTAAGTCCTTGCAAGAACAAAAATCCACGTGCGAAGGACCTGGCTGCTACTGAGACCAGGTGCATCTTCTCTGTGAAACTTAAATTGAACGGTCCGGAAATCTGGACCGTTCAAAAACCGTCTTAGGATGAAGCGCAAACTTCGACTTTGTTGACCTGTGGTCTTTTAGAAGCAGCGCTTTTGATCGGCCTTAATGAATATAACGGAAACTCGCTTATTTAAAGACAAAAAATCTGAAAGTCCACCTTTCCAGTTGACAATAGCGGTTGATGGGCGACTCTTTGATTTATCAAAGAGTCGATCCCGGCTCTTTAAACTCCCTTTCACTTTTTTTCCTAAATGAATCAACGTTAGCGTCAACTGCACCGGCGGTGCAGTTGAA
>NZ_NPDU01000144.1 GCF_002811985.1 Leptospira adleri
CGGAGAAGACTTAGTTGTATTACGTTTGAGTAATATTGAAAACGGTGGAATTTGGGAAGTTCTGGATTCTTCCGGAACAAAAACGATCTTCGGCGAGTCCACTTCGAGCAGAATCTACAATCCCGCAAGTCCAAGCCAAACGTATAGCTGGTATCTTTCCAAAACCGAAGACAGAAACGGAAATTTTCTTCAAGTCACTTACGATACATCCGAATATTATGATAAACGAAACCTTTATTTGAAGGAAATCCGTTACACGGGAAACTCGAAAAGCGGAGCTTCCGCTCGTCAATATGTGAAATTTTTCACGGAAGCAAGGAATGATTTTTACGTTTCGAACGCTCCCGGATTCTTAATGAAGATGGATAAGATTCTGGCAAGAATCGAAGTGGGTTGGGACGGAGGAGGAAAACTCTGGGACTACATTCCGGTCTATGAAACCTCCTCCGATTCGGGAAGACCAAGGCTCAAGTCGATTCAATCCAGCCGTCATACGACTCAACCCGAATTTCAATACCAATCCTCCAGTCGCCTTCTTACCTGGCAGAATGTTGTGAACCAAGCCTCTTCCGAAGCGGAAGATTCTCCCGAATCGACTCAATACTTTGAGGGAGATTTTAACGGAGACGGAATCTCCGATATGCTCTTTTTTAATCCGAAGTCCGGAAACTGGAAAGCGGCGGAAGGAAGAAAGGAAGGCGGTTATAATTTTAAGATTTATGCCAACCGTTATCAAGGTTATTTCGGCGACGAAAAGATTCGATTTTTCAAAGGGAACGTTAGCGGTGATTACAACGGCGACGGACGCTCCGACATCGCATTCTATCTTCCCGAAACGAGAGACTTTATCGTAGCGGAACACGACGGACGCGTTTTTCAATTTAAATCTTACGGACGTTTGATGGCGGGTGTTCCGGATATCTTCCGTATGGAATGGTTTCCCGGAGACTACGACGGCAACGGTCTTTCCGATTCGGTTTTCTTTGACGAACCCACCGGTCAATGGACCTTGATGCTCAACAAGGGAGGAAGTTTTGAATTCCTTCGTTTCGCTAAAAAATTTCAGAACGTCTTCCGAGGCGATTACTCTCCCGACGGAAACTTAGACAGCGCTTTCACAAACGATTCTTCCAAACGAGGAAAGGATCGCGATAAGATCAATTTTTTAGTCGGCGACTACAACGGCGACGGAAGAACCGATATTTCTCTTTACGATTCCAGATCCGGGAAGTGGCTCGTCGGCGAGAATTACCGCAACGACAACAAAACCGATCCGATCTATTTTAAGATGCAGTGGAAGTTGTATAAGATCTTTACAACTCCGGAACAGGCAATTTTTACTCATGATCGATTTTCCGGAGATTTCAACGGCGACGGTTTCTCGGATTTTTTACTTTTCGATCGCAGCTCCGGGCAATGGACGTTAGGCGAAACCGGAAACGGAACCATCAATTTTAGAATCTGGTCTTCGACTCCTCAGTTCAAACCGATCACCCGCTGGCTTCAAGGAGATTTTAACGGCGACGGTAGGACCGATATCGGATTCTTTTCGGCGAACGACGGTAAGTTTTGGATCGGCGAATCCACGTTAAACGGATTCCGTTATAAGATCTACAGCGATATGAGCTACGGTCCGGATCAGGACCGAATTATGAAAAGTCCTCTTCCAAAGGATGAGGTCAAACTGGAACAAACGACCGCGAATTTTACGGCGGCTTCCGGTTCGAAAGCAATTCTTCTAAAATACAAATATGACGGAAATCTAAACTCTTCCAGAGGAGAGCTCGTCTTCGGAGGCTGTTTCACCGTAGACGATTGTTCCTCTTCTCCCGAACTATTGATCTTTGATCGGAAGGCGAACGTATTCGATCTCAAACAGGGGAACTCATTCACGGAAAGAGTGAATACTTCCCTCAATCCGGAAACATCCGGTGTTACGATTCTCTTTGGCGGAAAACCGGATCGTTATACCAATACGACAAAGGACGAAGTTCTTTTTCATAAAAAACAGGGAAACACGAATCAGCTTTTTGTTTTAAAGAATACGAGCGGAACCGCATTCGATATTTCTAATTTAACTTCGTTCTCCGATACGGACGCTACGAATTTTGATCCGTTAAACAGCGGTTATCTGGTCGATCACTTTGAGACGAATTCCTCCCAATCCGCCCTGATTCTCGACGATCAGACTTCTTCGGGAAACGCTCGGTTTATTCTTACCGGTTTGGGCGGTACGAAAATTCTCACTCCAAGCGGTGATCTTTCCTCTAGCGATCTCAACGACCTTTTCCAAGCAGGGACGAGCGAAAACCGCCAACGCAGAAAAGAATTCAGTTTATTCTCGGGCAAGTTCACAACTACGCAGGCACAACTCGCACTTGTGGATCGAAGAACAACGGTCCACAAATGGTATTTAGGTACGATTAGCGGAACTCAGATTCAGTTCAAACGTTTGACCGGCGACATCCCTCTTCCGATCACAACTTCGGATTACAATTCCGCAAGCCCTGCGGGAATTCAATACGCGTTGACTTCGGACGCATCGATCGTTTTCGGAAAGACCTTGGACAACGGCACTTCGTTTTACAAAATTAAAATTAATGCGACTTCGGTTTCCCGTTCTCTTTACAACGCGGGGACGATCGGGTTTAGCGATCGTTTCGATAACAACGGAAATCCGATCATCCTCTCCGGCGGAGAGGATAAGATCTACGATCTTGCACAAAGTAAGATTTCTTCTCTTCCGTCTAACGTGAT
>NZ_NPDU01000145.1 GCF_002811985.1 Leptospira adleri
GTAACCGTTCAAAAGAAAGTCTGATGGTTGATTTTATCAATCAAACCGATCTTGACCAGATTATTGACAAGGCCAGTGTGATTGATGCCTTCTTCTCATTTGCGCAGGCGGAACAAAAGCGGGAAGCAGATGAACTTATTGAAACCGAAAACTTGAATGCTGATGCGGCCAAGCGCTACATTACCGCCTCATTAAGGCGAGAATTTGCCAGTGAGAATGGAACTGAACTAAATACTATTCTACCAAAAATGAGCCCGTTACATCCGCAATATTTGACTATCAAACAAAGCGTTTTTCAAAAGGTAGCTGCTTTTGTTGAGAAGTTTAAAGGCGTAGGTGGGCAAATCTAATCAGAGTTAGGCAAAACAAGGCTATTTCCGTTGTACTATCACTACACAGACTAATGAAACACGTGCTCCTTGAATTGCGGAAGATCCTTCCAAGCCAGTATCCTCGGCTCGCATTCCCAAGATTTAAAAAGGTCCCGCAAAAACGCGTAAGGGTCCATTCCTGATACCTTAGCATTTTGAACTAAAGAATAGAACCCGGCGCTTGCAGTCGCTCCTTGCGGACAACCGGAGAAGAGCCAATTTTTTCTACCGATTACAAAGGGACGAATATCATTCTCGACAAGATTCGTGTCCAATTGCAATTCAGGGTGATCCAAAAAGATGAGAAGCTTTTCCCACTGCCCTGCAAGATACGAGAGAGCTTTGCCCATCGAAGATTTGGGAGCAACTTCAAACATCCGTTTGTTCATCCAGGAGCGAATCTCATCAACGATCGGCTTGGATTCCGATTGCCTGAGTCTCAAATGATCTTTCGAATTTAAACTTGCTTCTTTAGCCTTCGACTCGATTGTATAGAGCTTGCCAATCTCCTTAACGATCCATTGTGCTTGAGCATTTTTAGAATCGACTTTTAGAATTTCAAAGAATTTTCTTCTCGCATGATTCCAACAACCTGCATGAAGAATTCTTGATTTCGTTTTCAAAAGAGAATCATACGATTCAAAACCGTCGGTTTGAATGATTCCTTCGAAATCACCGATCCATTCTTCTAAAAACTTAGCGCTTCGACTCGGCTCGTAATGATAGAGAATAACGGGCTTTTCTCGAATAAAACCTCGAATCACCCACATATACGATTTGGATGTATTCAACTTTCCTTCTTCGTTTAATACTTGAAGAACCGTCTCGTCGATTTGCAGATACTTCGATTTAAAAAGTTCCTTTCTCACATCCTCGATCATCGGAGAAAGTTTTTCATACGCTTGAATCGCAGTATTGGAAAGGGTGCTTCTTGAAATCTCCACTCCCGATCTCTGGAGAATTCCAGCTTGTCTGTAAAACGGAAGAGCATCCGCAAACTTTTGAGTAAGTGTATATGCTAAGAATCCGGAAGAAAACATACTCTTCTCGGCGATCTGATTGTAAACCGGAGCAATCTTTACAACAGGAAGAGTTTCATCCGAAGTTCCTTCACATTTCTTGCAGGCATATTTGGGACGAACATGAACTTCAACCTGGATCTTAGCAGGGATGATGTCGAGCTTCTCGGAACTCTCTTCTCCGATCCGAGTAAGCCCATGACCACAAGAACAAGTTTTCTCAGACTCGGGAATATCATGTAGGATTGTAATTCGGGGAAAATAATCAGGAAACGGCTTTCTTCCCGTCTTCTTTCTCGTATGGCTTTTGACAGGTGTAAAAAGACTCTCTTCTTCGGGTTCAGGAGAATCTTCTTGCAAAGCGCTTTCTATTTCGTTAAATAGAATCCCTTGGTCTTTTTCGATCTGACTCCATTTCTCAGTCTTTCTTCCGAAGAGCTGGATCTTTAATCTCTCAATTTGGTCGAGGTGTTCCGATTCTTTTAGACGTTGGAGTCGGATCTCTTCTTGATATTTGAGGTTCTCTAATATAATAATCTTTTTGAGTTCTTCTACATCATTCGGAAGTGAATTGATATCCAAAGACAAGGTGTCTTACTTTTCATCGATTCTGAAGTTAGTCAATCCTTTCAGCTTACTTTCTGATATTTTAGTTTCTTGTGCTCTTTAAAGAAATCGATCCCGTTCAAGAGCCAATGAAATCTTTCTACCGGAATCTTTTGAACTTCTTCCTCCGTGTTCGGCCACGGAAACTTACTTTCTTCCAATCTTTTCTGCCAAAGACAAAATCCACTCTTGTCCCAGTAGAGGATTTTCAGTTTGTCTTTCTTGCGATTGCAAAACAAAAATAGGCTCTCTGAATACGGATTCTTCTTCATGTTACCTTCTACAATGATGGCAAGTGTATTGATCGACTTTCTTAAATCTGTGACTCCAGGTCTCAAATACACTTTTCTGCTACCCGGGTTTAGCTCCATATACCAAGACTAAAATGAAGATTCATTTGAAGATGGACCTTGCCAGTAGAATCTACTTTGAGTGTCAAAAACTCCGATCCTGAAGGAGAGCTAACGTTTACATCAGAATCAGAAACTTCCACAAAGCCGTCTTTGTCGTGATCCAATCGTCTCTCCCAATGATATCGGAACGTCGTATATTTAATCCCTTTTTCTTTACAGTACTGAGGCTGGGAAAGTCCGCTTTTGGAAAATGAATCAAACTCTTTTTGCCAGTCGATAATCGATTTTTTCATCAAAAGGATTTTAACAGATTTTTGCGGTTGCGGAAGGTGCGGTTGCTTCGACGCTTAC
>NZ_NPDU01000146.1 GCF_002811985.1 Leptospira adleri
ATCCTGAACAACCTCAATATTAACCTCAACGAGTTGCGTAAAGAGGTGGAAAGAAGAACGCGCGAAGCATCCGGAGCCTTGCTCATGGACGTCGCCGGCGGTCAGGATCGATATCAAAAAATTATCGAGCTTTCTAAAGAAGAAGCAAAACGTCTCAAACACAATTACGTCGGAACGGAGCACATCCTTCTCGCATTGTTGAGAGATAACAATAATATCGCGGGCGGCGCGCTCTATTCTTTCAGCGTAAATTATAATGTTATCAAGAGTGAAATTCTTCGTTTGCTCGGAGCTCCGCCGACAAGTTCCGTCGGAGTCAGCTCCGCGGCGCAGGCGGGCCCGCAAGGAACGCAGCCTCGTCAGGAGAAAACAAAAACGCCGATCTTAGATGAGTTTGCACGCGATCTTACGCAACTTGCAAAAGATAAGAAATTGGATCCTGTTGTGGGAAGAGCGATCGAGATTCAAAGAGTGATTCAAATTCTTTCCAGAAAGACAAAGAACAATCCGGTTCTCGTCGGAGAATCCGGGGTCGGTAAAACCGCGATTGTAGAAGGGCTCGCCCTTGCGATCGTTGAAAAGAGTGTTCCGGATCTTTTATTCGAGAAGAGAGTTCTTTCTCTGGATCTTGCGTCTTTGATCGCGGGAACCAAATACAGAGGTGAATTTGAGGAACGTCTGAAAAAGATCATGAAGGAAATCACCACTTCCACAAACATCATCATCTTTATCGATGAGCTTCATACTCTGATCGGAGCCGGAGCCGCTGAAGGCGCAGTGGATGCCGCAAATATTCTCAAACCTGCATTAGCAAGAGGAGAACTCCAGTGCATCGGTGCGACGACAAGCGCCGAATATCGGAAATACATTGAAAAAGATTCCGCTTTGGAAAGAAGATTTCAAGTCGTAAAAGTCGCGGAACCTTCGGTAGACGATGCGATTCAGATTCTTCAAGGATTGAAAAAGGCGTACGAAGCCCACCACAAAGTGAGATATTCCGATAAGGCTTTGGAGCAATCCGTAAAACTTTCTCACAGATATATCAACGACCGTTATCTTCCTGATAAGGCGATCGATATCATCGACGAGGCCGGAGCGAAAGCCCGTTTGGCGAATTGCGCACGACCTCAATCGATTAAGGATCTGGAAGAAGAGATCAAATCTCTCGCGACCAAAAAAGAAGAATTGGTCCGCGCACAAGAATACGAAAAGGCCGCCGGAGTTCGCGACGAAGTGAACCGGAAAAAACAGGCTATGGAAGAAAAGATCCGTTCTTGGCAAGAGAAGATGGAAGACTTCGCGGTCAACATCGAGGAAGACGATATTCTTTCCGTGATTTCTTTGTGGACTGGAATCCCATTGGAAAAAATGGAAGAATCCGAATCCGATAAACTTCTCAGACTCGAGGACGAGCTCAAAAAACGAGTCGTCGGTCAGACCGATGCGATTGAGAAAATCGCGAAAGCGGTTCGTCGTGCAAGAACCGGATTTAAGAGCGAAAGACGTCCTACCGGATCGTTTATCTTTCTCGGACCAACGGGAGTCGGTAAAACCGAGCTTGCGAAAGCGCTCGCGAATTTCCTTTTTGGAAACGACGACGCGATGCTTCGTGTGGATATGTCCGAATACATGGAACCACACGCGGTCAGCCGTTTGATCGGAGCTCCCCCCGGTTACGTGGGTTATGACGACGGAGGTCAGTTGACCGAGTTCGTAAGAAAAAAACCGTATTCCATCATTCTTCTGGACGAGATTGAAAAAGCGCACCATGATATTTTCAATATTCTTCTTCAGATTATGGAAGAAGGAAACTTGACCGATACGAAAGGACGCAAGGTCAACTTCAGAGATACGATCATCATCATGACTTCCAACATCGGAGCGAAGGAAATTCAATCCGGAGGAAGACTCGGTTTCGAAGATCGTAAGGACGAAGCGGCGAAGTATAAGTCCGATCAAACCCGCGATCAGTTGAAAAAATACTTCAACCCTGAGTTCTTAAACCGTGTGGACGAAGTGATCTATTTCGGATCTCTCACCAAGGAAAATATCATGGCGATCATCGATATCATGGTGATCGACACGAACAAAAGATTCCGCGAAAAGGCGATCCATGTTTCGATTACTGGTGCGGCCAAAGATCATATCATGGACATCGGTTACGATGAGAAGTTCGGAGCGAGACCGCTTCGGAGAGTTTTCCAAAGAGAACTCGAGGATCACATGGCGGTTCAGACTCTCAAAGGCGCTTACAAGGAACCTACTAAAATCGAAATCGATTTTAAAGAAGGGAAACTTGACTTTGTGGAAACTCCATGGACCGACTACAAACCGGCTGATGCAAAAGCCGGAGGAGACGACAATTCTTCCGGTAATCCCGAAAGGTCGGAAGAAATTGCCTTAGTCTAAAGGATGCCGATTCTTATCCCTGTATTGATTCTGGTTTCCTATCTTCTGATTCGGAGGATATGGTTCCACTTGAGGAAAATCAGAACCATTGCAGGGATCGAGAAAATCTCTCTCTGCGTTTTTCATCCCGATTTATTTCTTCCCGAGGTAAGGGTCTTTTACAAGTATTACTTTCAGGGCGGA
>NZ_NPDU01000147.1 GCF_002811985.1 Leptospira adleri
ACCATCAGCATTGTTGTTGTAGTTGTAAAACAATCCGTCCGGTTTCCTAATCACAAAGAAATAATGATTCGGTCCCGGTGGGTTTCTCGTATCGCCAAATACTTGCACAACGGATCCAACCGGTAAATCCTTAAGAACCTTGCCCACGTTTTCCTGGCTCATGGCCCCGCTCATCGCAAGCGGCTTTCCTGCCTTGTCCACTAAGTAGCGACCAAAGTCGTTGTCAAGTCTCGTCTCCGGTTTTGCAGATTTGCCGTAACCCGCAGTCCCGCCATTGTCATACACAGGTGCAGGGTTGTCCACTCCCATCGACACAAGGCCGTTGCGGATCTTGTGCGTCAGAAACGTTGAGAGGGTCGTGTTCATTGGGATCTTGTGCGTCGCTAATGCCTGGTTGTAGTTGTAAAATACACGACACAATGCTTCCGAAGTCGCATTCCCCATCTCCATCGGGTTTTTGCCCGAAAAGATCCAGTCCCTTACCTTCACAAAGTCTTTGTATTCTTTCGTTCCAGGTTTCAATGACGGGTCAGGTAAAAAGTTCTCCTTCTTTCCTCCGTTCTCACGAATGATATTGTTGTACGTCGCCGACAACTGCACAGCCAATGGTCCAAACTGGCTTTGATTTCCATTTCTTGCGCTCACCATCTCTTTCGCAAACTTGATCTTGTGGTCTACGTTGTCTGGGTTAAAGTCTTCTCCATAAACCCGCTTGAAACGATCTGCCGGTGTTTCAAACGCGAGCGCAGATACTCGTTCAATTTCTGCAAGGCTCATATTCTTTGGGTTATTCTTCGGATTCTTGATCTCCGCATTCGCATAGCCCATCGCTACGTTCTCTGCAATCTTCTTCTGTTCATTCGCACTCGGTTGATACTTCTCGTGCGTATTTCCAAAATTAAAGTTGTTCTCAATCTGGAGCTTCTCTTCCACTACCTTCGGATTGTTCAAGTATTCAAAAGGACCCTTTTTGAATAACCCCGTCTTGTCATCGTAGTTCCGGGTTACGATCTCTTGCATCTCCGCATCCAACGTTTTCGAGATCGTTTTGTCCAATTCCGCGAGGCCGCTCTTTCCTAAGCGGTGCGCTTCCTTGTCGTTTGCCTTCATCTCTTTTTTGGCAAGTCCATCTACGATTTCACCATTTCTCTTTTCAAGCGCCGCTATCTTGTTGTTCGTATTGGAGTTTGCGTTCAGTCCCGGAGCGACTTTATCAAACAACCCTCCGATCGAGTTCTCCTTCGAGTGTTTCAATTCAGCAATCTGTTTTAAGTTCTCCGCATACGTAGGATTCTTCTCCGCTTGTTTCAGTGCTGTAGCATATATCTCAGGACCGTAAACCGCTTTCGAATCCACACTCGAAAGCGTGTTCTTGTAAAGTTTCTCAATCTGAGTCTTTGCTGCGTCACGCGCTGTCGTAGCCTTCTCGAAATCTTTGTTCATGGCTCTCAATTCGGAATCGGATGCGATTTGTCTTTCCGTCTTTCCTTCAGCGTGAAGTTGCGTCTTGCGATTCTCGATATCCGTTTTCAAACGGTTCGCTGTTTCATTACTTTTGTCAAAGTGCATCTTCGTTTCTTGATACGCTGGGCTGTTCGAAAGAAGGCGATTCGTCATCTCCTCTCTCTTCAAATCCGATTGAACATATCCTTCGCGAGAATTTAGAAGTTGTTCCGCTACTATCTTTCCGTTCGAGCCGTGTTTCTCAAACTCTCCGTATTTCTTAATAAACTCTAACTTGCTCTGGTGTTCCGCTTGGATCTTCTTACCTTCGTTCGCCATATACGTCGAAGGCGATTCTAACTTAATGCCTTTCTCCTGATTCTTTGCGATAAAGTCGGAGTAGTTACCATCGTTGTAGTGTTTCTCTGACGCCGCAACTTTCAAGTTCGCATAATCTTTCGTGATCAGATTTGCTAAATCCGCTCCGATTTTTTCGTGTTCGATCGCCTTCTGCCTCAACTGTTCTTGGTTCATCGCGAGCTTCTCATTCAAGTGTGCGACCTCTCCTGCTCCGCCAGCGTCTCTCGCTGCTCGAAGCAACAAGCTCTTCACGCCACTGTCTTTTGCAAGACTCTGTAAACCGCCTGTCCTGAACATTCCAAGTTGGGAACCGTCACCACCGGTCGCACCTTTAATCCAGGTCTCAACCGCTGCCATCTGCGTCTTCGTCAGTCCCGATTTCGGATTCACATCTCGCAACGATTGGCGGAGTTCTTTGATACCGGAAATTTCATTCGAACCTGAATCTCGAACAACACTCAGTAAGAATTCGTTACGTTTCGCCAGTAGCTCTTTCTTTCCTTGACCTACCGCTACTTCTTTGATGAGCTCCGATCTTTCCGCACTCAACTTGCGGTCTTTCGTATCGTATTCGTTCAGTCTTCCCAGCAATTCTTTGGCTTCACCGCTATATGGTTTCTCAGCTCCAAA
>NZ_NPDU01000148.1 GCF_002811985.1 Leptospira adleri
GGAACTAAAAAGTATGTTGACATGGAGAAATTAAAAGAGTTAAAAACTTTAAAGCTCATGGCTTGATCGTGTGAGGAGAGCTCTTCTCAAGTTCTCATTTGTGCGAAACTTTAAGGACACTATCCCCTTGTGAGACAAGTTGTTCTATTCGATCCAAGTAACCTTTGATCTGACTCAACCAACCACCCAATGCATTAATAAAGTTTCTATTAATTATTGGTGAAATTAATTCATTATATCGCTCATTGCCCCCCGCACAGGATTCAAGGAATCTTAGAAGCTCCATTTTCAAATTATCGACTTCAGAAAAAATCATTAAGAGGACCTAATTCCTCATGACCAACAGTTTGATCCCAATAAGTTTTAATATCGCTTCGTATATTTTCTATACTCGTAGTTTTGATGTTCCAGTTTTAGGTTATGGCGTCTAACGATGTAGGTTTTCCGACGTCGCTGGTCCCGAAGGGACGCGAAACGTTTTTTACTAAAATACATTACTTTTACAATTTAACTCCGTGAGCGAAGCGATGTGGCTTGCCCCGGAGTGAGGGTTTGCATTAGCAAATCCCGAACGAAGCGGAAAACCGAAGTTAGGCGCGATCGGTGGCGTTTGATAAGCTTGGGTTAAAATTAGATTAAGGAATCGTGCAATTCCATTTCTTTTTGTAAAATTGTATTAATAATCGTGCTAAGATCTTTATTCTTTTTAAGAGCTATTTTCTTATAATATTCTTCCAATTGAGGATCGAGGTACACAGGAAAATGGAGATCTTTTAAATCTCGTGAATAAATACCGCGCTTCCCTTTTGAAAAATCGTATTCTTCTCTCATATCTTTAAATATCAGTTGAGTAGTATTGAGCCTTCTCTGAATTCGAAGCTGGCCTTGCTGATATAATCCTTATTATTTCTTCATCATTTTGCGTTCGATCAACAAAAATTACAACTGCAATAGTAATATTTTCAATCATTCCAAGTGCAATTTCTCTGACTTCACCAATGGAATGATCTGGATCAGAAATGTAAATAGTTCTCGGATCCGCAAAAACCAATGAGGCTTCTCCGAATGAAAGACCGTGTTTCTGAATATTTATTCTTTCTTTATTGATATCCCATTCAAAACGCACTTAGATAGCTAATACAGATACTATATATATGTAAAGTCTTTATTTTCGTTGTCTCAATTGAGTTATTTCAAAATCTGCCGAATAGAAAGTTTGATATCCGCCACTGTCGCCTAACGAAAGAGTCTCCTCGACGTTTGCGGTCCTGGAACGCGCCTAAGCACGCGGAAGAATTGGAACGAGGTTTGAGTGAGCCTTAGCGAACGGCTTGCAAACCGAGTGACAAAGCAAATGTGCCGAAGGCCAAGCGAGAGTTGCGATAGCAATCTCGAAGCGCAGTGAGAAACCGAAGTTAGACGACGGTTTTTATTAAATCAATTGATGGCTTAATCAGCCAACATTTCCTTTATAATCAGTTTCATTTTATTAACTGTTTTGGGATCTATTTTTCCTAACTTTTTTGCCAGACGTGTTTTATCAACGGTTCGGATTTGATCTAACACAATCCAACCTTTCTTTCCTTGAAATGTCAATTCGACTCTTGTTGGATAAGATCGTGATTTAGTCGTCATTGGTGCAACAATGATTGTCCCAATAGTTTTATTCATTTCGTTAGGTGAGATTATTACGCAAGGTCTTGATTTCTTTATCTCATGTCCAACCGTTGGATCCAAATTTATCAAATATACTTCGTATTGAGAAATCACCATTCCCAATCCTTGTCTGATAAATCTATTGAGTCTGAAATAAGTAATTTATCATCTTTATTAGATGACATTGCCTTAAATTGTTTTTCCCACCCTTCTCTTGGTTTCGATTTTAGAGGAACAATTATTAGTTTATTATTATCGATTAGTAAATCTACTTCTTCTTCAATATGGCATTCTTCCAAAACAGCCTTAGGGATTCGAATACCTTTTGAATTGCCTATTTTTACAACTGAAGCCTTCATGGTAATTACTATGTAATTACATTAAAATTTGTCAATCGAAAAGGGATATTTCTTTTGTTTCGAATAATCCCAAATTATCCGAATTGAATCTAAATACTCCTATTTCAAAAGGATACTTAAAAACTGTCGTCTAACGAACTAGGTTTCTCGACGTTTGCGGTTCTGGAGCGCGTCTAAACGCGCGAAAGAATTGGCGCGAGGCTTGAGTGAGCCTTAGCGAACGACCCGCAAGCCGAGTGACAAAGCAAATGTGCCGGAGGCCAAGCGAGAGTTGCGGAGCAATCTCGAAGCGCCGCGAGAAACCGAAGTTAGGCGATGCGACCGCATTTTACTTGTAACTATCTTTCCTTTGGTCAACATCAACAAAAATAACTAAT
>NZ_NPDU01000015.1 GCF_002811985.1 Leptospira adleri
TTTTTGATTCTCGCCAAAACCCGGACTTTACCGAAGGTCTCGAATGTTTTTCTCCGAATCTCGATGCTGTCTCCGACTCGAAGTCTTTGATAAAGATTTTCGTCGACCTGTTCCGTGATCTCGTGAAGTTTCCCGGATTCGTCCGGAACCCGATACGAAACGAGATAGGCCCGTTTGCCGGACTTTTCCACCCGAACCGATTCCGTTAACGTTCCGAAAACGGTCGAGCCGGGTTCTCTTAGGCTTTGATAGACTTGATCGAGGTGTTTGTTCTCGCCGGAGACAGCATCGAGATTCGGAGAAAAACATTCGAGACCTTCGGTAAAGTCCGGGTTTTGGCGAGAATCAAAAAGAATTCCCTCTTTATCAACGACTTCGACTTTTTGGAGATTTTCGCCCTGATCGGGCTCGGCTTTTCCGGAATTCTGATCTTAACGGCGATCTATTACTGGATTTTTAAGGGTCGGGCAGCTTGATAAAGAACGGATTCTCTTTTTTAAAGATCAACTGTACCTGATACGGCTCCATCACGTAACGCGCGGGATTCATCTCGTAGGAAATATAGCAAAAATATTTATCGTATATTACGATATACATATATTCTTGAAATCTAATGTGTTGCATTTGATTTTTGATGCCGCGCATCCAAATCGAATCCGGCTGAACGCGTTCGTAACGGACTCCGGCGGCCTTGATTTGTTTTAAATATTCGGGCGGGGTCGCCGGCTCTCTTCTTCTGAGCTCCAGCTTAAAGGAACGGATGAGGTTGTATTCCAACTTCGCCTTTTCCAAAGAATCTACGTCCGGAATCGTGCGGAAATAGTATTCGTAGTATTCCTTATCGAGCGACGCGGCGTTTTTATGGGCGTCCCCGTTTTCTTCCGGAGCTCTGGAAATCGGCTGCGAGGTTGGAGCTACAGGTTCTTCGGCGGAGAGGATTCCCGAAAGAATCAGCAGGAAGAGGAGAATTTGTTTCCGAAATCGGTCCATAAAACGCACATTATATGTATCGGACCGACTTCGGAATTCCAAGCTTTTTTTCCGGGTTTTTAAGAGGCGCTCAAATCCTCCAAAGTCTCCGTGGTACGTTTGAGATACTCCGCAAACTCGGCTTCTCCGAAAATTTTGGAAGAAAGAAGAGCCATATCGTATACGGTACGAATCAGCTTCGCCGCCTTTTCGGGGTTAGGTCCTTTCGAAAGCGCAAGGATGTTTTTGACCAAACCGGAACGAGTGTTTAGAACAAGCGTATGGTTTTTCAGAAGATCCGTCGGCTTCTGACCGCCCATAAGATTCATTTCACTCAAACGGCGCAGGTGTTCCGGAAGAAGGACGACCGCGGGAACTCCTTCTGCTTTGAGAGGTTCGGCCTTGATTTCAAGTCCGTCTCGTTTGAGAGTCTGCTCAAAACATTCCTTCACGCGATCGGCTTCGGTTTTATTTTCGGAGTCGACCAAGGCGGAAGCGTTTTCCTGATCCACGACTCCGTCCGCGAGCTCGGAGTCGACCCTCTGAAACTTCATTTCGGAATTCTTAGATTCGATAAACTGAACAAAGTGAGAATCGATTCTGGAATCCACAAGAATCGCTTCGAGTCCCTGAGACTTGAGAAGATCCATATAAACGGAAGAAGTTTCGGCTTCGTTCGCGTAAAATACCTTCCCTCCGTTCTTCTCCTTATTTTTGGCCCAGTATTCGTCGAGGCGAACGACGTCCCCGTTCGAGGTTTTGAAGAACACAAGATCCTTTGCGGCTTCGTAGAACTTATCGTCGGTGAGCATTCCGTATTTTACGAAAATGGAAATCTCTTCCCAATTCTTCTTAAATTCTTCCTCGTTCTTTTTGAATTCCTCGTGAAGCCGATCCGCGATTTTTTTTACGATATGCGCGGAAATCTTTTTCACGAGCGGATCGCTCTGAAGATAGGATCTCGAAACGTTAAGCGGAAGATCGGGAATGTCGATCGTTCCCTTGAGAACGGTCAAGAACTTCGGGACCAATTCGTTCGCATCGTCGCTCACGAAAACGTGGTTGCAGTAGAGTTTGATTCCGGATTGGTTTACGTCGAGTTCGTGTTTTAATTTAGGAAAGTATAATATTCCCTGCAATCGGAAAGGATAGTCTACGTTGAGATGTACGTGAAAGAGAGGTTCCCCCGAAAAAGGAAAAAGATAGTTGTAAAATTCGTCGTATTTTTCCTTTGTCACGGACGCGGGAGTTTCGGACCAAAGAGGAGTTTGTTTGTTTGCTTGTTCGGTCTTTACATAGATGGAAACGGGAAGAAAATCGCAGTATTTACGGATGAGTTCCTTCAACTTCCACTGATCCAGATATTCTCCCGAATCTCCGTCGAGATGAAGAGTGATTTTGGTTCCGCGTGTCGTCTTATCGGACGAGCGCAGAGAAAACTCCGTTCCGGATTCGCTTTCCCAGAGAACCCCCGCGGATCCTTTTTTGTAGGACTTGGTTTCTATCACAACCTTGGTCGAAACCATAAAGCAGGAATAAAATCCCAAACCGAAATGACCTATGATTTCGGGTTTGCCCCCTTCTCCTTGAAATTTTTTGACAAATTCTTCGGCGCTGGAGAATGCGATTTGATTGATGTATTTCTGAACCTCGTCGGAACTCATTCCGATTCCGTTGTCTTCGATCGTAAGAATTCTTTTCTCCTGATCGAAGTCGAGGTCGATTCTGTAATCGGTGCCGCCTTCGAATTCTTCGGAAAGGGAAATTTTTCTTAACTTAGTGATCGCGTCGCTTGCGTTGGACACGAGTTCTCGAATGAATATGTCCTTTTCCGAATACAACCATTTCTTAATGATCGGAAATATGTTCTCCGTTTCTACGGAAATTCTTCCTTTGATTTCTTCGCTCACTTAAGTTTCCTCCTTTAATTTTTTAACGATCGTTTGTGCGATTCGAAGCAAATCTTTTTTTCCACCCGAGTTCAATCGATGGAAGATTTCGACAAAGTTGGATTCCGTCCGGGAAATGTTTGCCAGAAAGGAAGCGTCCGGTTCAGAGATCCCCTTTGACAGCAGAGATTGCTTTAATACCAAGCCTCTTTTACTCCCTACCAGCAAGTCAAGTTCTTTTAATATTGGTCCGCCGGCGATTCTGATCGCACCGGGAATCCAATCAAAGAATCGAAACGTGTTCTCCGTTTTTTTCGATCGAATCCAAACGGAAAAGAAAACCGAAAACAAAATTAAAAAACCTATGGATAAGAATAGAATATGATTTAAGGAAACGAAAGAAGCCCGTTCGACCGACTTCTCATCGATCTGATTTTTTTTTCTCTCGGACTCCGCGCGGACTTCAACGGATGGAAATTCTAAAATCGCGTTTTTATAAGATCCGGAATCCGGATCGAAGTAGATAAAAACTTTGGATTCTTCCTTCCAAATTCCTTTTTTTGTCATCGGAATTCCGTATTCGAATCTCGCTATGGAATAAAATCCGTAACCCGAGTTTTCCAACTCCGTGAATTTCCAAGATCGATGTGTGTCATACAACGTGGCCTGGGGAAAACAATTTTTCCCTCCGCGGCAAGCGGAGGAGAACGGATCCGAAACCGAAGAAAGATTTCCTTCCCCTTCTACGATCACAGTCAAATAAAGGGTATCGCCCACGGCTATTTCGGAGGAATCGTTTTTGATTCTTATCTGAGTCTTAAACTTGCCCACTCCTCCGCTGAAATTTCCTTCGTATTTGGGAAGAGGGCGAACCGTGATCTGATTCGGAATCGTGGAAACAGTCTTTACGTTAAAGTAGGATTGCAGTTGTCCTTCCAGAGAGAACGTGGTTTTGCCGAGATAAAAATCGCCGGGACGAAGAGGAATGAGAGAATAGATTTCCTTGTTATAAACCGCGACGTCGTAGACGTTTCCCTCGTATAAAATCTGTTCCGGAATTTTTACGGCGACGCCCGACAAAACCTCGCTTCTAAAATAAGGAAACTGAATCGAGTCCGCGGGGTTGCGGTCGAAGTAAGGCTTTCGTACGTCTCGATAATAGAGCGTGAAATATCCGATGATCGGTTCTCCGATCCAGGCTTGTTTTTTACTCGTCTGAAATAATACGCGAAGATCAGCGTTCTCGGGAAGATCTTCTCCTTCGAACTGAAAGAAGCGATCGAAGAAAGTTCCCCCGCGACTTCTCGCGGTTTGTGTTCTCGCAAGAACCTGGACCTGAACCGCGCCGGGCGTAAACGTCTTACCGTTGACTTCGATGCTCAGATTAGGAAGGGGAAAAACTCCTTGTTTGGCGGCCTTGATTCTAAACTTCAAAAGTCTTTTGCGAAAAACCTGGAAGTTGATGATCGTAGTATTCTCTTCAACGCCCGAGTAAAAGACGGTGATATCTCCGTTTGAAAACGAATTCTGAGGAATCGTATATTTGGAATTGAGATCCATTTCGAAAACCGCGTACGACTCCTCGCCCAGATGAAACATGTTTCGCGTAACGTAGAATTTGGTTTCTTCCGCACCGAGCGCGAACGTTCCTAAAAAAAGTAAAACCGATAGGATTCTTTTCACC
Organism: Leptospira adleri; assembly: GCF_002811985.1. Taxonomy (GTDB): domain Bacteria; phylum Spirochaetota; class Leptospiria; order Leptospirales; family Leptospiraceae; genus Leptospira; species Leptospira adleri. Next base: position 4,543 of record NZ_NPDU01000015.1, read on the forward strand.
AAAAAACCTCTCTGTCGCGGCTCTTACGGCTCTTTCTTCGGATCTGATTGAGATCCAAGGAATCCAGAATCCGTTTCGCTTCCTCTTCGGTTAACTTTCCTTTTTTATCCCGAGGAGATTCTCCGACGACGTCTCCGTTTGAGGAAGAATCGTTTCTATTCTGAGGTTGATTTCCTTTTTGCGAAGGAGAATTCTTTTGATTGGGATTGGAGGAATTGGGAGCCGGATTCTGAGAATTTTGAGGAGGAGGATTTTGTCTCAGATATTCGAGATTTTTTCTCGCCTCCTTGAGCTCCGGATTGAGTTTGAGAGCCTTGATGTATTCTTCCGCGGCCTTCTTTCGATCGCCGGCGCGCATATAACTGTTTCCTAAATTAAAACGGGATCTCCATTGTACTTCCGGCGAGGACGAAGCCGCCGACTTTTCGAAATGACGGATGGCCTTGTCCAAGTTTCCGGCTTTGAACTCAACGGCCCCGCGATTGAACTCCAAACGCGGATCTTCCGGAAAATAGGATTCAGCTTCCTGATATTTACGCAAAGAATCCGGGTATTCTCCCTGATTGTAGTGCTCCAGAGCTTCGCCGATCCGATTGCCGCCCGGATCCAATTCCACCGCGCCCGCGGGGACGGAAAACAAAAGAAGAATCAAAAATATAGAATATTCTAATATACTAAACTGTTTCACGCCGCCACCGCCCCTTTTTTTCGGGAGAATAAAAACGTTTCCACAAAGATCCAGTCCAAAAGCATACAAAGAATCGCGACAAGGAGATATTTCGCGGAACCTTCCGCGCGTTTCAGATCCTTTCTACGCGAATAAAGATTTTCCTCTAAAGAACGGATCTCCTTCTGAAAAGACTCCGCGTCGGGCGGATTTGTTTCCAAAGAATACAAGGCTCCGTTATTTTTACCGGCAAGTTCCCTCAAAAAAGCGGGGTTCATCTTCGACCGGATTACTCCGGGAATATTCGCGTTCGGGCTCAAGGTCCCGTCCCTCAAAAGATATCCGCTCAGTCCCGACTCTTCGTCGTTGTATGCGATCGGACCTCCGGTTTCGGTTCCGGCCGCCCAGATCTGAAAATTCGCGGGGAAGGAAACGAGCTCCGGATCGTTCTGATCTTCCCCGTCCGTTACCAAAATAAGAATTCGATTGCGAAACACTTTTTCAGAGTTTAACAGATCTTCCGCTTTTTGAAAGGCCTTCTTTAGATCCGTCCCCCGATCTCCGACCATATCCACGTCCAATCCTCTGACATAATCTGAAAACGCGGCTATGTCCGAAGTCATGGGGCAGTATAAAAACGGACTCGCAGCAAAGACGATCATTCCGAAACGATTTCCGTTTAATGAAGGCAACATTCTCAAAAGGATTTCCTTGAACTTTGCGAGCCGGGTCGGGACGTTGTCGATCGCCTGCATCGAAAGGCTGACGTCCACGAGAAAGAGTATGTCCACTCCTCGAAACGATTCCTCCTTTTTTTCGTCCTTATAATCCGTTTTCCATCCCGAGAAGAAGATGCAGATCAAAGTCACAAATAAAAGCAGAATTCTTCCCGCAACGATTCCTGCCTTCGGAAACGAGGAAGTCCGCTCCAGACCGGGATACCGGATTTTCCAATCGGATATTTTATAAATTAAATATATTCTAATACTCGAATATATAGACCAAAGAGCGAGGACCGCATAGAAGATGCTTTTGAGATAAGCGGAGAACTCGTAGCTCATACGTAATACCGGAACACGAAAGATCGTAAAATCAAGTCTAAGAGTAAAACCGCGAGCGCGCGATAGAGCCAGAGTTCGTATTCTGTTTCCCGAACTTCTTTCGGAGGAGCCGCGAGCGGATCTTTTTCCAATGAATCGATCGAAGCGAGCACTTCTTTCATTTCTTCGGGATCTTCGGCGCGAAAGAACTGGCCTCCGGTGTTCGCCGAAAGCTCCTGTAAGATTTCGAAATTGATCTCGTAAGAACTGTCCTCCTTTCCGATTCCTATCGAATAAATTTTGGCTCCGATATGTTCGGCGAGATCGGTCGCCGTCACAGGATCGATCTTACCGGTATTGGAAACTCCGTCGGTTATCAAAACGATGACTTTCGAGCGAGCGCGGGAAGCTCGAAGACGATACGTGGAGAGAATGATTGCGTCTCCGATCGCAGTGCCTTGCTCCGCCACGGTTTCTTCCTCGATCGTTCCCAAAATTTCGTTTAAAGATTCCCGATCACCGGTGAGAGGCGCTTGTAGATAAGCGGCTCCCGCAAAGACCACAAGCCCGAGCCGATCATTCCGCCGTTTTTCGATAAAGCGGCGAAGCAGTTTTTTAGAAACTCCCAGTCTCGTTTCCGGAAGAAAATCGCGGCTTCTCGACATCGATCCCGAAACGTCGAGAGCGATCATGATATCCACTCCTTCTTTTTCATCCGGAAGAAAGGTGACTTTCTTTCCAGGCCCGGCGAGGGCGACCACGAGAAAGCTGATTGCGATCGGGCGGAGGACCGGAAGAAGAATTCCGAACGTCTCCAATTTCGAAAAAGAACCCAGTCTCCTTCCCGGAAGTCGGATCTCCATTCTCTGAAGATACATTCCTCTTTTATAATATATTAAAGTCCAGATCCAGATCGGAGCGAGGAATAGAAGCGCGTAAGGATATTCAAAATTCATGATTTATCCCAAGCCTCTTTCCAGTGCGAAAACTTGTCGTCAGCGTCCTCTTTTGTGAGAAAGATTTCTCCCGGTCTGAATTTTTTTTCGGTCAAAAATTTTCTCCAAGACTGAAGCTCTTTCTCTTCAAAGGGAAACTGATCGTATAAGAATCGGAAGAGTTGCGCTTCGGTAAACGCGGAGGTTTTTTTGCCGGAAAGACTGGCCGCCTTTTCCCGGATATAACCGGATAAAAGTCTCGCGAACTCGCGGGCAGAAATCGGATCTTTTTTTAAAAGTTCTCTCAGACGGATTTCATAAACCTCCATTCTTTCCAGTCGGGGGGTCGCTTGTATGATCGCGTCCAACGGAGAGGATTGCCTCGCATACAATCGATAAGCATAGATTCCAAACGCGAGAAGAATTCCGAAAAGCGCCAGGAAAACGAGAAGTCTTCCCAGATAAGATCCTGAAAAAGTCAAAGGGGGAATGATGTCCGAAGGTCCCGTATCCGAATCGGCGAGGACGGATTCTACTATAACTTTTTTTTGAGAAGACTCCCGTTCTCCGTTCGAGAGAGTCCAGGAAACCGGGATCGGAAATTCGCCCGTCGCGTAAAAGGAAATCTCGAGCGCGATCCTTGTGTCCTTTTTTTCGGAAAGAAGAACTTCGAACCAGGGAAGATCGGGAACTCCTTCCGCAAAATGGATTCCCACTTGCGGGGCTATGATTTCTTTGATTTCTCCGGGAGTCCACTTGAGTTCATAACGAACCTTTTGCGCGATCACAACCTTTTCCGGAGAGAGGGTTTCAACCGTTTCCCCCAACAGTGAAGAACCAAATATTATAATCCAAGAATATACGAATATTTGAATCCTTTTTTTCATTTTGAAAAATACCGGATTATATTCTTAAAGTCCGGCCCCAAGCCGGTCAGATCCAATAAGGAGCCCTGGAAAAAAGAACGTAACGCTTTTGTCTCGTATTCCGGCGCGAGAGTCCTCGCAAAAAGCCCCCCATTTTTTTCCTCGGGATCTCTCGTGTAAAAAAAGGAAAGCATGGATTTCGGAGGTTCCATTTCTATGGGATCCCGAAATCGAACTGCGTGGAGAGAGTAGAGTTTTTTCAGACTCGAATATTTTTTGAGAGTTCCGATTCCGATGAAGTCGCTTAACAAATATACTTCCGCGTGTCTATGGATCCGATTTTTCAGATATCGAAACGGAAGAAGGGGATCGGAGATTCTTTCGACCAAATCCTTGTTGGATATTTTTTGGAGTGTCGGAAGGAGTTCGTCTCGGGATCGGAGAAAGTCTGTTTCCCATTCTACCCGGTCGCTAAAAAGAACGATTTTCACACGATTCCCTTTTTGAACATAGAGAAGGGAAAGAAGCGCTAAAACTTGAAACGCGTTTTCGGAACGTGAAAATTCTCCCGAACCGAATTCCATGGAACTCGAGACGTCGTAAAAAAGAATCGCCTGCCTTTCTTTTTCTTCGTAGAATTCCCGAACATAAAGTTCTCCGAAACGGGAAGTGACGTTCCAGTCGATAAGACGAGTGTCGTCTCCGAAACTATAAAGACGAACGTCCTTAAAATCGAGTCCCCTGCCGCGTTTCGAACTTTCCGCATTTCCGGCTTTCTCGCGAAAGGAACGGGTTCTGCGGCCCAATTCGAGGCTCGAAAGAATGGATAAAAATTCCTTACGAATCATAAAGATTTATGGAACCGGAGTCGCCTCGACAACGGTGTTGATCAGGGATTCTACGTTCAATTCTTCCGAAATTGCTTCGAAGGTGAGAAGAATTCTATGTCTTAGTATTTCCACGAGCGATACTCTGACGTCCTCGGGGATCACATACGTTCTTCCGTTGAGCAGAGCGTTTGCTTTAGAACTTTTTAATATACTCAAAGACGCTCTCGGAGACGCGCCGTGACGGACATAAGGGATCAGCTCCGGGATCGTTCTTTCTTCCGGTCTTGTGTTTCGCACGAGACGAACGATATAAGACTTGATTTTCTCCTCGATAAAAACGTTGTCCAGAAGAGAGGAAAGTCTCAGAATTTCCTTCGAAGAAACCACTTTTTTGATCTTTCCGTTCTCCGTATTCAAACGTCCGTGCTGATCTAGGATGGCGATTTCTTCGTCTAACGCCGGATAGCCGACGTTGACCTTCATAAAAAATCGGTCCATCTGCGCTTCCGGGAGAGGATAGGTTCCGTCCTGATCGATCGGGTTTTGAGTCGCGATTACCAGAAAAGGTCGATCGAGTTTATAGGTTTTATCTCCGATGGTGATGGTCTTCTCTTCCATACTTTCCAGAAGAGCAGATTGCACTTTAGCGGGAGCGCGATTGATCTCGTCTGCGAGTAAAACTCCCGTGAAGACCGGACCTTTTCTCGTTTCAAACTCGGTCGTCTTAGGATTAAAGACAACGGTTCCCACAAGGTCCGCCGGCAAAAGATCGGGAGTAAATTGAATTCTTTTAAAATCCAAATCCAAAGCGGAAGCGAGAGATCTCGCGAGCAGAGTTTTTGCAAGCCCCGGCATTCCTTCCAAGAGAACGTGCCCTTGGCAAGCGAGACAAACGAGGACGTTGCGGATCACGTCGTCTTGGCCGGTAATTTCTTTACTTAATTCTTTCTTTAGAGTCTCCAGGGTGATCCTGGCAAACTCGACGTCTTCTCCAGATAGAAGATCTTTTTCCATAATGTAAGAATTGGAGAATGTAGGATCTGCTTCAAGCGAATTCCCTTATTACGAGTTCGTGTGACGCAAGACAGATCCCTTGCGGTTTGGATTTGTTTAGAATCCTGCCGGCCTGAAAAAACAACACTCCTATCCGGGAAAGAATGGGAATGGATCGTCCGAGAGATTTCCGAAGAAAGTCGGAACGCGGAAGTCAAGAAAATTCTTAGAGGTTTGTCGGAGTTCCGACAAAGGATTGGTTGAATATCTCTCTTGCGAGAATGGTTTTTCTGTGATAGAGAAAAGTCTCCCTTTTTTTCCCGCGGACCCGCCTCCACCGCCCAAATTCAGGGTGGGGTGCGCGATTGTTTTTCGGCTCAGGTCGGAACTACGACGGCGGAGCCCCTGGAAAATATTATCTCTTCGCGTCCCAGTTTCCGGAGCTGTTGTTCCCCCGGTACGTTCCGGAAATGGAACGACCTTCCAAGACCCCGACGTATTTTTGCGAAAACGGAACGTTACTCCCGATCTCGGAACATCTCACGCCGGAACAAGATCTTACAAATTGAATCTGATTTCCTTTTATAAAAGGGGCTCCGATTGATTCCCACTTGCCCTTTCCCCAATTGGAGAATTTTAGATTCCCGTAAAGACGGCCGTTCTTCCCGCCGAAAAGTTGAAGAAGTCCCTTATGAGGTCCGACGTTGAGTTGATACGTCCCTACAAAAAGTTTATCGTTCGCCGAAAGTTCCGCGGAAGTTGCAGGAGTTTCTTCCGGAAAGAATTCTATTTTTTCGACTGTCTCCATCGAGATCTCTTGATCTGGGTCTTTCAATCTTAGTTTATTCTGATCCAAAAACACCAAGGTCCCTTGCGTAAAAGAACCGTTGTATGTCACCTTTGCCGATCGATGAATTTCTGATCCGCAGCTTCGCAATATAAAACCGAGAATAAAAAATAAAATTGCAGTCGGAATAAAAATCGTAAGGTCGCGTTTCCAAAAGAAACGAGGATTCGTGTCAATGCTCATACGATATTATCGGAGAATTCGAAAAAGCATTCACCCCCGAAAACAAAAAAGCAGAAGGCTCTCCTTCTGCTTTTTTCATTCTTCGTATCGTCTTTCCTGTCCCTGAGTTATTTCCGATGAAAAGAATCCGAACGACTTCTCTCCTCGAAAACGGAACCAAGGCTCCACCAAATCAACTCGAAAGAATCAAAAACGTTTCCAAAGACGGAATTCAAGCGTTCGTCCATCTTTTTTCAGCAGATTCGATTTGTCGGACCAAAGAATTCAGATCAAAAAAGAATTGGACTCATTTACAGCCCTGCATTTCTCCCATTCTTTTGTTTTCGTTTCCGTTGATATAATACGTCTTACCGGAACCTACCGACCAACAACCGTTCTTCTTATTGGTTCCCGGCATGATAGGACCTTCTCCGAGCTTCGCACCGCTTTCGTCGTATTCGATCGCCTTGGACTCGCTCAAAATCTCGAATTGTTTTGCCCCGTTCTTGTAATAGGTGAACGGAATATCGGGTCTATAGCTCGCCTTTAGCTCGTTAGTCGCCTCGTCTATGTTCATGATGGAAAATTGAAGTTTCCCTTTTCCTATCAACTGTCCTTCTTTGTTATAGGCTTCGGCGGAAGACATCATAAATTCGTTCATCATCTCGCCTTTGTAAGCCGGACTTCCGTTGCTCCAGTTGAACTTCCAAACTCCTTTCCGAGTATGTTCTCTCTGACCTTCCGCAAAGATATTTCCATTTTTATAATATTCTTTCCAGTAGCCGGAACGAAGCGCTTTCTTTTCCTTCGGATCTTTTTCCTTTTCATCCGCGGGAGCCGGCTTCGGTTTATAACCTCCTTCCATCTGAATCGAACCGTTATCGTAATAGGTTTTCCAAGTTCCGGTTTTCAGATCGTCTTTATAAGAACCTTCGCTCTGAACCGTATTTCCGTCCTTATGATAAGAAGTTTCCGGGCCTTGTTTTAGGCCGTTGGAATAAGTGGAGACTTTTTTCTTCGCTCCGTTTTGACCGGATTCCGCGTAGTATTCGGTCCAGACCCCGTCTTTCTGATCGTCCTTATAAGCGCCCTCTTCGTCCATCAGGCCTTCGTTATTTTTTTTCCAATAAGGACCGTTCTTCTTATCCGCTTTGTAAAGCGTGCTCTCGGTTTGCACTCCGTCTCTTTTGAATTTTTTTTCTTCGCCTTCTTTCAAACCGGCGACGTAAGGAGTGTCTCTGAGAACTTCTCCGGTTTCATACAAAGTTTTCCAAGAGCCTTCTCTCTTATCGTCTTTGTATTCTCCGGTACGAATCAGAACGCTGATTTTTTTCTTGGTCGCTGAATCTTCCTTCTCTTGGTATTCTTTCCAAGCTCCGTTCTTCTTAAACTTCTTGATCTGATCCGGTTTTAAACCGTCCAGTTGTTCCGGAGTACAAGGTTTGCCGGAACAATCCGTAACGACCGGACCTTCCGCTTTCATATTGAATGTGTCTTTGTATTTTTCCACACGAATGTTAGGCGGAAGAATTTGAATTTCCTGATCCTTTCCTTTATTTTCCACGCCCGGAATCGTAGAACAGGAAACGGCAAGAACCGCAAGCAGAGACAAACAGAATTGTTTCATGATATTCCTTATGAGTTTAAAAACTTTTCCCAAACGTTAAGGAAACGAATTCAAAAGTCAAGAAATTCCGGAAAATTACTTCGGATCCAGGTAGTAGTGAAGAAGAATAAAACGGATGAAGGGACGATAACAATCCAGAGAAATATGACCGCTATCCGCAAAAGTATTACAAGCGTAATAAGAATCCTTACTCATATCGATCAGAGGGATCCCCGCCTTTTCATGCATCGGTCGAACGATCTCGAACCAAGGTTCGGGAATATTCAGTTCGTTTAAAACTTTTTCCATCGGAATCGAAGAACCCGGCTTCACGAACAAGGATCTCCAGCGACGTTCGTTCAATAAGTTAAGAATTTTTTGATAGAACTCGTACTGCATTTCCGAAGGTGCGTAGGAAGGATAAATCCAACCGACGGTTTTCACCGCAGATTCCTGAATTTTGCCGAAGTCTTTTTCGACAAAAGCGCCGGCGGGAGAAATAGAATTCCCTTTGTCGTTTTTGAGAGTGGCGATCGTCATCGACTTGAGCATCTCGCCGATCTCGAAGTTCTCGTTCTTCAAACGTTTAACGACGTTGCCGATATACGGCTTGTTATAGCTTACGCCGAAAAGATAATTCCCGAAGAAATAGTTAACGTTTTCCTTTCCCAACGTCCAAGAGTATTTAAGAATAAAAATCGGATCGAAGCTGTTTGCTAAATTCGACTTTTTGAATGTAGTGCTGTTCTTATTAAATTGAAACGGGTCGGTCTCGATCACAACGAGATCCGGCTTAACTCCTCCCTTTACAAGCCCTTCCAAAAAATAAAGATAATACGCGGGAGTTGTGACCGCGGAGGAAAGGTTGTAGATGTCCCAGTCCGGATAAAAGGCTTCAAGATCCGAATTCTGAAAATAGAGCATCCGGGAAGATCCCATAAGAATCATGAGCTTTTTCTTTTTGGAAGAATTCTTTTCGTATTCCCCGTCGGTTCCGTATTTGGAAACGATCTCTTTTAGAAGTTCTTTTTTAACGTCATAGTAGATGTAAGTGAATTCCTGTTTTACGTAATCTCTTACGGTATCGAGGAAGAAAAGTTTATCGAAGAGAAAGATTGCGAAAAAAAGTAAGACTGGATACCAGAGGAAAGGCTTGGACTTCAAGAGATTCTCCCGGGAGAACGTGTTAATATGAAAAGAGCCGGTGAAGACACCGGCTCAGATTCTTAGAGAAGCGGGTAGCTGTCAAATGAAATCAGGCAGTCACCATATCTTTCTGAGAGAACTGTTTTCGTTTCCTTTGAAGTTCCGAAAACCATTCTTCTGCGTGCTTATGATAAGCGACAAGACGTTTCACAAAGATTCTTCTCTCGGGCATAAGGACTCGTCTGGCTTCATGAATGATTTCTTCCACGATCTTTGCGTGAAACGTAAAGTGACTCGAGAAAAGATTGAAGTAATCCCTTTCCGAAGTTTCCCAGGGTCGAGAAGCAATATCAGAGAAATACTGTTCTAACTGTCCGATATCATGGTCAAAGTCCGATTCGTATGGAGAATTGACGACCGCTATGGTATCAGTGAGATCTGTGAGTGTTTGAAAGTAACTTTCTAAATCGGGTAGTTCCACAGGTAAAATCACCTTTCCTATAGGTTCCTTTTACCATCTTTTTTAGAGGCCTTGTCCGCTCAAGATTTTTTCAAGTATTCTCTCAAATGTTTTCCTTCTTCTTCCCATCCCTCAGAGGCCGCTTCGATCCATACGTCATACTTATCACCCATAGGATAACCCGAATTCGTTACGATGAGTTTCGAAGAATTTTCACTCAAAGATTGGAATTCCAGTTTCAACTCGATGTCTCCCGCAGGATGATCCTGCCAAAGCAATATCAATTCTTTCAAAGGAACTATCTTTTTATAAATCCCATTTGTCGTGAGGTCGCCTTCCATTCCGAGTCTCCAAGTCCAAGCGAAGTTCGCTCCTTCTTTCGGACGTCCCGTCACCTTGTCGGCAAGCCAGTGGATCAATTCTTCGTTGACCGTCACCGCGTTCCACACTCTCATCAGAGGATAGTCGAACTGAAATTCTTTAACAACACTTCTCGTTTCCATGCTTTCCTACTAGTGAAAATCTTTATAAAGTTTTTTGAATAGAGTTCTTTCTAAAAACGCCGGCGCTATGTTTCTAAGCCATTTCAAGAAGAATCCGGAGCTGTCCATGATGACCAGTCTCGATTCGGGATCTTCCACAGCATTTAACATCCGTAAGGCGACTTCTTCCGGCGTTTTGATTTTTTTACTCGGGTAATAACCTTCGCTCAGAGGTTTTCCATCTCCGTCCAAACCCCTCGCTCTCAGTTTTGTTTTTGTATAAGGAGGACAAAAGATGATAAAGGAAAGTCCTTGTTCGGAGAGTTCGATTCTCGCGGCTTCGAGCGCCGCGTGCAAAGCGGACTTAGAGGAGGAATACGCGCTTCTTCCCGGAATTCCGTAAAGGCCGCTCACCGTCGAAGTAGCGATCACTGTTCCCAGATTGAGTTTGATCTGCGGAAGCAATCTTTGAATGAGATAAATAGGTCCGAAAAAATTGATATCGAAGGTTTTGCGAAACGTTTCGATTCTTGTTCCGTCGAAACGCGAATGTGTCGTGACTCCCGCGTTCGCAAAAAGAACGTCGATCCCTCTGTATTCTTTGGAGATTTTTTTAATCGCCTTATCGATATCTTTTTCCGAACTCAAGTCCGTGGGAATGTGAAGCAACTCTGCGGGGAATCCGCCCTTTTGTTTTAGAAGTTCGGGCTGCGTCCTGGAAAGATTGATCAAGGTACAATCGATCTTTGAAAGAATAGATAGAATCGCTTCTCCGATTCCGGATGAACCTCCGGTCACGACGACGGTCTTGCCTTTCCAATAATCCGGATTCATTCCAGAGCATTTTGTCCGCGAGAAGAAAGGGTTCAAGGATTTTTTCAACGAGAAAAGAGAAGATTCCGTTGCGCCTAACCTAAAAAAGGCAAGGTCCGATCGGTTCTTTTTTTAATACGAATTGCAAGAGTTTTTCCCGAAGAATGGCCGCTCTCGAAACCCGAGAAGAATCTCGGCAAATACCTCGCCAATCATTCGTTATAGAGTTATATTTTCGAATGGAACGTATGTATCAAAATAGAACGTTAGTGATCCTTTGTTTGCCCCTATTCTTCCTGTTTCTCGTCTTTACCTTTTGTAAAGAAGATTCCTTCGAAGATAAAAATCAAAAAGAAGCCGCTTCGGATACGATCGGATCGGATTCAGAGATGGAGAAAACTTGGATGGCGTTCGCAAGTTCGGTGGAACGAAACGACCTCGTTGCGTTTAAAAATCTCTCAACAAAACGGATCCACTGTATGGACTGCATTCTCAACGAAAAAGAATCTTCGAGCAAGGATTCCGCCGATTTGAATCCGATCGCCTGGTATAAAAGTTATTATTCCGATCCGGAAGAACTTTCGTATATTCCCATCGATCGATTTCTGCAAAACAATCATTCGAATGTCTTCGATAAAGAAACTAAAAAAGCGCTAAAAGATCCGGATCGATTCAGCATTTCTCCTCGATATAAAAATCAGGAAACCGACGACGGATCTTGCATCTTTTCGGATCGAAAATCGCAAAACCGGGAAGGTTATGAAGTGCTCGTGACCGTTCACAAACCTCTTTTCGGTTCCGAGGTCACTCAAAAGGGTTTTTCTTTTATTCAAACGAAAAACGGTTTAAAATTCTGCGGAACGTATTTCATTCCCTGAATTTTGACTTCTACTGATCCTCGCATTTCTATAACCTCGACCGGAATCGATGTCTTATAGGACGAAAGATAAGAGATCGATTGATACGCGAATCCGCGTTATTCGATGTTGGGTTGTTAGTTGAATCGATCCAAAAATCGAATCGGGTTTTTTAGAAACTAGCTTTCAGTAAACACATTTGGAATATTATATTTTTCTTTCGGATCATTCATTCCGCGTGGGATTGAAAATTTACGACCTTCCATTCTCCGTTTCGGTTGAGACGCAAAGAAATTCGAAACGGAATTCCGCATGGATCGTATTCGATATTGAATTGATCTACCTCGGTGGGACTTCGATTCCAAAGCCTGCGAAGTCGGTTCCCATAGGATTGTTTGGGATAATAATCGGAGATCGAGAGATCGCAGCGACTCAAGTCTCCCTTCCCTATTTCCTTATCCACCTTCTTTTGAAATCCTTCGAAGGAGGTTCCAACGATTGCATTTTCGTTAGTAAAAGAATAAGCCTCTTCGAGGTTCTTTGTGATCAGCAAATTCAAAAAGCGATTTGCAAGCTCCAATGGGTCTTTCGGTTTGTATTCAACGTTCTTTAAAAAATAAAAAGAAACCAAAAGAAAGCAGGCAAACAGGAAAACGATCGAGATCCATTGTCTAATTTTCATCCAGAACCCATCCAAATTCTTCGCACGAACGTTTTACGAGAAGCAGCTTTCCATTTCGAAGTCGTCTTCGTTTTGCCTTCATAAAATCGCAGAATATGAAAATACGATAGACCGCCGTCTTAAAAATGCGCGCTTTCGATCGGCAAACGCGTATTCTATTCCGGAAGGATCCGGTTCTAATCCTTGTCCGCGCTTACTTCGTCTTGGATCACTCTCGCTTCGGCGCTGAAAGCGATGTAAGACCAAACCCAAGTGATCAAAATCGTAATCTTATTCTTAAATCCCACCTGATAAAATAAGTGAACGAACAACCAGGCAAGCCATCCGAAAAAACCTTTCATCTTTAAAAAACCGACTTCGGCGACCGCATCCGTCCTTCCGATCGTTGCCATCGATCCCTTATCGATATAGCGAAAGGACTTTCTCTTTTTATTCTTAAGATCGTTTTTGATCAGAGCCGCCACGTATCTTCCCTGCTGCATCGCGACCGGAGAAACTCCGGGAAGCGGACGCTCCAGTCCCTTCGTATAATTGGCGATATCGCCGATCACAAAAACTTCGGGATGGCCTTCTATGTTGCAGAACTCGTCGACCATGACTCTTCCGGAACGATCCAAAGGAGCGCCTAACGTGGCTGCGATCGAGTTCGCCTGAACTCCGGCCGCCCAGATCACGGTTTCGGAATGAATCGTCTTTCCTTCCAGGTGAACCCCTTTTTGATCGATGTTCTGAACCCTAGTCCCGGTAAGGACTTCGACTCCCCTCTTCTCCAATCTTTTCTTTGCAAATTCTCCGAGAGAAGGAGAGAACGCCATCAGAAGCCTCGGAGCGGCCTCGATGAGAGTGATCTTTGAAAGCGCGGGATCAATGGAATGAAATTCGTCCCGAATGATCTGGTGGGAAAGTTCCGCGATGGAGCCCGCGAGTTCAACGCCGGTCGGGCCTCCTCCGATGATCACGTAGTTCAAAAGCGATTTTGCGATCTCGGGATCCCCCGAAAGTTCGGCCTTTTCAAAGGAGATCAGAAGTTTATGACGGATTTTCAGGGCGTCCTTTAGATTTTTAAGCCCGATCGTATATTGCGCCCATTGATCGTTTCCGAAATAACTGGATTTCGCGCCCGCCGATAATATTAGATAATCATAATTTGTTGAAGTGTTTTGATAGTAGACCGTCTTTTTCTCGACGTCGATTTTGGTCGCTTCCCCCAAAACCACGGTCACATTCTTGCTTTCTCCTACGAGAGAACGAGTCGGAATCGCGATATCCGCCGGACTCAAAACCGCCGTAGCGACCTGATAGAGAAGCGGTTGAAAGAGGTGATGATTTTTTTTATCGATGACCGTGATATCGAGGTCCGAATTTTGAGAGAGTTTTTTGACGGCTTGAAGACCGCCGAACCCCGCGCCGATGATGACTACTTTCTTCTTTCCGGATTTACTCATAGAGAGATTTTTTCCTCCCGGATATTAGGCTTTCAAATCCAGCTTTTTAGAGAGGAGAAATTCCAGAAAGTCTTCTGCGGTTTCCGAGACAATATTTTGCACTTCGTCAAAGTCCTTTAGAGTTCCGTAAAACGGATCGGGAACTTCCGAATCTTTTTTGGAATCCTTTTGGAAGAATCGGAAGAGTTGCACTTTTTTTCTTTCTTCCTCGGTCGAAGCCAAGTAGAGCAGATCTTTCTGGTTCGATTTATCCATCGCAAGAATGTGATCGAATTCTTTGAAGTCTTCCCTTCGAAACTGCCGCGCTCTGTGAGTCAGTTCGATCCCGCGTTTTCGCGCGGCTTGTCTCGTTCTCGGATCCGGAAGTTCTCCGAGATGAAAGCGGGATGTTCCGCAGGAGTCGACGAGGAAAGCGGATTCTAAACTCTTCTTTTGAATCAAATCTAAGAATGCGCCTTCCGCGGCGGGGGAACGGCAGATATTTCCGAGACATACAAACAAAACCCGAATCGGATTTCCGCTTTGTATGACCGGTTTTTCAAAAGGTAAATCTACTTCGGATTGATCTTCGACCATAAAAACTCTGGCAAACTTCTCATTAAAAAACCCAAGAACGCCCAAGGGAACCAAGGAACTGTAGCCGATAAAACTTTGTTTTCAATTCTTTTATAAATTTTTTGCGCGCCCTTCTCGACCGAGACCACAAATGGACGGGACTTCATCTGATTGTTGATCGGAGTATCGATAAAACCGGGATGAATCACTGTGACAAGAATCCCGTAACGTTTGACTTCTCCTCGAAGAGCTTCCATATAAGTCGAAAGCCCAGCCTTCGAAGAGGAATAACTCGCGGAACCGGGAAGACCTCGAAACGAAGCCACGGAGGAGATTCCCACGATTTGTCCCGATTTTTGCTTTTGAAAGATCGGAAGAGCCGCTTCCACGCCGGCCATGGCGCCGATCAGATTGGTTTCTATCACCTTTCGATCCGCTTCAAAACTCCTCCCGCCAAACGAGGAACTGGTGGAGATCCCCGCGTTCAAGACGATCAGATCCAATCCGCCCAATTCTTTCACGAGCTTAGGTATCACCTTGAAGTTTTCTTCGTAATCGGCTACATCCAAAGAAGCGAATACGATCTTACCCTTCGCGCCCTTTGCCTTCAAATCGTCTGCGATCTTTTTGAGAGAATCCTTTCTTCTCGCAGTCAGAGCGACGTTAGCTCCCGCTTCCGCATAGATCCTGGCTAATTCTTTTCCGATTCCGGAACTCGCTCCGGTGATGAGAACATTTTTCATAGGAACAACTTCCTGTTATCTTATAACTCGCTTCAAACATTAATTTTCGAGAATACTCCGTTTATTTAGTTTACCGCCAAAACCTCGAAGCAATAAATTTGTAAAAAGAGCCTCTTCGGGGGCGAATGCGAAAAAAAAAGGCGGTGAGGTGCATGGACCTGAACCAGCAAGAAGAAATCATCCGGCTCAAAGGTTTGGTGGAACTCTACGAAAGAATTTCCAGACTCAGCGAAAGCGAACTTTTAGAAGCGGAAAAAACTCTCCAAGCCCAAGAAAACACCGCGGGGATGGCCAGGCTCGAACTCATCAAGATGAACGAACAACTCAAAGCCATTCGCAATATCGGACCCGATCTCAAAACCAAAGTAATCTCTCTTTTGCACGATCAAGAATCCGGCTTGGCCGAATTCAAAACCAGAATCGCCGAACTCGCATCGAACAACCCTTTCTTCTATTCCGATTTTTTCAGGATCATCTCTCATTTGGAAATCCAAGAACCGGAAGCAAGAGAACTCTGGGAAGAAATCTATAACCACGGCGAAAGCATGAGTTCTTCCTTGGGAAGAAACGTAAACTTCATCGTCTCCATGCTCGATTATATCTTTAGCAAAAATAGAATCATAGAGAATCCCAAAATCGTAGAGTTGTATTCCTTCGAGGAGATCATTTTGAACACGGTCATCGACGAGACGAGCGGGATTTACAATCGAAGATACTTCAATATTATTCTAAACAAAGAGATCAACCGGAGTTCGCGTTATCAAAGGGATTTTTGTCTTCTGATCCTGGACGTGGACAATTTTAAGATCATCAACGATACTTACGGACACGGATTCGGAGACGACATTCTAAGATTGATCGCGGGTACGTTGCTCTTCTCTTTTCGACAAGAGGACATCTGCTGCAGAATCGGCGGAGAAGAATTTGCGGTGATTCTTCCGGAAACTCCGAAAGAAAACGCGCTCGTAGCGGCCAACCGATTTCGAAACTACCTCTTGGAAGCCTCGATGAGTCAGTATGGATTGGCCGTCACCGTCTCCGGAGGAATTTGCAGATTCGGCGAAGACGGAAAAGATACGAACGAACTTTTTAAGAATGCGGACGCCGCTCTCTACAAGGCAAAAAAATCGGGAAAGGATAGAATCTTAATCCATTCCCGGGAAAACTAAATCAGTCCTCGGAATTTCCGAATTCCAATTCTCCGGAAGCATACTCGTCCAATTTCGAAATCAAAATCGAATTGGTATTCGCAAGACGATCCGCGAGGATCCGAACCATCTTCGCCGAAAAGTCCGGATTGTTTAATAAGAATTTTTCGAGTTGCTGTTTGCTTTCGATCACCGCGAGTTCGCTATCCACGATCGCCTTCGCAGTCGCGCTCCTAGGCAAGGATCGAAAGAGAGCCATCTCTCCGAAAAAATCCCCTTTTTTCATGATAGCGAGACGTTGTACTACATTCTTACGCGTAAAAAATATTTCAACCGATCCGTTCAGAATCACATACATCGCGTTATTCAGTTCGCTTTCGCGAAAGATAATTCCGCCGGCGGGGATCTGCACCTTATTCATTTTTTAAACCGACCTAACAAATTAGATTCTTTACCAAAAAATCGCATATTGACAGATGAATATAAATTTCACCCGGGAAATGTACACTCTTTTATGAATTCTCATCTTCAGCTTTTTATGGATCTATTCGGCCTGATTCTTCTGTTCGCATTCTTCTTTTTTTCCGATCGAGCCTCTCGAATTCTATTTTCTTCGCCTCGTAAAGACGAGACCGGAGGAGGAAGAAGCGAATCGATCGATTTTATCCGGGGACTTGCGATCACCGGAATCGTTTTTATCCACGTAAATTCTTACTTTCAATACTTCGGACCGAATGAAAGCGCTTCGATCGCGACTCTCGCTCTTTCCAATCTCGCAAGATTCAGCGTTCCGGCGTTTATACTTTCTTCCGGAATTTTTTTGAAATATACAAACTTTAGAGACTACTGGAAATCGAAGATCCTTTCACTGATCCTTCCATATTTCTTCGTAAGCCTGCTCGCGGCATACGTCAAACTCGGAACATTCCCGGGATTGGAATCCTTTGTTTACGGTCTGTTACTCGGGACGTGGTGTGCGCCCTATTATTTCGTCCCTCTTCTTTTTTCATTCTATCTTATCTTTCCCTTGTTCTCTAAGATCCAAACAAAACTGAACACGAACAAGACGATCCTTTCGGCCTTTCTTTTGGCTCTGCTCGTCAACCTGGTTTCCAATCACGTATTTTTTCTATTTCCGGAAGGAATCATTCGAACGATCGAGCCGATTCTTTTCACCGGATTTGTGTTCTTCTTCACCTTTGGAATGTTAGCCGGAAAGTGGTTTAAACAGCCCGAAAGTTTTTTGAATCTTTCCGGGGAAAAGTCGAGCCCCCTCCCCTATTCCCTGAAAACTATCCTTTGTATCGGAATTTCGATCTATCTAACGGTATTATTGATCGCGGGATTCCTCTGGAAATTCGATTCTTCCAATCATTTGCTTTTCTACCCGCTCGGAATGTTTTTAGTTCTATTTTTCTGGGCGCAAAGAGCGCAGGGAGAGAAGAGACATAAAATCCTGATCCACGGTTTTGCGTTTATCGGAAAGAATAGTATGGGAATTTTTCTATTACATCCGATTCTGATCCATCTTATGCACGCGATAAATCCTTTTCACTGGGGAATCGTTTTTTCCTGGGTTTTGATCCCGGTAAC
Source organism: Leptospira adleri (assembly GCF_002811985.1). Classification (GTDB taxonomy): domain Bacteria; phylum Spirochaetota; class Leptospiria; order Leptospirales; family Leptospiraceae; genus Leptospira; species Leptospira adleri. The sequence goes on from NZ_NPDU01000015.1 coordinate 22,413, forward strand.
GGCCGCAATCAACGTCCTTCTTCCTCTTTTGTCTTGGCTTACGGTCAACAAAGTTTTGGAACTTACGATAAAGACCTTCTCCAAAAAAGACAAAAGTTAAAGCGACATCGTCACATTCCGTTGGAGAATTCTTTTTTTACTGTGACCCCGGAAGCTCGAACCGTTTTTAAGGCTTCTCCGTAGCTTACTAGAATTTTCAGCGCAAAGTCGATCCGATCACGGATATAAGAATCTTCTTGGCTCGTGGAATCGGATCCGTTTAAAACCTTTTCTGCGTCTCTCACGATGATGTGTTCGGGTATATAACAGACCTTCGTGTTCTTGTAACTGCTCATCCTAAGTTCGGCGACTGGATAACTTCCGCCTCGGCCCGACGAGACCGCCGAGATCAACACAGGCTTGTGGCCGATGATTTTGTTACTGCAATAGAGAAGAAAATTTTTGAGTCCGGGGGAAGCCATTCCTGAGTATTCCGGAGTTACAAACACGAGAGCGTCCGCTTGTTCCAATTCGGATTCGATCGGCTTCCAGATCCGATCCCATTCTTCGCCGCCGTCCCAAAATGAATCGTCCCAAACCGGAAGTTTATGATTTCCAAGGTCCAACGTCCAAACCAGATGGCCGAAAGTCAGGAGGCGCGCCTTCATCCACTCGGCTACTTTTGCGGATTGTGAGATTTTTCTATGCGACGCCGATATGATGGCAATTTTCATGTTTTCTCCGGTATAAAAACGTTTCGATAAGAATTTTCCCGGGACAATTCCGTAGATCGCGGCCCTGTCCCAAAAATTTTAAAACCGAAAAATTACTTAATTATAACCTTAGAACGATTTTAGAGCGCGGCTTCAAGACATTTTTCTAAAACGCGGCGAGGAACAAAACACGCCGGGAAGGAACTCCCGAAAAAGACGCAAAAGAAAGCCGGGAAAAACGATTAGTCCTTGAGTCCGTATTTCTTTTTCAGGGATGAAAGTTCTTTTAAAAATTTTTCTCTCTGTTGAGAAGTCAATTTTCCGAGCTGCAAAATCACCTTTGTCTGCGCGGTTTTCCGGGGTGAAATCATTTCACCCCCTCGTCCTTCTTTTTGTTTCAGAAGGTCTTCCAGATTTTTTACGGAGGCGTCCTTCCCGGATTTAATAAGGTCCGCAACCGACTTCTGATCCAAACGCGCTATCGAACTGAGTTGTTTTACGTATCTTTCCGTAAAACCTAGAACCTTGGAAACTTCCTCCGCGGTTTTACGTTTTTCCTTCCGCAGATATTGGATCGCGCGGCCGACTTCCCAAGGATTTAGACTTTTCCGTTTTTCGTTTTCGGCGAGAGCCATTTCAAAACACTTATCTTCCGAGGCGGCGGTTTCGACGGCGGGGATCGAATTCCATTTTAAAATTTTGGCCGCCTGAAATCTTCTTTCCCCGGCTACGATCTGATATTTTTTGCCCGCTTTCCTTACAACGATCGGCTCGATCAATCCGAGACGTTTCATGGATTCGACCAAATCCGAAACTTCTTCTTTTCCAAAAACCCTCGGCTGGACCGGATTTGGAACTATATCTGAAAGTTGGATTTCGGTCTTCGAAGTCTCTTTTTCACCGAACGCGGTGAGCAGATCCATCCCCGCGAAGTCAGAACGTTTAGCCATTTGAAATCCTCTTTATCAATTCGTCTGCAAGGAAGGAAAACATCTGCATCGCCTTGCCGTCATATTCTCCCAAAAGCTTTTTTTTAGCCTGTGCCTGCGGAATCGATTCTCTTCTGTAGATCACCGTATCAAATACTCCGAAATATTTTCGTATCGCATCCGCGAGTCCAGCAAGGGCTCTCGCGTCCTCGTATTGATTGAGAACCGCACCCAAAAGATTGAGGGAAGGATTTGCCTTCTTTTTTATTTTCAAAATCGTAGAATGAAGATCTTTCAATCCTTGGACGCTGAACGCCCTCGTCTGAATCGGAATTAAAACGTGATCCGCCGCGATCAGCGCGTTTTCAAGAATCAAGCCGAGGGACGGAGGGCAATCTATGATGATATACTTATAAGCGGAACGTACCGGTTTGAGAGCGTCTTTTAAAAGTTCGAAATCGTCCCTTTCGTAAGGGGTCGTAAAGTTGGCGAGATGAATCGAGGAAGGAAGCAAGTGCAAACCGTCGGCGAGCTTTACGATTAAATCTCGAACCGCAACGGGTTCTTCTCCCCGATAACCGAGCGCGTGAAAAACGGATTTTTCCACGGACCCGAAAAATAACTGCGTTATATTTGCCTGGGCGTCCCAGTCGACGAGCAGAACGGGAGCGTTTTTAGAAAGAGCTTCCGCGAGACAAACCGAAACCGTCGTTTTCCCTTCTCCGCCTTTTTGATTGGAAACGGCGATGATTACGGATTCGTAAACCGATTGATCCGACTTCTGAAAGTATTTTTCGATCACTCCCCGATCATACTTCCCTTTTCCGGAGGAAGGAATCTTCCATTCCTTGGCCTTGGACAAAAACTCTTCCTCGGAAGAGATTTCATACTCGTCTAGAATCTGGCGTAGTGTAAGATTTTTGGAACTCATACTTGGAAGCTTGATATCAGAATCGCCCGAACAGTCGCCCTTTGTCAAATCAATACTATGTCTCATAGATTCACAACGGTTAAAAAACTGAATTGCGTGAGCAGGGTAGGGCGGTTATTCTGCCTTGATTCCCGGATCGAAAGCAATCGGGGGTGAAATGGTTTCACCCCCGAGCCTCGCCGGCCTCGATAAAACAGAATTATGAATATAAAAAAACGATCATTTAGAACATTCTTCTTTCTTGCTCTTATCCTTTATCCTTCCATTACTTTTATTTCCGCTCAGAACGAAACGATAGCAGACGTCCAACCCCCGAGGTCCATCCAAGAAAGAGAAAAACCGATCCCGGCAGAAGAATCTTTTTTGAAAAAGCTGATCAAACAATCTTCATTTACATTGATCGCCGGAAGAAACGGCGGAGACAATATATTTGAAACGGGAACGAAATACGCGAACCTTTCCGGATTAAAGGGAGGCTCAAGAATCACATATCAAAGAGATTTTAACTACGGCGGACTGGGATTTACTCTGCGCTGGAAAAAATGGGAAGCGGATTACGTCGGAAAGACGACCGGCAGATACGTAAACGCGGGGGAGGGGAGAGACGAAGACTTTTTCTTAGGCGACCCCACGATAGAACGAGGGACTAAAATTTCAACGAGGGAATTCTCATTCTACGACACACCTTACACCTTTATAGGATCGAAAAATTTTGCGGACGGGAAGGGAAGACTTTCCATGAAACAGGATCGCCATTCGTTGATTTTCAGAAGATACTTCGGAGATTCGGACCCGGACGCAAGAAAAGAAGGGAGAGGATTGTTTCTCACCGGCGGGTTTCAATATACTTTTATGAAATACGTTCTCTACGACGTATTTCAGTTTTTTGATTCCAGCCCGATCTTTTTAAATCGAATCGGACTCGGACTGAGCCTCTCTTATTCCACATACGAATTTCCGCTGGGACTTGGATATCGCTACTCGAACGCTGGCTGGTTTTTCGAAACTTCCTTTTCCGGGATTTTTTGGAGCGGGCATTTCAGGGATTTTCACTATCAACGGGCGCTCAACTTTATCGGGGACGTTTCGGGTTTTGGAATCGATTTCAATCTCAGCGCAGGACGGCTTTTCGGAAATTATCTGATTTTTTTAAAACTCAACGAACACAGACTTTTCGGAGACGGTCATTTTGTGACCAAGGGAGGTCTAAGCTATAACGACATTCTTTCCCAAAACCTAGGTCAATATAAGAATTATATGAACCTAAAGGAATGGAACATAGAACTCGCCATCACCGGATATTTATATTAATAAGAATTGGAAACTGGATTGAAAAATAAAATTCTCCTAATCAACTTGGGTGGTCCCCGCGACACATCGGAAATCGAAAAATTCTTAATAGACCTCTTTGAAGATCCTCTCGTATTCGATCTGCCGATACCTGAGTTCCTCCGAATCCGACTCGCGAGATACATCGCGGTCAAAAGGGCGCCTAAGGTCGCGGTCACCTACAGATCCATGGGTTTTGGAGGGGGATCTCCTCTCGTATCCGAAACCGAAAAACAGGCAAAAGAAATCGCAAAAGTCCTTACAAAACTAACGGGAGAAGAATGGGACGGAGAGATCACCATGGCCTGCGGTTATCCCGATATACGCGAACTCGACAAACAAACTCTTACCCCGTCGAAAAATAATATTCTACTTCCACTGTTTCCCCATTTTTCAAGATCCACCGTCCTAAGCACCGCGAAGCTGATAGAAAAAACCACTCATACCTGCCCGGTAGGTTACGAAGGCTGGGTTCCTCCGTTTCATTCTTCGCAACTCTATCTCGAATCGATTCGCGATCTGATTTTGGAATTCTTTCAAGGAAGCCTCGATAAAAGTATTTTTTTACATTCGGATTCTTTTCAAAAAATTTCGGACTGGCAGAACATTGACCTCGTTTTCAGCGCTCACGGAATTCCTCTGCGGCTGATCCAAAAGGGAGACAAATACAAAGAGGAAATCGAAACCAACGTAAAAAATTTAACTTCGCTCCTCAGAGAAAAAGGATTTCAAGGCGAATGTCATATTTCTTTTCAGAGTAGAGTAGGGCCTTCCAAGTGGACGGAACCGAATACGATCACGAAACTCGAAGAGCTCGGCAGAAAGGGAATCAAAAGAATCGCGGTTTATCCGATCAGCTTTGTGAGCGACCACCTCGAAACCCTCGAAGAAATCGGAGAACAACTCAAAGAGATCGCGCACAAGAATGGAATTTCGGATTACTACCGGATTCCGGCGCCGGGCATTTATCCAAAGTTTATAGAAGCGATGGCGAAGATCAGTTTAGAATCGACCCGCGCAGCCAAAAAAGAATGTCTCTGTAAAACCCTCGGCGGTCACAAGCCTAACATCAAAACAAAGGAATGCATTCTTTCAAACGCGCAAGATCGCTGAACCGATAGGGACTTTTTGAAACTCTGGAGAATTTTGAACGGATCCCCCGCGAGCGGACTTAGAAACCGTTCTCAGGCTCTTTCGTAAATTGACATATAACTTCAAACACCGAAAAACCTGTGTTCTTTTCGAATTAGACCAAATTACAAATTCGAAATCGCTTTTAAATTTGATTGAGAATGGGCTTTCGCTTACACCGCCGGGTTGAAAATCGACGGAAATCTTTTTTTTGAATCCAACAGATCCGACTTAGAATCAATTCTATCCGCAACTCCAAACCGGCTTTAGCTAATTCACTTTTTAATTTCATATTTAGAGTTTGCCGTGAAACCTAAAAAGTAGGAACTCACACTTTTTTGGAAATAAGGAAGGATTCAAAATCTTCTTCGGATCCGGACAAACTGTAAATTGTAGGAGCTCACACAAAAGAGGTTCGAATTTTACAAAAACGGTTTTTTCGATCTTCCGTATTTTGTCTCGCCTCGCCAGCAAATTGGAAAGTTATTTGTACCAAGGATCCCGAGAAAAATTTTTGTAGGAGTTCCTATGGAACGCTTTTTGCTTGCGTAAAGTATGATTTTCTGATAGAGAAAAGTCTCCCGGAGTTTTCCGCCTCCCACCCCACCACCCAAAATCAGGGTGGGGCCCGCGACTTTTACGGCGAGATGCCGGAGTTACGACAGATTTTTGAAGATCCAGACAAGTTTTAGAACAAACTCTTAAGTTTTTGGCGACAAATTTTTTCATTACAAATCGAACGCCAGTTCTTCGGCAGTAGCATCAAGGTCGCATAATATTCCACGCGCGTTCCAAAATAGAACTGAGCCCGATCCCGTATCTAAAGTTTCCTTCGGCATAAACTCCATGCGGCAGACTACGATCCAATTCTCTATTGAATTCAAGAAGAGCGGAATCGTAAACGGGAAGAGCCGATTTCCAAATCGTAACGTAGTGATTGATCGGTTCGTCCTTTTGATCGGTGATCTTTTTTCTATCTTCTTCCAAAATAGAAACGATTTCGTTCTCTTTTAGTTTGGAAATTTCGGCGTCCAATGCGCCTCCGAAGATATAGGTCTCTGAATAAATTCCCTTCGAAACCCTTCCCGGAAAAATCGAAGAATTTAAAAGTACACCTCTGGCTCGAAACCCGGAACCGGGAGGAAAAAGAATTCCGAAGCCCGTTTTTTGACCGAGAAGCGGCTCTTTTCCGAATCGAGTCGCGGTCACAACACCCAAGGTTCTGCAGACTTTTTCATATCTTTTAAAAATCGGATCGCTCGCGGAAAGAATTTTCAGAGCGGATTCCAAACCGCAGGCGAGGGTAATCCTTGTCCTCGGATATTTTTTTTTCAGAGCGGCAAGAGAAGGCGCTTCTTCGGAATAGATAAACTTGGAATCCGAAGAAGATTTTACTTTTGCCTCCATTGCGCTTAACAATTCCCCGAGACCGCCGCGAAAACTTACGGTTCCCTTGCGTGGTTTCGGAACCTTAGGCTCCGATTTCTTTTTCTCCATTATCTTTTTAAGATTCTTCCAAAGAGACTCGTCTGAATGAACAAATCTTCCTAAAACGAGTTCGGCGGACATCGCCTTTAGATCCCCCGCGTAAACTCCGGAAAGACCGGGCTCAATCACGCTCTTAAGCGCGTCCTCGCCTAAGACTCGCATCCCCCAGTGGTGGACGGATTCGTCCCTTTGAAATCCGGAGGGAATTCTAAACATTCCGTATAACGCGCGCAAGGCGCCGAAGAAAGAAAGCGGAACTCTTTTGGGAGCCCCGTCCTTCCAGATATACCTTTTTTTGGAGATTTTTTGCGTGGGCAAGATCTCTAAACCGAGGATTGAAGCCAATTCTTCCAAACGATAAGAGTTTAGAATCCCGTTTGCCGCGGTCTCAACGAGTCCAAACGGAGTCTGGACGGATTGAATCAAGCCGCCGGAACGGTTTCTTTTTTCATAGATAAGAACAGATTCTCCTTTCTGAACAGAAAGGGTCGCATGAAGAAGTCCGGTAAACCCGGCTCCAATGATGATATGATCCGGTTGTTGCGATGCCACGGATCTATTTTTATAAGAATCCAAAGATTGTAAATCAGCAATCTTCGGATTTAAGGAAACTTTGCCGTATAGCCGGCTTCAACTCTTAAGGAAGAATGGAACTAAAAGTTATATCTATAACCGAAAGTGTATTTAGATTCCCAGGAAGCGGACGAAGTCCCTCCGACCGTAGTACCGGAGTTAGCCATCGGATTAAAATCGAACATCAAACCCTTACTGGAACCGTCCGAAATCCCGACCGAGGACGAAACGGCGCCACCGAAGATAAACGCGTCCGCCAAGTTGATAAGATAAATTCCGGCTAACACGCCTATGCTGGCTTGGAGATTCCTGTAGGCTTTGTCGACTGCTTCTCTTCTGTTTTGATACTGATTGCTTGAAGATTCGTTATAAACGTAAAGAGTCAAAGGGTCCGTTATCACCGGAGGCAAAGTCGGATTCGCGACGCCTAACATCGACAAAGCGATCGCATCTTTCGAATACGGATTCCCGTAACTTTCGTAATCTTTTCTTGCCACGTGGTATTTTCGATTATTCTCATATACCGCGTAACCGGCGGCCAAAAAGAGGGTAGGGTAGATAATCGCGGCAAATTTTCTTCCGCTTGCCCATTGCCCCCAACCTGGAAGCACGGCGGATCTTCCGAGCGATCCCGCTCTCGAGACGGAAGGTTTCGGAGGAGGCGTCGGAGCTACGGGCTGCTGATTCTTCTCGACGGCCTCCCTTTCCTTGCGGAGACGTTCTTCCTCTTCCTGCTGTTTTTTGAGATCTAAGTTTCTTTGTTTGGTAAGTTTCTCTTCTTCTAATCTTTTGATCTCGGCGTCTCGGATTCGTTCTTCCTCTTCTTCGTCGATATCCTTATAGAGCACTTTCAGAATTTCTTTTTTAGCGACGACTCGTTTCCCTTCCTTCGTTTGAAGAGTGATCGACTTCTGATTTTGTGTGATTACCTTTCCTCGAAAAGATCCGCCTTCGTGCAAAAGCACCGTCTCCGCTAAAAGAGATAAGGGAAGCAGGAACAATGGACTGAGGAACAAAAATGTTTTTTTCAATAATTGCATCAAAACGGGCCTTCCCCGATAAAACCGACTCGAACTTCTAGTAAGAACGAATCGTCCTTCCTTATCAATAATTTATTGGACGACTTTTTGACCGAAATTCGAGCGATTCTTAGATGGCTCTTGAAAAAACCCTGGATTCCGGGCTTTTTCTTCGAAGCCTCAGATCCAACCCCGTGCAAGCGTTTCTAAGAAAAGGCCAGCCCTTTTCGGTCAAAGACAGGAGATTTTCCTCCCATCTAATAAGATTATCGTCTTCCATCGAAGCCAAATACAGTCGCACATCCTGCAAAATTTGATCCGGCACCCGAACCTTACCCGTGGTCGAAAGCTGTAAGATCAGCGCTCTTTGAACAAGATCTTCCTCATCGAGCTTATGTCCCCTGAGTGTGGCGAACTTACTTTCTTGAATGTGCTTCTGATATTTTTTTACGATCTTCTCATTCTGATGAAAACAATCCCAACTGTCGGAAATTGCAGAAACTCCGAGTCCCAAAAGCATTTCCGTCGTTTTTGTGGTGTATCCCATAAAATTTCGGTGCAAAGTCCCGTTTTTCGCCGCCGTCGAGAGTGAATCCGTTTCCAAAGCGAAATGATCCATCCCGATTTCAAGATAACCGGATTGCAGAAACATCTCTCTTGAGACCTCGTAGAGTTCCCTTTTTTCCGGTCCGGAAGGAAGATCGGCTTCGGTAAAAAGTCTTTGTGCGGCTTTGATCCAGGGAACGTGAGCATAACTATAGAATGCGATTCGATCGGGACGAAGCTCGAGCGTTTTTTCAACGGTTCGTTTCATGCTGTCCAGAGTTTGTTTCGGCAATCCGTAGATCAGATCGAAGTTCACGGAATTGTATCCAAGAGCTCGGGAAACGTCGGTGATCCTCTCGGTCATCTCGAAAGGCTGAGTCCGATTGATGAGTCTTTGTACTTCAGGATCAAAATCCTGAACGCCGAGACTGATTCTTCTAAAACCGAAATTGTGAAGAACTTTGAGCTGCGTCTCCCTCGTCCTTCTCGGATCCACTTCGAGCGAAAAATCCGGCCTGGAAGAAACATTCATTTTTTTTAATATAGAATCCAGCAAAAATTCGATGTTCTTCTCGGACAAATACGTGGGACTTCCTCCCCCGAGATGGAGTTCTTTCAACTCCCTTTGTCCTATTTCAGGAACCGCGGCGAGATAGTTTTCAAACTCAGAAAGCAGAGAATGGATATACGGATCTTCCACCGCGTGATTTTTAGTGATCGAAGTGTTGCAGCCGCAAAAGGAGCATAACGTTTCACAAAAGGGGATATGAAGATACAAGGATAGCGAAGAATCCTCCGGACTCAGCCGATTCCTCACCTTGTCGAGCCATTCTTCCGTGGTCGGATTTTCGGACCAATACGGCACCGTTGGATAACTCGTATATCTCGGAGCGGGTATGTCGTATTTTGCGATCAAATCTTTTGCTGCTGTCATCGGAATGTTTCTCTCACTGTTTCTACGAATGTTTTTACGTTGTCTTCGGGCGTTTTCGGCATCACTCCGTGTCCGAGTCCGCAGACCCAACCGATCCTTTCCTGCGGAGACAACTTTTGGAACGGCTTCAAATACTGCATTAGAGTTTTCTTAAATTCTTCCCTTTCCATAAACAACAAAGCCTGATCGAAGTTCCCTTGGATCATCCTTTTTTCGGTTTTAAAAACGTCTCCGAGATCCCACCGATGATCGAACCCGTAACCGACGAGCGATGAAATTTTCTGAACGCTCCTGAAATGCGGAAAAGCGGTTCCCCTGCTGTAATATCCGACCTTTCCAGGAAACGCGTCGGCGATACTTTTTACGCCGGGAACGACGATCTCCTCGAAAAGCGCCGGTGAAAGATCCCCGCCCGCGGTATCGAAGATCATAATCGCGTCCGCTCCGCCTTCCAACTGCAAGGCGATATTCTCCTTTAAGAATTGGACGATCCGTTCCATAAATTCTTTCCTGACATTCGTCAATGTCTTCGGAAGCGAAAGGTTGCCTTCGTGTTTGCCCGCGACCGCGTAAGTGAACAAGGTCCAAGGGCCGCCCACAAAACCGATGAGAGACTTTTCTTTCGGAATTCTTTCTCGAGTAAATTTCATCGCGTCCCTTTGAAAGTGCATAAAAGAAATCGAATCTTCCACCGTCTTCAGCTTCGCAAAATCCTCGATTGATCGAACTGCAAATCCAAGCTCCGGCCCCGAGTCCGTATATTTCAAACCCATTCCCATCGCTTCCAACGGGAAAAGAATATCGGAAAAAAGAATCGCGACGTCGAAATCGAATTCGCTCACCGGCCCGAAGGCGACTTCGGCTGCGAGCTCCGGAATTTTACAGAGTTCTTCGAAAGAATGTTTTTGCCGTAAAGCCTGATAGTGTTTGTGATAACGTCCCGCCTGTCTCATCATCCATACGGGGGGAATTTTTTGTGCGATCCCTTGCAACGCGTTCGAGTAGCGTTCATTCGACATTCTTAATATCTCCAGTCCATTGATAACCGACTCCTCTCACCGAACGAATCACACTTTCTCCGTCTTCTCCGAAGGCTTGCCTGAGTCGTACGATCGAGTTGTCTATCGTTCTATTTGTAGGGAAACTTTCCTCTCCCCAGAGTTTGTCCAAAATTTCGGCGCGGCTTACGGTGCGATCCCGTTCGCTTACTAAAAAGTGGAGCAGGGCGCAGTCCCTTTTTGAAAGCGGAAATTCTTCCGTTCCTTTTTTGACCTGAAACCCTTGAAAATCCAAAACATAATCCTTATATAGAAATTTGGATTCTTCTATGGAATGTTTATGAGATTCTAATACGTGTTTAACGCGGATCAGAAGCTCCTTGAGATGAAACGGCTTCGGTATAAATTCTTCCGCGCCCAGCTCGAAACCCCGCAGCCTTTCGGGAGCGCCGGCTTGCGCGGTTAAAAATAAAAACGGAGGACAATCCTTTGTTTCCTTCAACTCCTCCGCGAGCGTAAAGCCGTCTCCGTCCGGAAGCCTTACGTCCAGAAGAATCAAATGCGGCTTCTCTTCCTTCGCGAGTTTTTTCGCGGAAACGGCTGAGACCGTCCAGAGAACCTCGTAACCTTCCTTCTGAAGTCTTTCTTGCAGGGTTTCTCCGAGAGAACGGTCGTCCTCGACTAACAAGAGTTTGGCTTTCATGAGATCGCCTCGGGAAGAATCAGGTCCACTCTAAACCCGGAAGGCGCCGGAACGATCTCCATTCTTCCTTTCATCTTCCTCATCAATTTTTTTATGATGTAAAGACCGATTCCGGTCCCGCTCGTGCTCGTATGCCGGTTGAAAGGGATTCCGAGCGTTTTATATTTTCCGTCGAAGCCGAGGCCGTTGTCGATCACGGTGATCCAGATTTCTCCGGGCTTTCTTTTTTTGGAGACGATTTCAAGAACGGTCGCCTTTCCGTGTTTGATCGCGTTCTCCGCGAGATTTTTAAAAATACTTTCGAGAGCCTTCCGATCCGCGGCGACGTCGAAGTTTTCCATTCTACTCACGTCGATCTTTAAGTTCGGAAAATCTTCGCGCATGGAATCGAGCACTTCCTTTAGATTCGTTTTTTCTATATATAGAATTTCCGATCTAGTCAGACTCGCGAGATACATCGCGCGGTTCATCTGAGATTCGATACGAACCGAATCCATAAGTAATCGGGAGATGAGTTTGTTTTCGTTCGGATTTGGCAATTCTTCCTGAAGACTTTCCGCCTGAAGACGCAAACTCGCGAGAGGAGTTTTCATCTCGTGAGTCACCGTGGAAAAAAAATCGTGGATCAGCTTATTTCGCAAGGCGTCCTTATAAGAAAGCCAAATGAGCGTGCTCCCGCCTAACACGAGCATTGCGAGAAAAAAATGACCTTCCATTTTGATCATTCGGCTCTGTCTTTCCAGGATCAGAAGATTCTCCGCGCCCGCGGTTCCGTCCAGTTTCGCGCTGAGTTCGGCGATCATATTCGTAAGCCTTAAACCGAGAAGAAACCACCAAACCCCGAGAGAAAATGTGACAAGAAGCCAAACGACCGCAAAAATAATTCTCGTGTTTTTCCAGACAGAGGACATCAGAGATTTTTCAGAGCTTTTGTGGCCGTTTCCAAAGTTTTTGCAATCACCTCGTCCGTATGTGCGAAGGAAAGAAAGCCGACTTCGTAACCGGAAGGCGCGAGATAAATTCCGTTCTTCAGCAAAGCGTGAAATACTTTCGCAAATCCTTCCTTGTGTCCTTCTGGAATCCGATCGATCGTTCGGATCGGCTCCGCCGTTTTTTTATGAAACCAAAACAAAGAAGAATGGGAAACCGCGTCCCATTCCCCCAGGCCGCTCCGATTGAGAATATTTTTCATCTCCTCTGCAAAGAACTTGGTTCTTGTTTCAAGGATCGAATATACGTTCTCTCTCTGCGCCTTTTGAAGAGTCGCCAATCCGGCTCTCATTCCGAACGGACTCGCGCTCAAGGTTCCAGCCTGATAGACGGGGCCTGCAGGCGCTACGAGATCCATAAGATCCTTGCGTCCCGCGTAACAACCGACCGGAAAACCTCCGCCGATGATCTTTCCGTACGTTACGAGATCGGGATTGATTCCGAGAAGACCCGCCATCCCCTGAAACCCGGTTCTAAAACCCGAGATGACCTCGTCAAAGACGACTAACGTGCCGTGTTTTCTTGCGATCTCCACGATCTTTAGGAGAAATTCTTTTCTTTGAATCAGAAGTCCGTAGTTGGCGGGTAAGGGCTCGATGATCAGAGCCGCGATGTCTTTTCCCTCTTTCGCGAACAAGGCTTCTACGTTTTTTTCGTCGTTAAGAGGAAGAACCAAAGTGTTTGCGATCGCGTAAGCGGAGATTCCGGCGCTGTCCGAAGAGGATTCTCCCGCAAGGCCCGAGCCCGCTTTTACGAGGAGAGCGTCGAGATGACCGTGATAACATCCGTCGAACTTGAGAATTTTTTCTCTTCCGGTCGCGGCGCGAGTGACGCGTAACGCGCTCATGACCGCCTCCGTTCCCGAATTCACAAAACGGACCTTTTCAGCCCAAGGGATTCGGCTCGAGATAAATTCCGCGAGTTCGAGGGAGTAAGGCTCTGCGGCTCCGAAACTCCAGGCGAGGCCCGTCGTTTCACGAACCACTTCCTCCACATCCGGATCCCTGTGCCCGAGAATCAGAGGACCGAAGCTCAGACAATAGTCGATGTATTCCCTTCCTTCGATGTCGGTTAACGTGGCTCCGTTAGCGGATGCAAAGAAGACCGGAGTTCCGCCCACGGACCGAAACGATCTCACCGGAGAATGAACCCCTCCCGGAGAAACCTTCTTCGCTCTTTCAAAAAGTTCTTCCGAGGTTTCCCCTTTCCATGAACTTTCGGACAAAGACGTTTGATGTTGGCTCATTGAAAAATCTCCTTTCCTCTTCTCGCGGCGTAAGTGATCAGATACGAAGAACCGGCCCTCGAAAAAATTTGCCAGGTTTCGCGTAACGCAGAATCGAAATCGCAAAATCCGTTCTGTGCCAAATAGTGAATCGAGGCGTATTCTCCGCTCACTTGATACGCACCGGTGGGAAGTCCCGTTCTCTCCCGGATCGTCCCTATGAGATCGATCGAAGTCATTCCCGGTTTTACCATCAGAAAATCCGCGCCTTCTTCCTTGTCTCGAATCGAAGAAAGAATCGAATCTTCCCGATTTCGAACGTCGATCTGGTAAGAGGAACGATCTCCGTGTCCCGGAGCCGAATCCGCCGCCGCCCGAAACGGCCCGTAAAAATTACTCTTAAACTTCGTGGAATAACTCATCACTGGAACATGGGAGAATCCGTTCTCGTCCAAGATCTTTCGATGACTTCCCACTCTTCCGTCCATCATGTCGCTCGGAGCGATTCCATCGGCGCCTGACAACGCGTAGGCGAGGGCGATATTCGAAAGGTGTTTTACGGAAGAAGGATTGTCGATGTTTCCGTCCTTGTGAAGAAGACCGCAGTGACCGTGAGTCGTGAGCGAACACATACAAGTGTCGATCCAAAGAAAAGATTCCGGAAATTCTTTCTTAAGAGATGAAATAACTCGTTCGTAAAAAGATTTAGGGATTTCAGTGTTCGATTTGAGTTCCGGAACCAAAAAAAGAATAAAGTGCGAGACTCCGGATTTCAGATCGGATTCGACCTGTTTCAAAACGCTCGTCTCCGTATCTCGAAACACGCCCGGAAGAGAATCCATCTTTTCCTTTTCCTTTAGACCTTCGACGATGAAAAGAGGTTGTATTAGTTTTTTGTAATTTAGACTTTCCGAAGAGGCGAGATCTCTGAGGGAAGCGTTAAGCCGAATTCTTCTTTGTTTGGTTTCCAAGTTCCGTTCCTTTGAATTCCTGTAGCCCAAGACTCGCAAGCCAGGACTCGTAGTGTATAAAGATAGAAATGTTTGCGGATTCTCCCAGAACTTTTCGGATATGCGAGAAAGTAATTCCGGGACCACAAGCGTGATAACGGTCTTTTATCTGAGGGAACAAAGAGAGAGCCTTGTCGAATTGAGAGGCGCTCATCCAAAAAAAATGGGTTTTATCGGAAAGATCCGGATGATCTTCGAGAGGAGTCGTTTGATACGTAAGAACTCTTTCCAAACCGGATGAAATTTCGGTGGAACCGATATGAGTACATTTTACAAAATTCAAATTTTTTCCGAAAAGCACACCCTTCGGCAATTCCTCTTCGCCCAGCGCATCCAGAGAACCGTGAACCCAGACGTCCCGCTCCGCGAGTTGATGCCAAGTTTTAAGACCGCTCGTCCAGACAAGACCTTTGTGTTCCAAAGAAGAATCCAAATTCGGATAGGCGTTCCCCCGAGTTACGAGCCAATCCTTCCGGATCAATTCTTCCGGAAGAAGGTGATCTTCCTTTTTTCCGTCCGCGGCAAGCACATAACCTTTGTTAGATGGAAGAGGGGTTCTTTTCTGTTTGATCGCCTCTCCCGGAACCGGGTAGGCTTTCTCCGCGGATTCCGCCGAAGGAGCGGAGAAAGAAAAAAATTGCTCTTCGATCTCGAGGACTTCGCCCGCGTCCGTTAGCCCTCTTTGATACAAGATCTTACCGTAAGGTCGCTTTAAAATCGAAACTCCGATCTTTTGATGACAGCCTCCGCCGAATTTGCGGAGAATATTCCTTTCCTCTTCGACCGCTTCGACCACGTCCGAATTACCAAGGGCTTTTAGAATCTTTAGAGCCCATTCGTCGTCGGCCCGAACTTCCGCGGCGACGGCGCCTTGTGCGGGAGCGGAAGGATTTAGGGAAAGAGGAAAGATCTGAAAGACGGATTCTTCCAGCGCTTCTTTTAAGAACTTTCGTATTTCTTGATATTCTAATTCGTCAGAATTGAGAAAATCCGCGGACAAAAGACGATCAAGCGCGGCCTTTGCGACAACGAGCCCGTCAGCGTCCGATTCTTTCCATTTGCGAACTCTCGTCTGAATGTTTCCGCGCACGGGGATAAAAACAAGATTCGAATTTTTATAACGGGAAGGAAGCGATTTCGGAAGAAATTTTTTGAGATTGTATTCCCTTCTCGGAGAAGAAGTCTGAATCCTCAATTCTTCCGGAGAACGTTTTGCAAGAGAGGATTTTTTCCAAAGAAGAACGTCCCTTTGATCCGCACGATCCAAAACTCCCAAGATCGTCGTCCCCGGATGCCCTTCCAAGTCCAGGTCCTTCCAAGAATGGACGACAAGATCCACCTTTTTGTCGACGAGTTCTTTTGTTAAGTCTTGAGTGAAAACCCCGCGGGTTCCCATCTTCCAGAGAGGGGTTTGCAAATCCTGATCTCCGGAGGCTTCTCTGAAATAGAGTTCCACTTCCAGATCCGGAAATTTTTTCCGGAGGGCGCCGAGTACAAGGTAGGTTTGAAGTCTTGCGAGAGCGCTTTTGCGGGATCCGATCTTCAGAACGCGGGACAAGTAAGATCTTCCCAGCCGAAAATGAATTGTTGCGCTTCCAGCTCCCGCTCTTCCACAATTTCGTCTAACGCGGGTTGAATTCTTTCACGGATCTGAAGGGCTCTTTCCTCGGTTTCACGAAGAGAATCCAACATCGCCGCGAAAGAAACGGATTGAATCGTATCCGGAAGTTTTTTTTCGAGAGGAACTTCTCTGAAATCCACAAGCAAGGTTCCGGGAAGAATCCGATCGAGATAAGGCGTAAGATCCAGAGGAGCGGCGATCACGATCGCGGAAGAATCAGGGTTCCAGTCGCTTAACAATTTCGAGTTCACTTCGAACGTTCCCGAAAGTTCTTCCAAACGAGCTTCGTTTCTTCCCACGAGAGTTACGTTTCGATTCTTCATCCAAGGAAGAATTTTTTCGGAAAGTTGTCCCGTTCCGAGAAGAGTTATTTGAGATGCGTCTTTTAGATACTTATTCGCGAGTCCGCCGTACGATTGTTCGCCGATGTTTTGAAGATAACCGGAACGAATGGTTCTTGAATCTTGAATGAGACTATCGCGAAGCCTCGCTAAATATTCTCCGAATGCGGAAGAGGGGAGAGAAGAATTCTTAAATTTATCCCGGAACTGAGCGAGAACTTCCGTTTCACCCAAGAGCCTGGAATGAAGACCGGAGATGACTTCCAAAAGAAAACGATAACCTTCGTATCCGGAATAAGTTTCCAAAGTGGGAGGAAGAAAAGAAGGTCCGCCGTGAATTCTGCTATCGGTGATCCAGATCGTGCGCATGCAAGTCATCCAGGAAAAAGAATCCGGAATCTCAATCATCTCTCTGTCTTTTTGAGTAGAATGATAAACTCGAAGTGTGGACCACATAGCGTTAAATGAACTATACCAGTTTTCCTTGTTTGATTGTCAAAGAAGTGTCACCGATCGGAAAAACTTTCGTTTGACTTTATTGAGACTGATTTTCAACTTGGTCATATATGCAACTCGATATTCAAACTCAAGATTGGATCGTTTACGGAATCGTGAGCTTGACCGCAGTTCGGTTGTTCTTTCCTCTTCTCTCCGTAATTCAAGAATTCACCGGAAAAACTTCTCAATCTAAGGACGAAGATTTCGGATGTTATACACAGGCTTGCAAATCCTGCGATGTGAAAAATTCCTCAAAAGGAAACGATCCGATTCTCCACTAAAGCAAGAGCGACTCCGTCCTCTTCATTGCTGTATCGCGTAACGTGCTTCGCCGAATTTTTGATTTCGGGAACTGCGTTTTTCATCGCAAAACCGACCCCGCTGTGAAGGAGCATCTCAAGATCGTTCCTTTCGTCTCCAAAAGAGACGACCCCGTCCCCATCCAAACCTTTCAAAGAAAGAAAACGCGAAATCCCGGACCATTTAGAAACGGAAACGTTGATGATCTCCACACAATAAGAAACTCCCGGAATTTTTGTAAGAATACAACGAAGATCGGAAGCATTCGGCAAAGATGAAATCTTTCGGACTAGGGAATCCAGATCTTCCTTCTGAAGAGCCAAAAAACATATTACAAGAATCTTATCTAATTCGAGAGAAAGGAAATCTCCCACGGAACGGGTGCGGGACAAGTCCCCTCCCGAATAGTTGTGATAGATTTCGCTCGTGATCGGAACTTCCGTGAACATGTCGACGCCGTCCTCAAACCGATCGACGTGAAGAATCGGAGGAGTGTGAAATTCTTTTCCAAGAAGAAGGATATCATAGACGAGCTTCGGTTCGAGATAACTCTCCGCGATTCTCTGCGCGCTCGGAGAATGTCGTAAGATTTGTCCGTTGTTGGAGACGACGTGAACTTCTCCTCGAAATTCTTTCGCAAAAGAGAACGTGGAGAAAAATCTTCTCCCAGTCGCGATCACAAGATTCTTTCCTTGGTCGATCGCTTTCTGAAGAACGGAGTGGGTGAGGGGAGAAATTTTACTCTTGGAGTTGAGAAGAGTTCCGTCCAAGTCGACGGCGATCGTATGAATCTGAGAAGGATCGAAAGACATGTTTTGTTTCAGGAAATCGAGAGGGAGATTTTAGAGAAGGAGTTTTTTGTATCTGAAATTGCACACGAAATCCAGGAAGAATCAAAAGTTCCGTCGATCCAGGAGCCCCATTCTTTTTTGCGAGAAAGAATCAGAATGGAAGTAAGAAATTCTCTGATTCAAGGGCGTTGCTGGAGATTCTTCTTGTACGCCTCAACCTTTCGTAGGACCTACAAGTCCTCCGTAAAAATCGCGGGCCCCACCCTGGTTGGGTGGAGGAGGCGGGCTGGTGGGAAAACTCGGGAAAACCTCCTTTAGCACAAAAAAACGAATCCACAACTAAATTTCGATTCTCAAAAATCGCGTCGGAACTCCGACAAAAAAGAAACGCCCCCTTTTCCGAAAGGGAGAACTTCCGCTTTTTCACGGAAGAACCTTCCATTCTCATTGGAAATCCTGCCTCAAACATCCTCCAAAAAAAGGAAGAGCTTTCTTTTTCCGACAAAACTCAAAGAGTGGGAATCTAAAAAGAAGAAAGAAGATGGAACTCAGCTTAGCATATTCCCCCTGCCCAAACGATACGTTTTTATTTTACCACCTCGTGCACGGAAAAACTTCCGATCAATTCCAAATCCGAGAAGAGCTCCACGACGTCGAAGAATTAAACCGCTCCGCGTTTTCAGGAAAGTATCAAACCACAAAACTTTCCTTTGCAGCTTATTTTTCAGTGATGGATCGGTATTCGATTCTCGATTCCGGATCGGCCTTAGGTCGGAACTGCGGCCCCCTTTTGGTTTTCAAAAAGGGAAAGAATCTCGGGTCTGCGAAAGGAAAAAAAATTCTCATCCCCGGAGAATTCACGACGGCGAATCTTCTTTTGAAATTATTCCTCAAGAATGATTTTCAAGCCGAGGCGGTACGTTACGACAAGATCATCCCTCTCCTTCTTTCCGGAGAAGCCGACTTTGGAGTTTTGATCCACGAAGAACGTTTCACCTACGAAAGACAAGGCCTCGTAAAACTTCAAGACCTGGGAGAATGGTGGGAAGAATCGACCGGAAAACACATCCCGTTAGGCGCAATCGCAATCCGAAGGGACCTGGACCCCGGATTAAAATCGGACTTCGACGACGCGCTCAAAAAAAGCCTGGATCTCGGCTATCAAAACAGAGAAAAAACTTACGAATACATTCTAAAACATTCCCAAGACACAACGAGAGAAGTCGTAGATGCCCATATCGCATTGTATGTGAACGAGTTCACTCGTTCTCTTGGAACCGAAGGAAGAGAAGCGATTTTGGAACTCTATCGGAGAGGGGTCGATGCAGGCTTCTTGCCCGGAGGAAAAGAGGGAAGTTTGTTCTAAGATATCAAAAAGAGCAGCTTCCTCTTTTTTTGGCGATTTCGAAGTTCCGAAAACAAGACCGTGAACCTCGCTTCTTCACTCCAAACCCAAGCGGCCCTGTGAAGGATAAATTTGTCGTAACTCCGACAAGTCCTCCGTAAAAGTCGCGGGCCCCACCCTGGTTGGGTGGAGGAGGCGGGCTGGTGGGAAAACTCGGGAAATTTTCTCTATCACAGAAATCCAATCTCGTAAAGAAAAATCCCATTCTTTCTTCTTGCGTCGGAACTCCGACAAAAAAAGCGACTTTCCCGATCCTTAAAAAGTAGGAACTCCTTCTTTTTTACCCTTTCAACTCCCGCACGATATCATAACTCGCGTGCGTTTGATTGAGAGTGTAAAGATGAATCCCGGGCACGCCCATTTCCAAAAGTTCCCTGCACTGTTTCACGGTGAAGTTCAAACTTCTTCTGTAAAATTCTTCCGGACGATGTTCGACTTCTTGCAAATCCTCGATCAAAGAAGAGGGAAATTCACAACCGGCCAACGTCCTAAATCTTTCAATCTGAGAAAAGGAAGTGATCGGCATAATTCCAGGAATTACGGGAACCCGAATTCCGACCTTCCTCACTAAGTTGAGAAAATTCTCAAACGTAGAATTCATAAAAAAAAGTTGGGAAACCAGGAAGTCGGTTCCCGCGTCCACTTTCAACTTGAGATGTCGGACGTCTTCTTCCAAAGATTTTGCGTTCGGATGTTTTTCGGGATAACAACCCCCGCCGATACAAAAATCCAACTTCTCGGAACGAATAAAGGAGATGAGTTCCGTCGCGTTTTCAAAACCGCCCGGAGTTTTTTTAAATTCGCCTTCGCCCCTGGGAGGATCTCCCCGAAGGGCCATCAAGTTAACGATTCCCTTGGAACGGATTCCTTTCAGAATTTCCCGAATCTGATCTCGATCGGCTCCCACGCACGTAAAGTGAGAAGCCGTAGGAAAGGAATAATTCTTTGAAATTTCTGTAACGATTTGAACCGTTTTATCTCTCGTAGAACCGCCGGCGCCGTAAGTAACGGTGACAAAGTCCGGATTTACTTGAGACAACTCTTTTACGGTCTCCATCAACTTTACGTCCCCTTCCGGAGTTTTCGGAGGGAGGAATTCAAACGAATACACAGGCTCCTTCTTGGAGCCGTAAATTTCAGATATTTTTTTCATAGAGTCCCGTCATTGAAAGCAAAGAAGAATTTGGATCTGACCTCTCCCGGAACGAAGCGGAGTCAACGCTTTTCCGAAAAGAGAACCCGGCCGAAGAGACTCCGCCGAAATTCGAACAGCGTGTCCGCCGGTTAAACCGGTAACGAGCAAACTCCCCGGCTGGATCGGATAAGAAGAAGCGTCCGCGTTTACCGTAACGACACCCGACACTGCGACGAGCCAATGAGAACCGTCCGCAGGAACGGAATCTCCGAAGAGTAGGGCCGCCGATTTTACGGCGACTCCGATCGCATTCGTCGCGTTAGCCGTCTTTGCCTTTTGCAAACGACCGTCCTCTCCCATCGCCAAAATATCGCCTTCTCCGATCACGTCGGATGGATTCACCGGAAAGAATCTCGCGATACAATCGGAGTTCTTACCCGTCGAAATTCGAACACTTCCGGAAAATTCGGATTCTCCTTCCGCAAGAAACGCTTTTCCGGATCCGGTCTCTCCCAGGGAAGAAATTCCCTTTCCGTTGGCAAACAAAGCAACGCCCGATCTCGAATGGAAGATTCCGCCAAACCCTCGTTTGGCGAGACCGATCACTCCCGCCGATTCTTGGTCGCCCGAAGAGGAATCTCCTCGAACTCCGAACCTTTCTCCGTATCCGATCAAACCCGTATTGCGCGCGGACCCGACGATCCCCGCGCCTTTTTCGCTGTCGTTTCTTGCGTAAACAGGAGCGTGATTTTCTGGAGGAGGCGCGATGTTCGTATAAGCGGCTTCCGTCGCTCCTTTTACTTTTAAGAATCCCGTATGAGAACTGAAGTCGTGATCGAGCGGCGCGTAATCGTGAACGTGAGGCTTAGGATCTCTTTTATCGGACAATCTCGGATCGTCTGAGGAAACGACTTTTCCGGGAGCGTTATTCCCGAGAGTTGCAATCTCTACGATTCCCGGATACGAAGTGGTCGCGCTTCGAAGTCGCTTATCATTTCCTTGGACGACGACGCCTTCTTTCGATTCTCCGGATTGCGCGAGTTGAACGATCCCGTAAGATTCCGTGGTGGCGATTTTTAGGCGTTTGTCATCTCCTTGGACCGCCGCCTCGGAAGAACCTTCTCCGCTTTTTGCAAAACGAACAATCCCCGGAAACTCCGTGTTTGCTTTTCGAATCCTAGGATCGTCTGCGGTCACGGCTTTTCCCGGTTCCGAAGCTCCCGGCTCGGAAAGAATCGCCAAACCGTATTTTTTAGTAGTCGCGATCTTCAGACGATCGTCGTTTCCTTGGACAACGACTCCGTCTTTCGTTTCTCCATTCTCCGCCAACTCTACAATCCCCAAACTAGAAACCGTCGCCGCTTTTAAACGGTCGTCGTTTCCTTGGACAACTCTTTCCGCCCGATTTTCGCCATTGGTTGCAAGACGTACTAACCCGTGTGCGAGTTCGGTCGCGTGTTTAAGCCGTTTATCATTCCCTTGAACCACAACGCCTTCTTTGTCCTCTCCGTCTCCCGCGAGTTCTACGATCCCTTTATATTCAGTCGAAGAATCTCTCAACCTTCTGTCGTTCGATTGAACGGCGACCCCTTCGGAATTTTCGCCGTCGACCGCAAGGCGCACCAAACCGGAACGAAGAACCGTCGCGTAGGGAAGCGGTTCCGACGTCGGCTTGTTCGTAAGATCGCTCAGATGAGGTGTCGCATAGAGTTCCAATTCAACAATTTTGGTCTGATAAAGTTCTTGGCCTTTTTTTTCATTCTGGCGGGCAACCAGCTTCAGATAACGCACGTTCGTCGGAAGGAATCTCCATTGATACCAAACCCCCGGCTCGGATAAGAATTGATTCTCCTCCAACAACTGATTCCAAGAAAGATCATCCTCGCTGTAATACACGGTAAATCTTTCCGGAAAACAAACCGGCTCCGTTTTGGAAGTAAGAAGTCGAAGTTCGTTGACGCGGCTGATCGAGCCGAGGTCGGTAAGAAAAAATTCTTCTCCGGGTTTCGGAGATTCTTTCGATGCCCATCCGTAGTCGGGCCTTTGATCGATGAGATTTTCTTTCACCCAAAAACGGTCTTGTTCGGAGCTGACTCCTATCTTTACGATTCCGGAAATTCCGACTTCCAACTGCCCGAGGGAAACCTTGTATTTCCCGGATCCGTCCTTCTCGGAAACCTGGCTGATCAATTTTAAGAATTTTGCTTGGACGAGGGAAAAGTTCCACTGTCCTACCTTTTGATTTAAACGCCGAAATCCGGTCTCTTGAAGAATCGGTTCCCAGACGATTCCATCCATAGAAATTTCAAAACGAAACGTATCCGGAAAAAAGTTAATTTCCTGCGGATTAGAATGCAGTCTGATCTGATTTAAACTGGAAATTCCATCCAGGAGCAGGGTGAGGGAAGATATTCCGGGAGAATCCTTTGTTTCATTGTAACGTAAAAGTTTTCCTTCTTTTAAATCGTAAGTTCCGGAAGATTTAATTTCCCGGATTTTCAAAGGGCCGGGGTGGCTGATTCGAATCGATTCAGAGTTCATTCAAGATTTGTCCTGGTTCTCTTTTTTAATATTTAGAGGAAATAGTTCGGTTTTCTTCGGTTTTTGCGGAAAATATAACCAATATCGGAGGACGGATTTCCTCTGTGAAGTACTTTGCAATGATCATTCGGAGGGACTCGGGAACGCTATCCAAGACACAAATGGTTCGTCCATCCGGCTCTACACGAATTTGTTCCAAAATTTCTATGCTGGACCGGGTAAGCCTTTCCCTCGACCAAGTTAAGAATCCTTTCCAAGTCGCCTCTTTTTCGCTCATCCCGCTCGGAGGCTGATTAAATTCAGGCATGGGTGCGACGTTTTCGGTTCCCATTAGATTCTTACAAATTCCTTGAACATAGCGCAAGTTTCCTTCCATCCCTCTGAGTTTTGCAATCCCAAGCGCTTCTGACAAGATCGAGGTCCCGTATTTTTCTTCCAACAATGACAAACTCAATGGCGTATTCTTCTTTCCTGGTTCTTGATTTTGATTGTTGGTTATGGTTATATTGATATGGTTTGGGGCTCCTTCCGCAGACCCCTGGGATCCCTTTTTTGACCCCTCAAAGATTTCCGATTCTCCACCTCCAAGGTATCCAGAATTATACCCCTGAGGTGGAATCTTGGACCCGGCATAGTTGAAACAAAAATAATACCGCGAACTCGTATGTCCCGTTCCGGGCGTGACTTGGAGAAGTCCGGCTTGGATCAGGTCTCTCTTTCCTTGGATGATGGATTTTTTTGTTTTGAAGCCCGTTAGCTTTAAGAGCATTTCTGTGCTCGGCCATACCGGTTTGAAATGCTGGTTGCTAAATTTAAGCAGCACCAAATACAGCGTCTTTGCCGCAGAGGATAAGCCGGCCCAGACGCCGGAATCAATGATATCGGCGAAAAATTTGATATAGGGATAATGTTCGCCCATTTTCCTTCGGGACCCTCCTTTTCGGGAAAGTACATTAATTTTAAGCAAAAGTTCCGAAGGGAGTTGACATTATTGGACATAATGATACTTATGTCTCATCCAACAACATTCCTTCGGGAAAATCCGGCCCCTGGTTATCCAGGGGAATTTTTTTGTCCGGATCCAAAATAAATACGCCTTCGGCCTGAATCCTTTAGAATCGGGCTTCGTACTATATTTCCGTTTACTATATTATGTCACATTAAACCCATTGTCGCGGCTTTGTCAATCTCATTGACCCGTTTTCGGCTGTTTTTAGGAAATTCTTTTTGCTAAGTACCTGTATGTACTTATTTTAATGTCGCTTAACAATTTTATTAAGCGACATTGGCGTCTTAGTCGGACTCGAATTTTTTGCGGATTTCTTTTTTAATTAATTTGAGAATTTCACCCAAGAGCTCGTCGTTTTCGGAGCTGATCTGGATGATTCCCGGTTTTTTTGTGATTTTGTATTCTGAGGATTTTGAAGCCGGATTTTTGGAATTTGCCGCAGCGCTCGGTTTTGAGGAGAATAGGCCGTCTTCTTCCCGGTTAAAAGATTTTGCGTCTTTTACGGTTTTCAGCGCCCCGGTTAAAAATAAATTTAAGAATTCAGGGAACGTTCCTTTTCTGGACGCGGACACGGCTTGGATCAACAGATTCTTACTTTCAATTCCGGCTTCTTTGCAGGATCTGAGTTCGTCCTTGTTGAGATCCGAAATTCCTAAAAGCTCCGTCATATAACTTCTGCTTTTTCCAAAAAGGGTCGCGAGTTCTTGGTCCGTATATTGAAAGCTGGTTTTCAGATGGGACATCGCTTCCACTTCTTCATAAGGGGAAAGGTTTTCTCTTTGGAGATTTTCAATGATGGCAAGTCGAAAGGTTTCTTTTTCGTCCCGATCTAAGATCTTGCATTCGACCTCGGTCCAGTTGAGTTGTTTGGCTGCGTGATATCTTCTTTCTCCGGCGACAATTCTGTAGTGTTCGTCTTCCGGATTTTGTTTCGTCACTATGATCGGTTGCAAGAGTCCGTCTTTGTCCAAACTTCTCGCCAGATCTTCGACTCCTTTCTTTCTGTCCTGCCTCGGTTGGTTTTCGGAAGGAAGAATTTTATCCAGCCGTATTTTTCGAATCGTTCCTTCTAACTTCTCGGCCTGAAATACGTCGGCGAGAGAACCTAATCTTTTACTTTTTGAGCTCATTCAAAAACTCCTCAATAAAACCTTCGTATTCTTGCGCTTGCTTGCTCGACTTGTTGTATTCAAATACCGATTTTTTTGCGAGATGAGATTCTCCGACCGCTACTCCGTCGGAAATGCTCGTTTCAAAAATTCGGAAATATTTTGTCAGCACTGGAACGATGGTTTTTGTCAAAAGCGTTTGTGGTTTGAGTTGGGTGATAAGCGCACCCAGGATTTCGAGATTGGGGTTGATTCTTTTTTTGATGCTCGTGATCGTCTGTTGCAAACCGACAATTCCATCTACCGAAAACTTCTCAGCCTGAAGCGGAATGATCACGTAGTTTGAACCGACGAGCGCATTGATCGTAAAGATCGAAAGACTGGGAGGGCAGTCGATGACACAAAAATCAAACCCTTCCAATCCTTGCAGGGCGTCCCTCAGAATGTAGGGAGCGTCGACCGAACTTCCCGAGAGAGTTTCGACTTCCGCAAGATTGGTTTTTGAAGGCGCTAAAAAAAGATTCGGAAGTTTGGTATCTACCATGATTTCTTTGATATTCATGCGGGAGTTAAAAACTCCGTGCATGGATTTATCCAGCGTCTCCGGGTTGATAAAAATGCCAGTCGAGTTTGCCTGAGGATCGATGTCGACGAGCAAAGTTTTTTTTCCTCTTCTCGCGAGCCCCATGGCCAAATTGAGGGAAGTGGTCGTTTTTCCTTCTCCGCCTTTCTGGTTTGCAATGGATACTACTATCATGATTCTACCTTATATTCTATTGTCGGACATCCGACATCGAATCCTTATCAAGACCGGATTTTGGATGATAAGAATTTTGATTTTTGAAAATTTCTGCGTTTTCGTGATTTAAAAAAGTGGGGTCCGATTTCGGATCCAGTGCTCTTTTTTACACAACCGGTTCTTGGAGGTTGCCTTTTTTTGAAGTCGAGTTTTCTTGAAAATGAGGAAATCAATCTTCTCTTACAGCTCCGATTCCAGATGGAGCTAAGGTTTTTTATCTTCAATCATTTATCTTAAATTAGGTCTTTTTTCCTGGAAAAAGCGATATCGGATCGCCTTTGTCGGACGTCCGACATTGCTTCTGTACTTAGTTGACAGGATGCTTAATTTTAAACATATTCCCTTTGTGCATCCTTCCCTTTCTAATCTTTTGTTTTCTGAGAATTCTCCCTCTTTGCATAAAAAAGAAGAATTCTCAAAGGCATTTGAAGATTGGATTCGGCTTTCCGGCGCGCTTTGCGGAGTTCTTACTTTTAGCTTTGATCAAGGTAAAACTTTGGAAGAAGTTTCCGCCGTAGGTTATGACGATGAAGGTTTTTTTTATTCTTTTTTATCTCGTTCTACTGGGAATTTGGAGATCTTAAACCGAGAAAATTTCCCTCTTTGGTTTTCCTCCAAGGATCACGAACTCTTTGATTCTCGGGCGGCCGGTTGTTTGGTCGTGGGAATTCGAGGGGATTCTTTTTTGGACGGCTTTTTTCTGGCCGAGTTTCTGGAAAAACCCTCGGACGCGCTTCTGGCTCTTTGGGGTTTGGTCGCGCGAAAAATTTCTGAAAATTCTCTCTCGGATCTTTCGGTTCTGAAAGTTTCGTCTTCTTCCGTTCCTCGTCCTGAATTTTCTAGAAAAGAAAATCTTGGAGAATTTTTGGCGGAAATTTGCGCCGTCACGACCATTCCGGATTGGCTGAAGAGGAGTTCTTGGGTTCGAATTTTGGGGTCTTCCGGGGTCGGAAAAAAGACCCTTGGAAAGTGGATTCATCGAACCTTGAGCCCGGAAAAAGGAATTCTGGTTTTGGGTTTTTTACCCGAGCAAATTTCCAAGCTCGAAAAGTCTTTTGAAGAATGGTCTCGGATGACAAATTCCGGTACGATTTTGATCGAAGGCGCGCAGAAATTTACTTCGGTCCAACAGAAATTCTTCTTCAAAATTCTTTCTGGAGAATCGAGTCCGTTTCGTCTCATTTTTACGGAGACGAGCGGGTCGGAACCCAACGAAATTTTCAGACCATTTCGAGAATTTCTTCTGCAAAGGACGATTTCAGTTCCCGAATTTGCGGATCTAAATTCTTCGCAAAAAGAATCTCTGGTTCGGTTTCTCTTAGAGGAACTCAAAGAATCTTTGGGTCGAGAGGACCTTCGTCTTTCGGAGGAGAATCTTGGGAAAATTCTGAGGATGGATTTCAGTAAGAATCTTTCCGGCTTGCGCAATCTTTTGGAAGAATCTATTTTAAGCTCCTCTGGTTCCGAGATCGGAATTCTGGAAAAAAGAGAGCGTAAGGATAGAATTTTGACAATTCCGGATTCGGAGGATTTGGATCTCCGCCGGGCGGTCGAGGCCGTAGAAAGGCAAAAGATTCTTCTCGCACATAAATTATTCGGCGGGAATCAGATTCGGATGGCTAAGGCCCTTGGGATTTCCAGAGGTTCCTTACAATACAAACTGAAACAGTTGGAGATAGGTTAAAAAGTGGATCTTGATTCTTTATACGAAGAGCGGAAAACCCCGGGTGGATTTTTAGTCAAAGTCCGTTTGGCGAAAATGACCTACGTGGTTTTTACCCAAAAAGGTCCGGAAGTTCCTCGAGGAGCCAAAAACAGTTCGATTGTGGTCGCTGTTCCCCGCGTGGTTTTTCTAGGGTCGGAATTCAATCTGGCTCACTTTCGTTTGGGAGAATTGAGTTTTGTAAACGTGAAGCAGGGGAAGCTCGTAATTCCTTATCAGCACGCGAATTCCGGAAACGAGGTTCGAACCATTTTTTTAAATTCGGGAAGCGACTGCGACGTCCTTCCGGTTGTGGTTTATCATTTCCAAAATAACGAAGATCTAATTCGATCCCGGGACGAAGGCGTGGAAATGCACCACCTCGTTTTGGACGAATCTTATCCCAGACAAGATCTGATTACGTTGAAGATCCGATTTCCGGCTCTCAATATGTTGATCGTTCGCAAAAAAGTTGCACTTCACAAAGCGGCGGAAGCGGCCCCCGCGGAAGTTGCAAAAGGAAAAGAATCCGGAATCGTCGATTTCAACCGGGTGCGCGCCGCGGACATCATGGATTCCGGAAATCTCAATATTCATTCCGGGAACCCGGTTTTTTTGGCTCGGATTCATTTGAGAAGGATGGATCTGGAAAAGGTGAAGCAGCTTCTTTTGGATTTTCAATTAAAGCCGGAAGAAGTCTCGTTTATCCGCACTTTTTTTTCGGTCATGATTCGCAACGAGTTTGAAAAAGAAGAACTCAAACAAGTGAAACTGAAATTGCAAAGTCTGGACGAAGGTTTTCGTTTGGCGGAATTGATTTTAGAGATGAAGGTCCGCGAGTTTGAGATCGAGCTTGAGAAAAATTTCGGTCCCGAGATTGCGAGTATGTGTTATGCACTTTTGGAAAAAGAACAAGACCGAGCAGAAGAGGAAGAAAAAGGGATCATTCTCTGGGAATGGAAACTCAGGGTGAAGCGGTTTTTTCGAAAGAGCGCCTGAACAAAAAATCTTAAAAAAACTCTGAAAAAGGTGAAAAAAGGCTTCCTTTTTCCTGAAAAACAGGCAAATTAAAGAAAATTGCTATGTTTTTTCGATCTCAATTAAAAATTCTGGCACAAATCTTGCTTATCGGGTCGGTCTCGCTCGGTGCAGCGGGAGCTCTGTCCGCCGAAGAAAATGAGATCGCTAAAGTCTCCGAGGCCGGAGTTCATCAGTTGGAAGTGGATCGTGTTTTGTCAGTTCCGTTGGCCGGGACCTTTCAACTGGACGAGGACGATTTTCCTTTTTCAAAACAAAGTCGGCTCCGCCTTTCTCAAAAAGAAAATCCTTCACAAAGTAAAATCCAAAATTCAGTTCCGTCTATCTCTTCGGAATCTCATCTAAGAGCCGAAAGTTTCGTTGGGAAAAATTGTTTTTCCATTTCTCTTCCGGCCGATTCTAAACTGAATTCTATTTTTTCACTTTCGATTTCGAGCGAAACTTCTGATTCCAATCTCGCTCGGTTTCAGGGAATTATCAAAAATTCTTCTTCTCCGAATTTCCAAAATAAGCCTTGGGAACAAATCGGGGTTTCTCCTTTGTCGGATCTCAACTGTCCTCTTTTTGTCTATTTCAGAGCGGATAAGAATTTTTGTTCTTCAGAAGCGGATTTTCTCGCGGAAACGATCTTAGGATTCGATTGGAGGTCGGGTGGTTTTGTGGATTTTCAATCCGAGGATTCGATTGGAAAACCGAATTCGTATCTTGCGAATTTCGAAAATAGAATCGTGTCGGATTCTCGAGCGGATATCGCTCCTTCCGCGGAGATTGTCAAAGGACGAAGAAGAATAGGGGATTTGCCTATTACCGGGTTCTCCTTTTGGAAAGCTGGAAAGAATTCGAATTCTTATCCTGTAACTGATGAAGAACAAAGGCTTCTCGTTTCAGGAGAAATTTCGTGGGAGTTCCTACTTTTCAAATCAAGAAAAGATATCTCTCTGCAAATCCAATGGGACGGTCGCTCTGAATCTTCTCATAAGAATAAGAATAAGAATAAGAATGATTGGAAATCGATCGTTGTTTTTCTCGAAAAACCGGTCTTGGATTCTCCGGTCGGATAAAATCTAAATTTGTTTGTTTTTCAGCCCGAGGTTGAAAATCTTTGTCTATGGCTTCCAAAGTGAAACGGTCTTCTTTTCAGAAATTGCTCAACGCAATGAAAAAGATGTCTCTCGAAGTGAACGATTACGAAATCTGCAAACGTCTTGAGACGATTATGATGACCAGCAAGGAAGACCTAAGCCAAGTCGTAGTAAAGTCTCTTTTGGACAATCCAACCGATTTCGACCCGAAAACCTTACCGGAACCCTATGGTCAGTACATAAGACATTTTGTATATATGGTAAAGAGAAATCGAAAACAGGGGATCGACACGAATTTTGACACCCCGGCCCATTCAAAATCTTCCGAAAAGCAGAACGGATTGTCCAGCGAGTCCGTAAAATCTCCTGCAAAAAAAGCAACTCCCAAAAAAGCCGCAAAACGATAAAATTTCCCTGTGCTGCGCACAGGGCGGAAATCTCAATTTTTAAATGCCGGCGCTTCGGCATTTTCGGACCAAATTCTGCGCCGAGGGCCGATTTTGATAGAACGTCGCCCAAACTAGGGCGATTGTAGAAGTGCCGGACATCCGACGTGCTGAAATTTGGTCATTTTGAAAGAGAATCTTAAAAAGCCCGATAAACGGCGAATAAAGAATCAAGAACTCGAGGGCAAAGAAGGCATGCCGAGGCTAACTATGTCACATAAAGACAATTGCTTATTTTTGGGCATTGCAAGAGGCGCTAATCTTAAATAGATGAAAGTAGATATTGCGATGAAGGGAGGCGGATTCGGTCCCGGAATCCAGCAAAGTGATTCCCTGCTGCGCCGTTGGTGGCAAAAATGTCGCTCCGCAATCGCAGGCAGTATTTGGCAGAAGCAAATCGCCTTTGCATAAAAGGGCCGTGTGCCCAGTTGCGGGCAGTTCGCGGGTGAACCTTGGCATAAAAAGCGACCGGGGGATCCCATGCAAAGAAAACTGAGAGCTTCTATTGTATTGAATCCTCGAGCAAAAATGCTTATAAAAGGAGCCATTCTGTCATGTGTAGGAAAAATTCCTGCTAATGCAAGGGTGTCAGGAAAAGTGTTTTACGTTCAAGAGGGTTTTCTTGAAAATAGAAAGACTTTATGGCCGAAGTGATTAAATTAAGGGTCCGTTGTCATGCCTGCTCCTACATGATTGAAGGCTCTGCAAGGTACGGGGCGGGACATTATGTCCCAGAAGGCGTTGATTTTGAGTTCGTGGCGATCGGAAAAATCGAAACTCCAAAAGGGCGTCGAGTAAAGGCGGAAATTACTGCAAACTGCCCAAATTGTGGCGTTAAAAATAAATGGACAGTTTAATTAAATAATAGATGGTTATTCTATTATTAAAATAGATTAAAAATAATCAGCACTATAAGATATCGATTAAAATTAAGCAAATATCATCTTCCGCTCTTGGGTCTCCGCGGAAAGAGTTTAAGTCTCTTTCGATCCTTTCGATAACCGCCTGAGGGTGGTTTTCTCTTTCTTCCTTTTTTTTGCGATTAGCCAGCGGTAAAACTCGCGATCTCCGAGCATGATTTGGTTTGGGCCGTGGGTTTCCGGGATTCCGTCTGTAAAAATTGCAATTCTATCTTCTTCCTTGAGTTTAAATTCCCGCTCTTTGTAGTCCATTTTTGGGAAGATGCCGAGAACCTTTCCTCCTGGAGAAAGGAATCGTAACTTGTTTCGATCCTCTTTATGATTAAAAATAATCCCTTTATTATGACCAGCATTGGCGTATTTGAGGATTTTTTTCTTCACATTGAGATAAATATAGATTCCGGTGATGAAGTTATCGTTGAGTTTCCCATAGACTTCGTCGTTGACCTTTCTCAGAAGTTTTCCGGGTCTTTCCCAATAAGCGGAATTCTTTTCGAAACTGGACTTGAGAGTGTTAAAAAAAAGTGCCGCTCCGATTCCGTGGCCTGAAATATCGGCGATAAAAATTCCGTATTCGGTGCCGGAAATCCGGCGGACGGTGTAAAAGTCCCCGCCGACAGGGAGGACCGGTTTGTAGAGAATTTCGATTCTTACTTTTTCATCCGGACCTGGGAGGTCGGCGCGGAGTGATTTTTTCTGTATCTTTTCGGCTTGTCGGAATTCTTTTTCGAGGTCGAGCTTTTCCTTGAGTGTGTGTTCGTGTTCTAACTGCCGGATATCGAGCAGTTGCTCAAAACGGCTTGATATCACGTTGTGCAGCGTTTGTATGAGCGAGTCGGATTCTACTCCGAGAATTTCCGCGGAAATCAGATATTTGAGTCGGTTTTCGGCTCCGATTTTTCGCAGAAGAAAAAACTGAAAATTCTTCCGCAATAGAACCTCCGCTTCGTAAATCTGAGCGAAGTTTAAGCCCGAGCTTTCAGGAGACAAAATTCTTTGAATGACCTGTCCCGGATTTTGATACGTAAACGGCCTTTCCTGGGCGAAAGAATACAGTTTCCAGCGATAGATCTGAAACGTATCGACCACCCTTTGCAGATTGAACGTCCATGTTTTGGAAAGACCTTGGAACCAAGATTCCAAAAGTGAAATCCTGGAATAGTCGCGTCCCGGATGAGGATGATGAAAATTGCCCAATTCCTTAAGAATCGCGAGAATTTCCCTGTGGATCGGGCTGAGATCGGGAAAGGAATCGTTTACAAAGTAAGATCCTGAAAGAATTTTTTGAAGAGAATACACCATGTCTTCTCTGAGGATGAAAAATAAATTTTGCCGGATTTCAAGACGATCCATGTCGGTCTGCGCGTTGGATTCTTTCCATCCTAAAAGTTTTACTTTGGATAAAAACATCTCCACTTCGAATCGAAGGTCTTCGGACATCGATTCCGGAATTTCCGAAATTGCCTTTTGAATCGATTGGATGATTTCGTTTGATAGATCTTTCAGATTCTTTTCTCCCCGGAACCCGCGTTGAATTGAAAAACGACTGGAGGATTTCCGTTTTATACGAATCCTGGATTCGGACGCACAATCTCTTTCAATGAATTTTACGACTCCACAGTACTTTCTTTTTTTTGCAATCGTTTGGTGTGTCCGTTGGATTCTGGCCGCGCTTTATCCGAAGCGAAACTCTTTAGTTCTCTTTTTTTTGCTCTTTATGAGTTATCTTTTTTATCTTTCTTGGGACTATCGTTTCGGTTTTCTAATCCTTTTTACGACGATTCTCGATTATTCCGTGGGCCTTGCCTTGGATTCGCAGGAAAATCTTAGAAATCGGAAGATTCTTCTCGGCATCTCTCTCCTCGGGAATTTATCGGTTCTTGGGTTTTTTAAATACTTTCACTTCTTTACGGATTCGTTCCGGATTCTTCTTTTATCTTTGGGTTGGGAAGTTTCCGAACCCGTGTTACGAGTAGTTTTGCCGGTCGGGATTTCGTTTTATACGTTTCAGTCCTTGAGTTATTCGATCGACGTTTATCGAAAAGAAATTCCTTCGGAGAAAAATTTTCTTCACTACGCCCTCTTTCTTTCCTTTTTCCCGCAGTTGGTCGCGGGTCCGATCGTTTCCGCGAGAATTCTTTTGCCGGCTCTTCGCTCCCTTTTTAGTTGGGATAAAATTCCTCTTCGGGAAGGAATTTGGCTGATCCTTGTAGGGTTTGTAAAAAAGGCGGTGATCGCGGATCGGATTTCCGTGATTTCCGATTTCGCTTATCAATATCCGGACGATGTTTCGAGTCTTTTTGTTTGGATGGGAGTTCTTTCCTATTCCGTGCAGATCTATTGCGATTTCTCGGGTTATTCGGACATAGCGATCGGTTCGGCGCTTCTGTTGGGAGTTCGTTTGCCGGATAACTTTCGCCTTCCTTATACCGCGAAGAGTTTTTCGGATTTTTGGAGGCGTTGGCATATTTCTCTTTCGGGTTGGCTGCGGGAATATCTCTACATTCCTCTCGGCGGAAATCGAATCGGCGGTTTGTTTACGTATCGGAATCTTTGGATCACGATGATCCTCGGCGGTCTTTGGCACGGGCCGAGTTGGAATTTTGTGATCTGGGGTTTTCTCCACGGAGCGTTTTTGGTTCTGGAACGATTTGTGCGGGATCGTCTGCATTTTCCTTGGACGGATTCTTCCTTCGCTCGAAAGGTTGCAGGCTTGGTATATCAGATTTTTGTAATTCTTTCGGTTTGCCTGATCTGGATTTTTTTCCGTTCCCGCAGTCTGGAAACTTCGCTCGGAATTTTGAAAAAACTCTTCAGCTTCTCGAACGGAATCGAACCGACCTACACGATGCAGTCTCAATTTTTGAGCGTATTCTTCGTTTTGGCTTTTGCGACTTGGATCGGAAAAAAGGAAGAATCTTCCGGCGCGTTCTCCAGATTTCGGGAGAATCTTCACTGGTCTCTTTTCGCTTTTTTGAGTGCGTTCGGTTTTGTGATCGGCGTTGTTCTCACCGTGGAAACAAAGCCGTTTCTTTATTTCGTTTTTTGAAACGGACGTCTAAGCGCGTCTCGGATTTTTCCAAGGTCCCTGTAGAGAAAGACGGAAACCTCTCCGCAGTTTTCTTTTGAGTAAGGAGTTCCGTACACTTCCAAGATCCGAGGTGCCTCCAACCCCTTCTTAAATACCGCAACGGTTCCATCGTAGTCTTTTAGATACCAATCACGGTTGGAAATCGTATGAGAACCTTCTAATGTTCCGTAGGCGACGTGGAGGGCGGGAATTTTTTTCTTCGAAAAGACGAGAATTTTTTTGGACGTCCAAAAATCGGCGATCGCAAGGCCGATAGGCTCTTTTTCGGCGATTTCATCCAGACAAATCGATTCCTGTGGTACCCACTGGGCGAGCCGGATCAGCCGGTTTTCGAGTCCTTCGGGGGATTTATCGGCGATTTTCCAGAGTAAAAGAAATAGAAGAAAGATCGCGAGCGTCAGATTTCTTTTCGGAAAACCCGCGATTGAGATCAAAAAGAACGGCGCGAGAATCAAAGCAGGTGCCGCATAACGCAGGCTGTATTCGTCGATATAGGATCCGCTTGCGATCGGAGCGGTCGTAAGAATCGCGAAAAAGAAGAATAAAAACGAAGTAGTTTTGCTTTTGCGGATTCTTACGAGGCTAAAAAGAAGAGCGATCAAAAGAAAAAGAAATAAGATCGCGGGAGCCGGGAAACCGTCTCTGAATCCGGTCCCGATCCAGTTTCGAGCTTCCGCAAAAAAACGGATACCGTCCTTTTGAAACTGAGCAAATGCGACTAACGCAGAAATTTTTCCGGATTTTTCGATATGCAAAAACGATCTTAGAATCGCGTGAAGGATCAAACCCGCGATTCCAGCAACGAGAAGAATCCGGGAACTTTCCGGAAAGAAACGTTTCCACCCTCGATCGGACGTTTCCTTTTTGACGAACAAAAATCCGGCCAGAATTCCGGGGACAACGAGTTCGACGACTAAGATTCGATCGGAAGCGACGGTCAATACGATCCAAATGAATAAGAACACGCTTTGTCGTTTATTAAGTTTGTTATGAAGAAGCGGCCAGGCGTAAAGAGTCACGAGAAAGGCGCTTGCGTGGATCGAAGGAAGAAAGAGAATATAGAGAGTCGGAAACTCAGGCGCTGCTAGGAGTAAGGCGGAGACAATCAGAAGAATCCAGGATTTGATTCTTCTGGAATCCTTTTTGGAAAGCGAGCTCCGTTTTTTTTCCGCTCTCTGAAAGATCCAAAATTGTTCTAGCAAAACCGTAAACAAAATCGTCTGCAATAATGCGAATGTTAGCAAGGCCTTTTGCGCGTTTCCGAAGGCGAGAAAAAGAACCGATACGATCGGGAAGTCCGGAAAAAAATAAGGAGAAGGCGTGAAAGACCAGGATAAAAAATCGCCTTTGTCTCTAAACAAATCCAGGGCCAAGCTCGGCAAATAGAGAATGTCCGAGTTTTGATAGATTCCTTCCGGACTCAAAGCCAGGGAAACAAAGAGGGAAACGAAGAATAAGATTAAGGTGATTGCGTACTTCAGCATTCTCTCCGAAAGGATTTATGAATTCTTCGAAGGGTAAAGCCAAAAAAAGAAGTAATCCTGGACAAGCGAAGGCTTTCTCGAATCATTCTTCCTAAGATGAGTTACTCAGCCGAAAGGAAACATTGGATTCTATTGGTGTCCGGTTTTTTCTTTCTTTTTGTTATAGATCTTCTTTTTTTCCGCGTTTTGATCTGGAAGATTCCGAACGAATCTCCCTGGAGTTCCAATCACTTTTACAACTTCCTCTACGAATACCATTCTCTAGTTGATAAGCCGAAACGGCTTCCGCGGGTTCTGATAGTAGGTTCGAGTATCGCGCACTATTCCTTCGATCGAGAGTCGTTTCAGAAAGAAATTTTAAAACGAACGGGAAAACGGGTCGAAGTCGAATTCTTATCCTATGCCGGAATGACTCCGTTGGACGCGTGGTTGTGTAGAAAGAAGATCGCTGATTTGAAACCCGACTTTGTTATCTTTCCGATTAATTTTATCGATTGGAGATTGCACCGCGCGTATTCGTTAGACCCGTCAAATAGAAACGAAACGATCTCCTCCGAAATTCTTATCTTGGACGCGCTGAATTTTTTCGAAGCCCCTCAGTCCCGGTTTATCTTTCCTCTCGAAACGGCGAAAGAATTTTTCTCGGTTCTCGGTTTTGCGAAAACTTCCGAATATATCACCGCGTATCTTTTCGGATTCTATCGATATAAAGATATTTTCTGGAAGAATCTTCGATCGCTCTACGATCATCGTTACGGAAGAAACACGAGTTATCACGGTTACAACGGAGTTCAGATTCTGGAACGTGTAACTTCTCTCGGTTGGACGGGCAAAAAATTCTCCTTTGCGCCGACTGCGAAGATGAAAAAGGAAGGGTTTTTGGTGCAGATCGTTCCGGAAATTCTAAGGTCCGGTCCAGTAAAAATCACATTCCAAAATCAGAATGGAGTTCAGTCGTTTACTTTTACGGATTCCGGTTGGAAAAAAATCCTTTTGGATCGCACTTTTGCGGACGGATCGGAAGATTTTCCGATCACTGCGGAAATTTCGAACACCTGGACTCCGTTTTACGCGGAGGGTGAAAACAAAGACTGGAACTACGATTCTCTTGGAGTTCGGCTACAGCAGACCTTCGGCACGGACTCCCCCCGCAGCGGAATGCAGTACACGAGAGAAGAACGTCTGGAAGATCTTCGATATAAGAATATGAGTGATATGGAATATTCTAAATATTTTAATTTTCGTTTGCTGGACGACTATCCTCAGCGGCCGGGGATCGGTTATCTGATCGCGCTTCGGGACGCCAAACACAAAATCGCCGAAGAAAAGTTCGTTCCCGTTCTTCATTTCGAATATCTGCAGAAATTGGCGGGATTTTTAAGGGAAAAACAAATTCCTCTTTGGATCATCAATAACCCTGAAAATCCGATCAGTCTGGGTTGGTATGAAAATTCCTCTTGGTACCGGGATCATCTTGGATTCTTGAAGAATCTTTCGGGAAACGGAGTCGTTTTTACAGATCTAAGACATTCTCTTTTGATGCAGGACTTCAGCGATTATCATCATTTTACTTATCCCGGAATGATCAAAATGAGTTCGATTTATGCAGAAGAATTCGTCCAAATTTCTGAAAGACAGGGTGATAAACCTGTAAAACCTTGATAAACAAGCCGCACGCGGCGAATTTTATAAGTTGAGAGGGCGGGTTTCACCGTTTAAATAAAATATGAGCAGGGTCAAAGTTGCCGTTTTAGGCGCCACCGGTTCCGTAGGTCAGCGATTCATTCAATTGCTGGAAAATCATCCGTACTTTGAGGTTACACACCTCTGCGCTTCCGAGAACAGCGCCGGTAAGACGTACGGAGATGTAATGAAGAAGAGATGGAAGATCTCTTCCGATATCCCTGCTTATGCTAAGAATATTGTCATCACAACTCCCGATCCCGAAAAAACGAAGGATGTCGCATTAGCATTTTCCGGTTTGGATGCGAGCATCGCCGGCGAAGTGGAAAGCGCGTACGCGTCCGCGGGAATTCATATCATTTCCAATTCTAAAAATCATAGGATGGATCCTATCGTTCCGATTCTTTCGGCGGAAGTGAACGCGTCTCATCTCGACGTTCTTTCCTCTCAGAAGACAAAAGGAAAGATCATTACCAACTCGAATTGTACGATCATGGGAGTTACCATTTCTCTCAAACCTTTGTATGATCTTTTTGGGATCGAATCCGTTATGCTCTTTTCCATGCAAGCCATCTCGGGAGCGGGTTATCCCGGAGTTCCTACTATGGATATTCTTGGAAACGTGGTTCCGCATATCGGCGGCGAGGAAGAAAAGGCGGAGATCGAACCTTTAAAATGTCTCGGAAAAGTGGAGAACGGTAAAATCGTTCATGCGGATTTTCCGATCTCGGCGCACTGCAATCGGGTTCCCGTCTTTGACGGACATACCGTTTGTGTTTCCGTAAAATTCAAAAAGAAACCTTCGAAAGAGGAGATCCTCTCCGCTTGGAAAAATTTTTCCGGTGAGCCTCAGAAGTTAGGACTTCCTCAGGCTCCTAATCCTCCGATCCTTTACAGAGAAGAAGAGGATCGGCCCCAGCCTCGATTGGATCTGGAGACCGGACGAGGGATGACCACGGTCATCGGACGGTTGAGACCGGATCCGATCTTCGATTGGAAATATGTCGTTTTGAGTCACAACACGATTCGAGGCGCGGCCGGCGCTGCATTATTAAATGCAGAACTTCTTTACAAAAAAAATTTCCTAGGATGATACTGTCATTCGATGTTGGAACCGCAAGCCC
This sequence comes from Leptospira adleri, assembly GCF_002811985.1. GTDB lineage: Bacteria > Spirochaetota > Leptospiria > Leptospirales > Leptospiraceae > Leptospira > Leptospira adleri. Next base: position 61,030 of record NZ_NPDU01000015.1, read on the forward strand.
CTGAACTAAAAGTCGCAGATTATAATACTGCATTACAGTTGACTCAGTCTCTGGAGTCCAGGGGTGATTTCCAATACAAGGGAATTCATAAACTTTTGCTGGTGATCGGCGATTGGACGGATAAATACGTCGCGAACAAAATTCTTCCCAACGCCGATCAACTCGCTCGCGAGATGAACATCGAAAAAGAGAAGATCAATCAGTATCTTCGGGAACTTTGCACAAAGTACAATCCTCCTATCGTTAAAAAAATCTGCATGGTGGATTTTAATCCGACCGGAGACGCGTCTGACGGTAAGATCGATTCGTATCTTCGTCTCAATCCTGTCTTTGCAAGACCGCAACCCGCGGACGCGTCGACCAGTCATCGTTACGTCGACGGAGTCAATTCCACGACCTTTTCTTCGATCCAGCGATGGGCGAAAGAAAAACGCATCTTTCCGGGCAAGGAAGAATTTGTTAAACGAATTCATTCCGCGATCTTAGAGAATAAACTCACCGACACCTACGCATCCACTGAGATCGGGAGTCTTTTTAACGATCCTCTCGACGTGACTCCGGGTTTAAAACAGGTGACCGTGAATATTCATCTCAAACCGGTTCTAAAAAAACTCGTCGAACAGAAGACTTTATTCTTCTTTCGAAACGAAAACGCTCTCAATCCAGGAAATCGATCCGTATTTTACTATAATGTTCAGGATGAAATTCTCGCGAGAATCGAAGCCTATAAATCGTTTCTCAACGATCGATTGGTTCCCGAGCTGCAAAAAATCGGAGCTGTAGGATCCTTGTCTTCGGAAGAACAAGAAAGCACTCGCGCTCTCGTAAACGCAGTTATGCCTTATTTGAGTCCCGCTTACGGGGATCAGAAGACCGCGATGGAAGAACTTCTGGCTCTGATTCACTTTGAAGAAGAAGATAGGGAAAAAAAGGAAAAGGAAGAGAAGAAGGTAAAGCTGGGCGAGATTTTGGATTATATCAAATCCGCAAATCGTCTTGTGGATCTGAACTTTCTTCGGTTTCGCGGCCAACAGATCGAAGAGGATATTCGAAATCTCGTCGCCAATCACGAGCAGATTCTTCATACCGAGTTTGCCGATAAGAACGCACTTTATACTTACGTCCTTCACAAACTTTCCATCTCCGGCGCGATCGAGGCCGCGAGAAAAGTTTTTGCGACGACGGGAAACGACAGCGAAATCAGAATTCTGGATAGAATGAAGATCAAGGATTTTATCGATAATCGGGATCTCGTCGCCGCTTACGATAAGCTCGAGATCTCCAGTCTTTTTAAATATCTCCCTTTTTTCACGCGTCTTTGGAGGAATATTTTCGGAAACGCGACCGTTAACAAATACGAAGCCGAGCAGATCCGAGCTCATAATTCCGTCGAGTTAAACAAACGAGTGACGGAAGCGAGGACCAAAAAGATCCAAGAGGACGCGGCTAAGCTCGCCGAAAAACGTGTGAAAGAGAAAGAAGCCAAGGAACAAGCCGAGAAGAATGCGAAGAAGCAGAGTTCTTCTCAGAGTAAGGACGATAAGGTTCCTTCTTCGAGTTCTTCGAAGGAGATCGATCCTCTCAACGCAAAACTTCTAGAACGGGTTTTGGACGTCTTGGACGATTATTGGTCAAACCGTCAATACCCCGATCGGAACATTCTTCTTTATGAAATGGAAGGAGAGATCAACGAGGAAGGTCTGATCAATTTCCTTAAGAAGTTCGGGAAGAATGAAATCTTTTCTTTCATGGTTCGAAATCAGGAGGAAAGATATACTTTTCCGATTCTCGTGACCAAGAGATATTTAAAGAAGAATGGAAGAGATCTGATGGAAAAGGCATCCGCCATCATCAACGAACAAAAGGACGCAAGTATGCCGGATCAGGATCTTTTCGACTTCTGTATTTCCCTCGATGATTTTCTGAAGAAAACCCTGCCTAAAATCTGATTCCCGATTGTCCAAAGCCCCGCTCTCCCGAATAAAGGTACTACATGAAGAGCGAATCCTCTGTTTTTAGAAAAACAAAAATTATTTGTACCATTGGACCTGCGACCGCCGAGAAAAAAATGATTCAAGCGCTGGCGGAAGCCGGGATGAACGTGGCGCGGTTGAACATGTCTCACGGGAATCACGACTTCCACAGAAGTATCATTCGAAATATCAAAGCGCTCAACAAAGACGTTCTTAAAAATCCGATTGCGATTTTACTCGATACGCAAGGCCCCGAAATTCGTACCGGAGATCTTCAAGTGGATCACTTGGATCTAAAGGTCGGAGAAACCTTCACGTTCCACATCATTCCCGGAGAGGAATCCGAAGAGCAATCCGTATTCGTAAATTATAAGGACATCGTAAAAGATCTGAAGGTGGGAGACCCCGTAACCGTGGATAACGGTTTGATCAATCTTGTCGTGGAGGAGATCAACGATTCCGCTCTGAAGTGTAAGGTTTTGGACGGAGGAAGGCTCGGTTCCAGAAAACACATCAATCTTCCGGGGATTCGAGTCAATCTGCCTTCGATCACCGCAAAGGATCATAAGGACATTCTTTTTGGTCTGGAAGAAGACGTGGACTTTATCGCACTTTCGTTTGTTCGTTCCGTAGAAGACATCAATCAATTAAAGAAGATCATCGAAGAGAACGAAGGACACGCTCAAATTATCGCAAAGATCGAAGATCAAGAAGCCGTTCGGAATATGAAAGAAATCGTCGCGGCCTCGGACGGTGTGATGGTTGCGAGGGGAGACTTGGGCGTCGAAGTTCCTATCGAGGAGCTTCCCATTTTACAGAGAGCGATCATCAAAGAATGCGCTCTTCGAGGAAAACGGGTCATCGTCGCGACCCACCTTTTGGAATCGATGATAAGCAATCCTTCGCCTACGAGGGCGGAAGTGACCGACGTCGCGAACGCGGTCTACGAAGAAGCGGACGCAATTATGCTCTCAGGCGAGACCGCCGCCGGAAAGTTCCCCGTTCGTTGTGTGGAGATGATGGACAAGATCGCACAACGTGTTGAAAGAACGGGAGGAGTGGATTATGTGAGGGAGAAAATTCCTCAAGACAAAAAGGAACAAATGGCGAAGTCCGCTTCGGAGCTCGCCGATTCTCTCAAATGTCCAGCCATCATCGTAATCACAAGAAGGGGAACGACTGCGCTCAACGTCGCCGGTTTTCATCCTCACTATTCTTTGATCTATGCCTTTACAAATATGACGACGGTGAGGAGAAAACTTTGGCTGACTCGCGGCGTGATTCCGTATCGGATCGATTTTTCTCGGGATCCGGAAAAGACGATTCGCCTTGCGATCGAAACTTTAAAAAAGGCCGGAAGGATAGAGGATGGGGATCAGGTTGTGATTCTTTCCGATATTATCGCCGGAGAAGACCGAGTAGAAACGATTCAAATTCGGGAGGTGAAGACTTACCCGGTAATCGAAACGGAAGCCGTTTCCAAGTAACCGCATTCTTTTAAAATTTATTTAAGAAGAATCGGACTTTTCGCCCGGATTGAGAAATTCCGGGCGAAAAAAGAATCCGAATTCGCTTATCCTTTAGGTTCCAGAATAAGTCGAATATGCTTTTTCAAACTTTTTGTCTTTGAGATCCTTACGATTCATTCTGATATGAATATTCCCTTCTCCAATCTCAGTATGAAAGATAAGAAGGTCCGCGTCTTCCGTTGATTCATTCTCGATTTTCACCTCGATACTTTCGTCTTCGTCCGCATCCTCTTCTTCATCCTCGTCGAAGTCGAAACCTTCTTCATCTTCACCTTGCCAAAAGAGGGGTCTGCCGAAAATCCGAAAGCTTGGACTCCAAGTGGCAAGTTCGGCCTTGAACATTTGTTTGAGTTGATCGGATAAATCTTTCGGGATCAAATTCGCGATCGTCCGGTAGTCATACGCGTCGCCTGCAACGTAAAAAATGAAATTCGGTTTAAAACTTAATTGATAAGCGACATCGCGGTATTCTTCCAAATAGTATTTCGCTTCTGGAAGCGTTTTAGCATCGGGATAGTCCGTGATTTTCAGATCGGAAATAGGTCCTTCGTAGTATTTAACGATGAATTCTCCCTCGATGTTATCGAAAAAATAAAGCATTCCGCGATCCGGAAAAGAATTCTCTATATCATATTTTTTGAATTCTTCGATATTGAGTTGTGCTAAGAAGTAAGTTCCTTTCGGCCAGAAGTTTGCGTTTGGAAGGTGTGGAAGTCCTTTTGATTTGGAAGAACCCAATGGAATCGATTCTTCGGACACTTCTTTGTCTTCGATTTCTATGTAGTAGCTTAGGGACTTGGAAAGAATTTCCGGCGTTATTTTTTCGTCTTCCTTCAGATAAACCGAAGAAGTTCCGTTATAATACGTTCCTTCCGAGGGGATTTGTTCCAACAATCCTTTCGGGTAAGAATATTCTAAAACCAGCTTTTTTGCTTTTTGAATGGGGCTCACAAGAGTTTCCTTTGTTCGGTTGATTTTTTATTTCCAAGACAACAATCGTTTTTTGAAGTGCCGTTCGTTGCTGTGGACAAATCAAACAACAATGAGGATGAAGGCGCGTTGATCTTTTTTTGTAGGAGCTCATACGTTTGGGTTGAGGAAAAGAATAGTCAGGAAGCCTTTCTATGATAGGAAAAATTTGTCAATTTTTCCCCGCGGGCCCTCCAACAACCCTAACTCGGGCGGGGGCCGGGCAGTTTTCACGGCGGATTGTCGGAACAAAAAAAATGACTTTATCTTGGTCGGGTGGGCCTAACGCGTTAGGCGAAATTAGTTTTCGGGAGGGACGTTATCCGGAATCTTAAGAAAAGATTGCAAGAATTCTCCCATCCCTAATTTCTCCAAGGCCTCTACGATCATTCCAGTGTAATTGATCGAGGACTGAAATTTTTCGAATTCTAAACGGACTCTCAGTTTTTGGATATGAAGGTATAACTTCAATTCTTCCATGCTCATTTCCGATGGATCCTTTCCGAGAAAGCGATCACTGCCTTCAAAAGGATTAAAGTCAGGAAATTCCTTCATGATCGATCCTTAATTTTGAGAGAAGAAGCGGCGAGCCAGAGAAAAATTATAGCGAGAATAAAACTGACTCCTCCGGTCCCAAGGCTTGAGAGAAGGAGGTCCCCTCCGGTGATTCTAAATAAGAAAAAGAAGAATCCTCCTAAAAAAGCAAACGCTCCGATTCCTAAAAAGAAAAGGCCCAGCTTTAAGAAGATATAAGCCTGAATTCCCGCCTGAAATCTTCTAAGTAAATATTTTTGTCCATAGAGGAGCAGGGTTTGGAAGTATTCCAGAATGGAATCTACAAGGGAGAGGAAATGGGATTTAAGATCGTTTCCTCTTTTCGTATAATCGTTCTCATACGATTCCGTCTTGGAATCTGATTTTCTTTTTTTTGTCATCGTTTCCGGTTATTTTCTACGGATCATCATCCCTACGAGAAGTCCGATTCCGAGACCGACGCCGAGTCCTATAAGAGTGGCTTTCTGGGGATTTTCCTTGATATAAGTTCCGGTTTCGTCGATAATTTGTTTCGCCTTTTCCGAAGTGTCCCCCGAGATTTGTTTGATCTTTTCTTTGAGATCGGAGACGTGCTCTAAGTATTCTTCGCGCGCTTTTCCGGTGATTCTTTTTGCTTTGTCTTTGAGTGATTCTACTTCTTCATTGAAATCTTCCGATCTGGATGTCATGGATGATTCCTCCCGGATTCTTTTTCTACGTTTTATCCCTCTGGAATCAACTACTTTCGTCCTTTTGAGGGGAGGTTTTTATCTCGAATTTTGGGGTCTAATCTAAAGGATGGAAGAATCCTAAGACGGAGAATCGATTTTCCGGTTCCTCTGAATGAAAGGATCGAATGTTGGGCGGTTTCGGCCTGAGAGAATTCTTGGGTTGTGAGAGTTCCCACATTCATAAGTGAAATTTTTTTTGTACTAAGAATCATAACGTATCAGGACATAAGTATGAATTGGATCAGCAAACTGGTTCGTCTCAGAAGACGTCAAAAGCAAAGAATCTTCAATAAAGCGTACCGCCAGGCTCTTAAGTTAATGAAAAAAGAATTCAAAGCGGAGAGGGATCGTCATCTTCAGGCTGAGAAGGAACTTGAGAAATATTACAGAAAAGACGTAGATACCGAGGCCAAAAAAACTCGGAAAAAAATCCAGGAATTAGACAATTTCAAACTCTTGCTTGAAAGAAGAGAGATGGAGTTAGATTCTAAGATTGCGTTTCTGAACGAGCAACTTCAGAAAATTGAAGAACTCAAAGCAAGAATGGACGGCGCGGTGAATTTGATGGCGCGAGCCGGTTCTCTTTCTAACGGCGCCGTAGATGACGCTGAAAAAATCAAACAAACCTTGAAGAAGGTTTTCTAACTTTCTTCTTATGGATCCCCTCGAACTGGAAAGAATCGAAAAGCGAATTCCTTCAGGTTGGAAGGTAATTTTTCGGGACGGGGCTCCACTTTTGGTGAAGAATTTTTGTTTCAGCTCCTACAAGTCTGGCGTCGATTTTGTAAATGCTTTGGCGAAAATTGCCGATTTGATGGATCATCACCCGGATCTTACCCTTCGTTATGATTCTGTTTTGGTTGAAATTGGCACTCATTCTGAGAAAGCAATTACTGATTTAGATTTTTCTTTTGTAGAGAAGGTGGAACAGGGATATCCTACTTTTTTTTAAACTCTTGGTTTCGTCCGTTATCTTTGATAAGGGACATTTGAGTACAATGATTTATCAGGCCCGATTCGACTTTTTTTGGAGTTCCCACAATCTAAAAATCTCTTACGTAAATTACGTATGTTTTGCAAGTCTGAAGTCGGCAACTTATAAAGAATGTTTCGAAAGCAATCAAAAGGATGAAATAGGAAAATATTTATTCGTCTATAAAGCGTGCTCTTTGGATTTTTGGCGCTTTCTTCCCTAAGATTTTTCAAACGCATCCAATAAGATTCTTCGAATAAAATCAGAAAAAAGAATTTTAGAGAAAAGGATCCTCAATAGTGCAAAGTAAAAAGGTATTATGAGCAAGCGAATTGATTGCCATCGCCTTTTTATGTCCGGGGGAAAATATAAATCGGGTTTGGCTGAAATTCAAGACGTTTCGTTATTATATTTTTTGAAAGATCGAGGAGGAGAATGAATTTGTAATATTTGTGAAAGGTAGGAGTTCCAGAATTCAAAACATTCGAAATGGAATTCCCAACTCCAACCTCATCTAACCAAAGGAGATAATTAAAAAGGTAACAACGTGAAACGCCGTGCGCTTGAGCAAGAGTTCCGAGGAGAATCCAATCTCTGGTTTGAATTCTCGCGTTGATTCTTTTCATTCTTCCTTTCCCTGTATTCGCTTGATAAAGAGTTTTTCCGGCTCTTTTGTTGATTCGTTTTGAAGATGCTATGTGTTTGGCGTATTTTTTTAACAGTTCCGGAAGTCTTTTTGGAAGTTTTTTGCGATTTAATCTGCTGAGACGACTAAGATATTTTTTAGGAACAAGAAAAGTAACTACATCGGCAGAGCTCCCGGCGATGGATGAACGGATTTCGAAGTCTGAATTTAAAAATAATGTCCTCATATTTCTTTCAGTTCTTAAAAGGTTCATTATCGTATTCAAATTCAGAAAAATTTTTACTTTTTTAAAAGAATATTTAGAAGGATCCGAACGATTTTTCTTTTCCTGGGGAAAGTTATTAGAATTTTCTTCTGGATCTAAAAGTCCTTTAAGCAAAGTTTTTTGCATTTGGAGCGAAGAATTTTTCTATTTGATGGACTTTTTTAGAGTGAGAGTTCCCACCACAACATTTGACAACAGACGGAACTTTGTTTTTCAAAAGGTTTAAAAGCTAACTTCTAACTATTCAAAAGATAAAGTAAGGAAAACTTTTTCAGGAAATTGGGTTTAAAGAGCGAAGTAGTTAAAATAAAAAAGCCCGGTTTTATGAGCCGGGCCTTTGCCGGGGTTCCACTGTTATTTCGTTTTAGTAGGAACTCCTAAAGAAGATCTGATTTTGCATTCTTAATCTGGGATAACAATATTATCGTAGTTATCTGTAAAACGGTAACCGATCCCCCAAATTGTTTCGATCCATTCAGGTTGTGCGGAATTTTTTTCAAGTTTGGAACGGATTCTTTTCACATGAGAATCAATCATTCTCTCAAAGCCATCCCATTCCATTCCCCAGACTGCTTCTAAGATCATTTCTCTGGAGAAAACTTTTCCAGGAGATGCCGCCATCAATTGTAGGATGTCAAACTCCTTCCGAGAAATATTTACGATATTATCTTTCAGAGTGACTCTTCTGCGAACCGGGTCGATCTTAAGAGAACCGCGGATAATTTCTCCGCTGGCGCCGACGTTTGGCTTAATTCCCGCTTTCTTATCCCATCTTCTGAAGAATACATCGACTCTGGTTTTGAGTTCTCGAACGGAAAAAGGCTTTGTAATGTAATCATCCGCACCCAATTCGAGTCCCATAATTCTATCAATTTCTTCATTTCTTGCGGTAACTATAAAGATTGGAGTATTTTCGTCGTTCCTTCTTACAGTTCTACATACTTCGATCCCATCTATGTCGGGAAGTGAGAGATCAAGGATTACCATGTCAGGATGATTCGCTTTATAGAACTTAAGGCCTTCTTCTCCGCTTGTTTGGAGAGTGGTTGAATAGTGTGCTGAATCCAAGGATTTACGAATTAAATTTCCAATATCCGGATCGTCCTCAATCACTAAAATTGTTTTCATTATCAAGCCCCCGAGAGAGATTAGAGGATAAATTTACCTTATCTGCAACAGATAAAACCGATGAAATGTTAATAAAGGAAAATTTTTTATCCGACACATTTTTACCAGATTCTTATCCGATTTTATATTTTGAGAATCCTCGGCAAAGCTCTCAATCATGATAAAATTGTGAAATGTGTTAAATTGTAATTAAAACGACTTAAAAATTATAACTGTGTGCTAAAAATCATGAATGCGTATACGAGCAATCCGCTTACTTGGGCGATTCTTTCCGTAAATGAAGACGGACTCAATTCTGAAGACGTTACGAGGCAATTAGACCTTAAGCCCGACTTCAGTACCCCGAGAATGGCTACGGACAAGGAAGGAAGACCTCTCTCTTTTGGTCACTGGCAACTCCATTCTACTTTGGACGCTCACGCTCCTCTGGAAGAGCATATTCTTCAAATTTTGGAAAAGGTTCTCCCGTCCCGGCATAAAGTGAAAGAATTCGCCGGAAAACACAACCTCTGTCTCTATGTCTCCGTTGAATTTGCGGATCATTCCTTAAAGGAAACGGAAATTTCCCCTCGAATCCTTCTTCTTGTGGGAAGTCTTGGAATTAAGCTGGTCTTTCAACCCTGGAGAAGAGAAGAAAAGAGGAGACGTTCAGAAGATTAGGAGAGAACGATCCATTCTATAAAATTGAATGAGCTTTTTAAAAGAAGGGCTTGCGCCGGTTAAAACGAGGGTCCTATTTTTCAATCTTAGGTCGAATGCGAAAGAAAGAATTTTCATTGCGACGGGGAGAGGAAGCACCTGGACGCCGCCGAGGTTAATCTTTACATGAAGACTGGACTGATAGAAGACGAGCGCGAGAATGGATTTTAATTCGTCGAAAGAAGATTCGTCGAAGGAAGCCGTAAGAGGTACTACTTCCGTTGACTGTCGGCTCTTTCTAATTTCGAAATGCTGGTATCTCTGGATGGGGTCCATTGTGCACTTTAAGCTTTTCCTGTGAGACATCCTACAGGAAGAATTCTAAGGTCAGAATATTCCTTTTTTGGAATGAGATCAAGAGGAAAAATAAGGAACAAGATGAACGAATTGAGTCGGGAGATTTTAATCCGAAGGGCCAAATTCTTATCCGTAGTCAGAAATTTTTTTGAAGAGCGAAATTATCTGGAGATGGACACTCCTTGTTTGAAAGCGGTCCCTTCTATGGAACCTTATTTGGATCCTTTTAAAGTTCATTCTCCGTCTCAAAAAGAACGGGGTTTCTTGATTACGTCTCCTGAATATTCTTTAAAAGAGATTCTCTCCAAAGGTTTGGAAAGAATCTACGAGATTACGCATACGTTTCGTTCGGGAGAAGAGGGAAGCCCTTTCCACAGCGCCGAATTCTTGATGTTGGAATTCTACACCGTCGGAATGAAATTGGAAGGTTTGATGGACTTTTGCGTAGAATTCTTGGAAACTTTAGATTTAAAATTTCAGTCTTTTGGTTTTCAAAAGAGTTCGATTCGAAGAATCGCCGTCGAGGAAGCCCTTCTGGAATACGCCGGGTGTGGGATCTCTCACAATGAACTCGATCGGGTAGTCAAAGAACGGAGACTTACAGCCAATTTTAACGAAGGGAGAGCTTATGAAGAATCCTTCTTTCTTGTCTTCTTGAATCTTGTAGAAGCCAACCTTCCGAAAGGTTTCACTTTCTTATATAACTATCCCCCTGAACTTGCGGCGCTTTCTAAGATCGAGAACGGTTTTGCGAGAAGATTCGAGCTCTACTTCGGGAATTTAGAATTGGGAAATGCTTTTCAAGAATTGACAGATCCTGGAGAGCAGCTTTCTCGTTTTCGCTCGGAGCAGAATCTTCGGGAGGCCTTGGGAAAGGAAATCTTCCCAATCGATTCTGGTTTGGAACGGGCCCTAAAAGTGGGAATTCCGAGTTCCTGTGGGATCTCCATCGGCTTAGACAGGCTCTTCTTATCCATTCTCGGAGGCGCTTCTCTACGAGAAACAAGCCCGTATTATAGGAAGTTCTGAAGAACAAAAGGTCAACAATTCCTTTCGAAAGTTCGATATTATAATGTAAGCTTCTCTAAAAAAGTTTATTCTTTTATAGAATGATCTGGGAAAGAATTGGAAAGTAGGAACTCCTTCCTTTTAGACCATCCAGAGAAAAATCTGAGACAAGGGAGAAGCTCATTTTCGTTCTTTAATCTGATTTTGAAGAGAAGAACAAAGAGAGAAGAGACTAAAACTTTGGTTGCAGGGAATGAATTCTTCCCTAAATCTTGGTGCGGCGGGGATCATGGCGAAAAAAGAAAACTACTACGTTACAATCAAGGGTAGAAAATACGACCGAGAGCTCATTCAGCTTGCGGAAGAATTTACTTCGGGCAAGCGCGATGGTAGAATTTCGGTTAGCGACGCGAAACAACTCTTAAAAGCAGTCAAAGACAATAACAGTTATACGGACATAGAGAAGCACACGATCGAACACATTCGTGAAAATTACAAGTTCACGGAAAAAGCCGACGAATGGTTCCGCACTGAAATCCGAAAATGGGCCGCAAAACGAGTCCAAGATTCCAAAAAGAAGAGTGAAAAGAGTCTTACGGTTAACGTCCCGGAAGAAGAATCTCCGGAGGCGAACTTTCCCTCGAGCTGGGGAGAGGATGTGGGAACTCCTCAGGAATCTCCTGCGAGAGAATATACGAATTATATCCCGACTCCTTCCGCAAAACCGCACTTAAAAAAAGACAAGACCGTTCCAATTCTTATCTTTCTTGCGGGGCTTTTGATTCTTACCGGTTTGATTTACTTTCTCTGGTCGCTTTTCTCCTCTGAGAAAAAACAAAACCCCATTGAAGTCGCCAAAACCGTGGAGGAGAAAGTTCCTCCGAAAAAGAAGGATGTGGGAACTCCCAAAGAGAACGAAGTCGAGAAAAAGTCCTCTTTTTCCTGGTTTGGAAAGGAGAATGGAGAAGAATTCTCTACCAACCCTAAATTCAAAGCAATCGAAACAAACGCTATTCGATTTGAGAAAAATAGTATCCAAGTCCATAAAGAATCGAGACCAAGTCTCAATCAACTTTCAAGATGGATGAGAGAAGATCCTAAAATTCGAGTTAAGATTATCGGGCACACTTCTCTGGAAGGAACCGAGGCCGTGAATCAAAAAGTTTCTTCCCTTCGTGCCGAAATGGTTCGGGACTATCTCGTCGGGAACGGGGTTTCTTCGGATCGATTTGAAATCATTCCTAAGGGGGCGAGCGTTCCGATCGGAGATAATTCCAAAGAAGAAGGGAAAGAAAAAAATAGAAGAGTAGAACTTAGAATTCGGAATTGATCCCAATCTTTTCAAAAATGGAACCTTTAGGAACGGTAGTTTTTGTCGGTCTTCCTTTTTTCTTAGATTCTAAATCGAAGTTTAAAAGAACGGCTTTTTTCACCTCCGAAAGGTCCGATTCTCCTTTGTGAACTCTTTAGATTAGAATTTCCTGATTCGCCTTCTGAGAGTTCCGTTTGTGTGGGAACTCTCACCTCAAATTCTATTTTTCAATCTTCTCCTGAAAAATCCTATACAAACTAAATGCTTGCAAGAGCATGAATTTATAACTTGTCCCCATAATCGATGAACAAAAAAGGACAGTGTTTTGGTGCGGATCCGATCTTTACGAAAGAAGGAAATCCAAACGTTCCCTTCCTCAAAAAAAGGATCCCAACAAAACGAAAGCCTTGAAAGGCAACTTCGGAGGCGGATTCGCGAGCCCATCGTTTTCCGTTCTCTCCGAGTGGTCGCACCAAGGGCAGGTTTTAATATCAACGGAGAAAACAATGGCATTCGATATAGAAATGATTCGCGCCCGATACGCAAAGATCGGGGATCTTGTTACAAAAGCGAGAAACGTTGTTGGACGACCTCTTACTCTTACCGAAAAAATTCTCTATTCTCATCTCTGGGACGGGGAACCAAAAACAGCTTATGAAAAAGGGAAGTCCTACGTGGACTTCGCTCCCGACAGAGTGGCTATGCAGGACGCAACGGCACAGATGGCTCTTCTCCAATTTATGTCCGCGGGAAGAAATACCGTCGCGGTTCCGTCTACCGTTCACTGCGATCACCTGATCCAGGCAAAAGACGGAGCTTCTGAAGATTTAAAAACCGCAAACTCGGTAAACAAAGAAGTCTATGATTTTCTTTCCTCCGTTTCCAACAAATACGGAATCGGATTTTGGAAACCGGGCGCAGGGATCATTCACCAAGTCGTATTGGAAAATTATGCGTTCCCGGGCGGAATGATGATCGGAACCGATTCTCATACGGTAAACGCGGGGGGCTTGGGGATGATCGCGATCGGAGTCGGCGGTGCGGACGCGGTCGACGTTATGGCGGGAATGGCTTGGGAATTAAAATTCCCGAAACTCATCGGCGTAAAACTCACCGGTAAACTTTCCGGATGGGCCTCTTCCAAAGACGTAATCTTAAAAGTCGCCGGAATTCTTACCGTAAAAGGTGGAACAGGCGCAATCGTAGAATATTTCGGAGAAGGCGCTGAAAGCCTTTCCTGCACAGGAAAGGGAACGATCTGTAATATGGGCGCGGAGATCGGCGCGACCACTTCCGTTTTCGGTTACGATCAGAATATGAAAGAATATCTCCTGAACACGAACCGCAAAGACGTCGCAGAACTCGCGGATAAAATCAAGGAACATCTCAACGGAGACAAAGAAGTCTACGCGGATCCCTCGAAATATTTCGATCAAGTGATCGAGATCAATCTCTCCGAACTCGAACCTCATATCAACGGACCGTTTACTCCCGATTTGGCGACTCCTCTTTCTAAGTTCAAGGAAGCCGTTGCGAAGAACGGATGGCCTACCAACTTGGAAGTGGGACTCATCGGTTCTTGTACGAATTCTTCTTACGAAGATATCACACGCGCCGCTTCGATCGCTAAACAAGCTTCGGAGAAGAATCTCGAAGTTAAAGCGGAATACACCGTGACTCCCGGTTCCGAGATGATCCGTTATACGATCGAAAGAGACGGACTTATCAAAACATTCTCTGATATCGGAGGAGTGGTTCTTGCGAACGCCTGCGGACCTTGTATCGGTCAGTGGAGCCGTCAGACAAAAGATCCGGAAAGAAAAAATTCCATCATCACTTCGTTTAACAGAAACTTTGCGAAGAGAAACGACGGTTTTGCCGGAACTCACGCGTTTGTCGCGTCACCCGAAATCGTTACCGCTTTCGCGATTGCGGGGAAATTGGATTTTAATCCGTTAACCGACACCTTGAAGAGCAAGGACGGAAAAGAAGTGAAGCTAGATCCTCCTACCGGCCTTGATTTCCCTCCGAAGGGTTTCGACGTGAAGGATGCGGGTTTTCTCGCGCCTGCCGCCGACGGTTCTAAGGTGAATGTTGCGGTGGATCCAAAATCGGATCGCCTTCAACTTCTTTCTCCGTTTACTCCTTGGGAAGGAACCGACCTGAAAGGTTTAAAACTTCTGATCAAAGCGAAAGGAAAGTGTACCACCGACCACATCTCTATGGCGGGTCCTTGGTTGAAATACAGAGGACATTTGGATAACATCTCCAATAACCTTTTGATCGGCGCGGTCAACGCGTTTAACGAAAAGACCAATTCGGTGAAGAACCAACTGACTGGAGACTACGAACCCGTTCCTCAAACCGCAAGAGCTTACAAAGCAAAAGGAATCGGATCGATCATAGTAGGGGATGAAAACTACGGAGAAGGTTCTTCCAGAGAACACGCGGCGATGGAACCGAGACATCTCGGCGCGAGAGCGGTTCTTGTGAAGTCTTTTGCGAGAATTCACGAAACCAACCTTAAAAAACAAGGGATGCTCGCTCTTACTTTTGCGGACAAAGCGGACTACGATAAAATTCAGGAAGAAGATTCGATTGATATTCTCGGTCTGACCTCTTTTCAGGAAGGAACTCCTTTGACTCTCGTCTTACACCACAAAGACGGTTCTAAAAACGAGATCAAAGTGAATCATACGTTCAACGCACAACAGATCGCCTGGTTCAAAGCCGGAAGCGCTCTGAATTTGATCAGCGAAGAGCAGAAGAAAAAAGGCTAAGACTTTTTGTTCGTCTTCTTTCTGAGATTTTTTCTTAGAAAGAAGACGTCTTTCTTCCTTCAATTCTCAAGTGACCTTTTAGGAAGAAGTCTCCGAGGATTCTCTCGGTGTGGGATCTCACACTTTTTCGTGAAATCAGCGGGTCCCCTGTCGCCCAAGTCCTTTCAGAGCCAGCCTAATGACCTCTTATATCCGAGCTTCTTACGGGGGATTTGGTTTGTAGGAAGAAGTGAAATCTTTCTTTATCAAAAAATCGTAATTTTTAGAGATAGGAATCTTCTTCTCTAGTGCCTTCTTTGTGAGAGTTCCCACATTTCTCGGTCGAACGGAAATTATCTAGTAAAGAGCGAATCCGTCCGCGGCCAAAGCCAATAGGAGATCGTAAGGCTCGCGTAGGAACTCACACAAAATGCAGTTCTCTTCGGCAAAAGTCTATCCTACTTCGAAGATTTCTTCTTGGTCTCGGGTTCTAAACCCTTTCTAAAAATTCTTGCGACTTCTTTGATTGCGGCTTGGATTTCTGCCGGCGGAATTTTATACACGCATTGACCCATAAAGCCCAGGGCAAAGGTGAGAGAGGAGATCGCATAAGCGATGGATTTTAGATCCGCTTTGGGATCGATCTTGCCGGCTTTTTTGAATTTCTCCAATTCTGCCGTGAATTCTGGAAGCGCTTTTGTATATATTTTTTTCTGAATAATCTGACTGACTTCCGGGTCCAAGATGATTTGGCTCACTGCGACTTTCATAAAATCTTCGGCTTCTCGAAAGTCTCTGCACTTTCCGGACATGGAATACTGGAGACTTGCTTCTAAATCTTGATAACTTTCTTGATTCTTTTGGCGAGTGGAAGTCTCTTCGGAATTGATTTCATCGGATCTTGTAAGAATGGCTTCTAAAAGGCCTTTTTTGTTGCCAAAGTAACGAAAGATCAGGGCCTCGTTCGCATTAGCAAGTTTCGCAATATCTTTTGTATTGGCCGCGTCGTATCCTTTTTTTGCAAACACTTGGATGGCGGCCAAAAGAATGGCGGTCTCTGTGGCGGAACGATCGCGTTTTCGGATGATGGTTTCACAAGCGCTTTCATCCTTTACGAGCGGTTCCGAGTTGTTTGCCTTCGACCTTGCCGATTTCATTTTGATCCCTATAAAAGTTACGTCGGACTCAGTGTCACTCACTATTTCGGAAGAATTCCACGACGAGAAAGTCTTCCCTTCCTAAGTCCGCACTAACGTCTGTTCGGTTGGATGAGACTCTCAAGAATGTAACATCCTTTCAGTGAGACCCTATCTTTCCTTTTTTCCGTTCTCGAATTCAATCTAGATTGTCATTTTTTAAGCGCATGAAAAAGATTGCAATAAGTAAGTAAGCGATTACATATAAAGAGGACCCAAAATGACGCAAAACTCCTCCCGGAAGATCGGTTCTTCTATCGTTTCCAGTATTTCACAGGAAGTTTCACTGCACAAAATTTCTCCGAATCGGAGAGACCTTCTGATCGCGGCGGTTCTCTTTGTGATTTCGGTGCTTCTTTTATTTCCCAACATAGGCTCCCGCGCGGTTCTTCCTCAAGGAGACGAGGAAATGCACATCGCGACGATTCGAGAGAGCATTCAGAGCGGGGAAATTCTTTTTCCGAGATTCGAAGGAATCATGAATCTATACAAACCGCCCGTACTTTTTTGGACGGGGATCGCATCCGATTTGATTTTTGGAACGAGTCTTACCGCGGAAAGACTTCCTTCTCTGTTTCTCTTTGCGGGGACGGGGATTCTTATTTATTTTGCGCTTCGACTGTTTAAGGCCGCGCCGATTTATTCCGCGGTGATCGCATCCAGCTATCTTCTAACTTTGGGAGTTTTTAAATTTTCAAGGCTTGTGATGATGGAGGCGTTGATGACTTTTCTTCTCACGCTCTCGACATTTCTATTACTCGTTTATTTTAAAAAGAAGAATCGTTCCTATTTGATCGGAGCCGCGCTTGTTTCAGGCTTTGCGTGTTTGGTCAAAGGCCCCTTGTTCCAAGTATATTCCGGAACGTTACTCGCCGGTTGGGCGTTCCTTCACGCGTTTCAATTCACTTCCAACGGAGAATGGTCCGGCAAAAAAAGATTCATTCGGATGACCTTGGATCAGATTTTGTTTCATACGATTTCGCTCGGCGTTCTCGCGCTCTGGGGAGGAATTCTGACTTCGCTTTCGCCTGCGGGAAGCGCATTTCTCAAAGTATTCTTTTTCACCGAGAACTTAGGAAAATTTTCGACCTCTACTACGAATCAAAATGAGTTGATTATCCTTTTGGGGTGGGTCCTGTACTGTCTTCCTTTTACGCCTTTTCTATTGGAGACGATGTCGAAGTCGATTCTAAAGGTGGCTCCTAGTTTTGGAGGAATGATAGGCAGGACCCTTATTTTTTCAACGGTTGCAATTTCCATAATACACGAATTACCGAATCGAAAAGACTATTACTACATTCTTCCGTTGATACCTCTGGCGTTTATCGGAGTCGGTTTGTATTTTTCCAGAAGCGAACAGGAATCCGCGTTATCCGGAACACTCTCTCGAAACTTTCAATTTTTGGTCGTCGTCTCGATCGTCCTGGGACTCGGCAAAATTCTTCTGGACTTCCGTTCCGGACAGGAGGCATGGGCGGATCTTCTCTGGGTCGGTTTCGCAAATCTTGTGGGAGCCTTCTGGATGATAC
>NZ_NPDU01000150.1 GCF_002811985.1 Leptospira adleri
TTTTGGACGTTATCCAATTCCAATAATTCTTTCAACACATTGCTTGTAAGATGTCAATGCATCCGTAAATGGATTATCTTTATTCCTTACATCAAAGTAAGTTTCGAACACTTCTTCCAATTGAGTTTTGGGGCCATTGTCATTATTATTTGATGGCACGTTCTTTTTTATTAGTTCAACAATTTCGGCAAGTTTAAGCTTAAATATTTTTATCCTAATCAAGAAAAAGTAAACATTGAGCAAATGAAATAACAATGCTTTTAGTTCCTTTGTATTTTCTTTCCTTTGTCTAATATATTGAGAAATCTCATTTAAAGCCCAGCCTAAAAGAATCCCGACCAAAGCTAAGATTGTGCTAATAATTTCCATTTGATACGAATTTCAGCTAAGCCTGTGCAAATGACGCATAACGAGGTAGGTTTCTCGACGTTTGCGGTTCTGGAGCGCGTCTAAACGCGCGGAAGAATTGGAACGAGGTTTGAGCGAACCTTAAGTGAGCGTCCCGCAAACCGAGTTACAAAGCAAATGTGCCGAAGGCCAAGCGAGAGTTGCGAAAGCAATCTCGAAACGCAGTGAGAAACCGCAGTTATGCGCTCGTTCCGCGAGCCAAAAAAAGCTATAAATTGCGCGCTAAGACTAAAAGCCAAACCACGCGCAATTCTCTTTTCCCAAATTCGTCTAAACCCAAATGAAAGCGAAGCGGAATGGCGCCTAACGAAAGAGTCTCCTCGACGTTTGCGGTTCTGGAGCGCGTCTAAACGCGCGAAAGAATTGGCGCGAGGCTTGAGTGAGCCTTAGCGAACGACCCGCAAGCCGAGTGACAAAGCAAATGTGCCGAAGGCCAAGCGAGGGTCGCATGAGCGATCCCGAACGAAGCGAGGAGATGAAGTTAGGCGATCGTCGAGCCTCAACGAGAAATTGAACTATCTTTTAACCATACTGCTAATGAATCTTCATTTAAGGATCCATCGGCAACGCGAAGCATTATTGAAACGACCTCTTCTTCTCCTACTTCTATTTTGTAACCATTCAACCCCAAAAATACATACATCAATTGGAAAGAGATCCGCTTATTGCCATCTATAAATGGATGATTTTTTGCAACGCCTAAACCTAATGAAGCGGTTAATTCAAAAATAGTCGCTTTTTTATCGTAAGACCATTTATTCTTAGGCCTATCAAGTGCAGACTCAAGAAGACCTTCGTCTCTAATCCCCTGTAACCCACCATGTTGTTTTATTTGATCCAAATGAATTGATTCAGCAATTTTCTTACTTATCCATTTCGGTTCTTTCTTCATTTAGCTAATTCTTTCATAGCATTTCGATACTTCTTAGCACCTTCCTGATAAATATCCATGGCCGTTTCGAAATCAGGATCGTATGGAGAAAGTAAAATACCATCTTCTGTTTCTAAAAGAAATACCGTATCTCCTTCATGAAAATTATATTTTTCCAAAAGAACCTTAGGAATCGTCGCGCCCGCTGAATTGCCGATTGCTCGAATTGTTGTTTTTTTTACCGCTGGATTATCCATGGTTATAACATAAGTGATAACTTCCGCTTGGCAAGCATTTTTTAAGGTAATATCTTCAGGGTTTTAACCGTCAATTAGCAGAACAAACTCAACTATGATTACAAAGGATGCGAATTCAAAATCTTAAGCTGACTTAACCTGAAAATCAACCAGGCAAAAACTAACATCTGCTCGATGTCGCCTAACGAAAGAGTCTCCTCGACGTTTGCGGTTCTGGAGCGCGTCTAAACGCGCGGAAGAATTGGCGCG
>NZ_NPDU01000151.1 GCF_002811985.1 Leptospira adleri
TTCGATTCTTAGAAAAGTGTCCGGCATCGATCCCGATTGTAAGTTAACGATCAACGTTTCGCCGATTCAATTAAACCAGAAAGAAATCACCGAAAAACTTTTGGAATTTATTAGAAGATACGAGATGACTCCGGATAAGATCCTCGTCGAGATCACGGAGACTTCGATCGACGGAGACGATAACTACGCGATCGATCGACTAAAGGAACAGGCGGAAATTCTGCACTACGAAGGTTTTCAGATAGCCATCGACGATTTCGGAAAAGGCCATTCCAATTTTTCAAGACTAGAACAAATCCCTTCGGATATCGTAAAAATAGATAAGAACCTGGTCTTCGGCGCGTTATACGATCCCGCGAAGATAAAAATTCTTACCTCCATCGTAGGCATCATACATACGATGGGAAAAAAAGTAATCCTGGAAGGGATTGAAAATCAGGAATACGAGAAAATTGCGATCGATACGGGCGCGGACTATCTGCAAGGTTATCATTATTATTACCCGATGAACATCGGGGGCTTATCGCAGGTATTTGAAAAAACGCCTAACGTGGATCCGTTGTTGCAGGGTCTAAAACGTTAAGCGACGGATTAATTTTTTTTCTTTTCCATTACGAAATACATATCGATTTCACCCTTATTTTTAGCGGGAACCTTTCCACGATGTTCGCAGAGAAAGTTTTCGCGAACGAGTTCGTAAGTAAATTGAGAGATGTTGATCTTTCCGGGCTCCCCTTTGGATTCGAGTCTGGAAGCAAGATTGACCGTATCTCCCCAAACGTCGTACGCGAATTTTCTTCTTCCTACGATTCCTGCCATCACCGGACCGGAATTGATTCCGATCCTTAACTCCCAAGCCGCGTCCCCTTTCGATGCTTTTAAACCGTTCATAAAGTTTTGAATGTCCCAAGCCGCGTTGACCAAATCGACGGCGTGAGAAGGAGATGCTTTGGGCAAACCGCTCGCGCACATATACGCGTCTCCGATCGTTTTCAATTTTTCAAGACCGTGCCTTTCGATGATCTTATCAAATTCGGAAAAATAAAAATCCAGTTCACGAACCAAATCCGAAGGTTTCATTTTAGCCGCGATAAGAGTAAAATTCTTAAAATCGGTAAATAAAACCGAAGCCGATTCGTAATACACGGGTTCAACGACTCCCCTTTCTTTTAGCTCTTCCGCAACTTCGTACGGCAGAATATTCAAAAGTAGATCGTCCGATTTTTTCTTTTCAACACTCAGTTGTTGATATAACTTTTCCAACTCTTCGTTCTTTCTTTGGATTACGATTCTCGCGGCTTCCACTTCCTGGTTGATCGTCTTTAGGATCGAACCGTGAAAATCTTTTACGTTTTCCAAATTCTTCCTGTATTCCAATTCACGATCGAACTTCATTTTTAGAAATCGATTCTCCTTTTTGATCTCTTCGTTCAGTTCCTTATCCGAAAGAAGACTAACGGAGATCCCGCTCTCCGTTACAGAAGAAAGATTGTGATTCGTTTCCGCTTCCGTCGAAGTTCCGATCAAAAGTGTTACCATCGTACAGTTATGAAGCAGGCTTCTATCTTCGTTTTCCAAAGGAGCGATTTCGCCGAACGTATAAAAACCGAAAATCGGAATATTCTCCGGTAAATTTCTTTCAAGGATTTGAATTTCTTCTTTTACACGGGTTCCGAGAAGATGCTTTCGCATGATGCACGAAAAGGCGAGAGCAAGAGTCGGTTGAAATT
>NZ_NPDU01000152.1 GCF_002811985.1 Leptospira adleri
TTCAACTGCACCGTCGGTGCAGTTGACGCTAACGTTGATTCATTTAGGAAAAAAAGTGAAAGGGAGTTTAAAGAGCCGGGATCGACTCTTTGATAAATCAAAGAGTCGCCCATCAACTGCTATTGTCAACTGGAAAGGTGGAGTTTCAGATTTTTTGTCTTCAAATAATCGGGTTTCCGTTATATTCATTAAGGTCGATCAAAAACGCCGCTTCTAAAAGAACAAGAGAAGATGCACTGAATTGCATTTCAAGGAGGAGCCAAATCTCCCTTCACTCTTTCGTGTTCCTCGTCGATCGATTGTTGGACGCGCTCTTGTGCGATCCGAGACCTCTCGCACTCATCCATTGTTGTATATGTTGGTTCGATTGCATCGTTTGCGGTAAATTCAGTTCCCTTGATTTTATTAGGATCTAAGTTATCAATTTTCGCTGTATCTGTGATTTCCGAAAGTGGATAAAAGAGATAATAATTGACCTTTATTTCCCCAGTACCATCCGTTCCCTCATCCAATTTCGCAACATATCCACGGCCCTTGTCGTCTACAAAAGCAAATCGATGACTTCCCAGGTAAATCACTTTTAGAAAATAGTCTTTCTTCTTACCGGAAATTCGAATCTGCAACTTTCTTTTTTCGTAATCCAAAAGCCCACAATGAAGTTCATATGTGCTTCTCTGAAGACCTAAAAATTCCTCAATCTGAGCAGCAGCATTCACCCAATACGGAGTCTTGTTGTATTCAAAGTCATACGGAACAGGATTCAAAGAGCCTGTATATCCAGGAGGAAGCGAATACTTGTCTTTGATTTCTACCTGTTCTGGTTGTTTCTCTTTGCAAGAAGCCAAAGAAAGCGACAAAACGATTAATAAAATACTAATGTAATTTCTTTTCTCAGTCATAATACAACAAATCAAGGAGGAGCTAAATCCCCCTTCACCCTCTCGTGTTCTTCGTCGATTGATTGCTGGACACGTTCTTGTTCAATTTTTTCTTTTTCACAATCATTAATATTTTTAATTTCAGAATCAACTATGTCCGAAAGTTCGAAGTCATATCCTTTCTTCTTAAAAGGATCTAAGTTATCAATCTTCGCTGTATCTGTGATTTCCGAAAGTGGATAGAAATAATAATAATTAACTCTTTCATTTGAACCCGTGTGCCCTTCCTCAAGCTTACCTACATATCCCCGGTTTTCTTGATTCAATAATACAAGCCTATGATTTCCAAGATATATAACTTTTAGAATAAATTCTTTCTTTGTGCCTGTGATTCTTAGTTGTAGATTTTTTTTCTCAAAATCCAAAAACCCGCAATTGCCTGGATATTTACTCTTTTCGACCCCAAGGAATTTTCCAATTTCCGAATCAATTCTAACCAATTGTTTGCTTGGATGTTCGAAATCATATTCAACCGAATTTAAACCTTTAGCATAATTCGGAGGAAGTGCATATTTGTCCGTTATTTCAACTTCCTCCTTTTGTTTCTCTTTGCAACCGATAAAAACAATCAACAGAACAATTAACGAAACGCTAATGTAGTTTTTTTTCTTAATCATAATACAATCCATATACTTTCATTTTCTCCCAGTTAACTTTTTCGTCAAAAATCTGTTTTTGACCATCAGCATTGTTGTTGTAGTTGTAAAACAATCCGTCCGGTTTCCTAATCACAAAGAAATAATGATTCGGTCC
>NZ_NPDU01000153.1 GCF_002811985.1 Leptospira adleri
TTTTAGGAGTGATCGAAGATCCTTTCGGCGCTGCCCTTTGTCTTTTTCTGGTCGGTCTTTTTTTTGCGCGTCCGCTCTATCGAATGAACATTTTGACCTTCGGCGATTTTTATAAGAATCGATTCGGAAGAAGGGCGGAAGTAGTCTCTAGCGTTTTTATGATTCCGTCTTATTTCGGTTGGATCGCGGCTCAGTTCGTAGCGTTAGGAATCATTCTTCATTCCCTCACCGATCTTCCGGTTTCTACGGGAATTTTTCTGGGGGCCGGGGTCGTTTTGGTTTATACTACGATCGGAGGGATGTGGGCGATTTCTCTCACTGACTTTTTACAGACGATTCTAATCGTATTAGGACTTGCTTATTTAGTTTGGGATCTAAGTTCGAAAGCCGGCGGGATTGGCGCCGTTTTAGGATCCACAAAACCGGGATTCTTTCGTTTTGTTCCCGAGGCGGACCCGAAAAGTATTCTCGTTTATATCGCCGCTTGGATGACGATCGGACTCGGGTCGATTCCGCAACAGGATATCTTTCAGAGGGTGATGGCGTCCAAGTCGGAAAAGGTCGCGGTTTATTCCTCTCTTTTGGCTTCTTTCTTTTATTTGAGCATCGCCTTACTACCGTTACTCGCCGTGCTATGCGCGAGAAAAGTTTATCCCGAAATCGGAGCGGCGGACGCGCAGATGATTCTTCCCAAAACCGTTTTGGCGCATACCGGTTTGTTTACTCAGATTCTTTTTTTCGGCGCGCTTCTTTCGGCCGTGATGAGCACCGCGAGCGGCGCGATTTTGGCGCCGGCTTCCGTTTTGGGAGAGAACGTAGTCCGTCCTTTTTTAAAAAATCCTTCCGAAAAATATCTTTTGAGAATATTAAGAATTTCTGTTGTAGTTATAACCTTGGTTTCCTTGTCGATGGCGATCACTAAAAGTAATATCTACGAACTCGTTTCCCAAGCATCCGCTCTGAGTTTGGTTTCTCTTTTTGTTCCCTTGGTCGCCGGTCTTTTTCGGAAACGTTCCACCGGAACGGGGGCCGTGGCTTCCATGATCTGCGGATTTCTTGTATGGCTTTTTTGGAATCTCGGTTCGTTTGAAGTTCCTGCGTCGATTCCCGGACTTCTCGCGAGTTGGATTGCGTTGCTCGGGGGCGATTTTTTGGAAAGAAAAGGATACGGATTTTCGGTTCAGGGAAGTCGCGAAGAAGTCCACTGAAACTTCTTCTTGTAAGAGCTCCTACAAATGTTCACCCTAGAACATTCTTTGCCGCTCGGAACTTCCTCTGGATTAAATACAATGCCGAATTGGAATTCCTGTGGGAGTTCCTACAAAGAATTTTCCAATAAAACCTCCTTGCAAAGAATCTAAATCCGTGATGGAGCATGTCTCCCGTTTTGCCCGCACCTCCACCCGTGAAACTCAGCACTTAGCTTCCCTTAGGGTCGCTACGTAGGGCGGGGCCCGCGTGTTTCACAAAAAGAGCCGTCAGAACAAGGAGGTCCTTTCCGATTTTCAAGGAGTGTATGTTCTGGCACATCGGTAACACTATAGACCGGAGACATGGGTTACACTTTATTCGTTGTAGTTGTACACAG
>NZ_NPDU01000154.1 GCF_002811985.1 Leptospira adleri
GAGGCTTTGCGGAAACGTTGGAAAAAGCGAGAAGTTTGATTCTTTCCGGTTCAGTTTTGATAAACGAACGGAAGATCACAAAAGCCGGCCTTCAATTTCCCGAAAATTCCGAAATTAGAATTTTGAACGTGATTCCCCGTTATGTAAGTCGAGGCGCTTATAAACTTCTGAAGGCGTTCGAAAGTTTTTCAGTAAGCGCGGAAGGAAAAGTTTGTATCGATCTCGGAGCTTCCACCGGGGGATTTACGGAAGTTCTTCTCGAAAAAGGAGCTTGGAAGGTTTTTGCATGCGACGTAGGCTACGGACAGTTAGCCGAGAGATTAAGAAATCATCCTTCGGTTGTAGTGAAGGATCGTTTTCATCTTAAAAATTTATCCGCTTCGGAAGTTGATTGGGAAAATCTCAAAAAGCTGGTTCCTGATCCGAATTCTATTTTGATCGTGATGGATTTGAGTTTTATTTCTCTTCGTTCCGTTTTTCCCGTTCTCAAAAGATTTAGAGAGGAAAAAAATATTCCAAAAATTGAATGTTTAACTCTTATTAAACCTCAGTTTGAAGCGGATTCGAAAGATTTGACGAAAGGTGTACTCCGAAATCCGAACGTTCGCTGGAAGATCGTTCGATCTATTTGTAAATTTCTCAAAACGGAAATCGGAGCTTCGATTTCGGGTTTGGAATGGTCGCCGATCGAAGGGAGAGAGGGAAACAAGGAAGTTCTTCTTTTTTGGAAGTTATAGTTTTTTAGCCGATTCTTTCTGAATCGATTTTTAAACTTTGAATTTTTATACGAACGTATTTGAATAAAATTAAAACAAAAAAATCAATCGCTGCGTTAACGCGAGACTGATTTGCCTTTTATTAGATGATTTTCTAAAATCGTTAAAGCGACAAAGATTGGATTTCTTTTCAAAACGCGAAAAACTATCCTTCAAAAAATCCGTGGACCGTTTTCCTTCTTTAAAATATTTATGATTGAACCATGGCCGAACTGCTCAAAGATCTTTATACGAAAGATGTTTTACAAAAAATTGCTTCGTCCTTTTCGAAGGAAATAAAATCCGTTTCTGAAGAAGAATGGCTTCGAAGATTCAAACAAAAAGATTGGAATCAGCTCGAGCTCAAACAAAGAATTCGAAGAATCGCCGAAGTTGTCTCCGAAGAACTTCCGAAACCGTTTCCTAAATCGCTCAAACCTCTGCTTACGATTACGGATACGATAGAACAAAGATTGTCCGGTAAAGAAGTTTTTCTTTCCATCTTCCTCGGAGACGTGGTAGAAATTCTCGGGATCGAATATCCGGAAGAATCGTTGATTGCATTTGAAAGAATCACAAAATTGATTTCCTGTGAATTCTCCGTAAGACCTT
>NZ_NPDU01000155.1 GCF_002811985.1 Leptospira adleri
CTCACGTGTGAGCTTCCGCCCCATTCTCCTCCACCCAATCGATTCCCTTGTCCGTCCATCGCCATCGTCACCGAGTCCAAGTGATCCGTGTTGAAAAACACAAACCCGTTCACTGGAGTTCCCCCGATCGGAATTCATCCGGCCGCGTCCCTACGGGTCGCGCTCTCAGCTCCGGTCAAGTTATTACATTTCGCTTTGGAAATATATTTTTTACACTAGTCGCAATAACTTGACCACGCTTCCATCGCTCGCGGGGAAAGATTTTCTTTTATCAGAAAGATTCTTTTTAATCTTTCGGGATCTCGCAAATCTTGTCTTCGTCCGGGTCTGGGTTTGGTTCAACGGTTGCCACGATTTCTATTCGAGAATTTAAGCGATTATTAAATTTTTGAGTCCAGTTAATTGGATCCTTATACGCTAATCCTGCGACTGTCAAAATCAGTCGTAGGGAGTAATTTTGAGGAATTTCTACACTTTTCTCAAGAATCGAATAAAATCCATTATTCGTGCTTTCAAATTTAGCTATCTCGATTTTAAATTTATTCTCACCTATTGGAACTTCGACTTTATATTCGCAGTTCGGGTAAAAAACAAATTGTTCAAGTCCGTACCATTCTTCGAGGAAACTAAGCCTCCGATTTGGATTAATTAACACATATCTTTTAAAGACAGAATCTTTCTCTAAAAGAAGTATTTTAATAAAGTATTTATCAACTTTAATCATCTCCCCACCCTCTTCATATTTTGAAGGTAGTTCAAATCTGATGTAACTTTTTTTTGAATCCTTAACTTTATAAGTCAAATGTTGCCAGTAAACAATACTCCCTTGACAAGAGCAAAAAATAATAGCTGTAAGAATTAATAATTTTCGATAAATTAGAATATTATAAATTTCCTTCACAGGTTCTTTCAACTCCCTTTGCTGCTTTAACTGTCAGACCGATTGGTACAGGAGAGAAAATATCTGCGGCAGCAATCGCAGCATTAGCGTATTCTCCGTGAGATGCATTCACAACGAAATCTATACTTGACTTCACAATTAATAATTTTTGAACATTAACAATTGATCCAAATAAAGGCGCTTGTAGAACACTTGACGCAGTCCCAACCCCCAATGTCGGCGCACCATAAATTGCACCAGCTGCGGCCATCGCGGCCATTTGTCCCGCGCTCATATAAAGAGAGTATTATTCATTTGATGAATCTTTCTTTAATCTTTCTGAAGCTCGCATGGTTTATCATCGTCCGGCTCTGGGTTAGGTTCGATCGTAGCAGTAATTTCAAATATTTTCCTCTCCTGCACAACTTGCTTTTGATCCTTTGAATTCTTAAAAGCTTCATCAAAAGGAGAGACGACCGATTCTTGAAATACTTTGGGTGTAATGGATAATCGAATCGAATGATTGGGCGGAAG
>NZ_NPDU01000156.1 GCF_002811985.1 Leptospira adleri
AGAAAACTTTATATCAGCCGAGCCCGGGAAAAAAGCAAATGCAAAGAATCAATGTCCGGGTGAGTAGGGGGAGCTGGGCTCTTTTGGGTTTATTGGCCCAGGTTCATGGAGTTTCCCGTTGTTATCTTTTCAATTTTCTTTTGCAAATGGATACGGTCGGCGTCGGAGATTCTATCGTGGATATTATGAATGAGGGAGGTCCTACCTTTCACAGGGATTACAAATATACACTCCATATCGATCCCCTCAATAACCGGATAAAAAGATCGCTAAAATGTGAACCGATCGATTGTTTTTACGTTTTGGAATCCGTCGATTGGCCCGATTCATAAAAAAGAATCGTTCGCAAAAAAAAATCGATCGATTTAAGAAGATTAGAAAATTTCTCCAAACGAAAATTTGTTCGGAGATGCTCCTCAATTTCGAAAATGAAACTTCAATCTAAAAAACCACTCCTATTGAAGAATGATTTGGTCCACTCTGTTTTTCCGATACTTCACAAACGCGTTTCCGTTTTGAGTGTAACCCAAATAAGGACCGTTTTTTTGAAATTGTTTTCCGAAAACTTTTTCAGCGGATCCACGATCCGAACCAATGGAAACTCCTTTGTCGATTCCGGGACTATTGTCTCCGTATGCGTTGACTTGAAGCACCGAGCCTATGCTAAGAAGAAAAGAAGTTTCTTTCTTATTATAAATATAAAACTCGCTTCCGGAACTTTTATCCACTTGAATCTTATCGGGTTTTCCCCAAAGTTTTAATAGATCTTCCAACTTGTCACCGGGACCGACTCCCCCGACTTTGAAAACATTCTGTTTTGTATATTGAGAAGAATCCGGAAGAGTGATCCCGTGAAACTCCGCAAGGTGTTTCGCCCATCCGGAAGAAGAATCGTAATTTTCCAGATAATACATAGCGAGCTGTTTTGTTTGAGGCGTCTTCGCTTTGTAGGATTCTAAAAGAACATAATTGAGAATCGGCGTAAAGTTTTCGTAAACGTAATCCGGGTCTAGTTGAGTTTTTTGACGAATCGAGTTGCCGATCCCTTGTAGATAAGCCTGAATCTCCGGATTTGTCTTCGCTCTTTCTCCGAACGACTGAACTCTTTTATCCACCATGGAAGCGACGGATTTAAAAACTTCTAAGGACTTCTCTTGGTCGTCCGTCCAATAAAAAACGATTCCAAGGTTATTAGCAAGAGGAATCGAATTTTCGGCGCGAACCGTATTCCCCGCCAAAGATTTTGCGACGTTCATATCCTTTTCCTCATTTGAATAGGATAAGAGTACCGCATAATTTGAAATAAAATACGGATCGTCTGTTTTTAAGATCACTCTTTGATAGGCTTCTTTTGCTTTTTCATACGCCGCTTGATTTCC
>NZ_NPDU01000157.1 GCF_002811985.1 Leptospira adleri
ATCCTTTTCTTACATTCCACACCCTGCAAAAAGCGGAACCCATCCATTCCTCCGGAATGTCTTGGGTCCCACGTTCTTGCCCACTGTTCCATGTAAAAAAGGATTCTTACTCACCCACGATCCCAACACATTAAAACCTAATAATCTAACCTCTAAACTCACAGCTAAAGATCGTTTTAACTCAAAGTTCCCTCATCTCAATCTCTACTATTATACAGACTTAACTAAGAATCTCATCAACCAATGTTATCCTAAGAGTTGTCCTACCTGCAAAGTTCCTCTTACAAAGGGTATTTCAACTAGAGAGAATGTTCTTCGTTGTTCTAAATGCAATGGCCAAGTATCTCTTACTAAAGATACACCTTTAGAACATTTAAAATTACCGTTGTGGGTGTTCTCGTATCTCCTAGTCGAATCGATTGAACTGTTTCCACTTGGGTTATCAGCATCTGCTATTTGTAGAAAGTTATCTGTCTCTAAAAACACTGGAACTTTACTCAAACGCAGGCTACAGATCTTTTTAAGTGATTTGATACCTTCAATTAAAAGAGAGATGGTCAAGGATCTAAAGAAAGCTTGGAAGGGTAAAAAACTGCCAGAATCAGGTGATTTAAAGCCTTTTATCAAAGGGAAGCCAGTTGTTCATACGGATACGTTAGCGTTATTCTCAGCTTCTCAAAGGGCGAATGGATATCGAAAGAGATTTAAGCACAAAGGTCAGACTGCTTCTATCTATTTAACGGATTCAGTCGCTGAAGAACGTGGAAAGTATCAGATTGGAACTTTAGTTCACACTCTTGCGATCAAAGGTGGTCCAGTTATTCTTTCATCTGTTCCTGATCAAAAGCAGAAATCACTTCAACCACTGTTTGATTTTCTACCAGAGGATGTTCCTTTATTTGCGGATGAAGGATTTCCTTGGATGGAAAGATACAATGTAAACTTTCGCCAAGTGAATCATTCTCTTAGAGCTATTGATACGAAACGGAATGTCTGGGGAAGGAATCGTTGGTCAAAGGATGGAATTCATTCACAGTGTGCTGAAGGAACTCAGAGAAGTATCAAGTATTCTTTCTTAGCTTCTTACAGTTATATGCGACCTGAGAATAGTGTTCTTTATCTCAATGAGTATTCTGCTCTTAAGGGTTTGAGAGTGTATGGATTAGAGAAGCTTGTTGGTGAGAAAAAGGGTGAGAAATTGTGGAATGTAGGGAGTAGGT
>NZ_NPDU01000158.1 GCF_002811985.1 Leptospira adleri
AAAAGATCGATCTAAGAATCCCAAAAAACATCCGAATGAAACTCCCGAGAATGTTGTCTTGCTCATTATGCAGATGCGGGAGAAGCATCCTACTTGGGGAGCAAGGAAACTTTTGTGGGCATTAAAAGGAAAGTATCCAAGAGCTAAATCCTGGCCGGCACCAAGTACGATTGGCGATATCCTAAAAAGAAAAGGATTAGTTCGTAAAATACGTCGTAGGAAAAAAACTCCTGAAAGTCTTTTTCCATTTTCTGATGTAAAGTCTCCCAATGATGTTTGGTGTGCAGACTTCAAAGGTCACTTTACTGTCGGGAACGGAAAACGTTGTGACCCATTGACAATCACAGATGCTCATAGTCGCTTTCTATTAGGATGTCAAATCTTGAAGAAAACAGATGGAGAAAGCACCAGGCGGGTATTTGAGAGAGTCTTTAAAGAATATGGAATGCCATTGGCTATCAAAACAGATAACGGAAGTCCGTTTGCATCGAGAGCAATTGGAGGACTGAGTAAGTTATCTGTTTGGTGGTTGAAGTTAGGAATTCGACCTGAACGAATCCAACCGGGCAAACCTCAACAAAATGGTCGGCATGAAAGAATGCACAGGACCTTGAAACAAGAGACCGCGTTACCGGCTCGATCTTCTCTTAAAGAGCAACAAGAAGCATTTGATCGGTTTAGAAGTGAATATAATTTAGAAAGGCCGCATGAGGCTTTGGAATATAAAACTCCTGAAAAGATCTATATGCCTTCAGAAAGAGTTTTTCCAATACGAATTCCTGAAATAGCGTACGCTACCAATATAGTAGTAGAAACGGTCTTAGATGATGGAACTGCCAAATACGGTCCATATAGAATATTCTTCGGTTCTCCGTTGATTGGCGAACGGGTTGGGTTTGAAGAAGTCTCAGAGCGTCTGTGTAAGATCTATTTTACGAACGCAGTTCTGGGTATGTTAGATTTATTTACAGGAAAAGTATTGAAATACGAAACACCTGTGTACAACTACAACGAATAAAGTGTAACCCATGTCTCCGGTCTATAGTGTTACCGATGTGCCAGAACATACA
>NZ_NPDU01000159.1 GCF_002811985.1 Leptospira adleri
GGCTCTCGGTGATATCCTCGACTCTCCGAACAGAAACTCCAGCGAGATACATCTCCATGAGAGCTTCTTCTACCGAACTCTCCCTTCGTTTGTATCGATCGATGATCGCCGACTCAAACGGAATTGTTCTAAGTTTCGGAACTTTTAACTTTACTTTTCCGGCTTTTGTTTCGAAGTTTCTATTATACGAACCCGCTCTTGTATCTACTCGATCCGGGTTTCTCTCATACCTTGAGGCTTTGCAGAGTTTATCCGCTTCCTCATCTAAGAGAGCGTTCAGCGTTTCTTCCACTGAGCCTCTTACGAGTTCGCTCAAGTCTTTCTTGAGCTGGGTCTCATCCACTTGAATTACTTTCAGGTGCGCTTTTTCTTCTTCTGCCCTCATTGGGGGGTTCTCCTTTTTTTGAATTTGATCGTTACAAACTCAATCGGCAAGGAGAGCCTTCTCATTCATTCTTAAATCTGCGAAATATTTTGGACGTTATCGAACTAAGAGTTAGATTTTAGATTTCTAAGTCTTTCCAAAGCATGATAATAAAAACAAAAGCAAATCGAGGTTCGACACTTTTATGCTCGTGATTATGAAAGTTCTCAGCTGAATAAACGCAAAAGTTTTTCCTTTAATTCTATTAGATCCAAAGAAAACTGAATTCTGTTAATTCTTTCGGATTTGATGAGAATGTTCGAAAGGATTTTTTTGCTTAGGGTTGAAGGTTAAACTTCCGAGTATTTCAAATTGATAAAACGAAAAGACTTCCGATTGTAGGGAATTTTGGTTGGCGGAAAGTATCCGCAACTTCCGATAATACATATTATGTCGCATTTGTATGGAACGAAAGGTGTATGTTCTGGCACATCGGTAACACTATAGACCGGAGACATGGGTTACACTTTATTCGTTGTAGTTGTACACAG
>NZ_NPDU01000016.1 GCF_002811985.1 Leptospira adleri
ATTCCGAAATCGTCAACGCCGCGAAAAAATATTACGAAAAACGCCATATAAAACTCTAATCCATACCGATCCGGAGTTTGAAGATCGTTCTCGGATCTTACTTTAGATTTTTCTCCTTTTTGTGATTCTGAGAACGGTCCGTCTCGATTGCGCCGTCGACCATGTGAATTCTGCGATCCGCAAAGGCCGCGTATTCCGGATCGTGTGTGACGTAGAGAATCGTCGTCCCATTCTCCGCATTGGTGCGTTTTAATATCTCCATCGCCTTATCTCCGTTAGCCGTATCCAGATTTCCGGTCGGTTCGTCCGCAAAGATAAAGGAGGGATTCATGATGAGCGCCCTTGCGATCGCGGCCCTCTGTTGTTCTCCCCCTGACATCTGCGACGGATACTTGTCCTTGCAGTGCTCAAGGTCGAATTGTTTCAACAGATTTCTTGCATATTCTTTTTTGATTCCTTCCGCTCCCGTCTTCCGCGCCGGCATGAGAATGTTTTCTATCGCAGTCAATTCCGGAAGCAGATAGTGAAACTGAAAAACAAAACCGATATGTTGATTTCGAAAACTGTGAGTCTCCTTGCTCCGAAGCTCAAAGAGATCCCTTCCGTCCAAAAATACTTTTCCGGAACTCGGTCGATCCAATCCGCTCAGCATATACAAAAGGGTGGACTTTCCGGAACCCGATCTTCCCGTCAGAGATACAAATTCCCCCTTTTTGAGTTGAAACGTTACTCCTCGAACTACCTGAGTCGGAGGTTCTCCGAACGATTTGACAAGCGACTCGCAGGTCAAAGCGTACGATTCTTCCTTGCCCGCGTTTTCGAGCGAATGATTTCGAACTTGATTGTGGTTCACGTACTACCTCGAATGATTTCTACCGGAGACAACTTGGAAGCGGAACGCGCCGGAATATAAGCGGCGATTCCGCTGGTGAGGACGGAAAGTAGGAACGCGTTTACGTAGATCATATAATTCCAAGAAATTTTCATAACGTTGATCATCGGCCCTTTTTGGTTCGCGCCGCCCAAAGGATATCCGTCCAGGGAATAACAGGCCAAACCTCCGAGAATCAATCCGAAGACCGCTCCGATCAAACCCAAAAGAAGTCCCTGAATGATAAACAAACGAATCGTGTCTCCTTCGTCGAAACCGACCGATCTCAGGATCGCGATCTCTTTCTTTTTGTGATTCACCACCATGTTCAACACGTTGTAGATTCCGAAAGCGACGACCAAAATAATCGTGAACGTAGTCGTGTCCCGGACTATATTCTGAGTTTTGAATACGGAAAGAATACTTTCGTAGGCTTGATCCCAACTCTGCACCTTATCTCTCGTAAAAAAAGCCCATTCCGTCGCGACGTCCGCCGCCTTGGAGACGTCCTTCAAACGGATCGCGATCTCAGAAACGATTCCGTTGGCCTGAGTGATTCTTTGAACCGTACGAAGGGAGGCGTAGACCGAAACTTCGTCGATCATCCGATTCCCTACTCTTATGATCCCTCCGACCTTTACGTTCGATATCGTACCGTTAGGCGAAATTACCTGCACTATATCTCCCGCTTCCGCCCCCAAACGCTCCAAAAGCCCTGCGCCCGCGAAGATGATATCGCCTCCACGGTCCAAATCTTTCAGATTTCCCTTCTCCACATACTTACCGATCGTAGTAACCCGCATCTGTCTCACGGGATCGATCCCCTGTAACTTGCCTGGAAGAGTTTGTTTTCCGAATTTGAAAATCAATTGGCGATTGAGCTGAGGAGCGTATGCCTCCACTCTTTCATCCTGATCCAATTTCAAAAACCAACCTTTAACGTTTGTTAGTTGGGTAGAATCCGTCTTCCCCGAAGGAGGTTTGATCCAACGTACGTAGTCTCCGTCAAAAAAAACTCCCTTGAAACTTTCTTCCTTTAGAACTTCGTCTCTCGGCGAAATACGGATCTGCGCGTCGTTGTTTACGAGTTGATCTGTGATGTATTCCTGAAAACCGAGCATCATACCCGAGAATACGACATACCCTGCGGTTCCCAGAAGAATCCCCAAAAACGTAAGAAACGTTTGTTGAGGTCTGCTGATCAGTTGTCTGATTGCTAAAAAGAACATAGTCCTAAACTAACGCCCTCCGTCCAGATAGACGGTGTCGGTTTCCAACACGACGTTCTCCAAAACCTCGCACCATTCTCCGTCGACCGCGCCCACTTTCGCGTCCAAGAGCATAACCTTGCCATTTCGCCTAACGCGAATTTTTCCTTTTTCGACGGATTTAACCGGAATCAAAAGTGCGTTCTCCTTTCTCGCGACTTCCACCGCGACGTCCGCGGTCATTTCGGGAAGAGTTCCTTCGGGCATCGATTCGACGTCGACCCTCACATAAAACTGACCGTCCGAAGGATATACTTTGTTGACCTTACCCGGAACCTTATTTCCTCGAATCGTTTCAAAACTCAACTCCGCTCTTTGACCGGGTCGTATTCTAAGAACCGAATCCTGATCCAATGAAAGAAGAATATAAGTCTTTTTTAAATCCATCATCGTTAGGACAGGAGCGCCCGGCATCACGACCTCGCCTTCTTGAAACGGAAGAGAAGTTACGGTTCCGGAAAAAGGAGCTCGGAAGCTGGTTCCCGAATCCGAGATCAGAAGCTCCTGTCCTTCTTTTACGATCTCCCCTTCTTTAACAAAAATCTTTCGAATCGAGGAAGTGACTCCGAGTTTGAGGTGATAGACCCGATCCGATTTTACGGTTCCCAGAGAATAAACCAACTCGACGATGGGTCCGATTTTAGGCGAAATTTCAGTTCTCTTTTCCCGAATCACAAGATAAGATCCGAAAGCGAGAATTAATACCAACGCTGCGATGGAAGCGATTCTGCCCAAACGAGAAGTCCAGATAAATTTTATAAAAACCAATGCTCTGTTCATTTTAATGAATCACACACCTTATCAAGCTAAAAGAAAACGACTCTTTGTATTCCACAAAGGACAAACGTAATACGAAAACAATCCGGAATTACAAAAGAAATAAATGACATTTATCATGGAACCGGACTCGAGCCAAGTCGTTTTAGCAAGTCTCGTCCGCTTGGAGAATCATTCACCGGAAATCTTTCCGATCCCTTCCATCCCTTTTTGAATCGTATCCTTGAGTCCCTTTTTACTTTTGGAATCCGAATTCAATCTTATGTTCAAGACATTGTTCTCGTATTCGATGATCGTTCTGAGTTTTTGAAACGAAGCTCGAAGCGAGTTGACGGAACAATTCTCGCTTAACGGATCAAAGGATTCTCGATTCGTTTTGACGAATTCGGGCTCTTCGATCGCGCTCAGATCCTTTGCAAACTCGGCTCCGTTTTGAAACAATTCTCTGGAGTCGTTGTAAGAATCGTTCGTGAACACCATCTTGTCATACAACTTATCCACGATCGAAGAATTCTTATCCGAAAGAAAGGATCTACAACTCAAAAGAAATCTATGTTCCAGATATAATTTTCTCTGTACTTCGAACAAACGCGCGTCGTTATCCAGCTTTGATTGTTCCTGATTGGTATGATTCACGCCTTCGTTGATTCTATAACCGCCGATTCCGATCGCAAAAAGGAGGGAAACGATCTGAAAATATTTACTGATCTCAGTATCTCCTCCGGCGATTTTTTTGATACTCGTATTGATCCATTCTATAAACATAAGATCCAGATCCAGAATCCCGTGTTCTCCAAATAAAAAGGAAAAGATAAATTTTAAAAAACCCAAAAGAAGAACGATCGACGCAAGGATACAAACTATAAAGGCGCCGATAAGAGCAAAAAGAAAAATATCGTTCCAAAGAACCCTAAAAAGATTGGAGGAATTCAGAATCGAATTCCATAACTTTACGATCCAATTCCCGTAATTATAATAGTCGTTGAGATACAAATAAGCTACCGAAGACGAAACCTTATATTCTTTCCCGTTGATTTTGGAAGAATGCAAATCCTCCTTCCATTGATCGCATTTCCGTTCTTCGAGTTTGCAGAGTTCGGTTAGAAACGATTTTCTTTCATTGGAGAATTTTTGATCTTCGGAACAAAAGAAACGATCGCAGGAAAACGTTGAAAGTTTACTTTCGGTCGAATAGATTCTCTGATCGGAACTCAAACTCATCACGTTGACGAACTGCGCTTCCAAACAAGCGAGAAACGAATCGATCGTTTTCGAATCCAATCCATCCTTGTTTTCCGGATCGTTCGATTTTTTTTCATTTGATGAACTTACGGACGAAGAATGGAACGTATATTTAGAATCGTCAGTGATCAAAAAAGAGGTTTTACAAAACTCGATCTTTCTTTGGGTCAGATCATACAATTCCACTTTTGCCTTTAGATCTTGGATCAGATCGCTTCTGCCGAGGAGGTCCACAAATACGATCAGAAACGAAATCACGACTATGACGATCAACGCTCTCAAACGCCTGCCGGGATAAAGTCGGGAATGTATCAGTTCTTTTAAATCCATTGATCGTCTCGGAAAATAAAATTTCGACGTTAGATCGCTTTTCGGAGAGAATCGAATTCGAATCGTCTCCTTCCGAAAAGCTCAAGGCCAAGGAATAAAACGCAAACCGTTTCAAAATCAATAGATTTTCTGAATATTAGGAATATTTTTTATAGAATAAAGATGGATTTGAAAAGCGCCGAATCTTTTTTATAGATGGAAAAGAAATTGATTCCGGACGGAAAAAAGTATGCTCTATCTAATCTTCAAATACGCGGTGACTTCGCTTTTGATCGTAACCGTTTCCGAAGTCGCAAAGAAAAACGATAAACTCGCCGCTTTCATCGGTTCGCTTCCGATGATTACGCTTTTGACGCTGATTTGGTTGAAAGCGGAGGAAGCGGATTCTTCCAAAATCGAAAATCACGCGTATTATACGTTCTGGTATGTGATCCCAAGTCTCCCGATGTTTTATTTCTTTCCTAAAATCCACCATTCGATCGGATTTTGGCCCGCACTCGGAACGAGCGTCGTTTTGACGCTGTTCCTTTACGGGAGCTTCGCCCTTTTTCTAAGAAAATTCGGAATCGACTTGTTTTGAAGATTGGGACCAATACAAAGCTCGATTCAAAAAGAGATCTCACGAGAATTTCAAAATCCTTTCGAACTTGTGCTCCACGAATCAAAGGAACGTAAAATGTACTTGCGAAGTAGGAATCTATGACTTAGATTCGAAACCGTTCCAATCCGATTTTGAAACAGCGACTCTAAACGAGGAATATGATCTCTTCGCAAAAGACATTGGCTCAAATTCGAAATCTCGATAGGTCCGAATCAGAATTTGTTGTATAGAATTCGTTTTTTTTTCGTCCATTGTCCCTATAGTGCAAAATACCTTGAAAAAAACAAAAATAATCCTTCTCA
Source organism: Leptospira adleri (assembly GCF_002811985.1). GTDB lineage: Bacteria > Spirochaetota > Leptospiria > Leptospirales > Leptospiraceae > Leptospira > Leptospira adleri. The sequence goes on from NZ_NPDU01000016.1 coordinate 5,392, forward strand.
TCGTCTTCTTTAACATTCTCGCCATTGTCTACGGAAGTATATTATATTTTATTTATATATCCGACCGTTTTCCGATCGCCTTTCTTCTGCTCGTGTCCCTTTCGTTAAAGTTAGTCGTCCCGATCGTCTGATTTTCGTAAACCTTACCGTTCGCTTTCCATTTTCCAAAAACGCGTGAGAATCATCTTTTATACAATAGAATTCTGCGAATTCGTTGGAACTTGGGATTCTTCACCGGCTTCTTGAAATATTATAATCAAGGCATTCATCATTTATAAGAGAGGAAGTATTTATGTATTTTTTCCCGTATCTTTTTTGTAAGATAGAAACCGGAAGGCCGCCGCTAAACGCCCAATGATTGATTTAAAATTCAAAACGTCGAAGATGAAAGTAAAAAAGAACAGAAGTTCGTCGGATTCTTTCCTGTCGATTCTCCTTGCGTTCGGGATTTTTGCATTTCACGCTTGGGGTTGTCTGCATAACGATTCCACAAGCGATACTCTCGTCTTATTGGGAAACCCGATTTCGGACACGCTTCCAAGCAAAGGAGCCGACCCGATCCTTCCCAGCGTTCAGTATTCAAACTCTTCTCTTGTCTTTGTAAAAAATATCGCCATTACTGCCTTGCAACCGAGTGCGACGGGCAATCCGACTTCATTCTCGATTTCCCCGGCGCTTCCTTCCGGACTCAATTGGGACGGTTCCACCGGAGAAATTACGGGAACTCCGACCACGGCTCAGAATGCGACTTCTTATACGATCACCGCGACCAACGAAAACGGATCCAGAACGACGACGATCGATATCACAATCCAAGCTCTGAATTCTTTTTGGGCGGGTTATCTGAAGGCTCCGAATCCGGAGAATATCGCTGCAAACGGGGATAGTTTCGGAATCAAGGTGGCGATTTCCGGCGACACGATGGTCGTCGGGGCTCCGGGGGAAGATAGCAACCAAACTTCTGTCACAAACTTTCCAGGCCCGGTTTTGACGGCGGCAACCGATAACGACGCGGCTGCGAATTCCGGAGCCGCTTATGTTTTCCGGAAAACCGGAACGACTTGGGCCCTAGAGGCGTATCTAAAGGCGCCTAACGCGGAATCGAGCGACTCATTCGGAACGAGCGTCGCGATTTCGGGCGATACGATCGTAGTCGGCGCGATCGGGGAAGACAGTAACGTAACGAACCTCGTCAACGCTCCAAACGCGGGCTTAACTCCCGCGGGAGACAACGACGCTTCGGCGAACGCAGGAGCGGCTTATGTTTTTCGCAGAACCGGCGCCGCTTGGGCTTGGGAGGCATATTTAAAACCGCCTAACACGGGTTCTACGATTCAATTCGGTAATTCGGTCGCCATCGTAGGAGATACGGTCGTCGTAACCGCGATCTATGAAGACTGCGATCAGACTTCAATCACGAACGCGCCTTCCACTTTTGTAAGCAACACGAATGCGACCGACGCGGGGGCGGCCTACGTGTATGCAAGGACGGGAACGACTTGGGCATTTCAGGCGTATCTCAAGGCGCCTAACGCGGAGGCAAACGACAATTTCGGTTCCAGCGTTTCCATCTCCGAAGATTCGAGCACGATCGTAATCGGCGCCAAAGGAGAATGGAGCAACCAAACTACGATCTCCAATGCTCCGGATCCGAACCTCACTCCGGCAGGCGACAATGATTCGGCCTTGTCGGCAGGAGCCGTCTATGTTTTTCGTAAAACCGGAACCAATTGGGCTTGGGAAGCCTATTTGAAAGCTCCAAACGCGGAGCAAACGGATAGCTTCGGAACGAGCGTATCCATCTCGGGAAATCGCATCGTAGTCGGAGCCAACGGAGAAGACAGCAATCTAAATACTGTGATCAGCACTTTGGGTCCAAGTCTGACGCCGGCGGGCGACAACGACGGAGCGACGAATTCAGGAGCCGCGTATGTGTTTGTCCGTTCCGGTTCGACTTGGTCTTGGGAAAGTTATCTCAAGGCGCCTAACGCGGAAGTCGTCGGCGGTTTTGGGGACGGATTTGGAATCAGCGTCGCGATCTCGGGCGATATGATCCTCATAGGAGCCGCAGGAGAAGACAGCGTTCTTCCTTCGATCGTAAATTCCCCGTCGGCCTTTCCGACCGCGGCAACCGATAACGACGCGGCTACGAATGCGGGAGCGGCTTATGTTTTTCATAGGACAAACTCCGGTTGGAACCTGCAATCCTATCTCAAAGCGCCTAACGCGGAGAACGTCGGAGGCACGGGCGACGGCTTTGGAATCGCCGTGGCGATCTCGAACGAATGTGTAGTCGTCGCATCTTCCGGAGAAGATAGTTCGCAAGCGTTGAATGTGTTCGCGCCTGCCACGCCTTCGACCGCGGCGACCGACGACGATGGAGCTCTGAACTCAGGCGCGGTCTATACGTTCGACCGATAAGACGACGCTCGCGTCCTCGTTTAATAATCGAAGGCCTTACTTCGTTTCCGGGATCGGAAGGGATTCTAAAAAAGAATCTGTTCCCCTTTCCCGGAGGATTTTCGAGGAAGAATTACGTCCGGAAATTCTTCCTCGAGAATTCTTAGCCTTTCGTAAAAACGCGAATTACGAGCGGAGAAAGTTTCTTTTTTTGCAACCTCCTCCGATAATCCGGCTCGTATTGAACGTATGAAATCAGCAAATTCCTCCCAAAACGATAAACGAATTCATAAAAGATATAAGGCTCCCGACGCGGAACCGGGTTTGCACCCGGGAAGTTCGCATCTGGTTCGAAGAATTTTGGACTGGTTCGGCAGATTCTACGGTAGTCTTTTTTACAAAGCCGAGGTCCAAGGACTTCACAATGTTCCCAAAGAAGGGACCGTTCTCGTCCTCGCCAAACACCAGAGAAACGACGACATTCCTCTGGGACTTTCCAAAGCGCTCTACAAAGTCCGTTGGAGCATCTGGGCCGTGATGAAAGATTCCATGGCGGCTCCGATCTTTTTCGACTTCTTTTTAAAATGCGGTGGAATTCCGTTAAACCGACTGGAGCCCCGCAAAAGCAAAAAGGACCTTCTCTTCGCGAGAAAAGTATTATACAACGGTAATATGCTCGTCATCTTTCCGGAACAGACTACGGTTCCTTACAAAATGGGAAGAGGAAGAGCGGGTGCGTTTCGATTTATCGTAGGCAAGCCCGAATCGCCGCTGCCGGTCCTTTGTCTCGGATTGGATTACCAACCCAGAGGTTTTTTAAGAAGAACCAAACTTACGATCCGGATCGGAGAATTAAAACATCTGCACCCCAATCAGGATCCGGAAGAATTCTTACACGAACGTATGCACGACATCGCAAGTCTCACCAATCTAACCTATCCTTTCGCCTATAAAAAAGGCGCGAGCGATAGTTACGAAGAATCAGAGTCCAACACGGTAGGTTCCGCAGTATGAGAATTCCTCCCGCAAAAGGAAACAAACGGGCCCTTCTCGTGGAAGGCGGCGGAATGAAAGGCGCATTCGCAGGAGGAGCATTACATTCTTTGCATACGATTCTTTCTCCCAAATATTTCGATCTCGTAGTCGCGGTCTCTTCCGGCGCTTGTTCCGCGGCTTATTACGTTACGATGCCGAAACCGGAACCCGAAAAAAGTTTAAAAACTCTTGCGATTTGGTATTTCGAGTTGGCCGGCCGAAAACTGATCTCTCCGTTTCATCCGTTTCGGGGAAAAACGTTTCTGGATCAGGAATATCTCGTGGACGATCTCTTCGGCGAAAAATATCCGCTTCCCGCCGAGAACTTTGAAAAATTCGGCCTCCCCGAATTCAGAATCGCGGTGAGTAACCTGCACACGAGAAGTATAGAATATGTGAGGGCCACCTCTGCAAACATATTCGATCTTTTGAAAGCGGCCACTTCCCTTCCGATCGCGACGAGAGGAAGGCATCGGGTCGACGGCACTCTCTATTCGGACGCGGCGGTTCTCAATCCTCTTCCTCTGGAAGATCTGATCGAAGCGGGTTATAAAGACATTACGGTTGTCTTAAATTCTCCCGTTGAAAAAGTTTCTCCTCCTTTCGGATTTTTTACGAGTTTTCTTTCCTTTCCTAAGGATTGGAAGATGGCCCGTTTGATGAGCCGTTGGCATCATCACCACTTCAACGTAGCGCGCGAAGTGGCGCAGAAACCTCCGAAGGGAGTTCAGATCCACATGATCTCTCCCGAAAATCAATTGCCGGTGACACTAGTGACAACAAACGGATCCAAACTGAAAGAGACCGTGGATTTGGGAATGAAGAAGGGAGAAGAAATCGGAGCCTTTCTTTTAAGAAAGTTTAGTAAAAAAGAATTTTCCGGTAAAAAAGCGCAGACCGATCGCAAACTCGTGAAACCGACCCGATCCAAATCGTCGAAGGCCAAACCTTCCCAAAAGAAAAAAGCGATTCGCTAAAAGAAGTTTACGCCGCGATCCTTTAAGAACGATCGCGGCCTTTCATTCTTCTTTTGATCTTTTCTTTTATCGCTTACACAAACTTCCCTCCAGCTTTTGAAATAGAATCTGGAGTTTGTCCGTTTTTCATTTCCTCGTTCAAGCCTTAGAACCTTGTATCAAAGAATCGTTTCAAAATAGGATGAAAGAAGCAAAGAAGTCGGAATAAAAAGAGACCGTATGAAATTCCGGCTCCGAAAAGAACCGACGCACGAAACCGGAATTTACTTTAGAAACTCATTTGATCTTTTCGCCGATCAACTCGTCCAAGGACAAAGCTCCTCCGCCTCCGATCATGAGAACCAAGGCCATCGCGATGGCGAGGATATGATATTCAAATCCTTCACCCGCTTGTGTGTTAAACCAATTCATAAAGAATCCGTTCGCTCTTACAAAAACCGCTGCTCCGATCATAGTGAGCGCGATTCCGAATGCGGAAAATTTTGTCGCAAATCCCAGGATCAATCCGAGGGCGCCGAAAGATTCCGCAAAGATGACGAGTAACGCGACCGCGGACGGAATCCCCTGCGACTGAAAAAAACCCATCGTAGCGCTGAACCCGAATCCTCCGAACCATCCGAATAATTTCTGAAGTCCGTGGGGAAGCATCACAACTCCGAGTGCGATTCTGACTAAAGTTAAGATCCAACTCGATTCCGTTTGAAAGAATTTTTCGATCATTTCAATCTCCTTTAAGATAAGGAAACTATAGAAAATGAAAACGAAAATGTAAATGGACGGATTGTATATTTTACGGTGCTTTTCGTCCGAAGTCCCGGAATCGTTCCGGAGAAATTCCAGTTTGGGATTTGAAATAGCGGCTGAAATAAGCGTTGTCCGCAAAACCCAATTCCCATGCAATTTGTGTAATATTCAATTTTGAATGTAAAAGCAGACGTTTGATTTCGAGTATAATTCGTTCGTGGATCACAGACTTTGCGGACTTACCCAATTCTTCGTGGCAGATTCTGTTCAGCGTATTCGGCGCGATTCCGATTCTTCTCGAATAATACGAAGTGTTTCTTTCCTTTAAAAAATTCTCCTCCAAAAGTTTTTGAAAAGAGACGATCGTCGAGTCCGGGAGAATTTCGTTCTCTTGCTGCAGATCGAATTCTTTTTTAGTCTGAAGAAGAACCACCTGCGTCAAAACGAGCAGCATTTTTTTTTCGGATTGAGAATCTTTTTCATCGATGAGTCTTTCAAAATCGGATCGGAGACGCAAAGAATCTTCGATCCGAATTTTTGGAGAACTCTGTGCGAATTGAAAAAAAGGATATTCTCTGAGAGTGGAAACATTCTCTCCTTGATCCGTGAAAAAATCGGACGAGATCTTGAGCGCAAAACCTTTCACAGGTTTTGCGAATTTCCAAGAATGAACCTGACCGGGTTTTAAAAAGAAAAGCGATTCGGATTCGATCGTATTTTCCTGAAAGTCGATCGTATGAGTTCCGGCGCCTTCCAAAAAGAAAAAAAGCGCGAAGTAAGTATGTCGATGCGAACTATCATATTCTCGAAAACTCGGAGGCAATTCCTCCAAACGACCGACGTAAAAAAGAGGTTCCGTCTTTTCCTCGACGAGGTCGGAAAGATGAAGCACGGGTGGAATACTTTCAACCTTTGACATTCTGTTTCCAAAAAAACAAAGATCTCGTAAAATTACAATCCGGAAGAATAGGAGATCCTTTTTTTAAGTTCCGAATTCTCGAAGACAAAACCCGCCCTAAAACGAGTGATTTTCCGAGTGGATCCCTCCTAAACCGCATTTCGGTTTATAGTGTTAAACCGAAATAGAGCGAGTTTCTCTTTTAAGATTCGGAATTACGATCGAAAAAAAGAAAATGGTTTCCCGATTCGGATTCCTTCTTTAAGACATTCCTTATGTTTCTTAAAAAGAATAGGATAACGAAGGCATTCTTCCTTTTGATTCTACTCTTTTTATTCTTCGTATCCTGCGGGCAAATCCTCGTATTCGAAAAACCTCCTCTTGTGTCGCGGGGAATTTTGGATCTGAGAACCGCGGACTGGGACTTTGTTTCCAAAGGTTACCTCAGTTTGGACGGAGAATGGGAATTCTTTTGGGAACGACTTTATGCGGGGATCGATCCTTCGACGAAGAGCGGAAAAGAATTCAGATCCGACTTTGTAAACGTTCCGGATTCCTGGACCAACTATTCGCACGACGGAAAAAATTATTCCGGCTTCGGTTATGCGACATACCGGATGCGCGTCCTCTTAAAAGAACCTAACAACGATATGGCGATCAAGATGTTGGAAGCGGCAACCGCTTACAACCTTTACGTAAACGGCGTGAAAGTTTTATCGAGCGGAAAAGTCGGAATTTCCAAAGAGACGAGCAGTCCCTTGTATCGTCCGGCGGTAAGCGCTCCGATCCGTCTGGAAAAAGAAAACGAGATCGTAATCGAGGTATCCAACTTTTCACATTCGAAGGCGGGCGTTTGGGCGAAGGTTTTGCTCGGCGATCACCGGAATTTGTCCGCACTTCGCGAAAGAACGATTTGGCTGGATCTATTTATCTCGGGCGGTCTTTTTATCGGCGTTTTATATCATCTCAGTCTTTTCTCACTTTTGCGAAGGGAACTTTCTCATTTTTACTTCACCTTGATCGGACTCGTTGCGATCCTTAGAATCGTGCTGACGGGAGAACGTCTTTTGTTCGCCTTACTTCCGAACTTTGATTTTGATCTCAGTTATCGACTCGAGTTGTTATCCGTTTATATAGGCGGTTTTATTTTGGCCCTTTTTTTGCGTTCCATGTTTCCGAACGAATTCCAGAAGAAGCCGGCTTATACTTTCGTCGCGGTCTTTTCGATCTTGTCGTTCATCGTTCTTTTTACGGATCTTGCCTTTTATTCAAGGACGCTTCCCCTATTCAGTCTTTTCGTATTCTTGGAATGCGTTTACATGGTCTATGTTTTGATCCGCGCGATACAAAACGATCGAGTGGGAGCTTGGATCGGACTTCTAATCTGTATTCTTCTTTTCTTAATCGTCATCAACGATCTTCTTTACGCGAATATGATCATCAACACTTCCTATTTCATATCGTACGGTATTTCTATTTTTTTCATCGCACAAGCCTTTATCATCTCCAAACAATTCGCCATAGCCTACTATCTTTCGCAAAAACTCAGCGACGATCTTCAGACTTCAAACGACCGATTGATTTCCTTGGACAAACTTAAGGACGAATTTCTCGCGACCACCTCGCACGAACTCAGAACTCCGCTCCAAGGGATCATCGGAATCGCAGATTCTCTCAAAAGAGGCGCAGGCGGCGATCTTTCGGCTTTTGTTGAAAGACAGTTGGGAATGATCGTTTCCAGCGGAGAAAGACTTTCCAGTTTAGTTAACGATATCCAAGACTTTTCAAAACTAAAACACAGCGACCTCAATCTAAGAAAAATCCCCGTGGACATCAAACAGGCGGTTGATTTCACTTTGGACTTAAACCGAGTCAACGTGGATCCTTCCAAGACGATTTTGTTAAACGAAATCGAAGCGAATTTTCCTCCGCTTATGGCGGATGAAAATCGACTTCAGCAGATTCTCCAGAATTTGATAGGAAACGCGATCAAGTTTACCGAAAAAGGAAAGATTTCCGTAAGCGCCGCGCTCGTCGACGAGAACACCTCCGAAATCAGCGTAAGCGACACCGGAATCGGAATTCCGGAAAATCAGAAAAATAGAATATTCGAATTCTTTGAAAGAGTTCAATCCGGAGACGCAGGAAACGCGGGAGGCACCGGATTAGGACTTCCTATCAGCCGAGCGCTCGTGGCCTTACACGGCGGAGAATTGAACGTAGAATCGACTCCCGGCAAAGGATCTCGGTTTTATTTTACGATTCCAGTCTGCAAAGAAATACCGGATTCTCTCACAAACGAATGGAAGAAGAATTATAGTTCTTCGTTGAATTCCAAGCCGCCTTCGACCGAGCAGGAGCGAGAGACCGAATTCAAAGAGTCGGCCGATAAAATTCGGATCCTTGTCGTCGACGACGAACCGGTCAACTTGGAAGTCATTCAGAATTATCTTTCCTTGAGAAACATGGAATGTCTCGTCGTTCAAAGCGGAGGCGAGGCTTTGGAAATTCTCAAAAAGGATTCGGACTTCCAGGCAGTGATCCTAGACGTTATGATGCCCCGACTTTCCGGTTTGGAAGTGGCAAGAGAAATCCGAAATCGATGGAGTCCCATCGAATTACCGATCCTCATGGTCTCAGCGAAAAACAGGGACAACGATCTGATCGCCGCGTTGAACGCGGGGGCAAACGACTACTTGGTGAAACCATTCGACTTCGAACAGTTGATGAACCGAGTCAATAACTTACTCGAACTCGTACAAGGACACAAGGATAGGATCGATCAAGAAAACGAAAAACGAGAAGCGATCCAACAGGTCAGACAAAAGATCAACATAGATCTTCACGACCACCTCGGAGCGAAATTGATCGATTTAAAATTTCTATCGGAGGAACTTCTCAGCGGCGCGATCGAACCGAATCGGAATCTATTTGAAAAGATCCACGGCACCGTAAATCAATCCATCGGAATGTTACGCGAACAGATGCTCAAGATAGAAGACCTTAACTTAGTATCCGAAAATTTCATCACAGGCGTAAACCTCGTCCTGCTCAGGCGTTATTCGGACGCGGGAAGAGAAATCGATTTTCAATGTGAAGACGAACTTTTGGAAATTTTCGATTCTCACAAAGACGAAGCGAGTCTTATGGAATTTTTCGGAATCATCAACGAGGTCACCAACAACGATTTGAAATACGGAAAAGGAATCTCTAATTGGAGTTTCTACTTCCAAAATAATGAAATTCGAATGAATATGAATTCCGAGTCAAGCTACAAGCTGACAAACAACAGATCCGGAAGAGGAACCGAAAATCTAATCGAAAGAATCGTTAAATTGGAAGGAAGAATGGAAATGTCCCTCTTGCAAAACGTCTACTCGATCGATCTCAGAATCGTCGCGAACCGTTTTTTATCGATCTGATTTCGAACGTAAGAATCAAGGAAGAATATGACTGCAAAAAATATTAGAATCGGAATCGTCGAAAACGACGAGAACTACAAAAATCAAATTCTAAAAGTATTGGAATCGGTTCCCGATGTGGAAGAAATCCTACACTGGGACTCAGCGGAGTCATTCTGGAAGGATCCGAAAGGAAGAACGTTAGACATCGTTTTCTTGGACATTCTTCTTCCCGGAATTTCCGGAGTGGATTTGGCGGCTAAACTTTCCGAAAGGGATCCTTCGATCAACAAAATCATGTTGAGCAACATGAACTCGGACGAACTCATCTACAACTCGCTTCGTTACGGCGCGATCGGTTATATCCTGAAATCGGAGCTGAAGGATATTCTGGAAGTCATCGACACAGTGTTACGCGGAGGAGCCATCATCACTCCCACGATCGCCTTCCGTGTGTTAAACAGCTTCAAACTCAAAAAAGTCGCGGACGGGGTAAAACTCACTAAAAAAGAGAAGGAAATTTTAGACCACATGGTGACGGGAAAGACGATCAATCGTGTCGCGGAATTCTTAGGCGTAAGCAAATATACGATTCAACACCACGTAAAAAATATATACAAAAAATTGAATGTTCACAACCGAGCCGAATTGGTAAAAAAAGCGACCGATTTCGGCCTTCTTCCCATGAGCGGCTCGAACTTAGGCGAAAAAAAAGATTAAGAACCGAGCATGGAATCAATGTTCGTATATTCCATGCCGAACGCATCCGAAACCGCCCGATACGTGATCTTTCCGGAAACCACATTGATTCCCTTTCGAATCGCCTCCGAATTCAGAGCGGCCTCCTTCCAGCCTACATTCGCAATTTCTAATACGTAAGGGAGCGTCGCGCTCGTTAACGCAAGAGTCGACGTTTTAGGAACCGCTCCCGGCATGTTCGCGACCGAATAGTGTATGATCCCGTCGACCGTGTAGATCGGATTCTCGTGAGTGGTAGGAATCGAAGTTTCAAAACAACCTCCTTGATCGATGGCGACGTCGATCAACACGGATCCCTTCTTCATCGTTCTAAGATGATCCCGAGTGACAAGTCTCGGCGCCTTGGCGCCGGGATATAAAACGGAGCCGATGACAACGTCGGCGATTCTTAAAAGTTCCCGAATTTTGGAAGGAGTCGAAGAAAGAGTGATACAATTGCTCGGCATTATTTCCGAAAGATAACGAAGTCGATCGGAGTTCGTGTCCAAGATATAAACCCGCGCACCCAAACCGGCGGCGATCTTTGCAGAGTTCATTCCCACGATGCCTCCTCCGATTACGACCACAACTCCGGGTTCCACGCCGGGAACTCCTCCCAAAAGAACTCCGCTTCCTCCGTGGACCATCTCCAAATACCGAGCCCCTTCCTGCGCGGCCATCCTTCCTGCGATCTCGCTCATGGGAATCAGAAGCGGCAAGGAACCGTCCTCTTTTTGAATCGTTTCATAGGCGATACAGACCGCGTTGGTTTTTGTCAGAGCAAGGGTCAGGTCCTTCGAAGCGGCCAAGTGAAGATAGGTGAATAGAATTTGATTTTCTCTCAGCAAGGAATATTCGGAAGGTTGCGGTTCTTTTATGTGCAGAATCATATCCGATTTTTTGAATATATCGTTTTTATCGTTAAGAATCTCCGCTCCGTGTTCCACATAATCGGAGTCTGAAAATCCGCTGTTTAAACCTGCGTCCTTCTCTACAAAAACGGTATGCCCGTGGTGTTTTAGAACTTCGACTCCGGCTGGGATCATACTCACCCGATTTTCAGCGACCTTGATTTCTTTTAGGATTCCGATCTTCATAGTATCTCTCGTTTTTATTTTTACGTGGATAGGATCTTCTAAGATTTCACCCTTCCCTGCATTCCTGCAATTGCTTTTACAAAAAGCCGAAGGTTCCCTAACAAAAAAGATAGGCACGGATCGATAGTTACGATTTTCCTTCTAAGCCGGTCCATAACGAATTCGGTGGCCGTTAGTATGAATTCACCGAACTCATACTTTCTGATTCTCCAAGACCACCTTTGAAAGACTCGATTTCGACGACCGCATCCGCGAGTTCTAAAACTAACGTTTCTGATTCCATAAAAATCACAATGCCTTATTTATAAGCACCGCATAACGTTCTTTTCAATTCTTATAAAAGCAAGAATTGAATACAAAAAATATTTTCTTAAAATGATTCTTGCAAACTTTATTCGTCTGAAAGACAAAAGACGAAGATGCCCAAGACAAATTTCGACATACTATGGATCATTCTTTCCTCCGGACTTGTTTTTTTTATGCAGGCCGGTTTTCTTTGTCTTGAATCGGGACTTACAAGAACCAAAAACTCGATCAACGTCGCGATCAAAAATATTACCGACTTCGGAATCGCGACCCTAATCTTCTACTCCGTCGGATTCGGTCTTATGTTCGGAAGCAGCGCTTTCGGTTTTATCGGATCCGATTCTTTCTTTCCCGAATTTTCAACTGCACATCCCGAGATCGCGGTTTTCTTTTTATTTCAACTCATGTTTTGCGGAACCGCGGCAACGATCGTTTCGGGCGCTGTAGCCGAGCGTATGAAGTTCGGCGCCTATATCGTCGTCACAATCGTCATCTCCGCGGTCATCTATCCGATCTTCGGTCATTGGGTTTGGGGAAAGGATCTATCAAACTGGGAGACCGCAACGGGCTGGCTCGGTAAATTAGGTTTTATCGATTTTGCCGGTTCGACGGTAGTTCACAGCGTCGGCGGATGGGTAGGACTCGCCGCGATGCTACTTTTAGGAAACCGTTCGGGAAGATATGCGGAAGACGGATCGGTGCGGTATATCACGGGTCACAATCTTCCGCTTGCGATGCTCGGAACGTTGATCCTTTGGCTCGGATGGATCGGATTCAACGGAGGAAGCACGTTAGCGTTCACAGCATCGGTTCCGAAAATCATCGTCAACACAATGTTCGCCGCCGCAAGCGGTATGGCCGCATCTCTCATCTACGGCTGGATCCGACTTCAATATGCGGAAGCGACTCTTCCTTTAAACGGCGCGTTAGCCGGTCTTGTCGCGATTACGGCTTCCTGTCACGCGGTCAACTCACTCGATTCGGTTTTTATAGGTTTTGTCGCCGGAATCATCATGTATGAAACGAGAAGTCTATTGGATAGAATTCAGGTCGACGACGCGGTGGGAGCGATCCCGGTCCATCTCGCGGCCGGAATTTGGGGAACGTTAGCCGTCGGTCTCTTCGGTAATTTGGAAATACTCGGGACGGGTCTAACTCGGTGGCAACAGATTCAAGCGCAGGGTATCGGAATTCTTACGTGTTGTGTTCTCGCTTTCGGATTGAGTTACGTCATTCTAGGCGCGGCGAATCGTTTTTTTAAATTTAGAGTCTCCGAATTGAACGAACAGAAAGGTTTGAACTATACGGAGCACAGAGCGACTACCGAACTCATCGATCTTTTCTTAGAGATGGAATACCAGAAAAGGACGGGCGATCTGAGTAAGGATCTTTCGATCGAGCCGTTCACCGAGGTCGGACAGATCGCGGAACGTTACAATTCCGTTTTAGGCAGAATCAGGATGAACATCAAAGAAAAGGAAATTCTCACGAAACAACTGGAAGAGAATCTCAATCTGATTCAAAACGATCTTTCGACCGCGAAAAAAATCCAATCCGGAATCCTCTCTCAAAAAGACAGAACGATCGGAGAACTCGAGATCATCATACGTTATCTGCCACTCAGCGAAGTCGGAGGAGACTTCTTTGATATTATGGAGCTTCGTCCGGGACTTACCAGATTTTTCCTCGCGGACGCGACCGGACACGGGGTGCAGGCCGCTTTGATTACGATGGCTATCAAAGCGATCTACGAATCCCTCAAGCGAGGAATCTACAGCGTGACCGAAATTTTATATCACCTAAACAACGAATTCCTGCACACATTCAAAAACTTGAATCAATTCTTTACTTGCATTGTGTTGGACATCGACACAAATACGGGAAACATCCGATACGCGTCGGCTGGGCATATTCCGCAGTATCTGATCTTAGAAGATAAGATCGTAAAACTGGAAAAAACGGGAAGAATCGTCGGGGCCATCTCCAAAACCGAATACACATCGAACGAGATCAAGTTCAAACCGGACTCCAAACTGGTGCTGTTCACCGACGGGCTCGTCGAACAGTGGAACGACGAAAAGGAAGAATTCGGGGAGGACAGAGTCGAAAAGATCGTTTACGGAATGAATTCAAAACCTTTGCGGGATGGCATCGATTCGTTGTTAAGCGAACAGGAAAAGTTTTTAGCCGGAGTCTCCAAACAAGACGACATCTCCATCATCGGAATCAACTGGAAACAGAACGGAGTCTGAGAGTTTGATTTCGTTTAACGGATAACAAATTCCTTTTCAATTTTTATAGAAAAGAATTCGTAAGATCGGATTCGCCTCAACAAAGGACGACAAAAAGAATGAGCGATCGATTCTGTTTTATCCGAACTTCTTTTACCTCCGAAAGTACCGGCTCAATCCGCAATGACCTTGTTGTTAGTATGGTACGTCTTACTCAGAATCGCTTCCCTTAGCGGACTCGAACACTTTGATTCCGAAAATTCTGCTGAAAGAAGTTCCTTTAACGGTCGTCGTTCTACTATATATAAATTTGAAAAAAGAAGTCTTCTCGTATCCGGTCTGAGCTTCGTATTCGTGATTCCAGATAAGTCCGCCGATCGCCGGAAAACCGAAAATTCCGCGATTTCTAAAACCCCGTTCCGCCTTCGTTTCGGAGAAGTAAAAAAGTCCTCCTAAAACTTTCGTGGATTCCTCTTTATAAACCTCGGAACGATTGTTGTAGTAGATCAACCCAAAAAGACCGCCTAACGTTAAAGAACCGTCCTTATCCTTGGAATGGTAGGAAAGAATCGGAGGAAGAAGCAAAGAATAACTTTCCGCGGTCTCGCTGTATCGATAGACCGGAAGAAAATTATGAATCCTTTCCTGCGGAGAATTGAGATAGTGAATCCAGAGAAAGTTCCAGTCCGTCATTTGCGGAGTGGATTCGTATCCGGCCAAAACGCCGCCTAACACGGACCAACGAGTTCGATCCTTTTCGAACTGAGACTGAAAAACGCCCAAAAACAAGGACAATTCCCTTTTTTGTTCGAGCAAAGAAGATTCCAAATCGACGAGATAGAGAAAATTATAACGATTGCTTGTGGAGCTTCTTCCTTGGTAATAACCCATTAGAAATAACGAATATTCTTTTCCTTCGTTAAAAGAAGTGTAAACGAACGGAAACAAAAGGAATGTCTTCTCCGCGCCGCTTCGATCGCTCGAATAATATAGGGATGGAAACAGATATAAACTTTTGGTTCCGGCCTCGTCGTCCCGTTTGTAATTCAAAAGAATACCGAAAAGATTCGTATGAGAGCGGATTTTCCCCTGACTCTCGTTAAAACTCCGATAACTCACGATCGGAACGATCCATCGGTAATAGTCATAGTCCTTATGATCCGAACTCTTATAAAAGAAAAACGGAAATAGATAAGAACTCGTTTCGTGCTCTCCTTCCATTCCGTTTTTTTCATATCCGAAAAGACCAAGAACGGCTTTGAACGAAGTGGATTCGGATCCGTTGTGAAGATATTGCGTGTTCTTATAGTTCGCCAAAAACAACCAATCGAATCCCCAAACGTCCTTTCTAACCTTGTCTTGACGGATCCTTTCTTCGAACGTATAGAGCAACGGGATCGGAAGAATCGAATAGAATCGACTCGCATAAAGATTCGCTTCCGCTCCATCCTGAACCGATTTTGTCTGAAAAAACAAAGGAGTGAAAGTAAAATCGTCGACGTAACCTTTTCGAACCACTTCTTCCTTTTGATACCAAAAAGGTAAGAACATGGTTCTTTTGAGTCCGGTCTTTTGATCCGTCTTTTTTCCCGCCAAGAGCAGGAAATTTATTTCAGAAGAAGTCGGGGTTTCTTCGTTGGAATAAAGAATCGGAATCAGGCTGGAGGAATAAATTTGAACTCCGTTCTCCTGTTTTGTTTTTCTAAAGAAGAATAAAGAAACGTTCCAAGACCGACTTTTCTGATTCGGTTCGGTTTCGGAAGAATAACCCGCCAAAAGACCGAGTAAAACTCTAAATTCGAAACTTTCCTTTTTTAGGATCGGAAGTTTTTTTTGTTCCAAGTCCGCAAGAAACAACCAAGTCCAACCGTTCGTTTCCGTCCGAGTTTCATTTTCCGTAATACTCTCATAAGTGTAAAAAAGAGGGATAGGAAGGATCGTATAAAAGTTGTTATTCGAGTAAGAATCGAGTTTCGAAGTCCCCTGCTTCAGACTTTTGTGAAAGTAGAGAAGCGAGAAAACGGTAGAGTCGATTTGCCCGAAAGGATTCCTCTCTTTTTCATAATAAAAAAACGGCGGAAGAAAGAGTCTTTCGTCTTGAGTGACCGAATTCTTTCTATAACTAAAAATCAAGGCAAAGGTAGCGTCATAAGAATCCGGAGTCCGTTTCGCGGAATAAAAAAACGGCACCGTATCCGACTTAAATTTCCAATTCTCCCCTTCCTTGATCGTCTTACCGAAATAAAAAGGAAACACGTAAAAAGAGGAGACTTCCTCTTTCTCGTTTTGTTTCCACTGCGATGCGCCGGTCAAAAGCAAAAAATTCCAGGAAGAAGCATCGGGCGAAGACGCGCTGTAATGACCGAAAACAAATCGGTATTTTTCGGAATTCTCCCTTCCCCACAAAAGAAAAGGAATCGGAAGAATCACGTTCAACTCGGAAACATAAGATTTATCTAATGCGTTAGCCTCTTCCGACCTTCCGTAATAAAAAGGACTTAATAAGAAAGAACTTTTGGTTTTTAAGGAAACGTCCTCTCTAAAAGAATATAAAAAGAGAGGCGTGTAAAGATTTCTGTCCTTTAAAACGACGTTTCCATCGTTTATACGGTCCTCATAGTTTCTAAAGTAGAACGGAAAGAACACGCTGTAACCGGAGCCGTTGCTGTTGTTTCCGGAATGAGCGTAGTCTTCGGACGCCTGATACAAAGGAAAAAGAATACCGTGAAAGGAGGAATGTTCAAACGTTCCCGTTTTTTCCTTGGTGCGATAGTAAAAGATACTTTTGGTTTCGATCGAAGACGCGGATTCTCTGTGGGCAAAAAAAGGAAAAAAACGATAAGCGACTTCCTCTTTCGATTTCGAATAACGGATGAGAGGCCAAAGAACAGAATATTCCTTTCGATCCTTTTCCTGTTCCATTACAAAAAGAAAGATCCCGAGAGATCGAACATAGTCGTTTCCTTTTTTCTGTTCCGCGTATAAGGGAAACACGACTCGATAGGATTCGTCGCCGATCGTACCCCAAAAAGTAGGCAACGGAAGAGGAAAGGCAAAAATCTTATCGTCGTTATTTTTGCCCCAGGTAAACCAACCGAGAGGCAGAATCCGAAAGTGTTTTTTATCGTCTCCGGATTGATAACTCGCGATTCCGAATAACGCTTCCCAGCCGAAATAATTTCTTGAGTTCTCCCTCGCTAGTTTTTTATAAGAGACGAAATTCGATCCTTCCTGCGGCGGGTTTTGTCCTTTCTCTTCGCCCACGACCGCGATTCGAACGTCTTTTTTAGCGTCGTCTTTTTTCGGATTCTTCGCCTGAGGAAGAACGGGAGCGGACTCTTCTTTTTTTTCGTCTTCAAAGAATGTGAGAGGATTGGAAAGTTCCTTACGAAGCGAAACGCTGAAAAGATTGTAAACGAAGGCGTAATCCAAATCCACATAGAATTCTTTTCCGGAAGAACCCGACTTCAAAGAAGCGTCGAACTTACCTCCCGTCTGGGAAACGGAAATTCCGCCGAAGTAGAGTTCCAAATTCTTATTCTTCTCATAGTATTTGAGATAAGCCGGAAGAAAAATATCACCCCTCGAATCGGCGTTTTTCCATTGCCAATAAAGAGGCGCCACAAATGTGGAACTCGTTTTTTCCTCTCGGTTATCGGAAGAATAATAGAACAAAGCCCAGTCCCGATCCACACGGGAAGAACGAAGTCGATAGTGAATCGGACTAAAGGAAACGTAATCCTTATCGTCTCCCCCGAATCTATAGTAAAAAGGAAGCCAAAGATTATATTCATTTTTTTGAAAGTAGTGCAGAGGAAGAATCGTTCTCGTCGTAGTCTCCCCCGCTGGATCTTTCCATTGATAATACAAACCGGCCAAACCTAAAAAGGATTCACCCGTTTTTTCTTTGGAAGAAAAATAGATCGGATAAAATCTCCGAAAGGAAGAATCGTTCGAACCGTATTCGTGGTAACCGAGAACAAACAGTTCGTCCTCCGTTTCGGAGTAATGCTTGTAATAAAAAGGCGCGATCGTACGTTTTTCGGTTTCCGTTCCGGTGTGAAAGAAAAGAAGCAAAGGGATCGAGAAGTAGGAATTCTTTTTATGAAAGTAGAACGGAAAAAAGAAGGACGAAAGATATTCTCCTTTTGCGTCCCGGCTCCAATACGCGTTCAAGACCAAGGTTTCAGATTCTTGTTTTCGGCTATGACGATACGTCGGAAGCGGCAATAACGTAAATCGGGTAAAATCGTCCCCGTCGTAGCTGTGATGATAGACCGGAAGAATCGTCAAATAAGAATCTTTTTTGTAAAAAAGAATCGGAACGCTGATTAACTGGGTAAGCCCCTTCTCTCGTTCTCTTTTAAAATAGGTGTTCAGATAGTAATCGTGAGCGACCTCTGCCGATCGATGCCGATAAAAAAACGGCCCGGCACGGTTGTCCGATCGCTCCCCGTCCGTCCATGAAAAATAAAACGGAACCAGATGCTTATATTCATTTTTCTTAAAATACCAAAACGGAAAGAATACAAAGGCGGCCAACTCGTCTTGTTGATACTCGGAATACGTGTTGATTATATAAGTCGAAGAGGAATTCGGATTTTTGTTCCTATAATACAAGGGACCGGCGAAGGAGGCATCGTCCTTGGAATTCTCCCAAGAAAAAAAGACCGGAAACAAATGAGCGAATTCATTCTTCTTCTGAAACCAAAAAGGAAAGATCGTAAGAGCGGTTAATCCTTCCTTGTCTTTTTTCCAATAGGTGTTGAATATTAAATTTTCGGAATAGTCCTTCGCGTCTTTGCGGTAAATAAGAGGAAAGATAAACTGAGTAAACTCTCCCGCGTCGTAGTTGTGATGATACAACGGAAACACGGTGAGATAGGATTCTTTCTTGTAGAAAAAAATCGGAGCGCTCACGACTTCGCTCAAACCCTTGTCCTTCTCCCACTTCACAAACGTATTCAGGAAATAGTTTGTATTATGATTGGGGGACTCCGAATGATAATAGAGCGGACCGGCGTATCCGGATTCTTCTTTGGAATCCTTCCAGGAAAAAAACACCGGAAATAGGTGGAAGTAAGAATTCTCTTTGTAAAAAACAAACGGAAAGAACGTAAAACGGGAATCGGATTGATCCTTTGAAGACGACCAATAGAGCAACGGTAAAACCCGGAAGTAACTCCAATTTTTTTCCCGTCCCCATTGGAACAAAAGAAAGTTTCTGATCTTATAGTCCTCGCCGTTTTCTTGTAAATATAAGGCCAAGGGAAGAAACAAAAACTTTGTTGTTTCGGAACGTAAGGAAACAGATTTCGATTTATACCAACCGATCGGACTGAAAGAATATTCGGAATACGAATCGCTCGTCTTCTCTTCGTCTTGGAACCAGATCGGAGAATAAATCGTAAACTTTTTGGATTCCCTACTCGATCTCGATTGATGATAGAAAGGAAAAAAAGTAAACGAATAGTCTTCCCTTATTTTCTCCGCCGAATAATGAAGCAGCGGAAAAAAAACAAAAAATCGTTTTTCCAAATCGTGTCCCCAATGAAAGAGGGTCAGGGTCGTTTTCGATTCTTCGGAGGATTCTTTATTAAAAAACAAAAGTGGAAGAATTATAGTGGAAGCGGATCTTACTCCGCCGATCAGCTCGTTCTCCTTCGTGATCAGAGGGAAAAAACCGGGATACATCGAAAAACTTTTCTCAAACCCGGGACCCGAAGAATCGGAGTTGTATCCCAACCAATAAAAATGAGTCGATTCTCGATACCCGGTTCCTCCTCCGGACGGCTGGACGGTCCTACGATAATATACGGGGGATAAAAACGTACGGTCGTCGATTCCCTCGGAACTCAAACTTCGGTAACTATAAAACGGAAAAAGATAACTTTTCGAGGCGTTGCCGGATTTTGCCTCAAGAGAATTATAAAAAGGGAATATTCTAAATTGCTTAAATTTCGGATAATCCGTGTATCGGATAAACCACAGGACGTGCACCGAACTGTGTCCTTCCCAGCGTTCCCAGTCCACGAACCCGGCTCTCAGAGGATATTTCTCCTCCTTTTCGCTTCCGAAAATCTCCTTTTTTTCGCGGACGAGTTCGTCGAAAGGATCCTCGGCTTGGGACCAAAGAAGAGCGGGAGAAAAAAATAAGAATAAAAGAAATAAATAATTTCGCATCGTATTAAACCGAAACGGCGCTTTACAGATCGATTTCAACCGTTTTCCGTTTGCCTTTTTCGCCGGAAAGAATCCGGATCTTTTTTTTAGGAACGTTCCACTCTTCCGAAAGCGCTTCGATCACCGCCTGATTGGCCTTTCCTTCCAGCGCCGGTTCCCGGACCGCAATGGTAATCGAACCGTCGTCCTCTTTTCTTAGAAAGACTTTTTTTGAATTCGGTTTTACGTGAATCGTAAACTTCATTCGAACTTCGTTCGTTAGGCGACCCGATGTTTTTTACGGAATCTGCCGGCTAAAAGATATATACCTTCCACGCGGAAAACGAGACTGGAAACAAAAAAAAGTATCATCGCCGGAAGAATTACGGCGCAAAGATTGATCCTGGAAGCCTGAGCGTAACTCATACCTCCGTCCTGAAGCAAGTTTAGAATGGGAGAATATAAGAATAAATTGTGAAAGATCAAATACGTTCCCAGGATAAAAAAAGGAAGAATCATCTTGGAAATTTTTTTCAAAAGGGAAAGCCAGGGAAAATCGACCCTGTGCTTTTTCAAAAGGGTTCCGAGAAGAATAAAAGTGATCGAAGCGGAGATCGCCGAGGAGAGAGCGATCGCCGAATGTTTTAAAAACCATACGAGCGAAAGATTGAGAACGATATTGATCGTAAACGAAGCGGATTGAATCTTCAAAGGAGTTTTCGTATCTTGGAACGCGTAATAGGAGGAAATCAAAATTTTGTTAACGCTAAAAAACGGGATCGCGATCGAATAAAAGATCAGAGGCAACACCGCCGTATGAGTCGCAAGGTGATCCCATTTCCCTCCGAAGTAAATCGAATCCAAAATCGGTCCCGATAAGATCGACATTCCGATCGCGGCGGGAACCGTAAGAAAAACGGCAAACTCAAGAGCCGCGGACAATTCAGTTCCGACCTCGGACCACCGTTCGTTCTTTAAGGACTGAAGGAGCGCGGGAAGAATCGTCGTGGCAAGAGCGACTCCGATGATTCCCGTGGGAAGTTGAACGAGTCTCTGCGCGTAATCCAAACTTACCACCGCGCCCAAACCCGGATTGTGATTCTGAACCCAGTTCGCGAGAAAAATATCCACGAGAAGGCTCAGTTGATAAAAGCCTCCGCCCAGGGCAGCGGGCATCATCAGACGAAAGATCTTCTTGATCGCGGGGTGTTTCCAGTTCCAGTTGATTTTCGGCATATCTCCCTTTTTCCAAACAAACCAAGCCTGCACTATAAATTGGATCAAACCTCCCGCAACGATCGCGGAACAAAGAACGATCACTCTGTCGTGAAGATCGGAAATAAACGGAAACAAACCGATAAAGACGAAAAGATAACTGAGATTCAAAATAATCGGAGAAAGAGAAGGGACAAAAAAACGATTTTTAGAATTAGAGATCGCCATAAAGATCGCGGAAAGACTCGCGGTGACGATGAGAAAAAAGAGAATATAGGTGAGCTCTATTACTAAATTAGAATATTCTTGAGTGCCTCCGACCAAGATCGGAAGAAAAAACGGCGAAAACAAAAACATCACTCCGACGAGAAGCGAAAGAACGAAGAATAAAAAGGAAAGAACGGCGCCGCTCATGACCTTGGCTTCTTCTTCGCTTATCTTGCCCGACTCCGCGTAGAGAGGCATAAAGGATTGGGAAAGAGTTCCTTCCGCCAAAAGATTCCGAAACATATTCGGCAAACGATACGCCACCGAAAACGCGGAAGCTACCATACCGGTTCCGAAGGAAACTGCCATAAAATGATCTCGTACGAGACCGAGGATTCTGGATAAGAACGTATAAAACGAAAGCGCGATACTTCGCGAAGCGGCGTTGGACAACTAAAGGTTTCCTAGAAGTTTTTCTAGGTATCGAACTCCGCCCATGGCATTTAGGTCAAACTGAATCTGACAAGCCGGACATTGATATCTTCCCGGCTTGGAAACGCGAATGCGGCTGCTGCAAGCTCCGCAGTAGATCATCCTTTTTGGAAAACGTTTTTCGTCCTGAATCGCTTGATCCAGAATCGATTTGGCGGCGTAGGACGCAGTCGACGTTTCTGAAGAAGAACTCGATTCTTCCGTTTTGGAAACGCCGGAAGAAATCATAGAAGAACTCGTCCCCTCTTCCTGTAAAAACGCCTCCAATCTTCGGGACTGACTCGAAAGACCGTGTTCCGGCGAACCGGGTTCGGAATTAAAAACTTCCTTCGCTTCGGTTTTCGGATCTTCCGAAGACGCGACCTCCGACTCCGGAACCGTTCGAATTTCCGGAATATAAACGGACTGAGAACCTCCGAAGCCGGAACGAGAAGCCGAAGTCTCCTTGGAAGAATAGAACTGGATCGGAGTATTTCTTTTGATCCGGGAAATCGGAGAGGATTCTTTTTTAGAACTTCTCTCGTCCTGAATTTTGATCAAGGAAAGATATTCTTCGGCTCGGGAAGGATCTTCGAAAAAAGAAATCGTTTTACCGAAACCTAAAAAGCTGAGTAACGTTTTACATTCTTCGTTGAACGCGCAATAGGCGGAAGAAGCGCCTCGGTTTTTAAGAAAATTCTCAAAGCGGGCGAGGACGCTGATTCCTTCCGCTTCGATGTATTCGAGTTCCTCGCAGGAAAATAAAAATTTCCGAATTCCTTCCTCCCATTTCGCCTTGAGATAAGAATAAAAATCCTCCGCGCTCGAAGCGTCGAGTTTCCCCTTCAGCTTGAGCTTGAGAATATTGCCGGAAAGTCTGGATCGGATTTCCACGTTCTTTTTGTTATCCTAAGTAGATCGCGTCCAATACTTCTTCTTTGGAGGCGGCGGTTGGGTGAATCGTCGCAATCGTCGGCTCCGAACGAGGAACGGAAGCGTGCGCGACGGGAGAAGATTCGATCGGCTGCGTGACGACGGAAGCAGCCTGCGGATTTGCGATCGGAGCCGCGGTCAAAACCGGTGCCGGCGCCGAAACGACCTCTTCCATTCTTTCCTCTTCCTTTCCAAGACTTCCCGGAATCGGAAGAGAATCCAGAGGACTGGACTTTCTCGCAAGCACCGGAACGTTCATCTCGGAAGAATGAGAGACCTTTTCCACGAGAGGTCTCGATCCGAAATCGGGAACCGATTGTTTTGTGGAATTGCCCAAGGTCAAAAGGAGATACACAAATTCTAAGAATAAGGCCGCACCGAGCGCAATGAGGGAATAATTACGGACCAACCACTCCAAGAGTTCCGTCTGTTTGGAAACAAAGGTGCGAAAGTTACCTCGGTCGTAGACCATGTGAAGAGCCGCCACCCGATCGAGCTTAGTAGGATGAAAAACGGCCGCGGAAAGAAGAATTTCGGGTTCGTTGATCTCCGGAAAATAACCCGCGAGTTTGGAGAAAAAGCCGCTCTTCGCGACGACTTCTTTTTTTTCACCCATAAGAACCGGAATCCCGATCTGCCATTTGCGAAGACGAAAAGCCCTCGTATAAAGCGCGTCCTGATAAAGAGCGACCGGTTTTCTTTTTTTCAGATCCTCTTGCAGATATTCCGGATTGGAATGAGCGAGAACGATTCCCGATTCGGTGGTCAAAAAAAGTTCTTTGATCGTATAACCGTCCGAATCCTTTTCGGACAACTTAGTCATACGATTGAATACGAAGTTGATATCCTCGTAGTTACGGTCCGCGCCCGAGTTTTCCGCGGCCTTTGCAAGAGTGCCTAACGTATCACGCGCTCTGTTATCGGAGCCGATTTTTAAGAGTTCGAAAGAAGCCAGAGAAGATTCTAAAAACGACCAGGCCACGGCTCCGAGCGCGACCGCTTCGCAGACGATCAGCAATAAAAGAAAATAGAATATACTTTTGAAAATCTTCACTCTTCTGACCTCTCTTTCATCAATCGGAAGAAAGGAGGTTTTCTCTTGAGGATAAAATAGAAGAACGCGCGTTTTTCAGCGGGAAACCGCGTTTTCGGAAGAAAGAAGAAAGGAATTCAGATTCTTTCGAACCTCGGAAAGAAATTGACTGCGTTTCAAAATTCCCGAATCCAAACCCAATGTTTCCACGCTCGTCATGTCCATCCAATTTCGACCGCAGGGATTGATACAACGAAAGGCGCGAAAATCGTTATTCAAATTAAAAGCGACTCCGTAACTCGTAAAAAAAGACTTAAAGTTCACGCCGATGGAACAGATCTTCTTGGAAGGATCGGATTTAAGATAAAGTCCGGGAGAATCCGGATCGGAAACGAGCTCCAAGTTCCAGGTTTTCAACGCGGCGTCCTCGAGCGCGCCCAAAAAATTCTCCAAATAAGAACGGATCGAAAGATTCCGTTTTTTCAAATCCACGTGGGAATAGATCACGAGCTGACCTGGTTCGTGGGCCGTAAAGTCCCCGCCCCTTTGGATAAAATGAACCGAAATTCCTTGGGATTCCAGAAATTCTTTTCCTAAGAGTAGATTCTCAAGATTATAATTGATTCCGCCGGTGATCGTGGGACCGTGTTCTAAAAACAGAACGCATTCTTTCCGAAATCGGCGAAATTTTTCCTGCAATTCCACATAACGAAGGTATGGAAATTCTCCTTTCAGTTCGATCATTCTCACAAGATTCTTTATATGGAAAAACTTTTAGAAGTCATCTCTTTTATCCTGCAAAAATCCCCGAACGGAAGGGATCGTTTGTCCCTTTCCAAGCTGATCTACTACGCGGACGGGGTTTACTTTCAAAAAAACGCAAAACTGATCACAAATCAGGCTTATATCCATCTGGAGGATTCTCCCTGCGCATTGGATTTTCAAGCTGCGTTGCTTCATTTGAGAAAAAACGGTCTAATAGATATCAAGCCCAAACTTACGGAAAAAGGAATCTCAGGATTTCAAATCGTTTGGACGGGTGAACCCGGAGAAGAGGCGGTCGATCTGAACCGACAGGAAAAAAGAATCATCCGCAAAATTTTGGAAAATTTTAAGAATGCGGTCTACGATGAGAATCGGGTATATCCGAATCTCTACGAAAACTACATCATTTCGCCGCTTTTTGCGGAAATTCCGTTCAGCATGGATACCTTGAATACCAAAATTCACTTTTTTAAGAGGAAAACGCTTTTAAATATCTCCGGCAAAATTTTTAAGGTACTATTTAGTGAATAACGGGACCCTAAGATGCAGATAACCATAATGAAAGGTAAAATCCACCGGGCTACGGTTACGGACGCGGACCTGAACTATGAAGGCAGTCTGACCGTGGATATGGATCTTGTGGACGCGGCGGGAATGCGGGTCTACGAGAAGGTTTCCGTTGTGAACGTTAACAACGGAGCCCGCTTTGAAACTTACATCATCGAAGGAAAACGCGGTTCCGGAGAGATTTGTTTGAATGGAGCGGCCGCCAGACTCGGAATGAAGGGTGACAAGGTCATCATCATCACCTACGCTCAAGTGGAAGAGAAAGAACTTCCCTCTAATTACTCCCCAAAAGTAGTTCACGTTGACGAAAATAACCGGAAACGGTAATTTTTGCAAAAAACGACTTTCCGAACCTAATTTCCGGCTCGCAGAGACCGATATAAATTAGTAAGAATTCCATCGGACCAGAATAACTATGAAATCTTTTTTGAGAATCTCTGTTTGCCTGCTACTTCTTTTCCTTGGTCAGTCATCCTATAGCCAAAACGCAGAAAAACCCGATCCGAACAAAAAGGACGGAGGAACAGAATACTATCCCCTCTCCTACTACGACGAACGTTTAGCAGTGAAGAACATATCCTTCTTCCGCAGACACTCCGATAACGGAAAGGGAGAATTTCTGGACGTGATGGTGGAACTGGAAAACCGGGACTTTGAACCCGCCAAGTTTTCGGCCTACATCCTCGCGGTAAACGAAACCACGTCCGTGAGCGCCGAAAAAAGAGAACTTGTTCCTTTTCCGAAATGGAGAGGTTACGATTCCGAAAACAATACATTTGTTATCAACTTTCAAAACCTGATGCCTCAGAAACTCGAACCGAAGTCGGTTTGGGGAGAAGAAAAATTCAACAAGGTCAAGAAGGATTACGATGATAAGATCGCGAGAGGCGAAACCGTAAAAATGGGGATCCCCGGTCTTACGGAGATCATCACATTTCTCACAAACCACCCTGAGAATGCCTTGGAATTTACTATCTTCGGAGAACAAGGTCCTAAAAAAGATCAGGTTCTGATCAGCAATTTCGTGGATCAAACGGAAGAAGAGAAAAAGAAACAAGCCCACGAAACTCTCAACAAACACACTTATACGATTTACAACGCGAAGTATAAGACGACTCTGATGTCGCACCACTATACCGAGTATAGACCCGGCTATGTGAGCTACAACAAAGTAGTCATTTTGATCTTCAATCCTTTGAAAGAGAAAAACAAACTGGTTTACAGAAGATTTATCGACGTAGCCGGAATCAAACTCCTCAACTAAGAACAAAACGATCTCCGGGCGGGAACTTCCGCCCGCTCTCGTGTCCTTACTCGATTCTTAATTTCAATCCTCAGTTCTTGAGTTCGTTTTCTATCATTGATTTCTTTCCAATTCTAAAACGAAGAAAAAAGAGATTCCAAAGCTAAGGAAATCGCAATCAGCGTTCCTAAAAAAAATCGCCGGTTTCATTCTCCGGAAACGAAAAAGAAGAATCGATTTTGAAATATAAATTCCTTTCTTCCAAAACGGGACAGGAGTGATTTTTCCAAAAAAGGAAAAACCCACTCCTGCGAAAAAAACTTTTAAAAAAAATCAGAATGCGGATCGAATGTGGACGTCGCACGACTTGTAAAATTCTTTATTTGTACTGAATGAGAAAGACGTCTTGGGTTCCGGTGGAAGCCATGCCGTCTAACGTTCCGTTGGTAAACCCGGTCGTATAAAGATTCCCGAAAATATCCGAACGAATTCCGTTTCCATTCGTATTGGAGCCGCCGCCCGCGCCGTCCAACCTCGACCATTGTTTGTTTCCGCCGCTATCATACTTCACGACAAAAAGATCTTGAGCGCCGATCGCGGCAATCCCGTCAAAACCGCCGATCGATTGACCCGTCGCAAAGACGTTTCCAAAAGAATCGGACGTGATCCCGAAGGCGCTTTCGTTTCCTCCCGGATTTCCCAAAAGACGAGTCCACAATCTGTTACCGGAAGAATCGTATTTCACGACGAAGATATCCTGAATTCCCGTCAGAGTTTGTCCGTCCAAATTCGTTCCCGTGGCTCCGGTCGTATAAATAACGTTAGCCGATCGATCCAAGACGATTCCAAAGGCGGCCGTAAGAGAGGAACCGCTCGGACTTCCCAAAAGTTTCGTCCATTGTTTGTTGCCGGCCCCGTCATACTTCACCACGAAAAGATCCTGAGTCCCGGACAAAGGCTGCCCGTCCAAATTTCCGAACGTAGATCCGGTTGTGTAAACGTTCCCGGAAGCGTCCGTCGCGGCCCCGAAGGAACTCGTATTCGCTCCCACGGCCCCTAAGAGTCTCGTCCACTGCTTGTTGCCGGCGCCGTCGTATTTTACGACAAATAGATCTTGATTGCCCGTGAGAATCTGTCCGTCCAAATTGTTGTTCACCTGACCGGTCGCAAATACGTTTCCTGAAGAATCTGCGGCGATCGCATTGGAAGAAGTTTGAGTTCCGGGCGCGCCCAAAAGACGGGTCCATTGTTTATTTCCCGCCGCGTCAAACTTGACTATAAAAGTATCCTGAATTCCGGAAAGGACTTGCCCGTCTAAGTTTCCGTTCGTCTTACCCGTAGAATAGACGTTTCCGGTCGAATCCGAAACGATTCCCGCAGAGGAAGTATTGGACCCGATGACTCCTAACGTTCTGGACCATTGTTTATGTCCTAAGTTATCGTACTTCGCGACGAAAATATCGAAGAGACCGACCAAAGGATGTCCGTCCAAATTGCCGTTCGAAAATCCGGTGATGTAAACGTTTCCGGAATCGTCGCTCGAAACGCCCAGTGAATTCGAAGTGGCACCCGCAACTCCGAGGAGCGTGGTCCATTGCCTTTGACCGGCGTTGTTGATGGCGACCGGCTTTCCCGAAACGGAAAAACTAGTTCCGCAAAACGAGGTCGGATCTTGGGCCAAAATTTTGAGCGCCGCGGTCTTTAAAAATAGATCCCCGCTTGGATCGCAGAGATTGTTGGAACGAATCGCACACCCGGAAACGAAAAAATAGAAGAATAGAATATTCCACTTTAAAAATATTCTTAATTTAAAAACAATCATTGCTCGCCTACTCATAAAAGCTGAAACAAAACGGATTTAGAAAAATGAATAAAGGACGTTCCTCTAAAACCGCTCCCTACGCATCATATCCGCAACGTTATTTAAAACAGCCTCTCCGTACGAGGAGAGTCAACTCATCTGGAACCTAAGACAGAAACGGGGAATCAACTTCCTACAAAATGGCATAAACTACAGCGTTTCAAAATGCAGGATTCAAAACAAGACTTGAAATTTATGGACCACGGCGATCCGACATTACGGAAAGAAAGGAACCACAACGTGATTTCGAATTGGAAACGATTTAGCTCCGAACGCTCCTTTGCGTTTTAGCGATTTTTATCGTGAATCCGATTTAATGATTCGGATTCCACGTGTGAGTTCCTACACTTGAAGTCTCATCAGCTTTTGCAAGATCGTCGATCACGCGTATCACACAAAAAGACGTGTGAGTTCCTACACTTTAAGTTTCATCAACTTTTGCGAGATCGTCGATCGCGCGTATTACCCAAAAAAAAGTGTGAGTTCCCACACTTGAAGTTCCTCAGCTTTTGCAAGATTGTCGGTGCCGCGTATCACCCAAAAAAAAGTGTGAGTTCCCACACTTTAAGTTTCATCAGTTTTTGCGAGATCGTCGATCGCGCGTATTACCCAAAAAAGTGTGAGTTCCCACACTTGAAGTTTCATCAGTTTTTGCAAGATTGTCGGTGCCGCGTATCACACAAAAAAACGTGTGAGTTCCTACATTTTAAGTCTCATCAGCTTTTGCGAGATCGTCGGTGCCGCGTATCACCCAAAAAAAAGTGTGAGTTCCCACACTTTAAGTTTCATCAGTTTTTGCGAGATCGTCGATCGCGCGTATTACCCTAAAAAGTATGAGTTCCCACACTTGAAATCTTTTGGAAAGCCATCCAGAAATGCGTTTCATTCTTAAGAGAACGATCCTCGTTTGGTGAAAAAATCAATCTTAGAAATCAAAAGGAAATTTCGGCAAAAAACTCGGCATCGGACGTTTTAAAGGATTCTTATTGAGATTTGAAAACTTCGAAAGCCCAACTCGTTCTTTCAAAGAGGGAAACTGACGTAAGGAAATAAGATCGCTTCGTATTTTTTGATAAGATCTAACTTGAAAGGAAGAATTTGAATTCTTCTTAAAAAAGAAGAAAACAAAGAGAGATTTCAATTTTTTTTGAAATCGTAAGATCGTAAGCGAGAAAGAATATTTAGAGAGATTTTCTGGAAGAACGTTTTGTCTGTTTCTTATAACGTTCGATGCTCTCGGGGACATATCTAGTCGACCAATCCGCCCCGCTCATATTCTTTTCAATCCAACCGGTGCCGTGGTCCCAGCGTCCGTCGGACAAAAAATCAAAGAAGTAAGAGGAGTTCATGTAACGATAGGAGTCCATGATGTCGAGAATGTCCCTTTTTACGGGGAAACCCTGGCCGTTTTCGCTTTCTGAAAAGAAGCTATTGTCCATTGGTTCAATTCTATGAACAGGCATTTCCAATGTCCATTCTTTTCTTATGTTCGCATTGACGGGGATTTTCCTAATCCCAGAGCGTCAATTGCCCCTCTTCCGGAATCTCCCGAGGCTGAACAATCTCCTTTTCGAGCTTTTTGCCGTGTAGGACCTCCTGACGCCGTTTTTTCACCTTTCTGGCTTCTTCCAGGATTCCTTCCAATTTCTCCTCTAAAAAATAACGCAATTGCTGCTCGATTTCGTTTTCTGTTTCTCGGATCAACACCATTCTATCCTCCAACTTTCCCCGGATACGAGGAACAGAATAAATCGGACCCCGGACAATGTTTTCCGGAAAGACTGGATTTATTTCGGATTCGTCAAAAAATTGCAAAGAGAAAGGCCAATCGATGCTCAACATAACGGAACTCACGGATACTCTTTTGAACGGAAAGGATATCGATATCGAATACAAATTCGTATCGGAAGAAGACCATCAACAGCTCTATAATTTATTGCTCAATATTCTAGGAAAGATCGATAGACTTTTTCTAACGGAGGTTATTTCTACCATTCTCAAAGAAATTCTGATGAACGCGAACAAGGCCAACGCAAAAAGAATTTTTTTTCTAAAGAAGAATCTGGACATCCACAACGCAGATCAGTACGCCAAGGGAATGAGAACCTTTCAACAGGAAATTACACATCACTGGGACGATCAAAAAGAAAGTCTGATCAACAGTAATTTTCAGATCCACCTCCGCGCGAAGATGATCAACAACAGCCTCGCGATTCTTGTTGAAAACGACGCGGCCCTTCTTCCTCAAGAAACGGAAAGGATCAAAAAAAGAATCGAGTCCGCAAGAAAATACAACGACCTTTCCGACGCGTTCATGGATATCTCCGATTCTCAGGAAAGCGCCGGACTCGGTCTTGTGCTCATCCAGCTTCTCCTGAAAAACTCAGGAATCGGATCGGATAAATTCAAAGTGGATACGGACGGAAAACTCACGAGAGCGACTCTCGTCGTTCCGCAGCAGATCGTCCCCATCGATATCACTACAAAACTCAAGGAAAGAATTTTGGCGGAAATAGAAGGACTTCCCCCGCTGCCGAACACACTTACGAGAATTATCTCCCTTTGCAACAACCCGGATTCGGATCTTTCCATCATCGCAAACGAGATCGAAAAAAATCCGGCCTTGAGCGTGGATCTTTTAAAACTCTCCAACTCGGCGGGGTTTGCGAGCAGAAACAAGGTAAACACAATCGTACAAGCCGTCAAAGTTGTCGGACTCAAAAACGTTCGAAACCTGCTCTATGTTTCCGGGGTTCGAAAGATCATGGATGGACGTTATGCGAAATTGCAAGAGGTTTGGAACCATTCCAATATGTGCAGTTTTTTCATCCGTCATATCGCGGGTCGGGGCGGAATGACCAGAGTTGCGGACATCGCCGCGGCGGGGGCCCTTTTACACGATCTTGGAAAGTTCATCCTTTTATCCTTGGACCAAAAACTTTTCATCAAATTGTCCAATTATCAAAAAGACAGAGACTTCGGAAGTTCCACGATCTTAGAAGAGATCTCGATCGGAATTTCACATCCGACCTTGGGCGGACTTCTCGCAAAAAAATGGGACTTTCCTCCCGACCTCGTGCAGATGATAGAATTTCATCACAGACCTTTTATGACGATGGGAAGCGTCTATCACGACTTAGTCGAACTCGTTTATCTCGCGAATATGATGGTGGATTGTATCGATAAAAAAGCGTCTTTTTTCACGATAGACGAAACCATACTTCAAAAATACGACCTCTACGATAAAAAGACTTTTGAAGAAACCTGTGAAAAACTTCGAAAGCTCTACAACATCGCGAGAATGGAGAATTAAAAACGTTTGAAATCCGATCCCTTACTTTCCGTGGAGGAAGTGACCTACAAACCTACCGGAAAGACGATCTTAGACGGAGTCAGCTTTCAAATCTTAGAAAACGAACACTGCGTGCTTCTGGGAAGAAACGGCGCCGGTAAGAGTACTCTCGTAAATCTCATCTACGGAATGATCTGGGCGACTTCCGGAACGATCCGACTCTTCCAAGAAACCTACGGAGAAACGATCGTCCAGGACTTAAGAAAAAGAATCGGAATCTTAGACTCTTCTCAACAGGAGAACGCACTCCAAAGAAAACTAACGGTTCTCGACGTGGTCTTGACCGGACTCTTTCATACGATCGGATATTACAGGGATCCTAGTGCCCAGGAAGAGACGAAAGCGCTTCGGATCCTGGATGACGCGGACTTAATCTCCAAAAAAGATCAACTCTACGTTACGCTCTCATCTGGAGAAAAGAAAAAAATTCTTTTTTTGAGAAGCCTCGTAAGCGAACCCGATCTTTTGATTTTGGACGAACCTTGTTCTTCCCTCGATCTCACGGCAAGAGAGGATTTTTTAGGATTTTTGAAACGATATCATTCGCAAAGAAAATTCACCTCCCTTTATATCACTCATCGACCGGAAGAAATACCGGAATTCTATTCCAAGGCAGTATTGTTAAAGAATGGAAAAATTTTAACCTCCGGTCCGATCGAAGAAACCTTCCGGGAAACGTATCTCCGGGAACTCTACGATCTTTCCTTAGAAGTAAAACGAATCAACGGAACCTGGTCCGTCATTCCTACGCGGGAATAATAAAGACTTTCATTTTCAAAATTCAATTTTTAGAATATAGAATCGGTTCCGTCTTTCCAACTCAAATCGGCGGCAAAATACTCACAACGGGGAAAAACAATTTGTACGAAATCAGAGAAGTAAAACATATCGGCGTATCCATACGCGCTCCTTGGAAAGCGGTCTACGAATATCTTTCCGATCCTAGAAACTTTCCGCAATGGGCATCCGGACTCTGCAAATCCATCCTTCAGGAAAGCGAAGAAGAATGGATCATCGAAGCTCCGCAGGGAAAACTCAAGGCCGTCTTCACAAAGAAAAACGAATACGGAATCATCGATCATACCGTGATCTTTCCTAGCGGAGAAAAAATTCATAATCCGATGCGGATTCTTCCCAACGCGTTCGGGAGCGAAGTTTTATTCTCCCTTTTTAAAACTCCGAAAATGGAAAACGCAAAATTCGAGGAAGACGCAAACTGGGTAATAAAAGATTTGAATGAATTGAAAAATCTAATGGAGAAAAAGTTCGGATCAAAATCGTAAACTTTGATCGTTTAAGAATGGAGTAAAAAAAACTTTGTTCAAAAACAAAAAAGGCGCCTTCGCGCCTTTCTAAAATTGAAAAAATTGAATCCTTTTCGAATCAGAAGTTACCGAGAAGAGCTTGGTATCTTGCGTTTTCTCTTTCCAGCATCTGAGCTTGTTTGATGTATTTTTGGGATTGAGCGTTGCTTGCAAGAAACTTACCGCCTGTCGATCTTCTCGCGATTTCTCTCAATTCTTCCGCTCTCTGCGCTTTTTGATGAGCAACGGCTCTCAGATAATTTCCTACCGCAGTCTTCTGTTCTTTTGTAACCGCGCTTTCTACGATTGCTTTCTCCAAGAGTTGATCTTCCACGTCTTCCGATACGGCGAAAACGGAGCTTGCAGCCAGAAAGCCCAAAAGGGAAATTACAGAAATCATTTTGTTAGTGTTCATGATTGAAACCTCAAGTATTGTATTTGTTTTTGCTTTAGAATCCATCTTCAAAAAATCGAATCGTTTTTAGGATGGCCTCTCAAGAACCAAATCGTCTTTGCTTCTCTATTACCAATACGACTCATGATTTAAAAAAAATAAATATTTTTTTTTAAAATTCCACTAATTTTATTTTCGTTCCGGTTATAGATTTTTGTTTTTAGAATATTCCATTTTTTGCATCTACAATAAGCACGATTCCTCGACCCGAAACAAACATTTCTGAAAATAAAGGCAGAGTTCCAATCAGAAAGAAGAATCGAATCAAATAAAGACGCTAACTTATTAAAATTTAAACGGGACATCCGTTTATGCGAGGCGGCCTTTGCTAAAAATTATACAAGGATACCAAGAGAACTCAAACAGAATTAGAAACTTTTAAAGTCTTCTTTTCTTTCTAGGAAGAAACTTTGATTCTTTCGACAGAATCGAAGCTACGCAATCGATTGTAGAAAGAAACCGCAGCGCAGAACGCCCCTTCCCGCCCAAAAAGTAAGCAAAGAAAAAGCAAATGCGTATTTTGTGAGAATTTTTGGATTCTACTTTTTCGAACGTTCTCCAGATCGGGAAGAAATTGACGAGAAATTCAACGGAGATTCTAATCCGTTAGGATTAAAGATCGAAGGATTCGAAAATCAAAGACCCGAATCATTGGAAAGGAAACGGATTTCGTCTTTTCCGAATGTCGGATTAACAAAAAGAAGAACGGTTGAAAGCGGTAAGAAATCGATCAAAAAGAAGAATCGGCACGATCCGGAAGCTCATAGCTCACATACTCGCATTCCGGAAAACGACTGCATTGAAAGAATTCCTTCTTTTTTGAAGTTTTCTTTTTCTGAAGAGTTCCTTCCTTGCAAAGGGGACAGATACCCCAACCGGCTTCCTTTTTACTCTCTCTCAGATTCGCCCAACCCTTGCGGACGGAACCGGATGTATTCTTGCTGATTTCGATTTGTTTCCGAAGAGTTTCCCAAAGTCGGTTTAATATCTCGAAAGAATCGGATTCGTTTTGTTCTATCTTATCCAGATCCGATTCCAATTCCGCCGTGAACTTTTCCCGGAAAAGATCTCCAAAACTCGCCTGTAAAAAGAAATTTACCTTCTCACCCAAAGGAAACGGAAAGAAGAATTTTTTATCTTGATCGACGTATTTTCGTTTCAGCAAAGTTTCCGCGACTGTCGCATACGTAGAAGGTCGTCCGATTCCTTCCTTTTCGAGCTTGGCTACCAGAGAACCCTCCGAATAACGAGAAGGCGGCTCCGTTTGTTTCGTTTCCGCTTCCGTCTTATCGACTAAAACCGCGTCTCCTTTTCCCCAAACTGGGATCGGTTTGTCTGCGGATTCGTTTAGAATTTTAAAACCGGAAAAGGTGGTTTTTTTTGTCTCGAGTTTAAATATTTCTTCCGTTATAAAAATAGAATATTCAGTTTTAATAAACTCTTCCGGAGGAAGAAGCGAGGCTACGGTTCGTTTCCAGATCAGTTCGTAAAGAGATGATTCCTCCTTGTTTAAAATTTTTTTCGCGTCCTGAGGAGTAAAGTGGACGTTCGTGATTCGGATCGCTTCGTGCGCGTCTTGAATCCTCCGGCTCGGCTTCTTGGTCTTAACGGCCGAATCCACAAATTCCTTCCCTAAATTGGAAAGGATCCAATTCCGCGCCTGCGAAACAAACTCCGGACTCAAACGTGTGGAATCGCTCCGCATATAAGTGATGAGACCTTCCCTTTTTCCGTTTCCAAGGTCGACCCCCTCGTACAATTTCTGCGCGATGCTCATCGTTTTTTTGGAAGAAAACTGAAACCTTCGGAACGCTTCCTGTTGCAGACTTGCGGTCTGAAACGGAGGCGGCGGAAAATTCTTCCCTTTGGATTCTTTTTTTTCTGCGATTTTTAAGTTTTTCTCTTTTTGAATTTTAGAAAGAATCGAATCCGCTTTTTCCTTGGAAAGAATCCGTTCCCCCACTCTTTGAAAAATCCCCTCCGCTCCCTTTTTATCCCTCAAATAAATTACAATATTATAATATACTTCCGATTTAAAATTACGGATTTCCTCTTCCCTGTCGCAAATCCATTTTAGAGCGACGGACTGAACTCGCCCGGCCGAAAGTCCCGGACCGATTTCCTTCCAGAGGACGGGACTGATAAAATATCCGATCAAACGATCTCCGATTCTTCTCGTTTTCTGGGCTTCCACAAGGGATTCTCGAATTTGGGTCGGATGTTCGATCGAGGAAAGGATTGAATTTTTAGTAATTTCGGAAAAACGAATCCGGAAGACGTTCGATTTTTTTTTGAGGCGATCCCGGATAAAGGCGCTGATAAATTCTCCTTCTCGATCCGGGTCCGTGGCTAGAAAAATCTTCTCGGAATCCTTGGCGGCCTTTACGATTTCGGAAACTACTTTTTTCTTTCCGGGGAGGATCGAGTATTCCGGTTCGAAACGATTCTTGAGATCGATTCCAAGAGTTGTCTTCGGAAGATCCGCGACATGCCCGAGCGTGGCGAGAATCTTATATTCTTTTCCCAAATAACCGGAGATGGTTTTTGCTTTGGACGGAGATTCTACGATGAGAAGAAAGGACACGAAGTTTTAGATTCTAACTTGGTCCGAGGTTTTCAATCAAATATCCGTTTTGATACGTCGGGTTTTTCCGCTTCGTTACAAGAAACGGTTTTTTACGAGGAGGCCAGATCGTTCTCAAAACAAAGGCGCGGATTTTAAAAACCGCGATCGTCAGAATTTCAATCCAGAGAATCGGTTTGGGAAATCCCATCGCGTCCCTCAACGGAGGTTCCATCAAACTGAAAAGACCGTGAAAGAGAATCGTTTGAATTCCGGGAATCCTCGGAATCCTTCCCGCAAGAATACGAAGGGTCGCCTGGCCAAGACGTTCGCTTTCCGGAATCCGTTTGAAATTCTCCCTTTCAAATTTTCGATTCCATGTTTCAAACGTGTCGTAGTCGTCGGGAAGATCTTTGATTCCCATGAGCTTTCCGATGTTCTTCCACATGTAGAAGTTGGCGAGTCTTTCTTTTTCGGATCCTCTTCTCCATCCGAAACGAAGATTCCAACGAACTGGCTCGTAGATAAATGTGCTCAATGTATAAAGAAAGTCCTCGTTGGAAATCGGATATTTTTTGTGAATCTGGTTGAGCCTTCGAATCGCCGCCCTTCCGTTTTCGGACTCGGTTCCGTTTTCTAAAAACTCTCCCAAGAGAATCGCGGTATCGTCGTATCGTTTTTGTCCGAAGTTTTCGAATTGTTTGGTCTTGTCTAAAATTTTTGCGATCGAGGGAATCGCAAACGTTTTAAAGAATCCTAATGCTAAGGAGATTTCTATATCCCTCGGAAAATCGTAACTTCCGGAAAGAAAGGAGATCTTATGAAAGTCCTTCTCCGGATCCAATTTTTGAATTTGATCGTATATCGCATATCGGTTCCACATACCCGCAATTTGCAGAATACGGCGCGTGATGCAAGAAATTTTATTTTCAATTCCTTTGACATAAAACCTTCCAAAAGAATATAAACGTTCGTTCACAACCGAATAGATTCTTCTCATTAAAGAATTTCTTTTTAATCCGAAATGAAATCCGTTCCCAAAGAGCTTCGCGGAATTGAAAGCATCTCTCAAGAGATCCTCGAACTCCGATTGCCCTTGAAATAAAAAATTTAACTTGAAACGAATGGAAAATTCGACCCGAAATTCCTCCGATACGACCTTGATCAAATTTCAAAGCAAATCGGAAGGAAATACAAACATATATATCTTTTCAAAATTCTTATAATTAAATTGATAAGAAGAAGAAGAAGAAGAAGAAAACGTTTTTCCGTCCGGATTTGATTTGTATCGTATTCGAAAATGATATTCCAAAAATGGAATCTGATATAAAAAAACCCCGGAACCGATTTCGGCTCCGGGGTTTTCCGATGGAGAAAATGTAGATCAAAAATTCTTATGCGTTTGAAGGCACCGGAAACAAACCTTCGATCGAAAGATATCTTTCTCCCGTATCGTAAGAGAATGTAAGAACCTTTGAACCCTCCGGTATTTCCGGAAGTTTTTTTGCAACCGCTGCCAGAGAAGCTCCGGAAGAAACTCCGATAAAAAGCCCTTCCTCTTTTGCGGCTCTTTGTGCGAACTGAAAGGCTTCGTCCTTACTCACTTGGATCACTCCGTCCAAAAGATCCGTGTGGAGGTTTTTAGGAATGAATCCGGCTCCAATCCCTTGGATCGGATGCGGTCCCGGTTTTCCTCCGGAGATCACCGGAGAAGCCTCGGGCTCCACGGCGAATACTTTCAATTTTGGAAACTTTTGTTTTAGGACCTGAGCGACTCCCGTGATATGTCCTCCGGTTCCGACCCCGGTAATTACGAAATCCAATCCGTCCGGAAAGTCTTTTGCAATCTCTTGCGCGGTGGTTTCGACGTGAACTTTGATATTGGCTTCGTTTTCAAACTGCTGAGGCATCCAGGCTTTCGGATTTTCAGCGACGATCTGTTTTGCTTTTTCGATCGCGCCCGGCATTCCTTTTTCTCTCGGAGTGAGCTCGAACTCAGCTCCGTAAGCCGCCATGATTCTTCTTCTTTCGATGCTCATCGATTCCGGCATCACCAAAAGAAGTTTATATCCCTTAACGGCTGCAACAAGTGCAAGCCCGATTCCCGTGTTTCCGGAAGTCGGTTCTACGATGATGCTGTCTTTCGTGAGCTTTCCCGATTTCTCCGCGTCTTCAATCATAGAAAGTGCGATACGATCTTTGATGGATCCGCCCGGGTTGGATCTTTCTAATTTTACATAGATTTCGCTCTTTGTGTTGTACAAGCGGTTGATTTTTACGTGGGGGGTGTTCCCAATCGTTTCTAAAATACTCTTAGCTTTCATTTCTGTTTTCCTGCCTCTTCCAAGGGTTCTTTGAGTTTAGATGTTGTTATATTAGACATTTATTTCAATATAACAAATAGATTCAAGAAAAAAAATCCTTTCCACCGGATTCTTTCTACAAAAGGACGGGATTTTTACGGCTTTAGGATTTGGAGAAAAGTGTGAGTTCCTACTTTTCCGGAGAAATCCTAGATTTCCTGGAGAACTACGCTTTGCAGAAAAGATTCCGCCGTCGGTCCGAATTCGATCTCCAACCCCCTAAAAACCGCGAAGATGGTCGATATGTGCACGTTCGAATCTCCGGGGGTCGCGGCGTAACCTCGGATTTCTTTTTCGAGAATTTCCAGGGAACCGAGAGGAATCACCGCGTGGGAAAATATTCTTCCATAGAGTCCGCGATCCCTTCCCGAAGAAAAGATGGAGTTCGTCGAAACGAGATTGGTTGTGGAAAGGTAAGGATCGTTCCGCAATCTTCTCAAGACGGTTTCCTTTTTTAGATTCTTCTTTAAACGAAAACGAAAACGGACGAGGTGCATATACGGAGAGTTGATCGTAACGGAAGAAGAAGTCACCGGAACTTTGATTCCGATTCTAGAATAGAGTTCGTTTAACAATCGGCTGTGGTGGGTTCCCCATTCCGCCTCGGGTTTTACGAGAAGCGGTCCCGTTACGTGAGGATCGTCCTTTGCCATGTCCGCGTCCCGGCGAATGACTAAAAAGTCGGCTTCTTCCAGGATCGATTCCAATTCTTTGGGAGATTCCTCCGTTAAGATACGAAGTGTTCCCGCAAGTGTGTGCGTGTTGCAGGTCGCGATGTGAATCATTTTCGGCAGATTCTTCCCCAAGGAATCTTTTGCGTCCGGATACATAAACTGCGGTCCGAATTTGTGTTCGCTTCCTTGTGCTATGAATATTTTAATATTAGAATATTCTGATGTTTGGTATTCGTTGATCCTCGAATCCGCGACTCCGGGCGGAGAACAGTCGCAAAGGACGACGGATTTGGAAAGCGCTTCTTCCTTTTTTATATAATCCGGAAAAAATTTAGAAACCTCGTTGTCGATCGTTTCTACGACTATGGCTCCCTTTTCCACAAGAGATAGAATCGCCGGGATTTCGGATTCTTTGAGTCGAAAGGGTTCGATGTAGACTTGGAATTGCTTTAGCTTCTCCTGAAGAATCAAAAGAAGAGAAGCGAGAGGCCAACCGATAACGCCGGTTCCTCGAATGTAAACCCCGGAGGGAAGTTTTGAATTCATGAGAATTTCCTTTCCTTCGGGGACGGTTTTGTCGGAGGTACGACGGGAATTTTGAGTGAAAATTTTCCTTGAAAAAAGCGAGATTTCGTGTTAGAGGATTGCTCGTCTCTTTTTCCCCGCCAGCCCGCCTCCTCCACCCAATCAGGGTGGGGCGCGCGGGTTTCACGGCGGAACGTCGGAGGTACGACAAATCTTCCTTGAAAGGCTTTTCTATTTTCAAAGGTTATCATTCCTTTTCCCTCTTTTTTCCCCTAACTCCGGGAATAGAACGGATCTTGAAGATAGTTTTCTTTGTATTTGATATAATTGCCCGTGGTTCTTGTGATGATCTCTCTTTCTTTTTCCGTAATATCTCGGACGATTTTTCCGGGAGAGCCCATGACCAAAACTCCGGGAGGAATTTTTTTTCCGGGAGTAACCAGAGTTCCCGCTCCGATGAAGGCGAATTCCCCTACCTCTACGTCGTCCATCAACGTTGCGCACATCCCGACGAAGGAATTGTCTTTCAATCTGCATCCGTGAATCGTCGCCCTATGTCCTATCGAAACGTTGTTTCCAATCTCAACCGGATAGACGTCTCTCGCAACGTGAATCACAGTTAGGTCTTGGATGTTCACATTCTCCCCGATTCGAATGTAATTGACGTCTCCTCTCACCAAAGTCTGAAACCAGATCGAAGAATTTTTTCCAATCACAACATCTCCGACCACCTGGGAACCCGGCGCCAAAAAAACGGATTCGTGGATTTTCGGTTTTTTTCCCATGTATTCTAGAATCTGATAGTTTGACTTCATCGACGTTCCCCTCTTCTTTCCCTTTCCAGAACTTTCCTCGGGAGTCTTCAAAACAAGTCTAAAAAAAAGATTTTCTTTTGACCCCAATCTTCGAAGGAAAAGAATGCACGCATGAGCCGCAGTTCTTCCAATCAGGAAAAAGAAAGAAGAGAAAAAATAAAGTCCCTCCTCAAACAAGCCGGGATCGGACTTCTTTCTGGGGCGGCGATCGCATTCCTCATTCGATTCTTCTTTGTCTTTCCTTTTGTTTTGGAGAATCGGGACATGCTTCCGGGACATTCTCCGGGAACTCGAATTTATTTTTCCCGTTTTGTAGATCGTTCCAATCTCTACCTCGGAGACTTGGTCCTTGTAAGACATCCTACGCAGGAAGGAAAAGTTCTCTTTTTAAGGATCGCAGGAAAACCCGGTGAAACGGTTCAGATGAAGAATAAAATTCTTCTCCGAAACAACAATCCGGAAGAAAACCTGGGATCCGGAGCCGGTTATACCCTTCAATTTGAGGACAAACGGGGCCCCTTCCCCGCAAGTTTTTCTCTTCGAGACAACGGAGAACCGCTCATTCTCAAGGACAGGGATTACTTTCTTCTCTGCGACAACCGAGATTCTTGCTCGGATTCTCGGGACTTCGGACCGGCTCCGATCGAAAGTATCATCGGAAAAGCCCTCTAAAATAAAGAATGGGCCCAGCCCTTTGTTTCCGATGCTTTCCCGATTTAAAGAGCCTTTCCCCAAAACCTGGAAGCGTAGGAACTCACACATTTTTGGACGACAAAAGAACGATCCGACGTTCGAAAATCAATCTACGGGACGTAATTCGTAGGAACTCATACGATAGATTAGAATTTTTTAAAATGGCATTCTTTCGTCTTTCGAGCTTTTGAAAAAAGCGCAAACATTCCAAAGACAAAGAGGAATGGATTTCCTTTTAAACGCGCGTCCTCTTTCGAAAATTTGAAAATCAATTCGCTCGCGTCTTCCATCGTTCGCAAGGCGCCGCTCCGGATTGAAATTTCGTTTCCGTCTTTCATCTTTCGTAAGAAGATATCGCTCTTCCCGGATTGAATTCCGAATCCTTTTTTCTAAATCGAACGTTTTCGTTTTCAAAAAAGAAAAACTTTCCGAACCGGTATTTCTTTTTAGAAGGCCCAAACCCATATTTCCTTTTTCAGAAAGATCAGGCTGCAAGAACCTGTCCGGTTTTGGAATAGGTTCAGGTTCTTATCTGGATTTCCAAAAAAAGAAAAACAATTCCCTCCTAAATTTCCAAAATTCGATTTTACTCGAATGGAATCGATTGGGCTTTCAGGTCCTCTTTTCGTTTTTTGGACGGGATCGAATTGATAAAGACCAAGAATTAAAAAAGGAAGAATCGGTTTCAAAAACTTTAAATTCTAATGTAGAAATTTTGAATGTATTTTCGGTCGATTTTATAAAATTTCGCTTGGGAAATTTTTTATTTTTATTTTTTCGTCCTTCTTTGCGAAAGAATTCTTACTTTCTCTCGAATTGTGTGTTGCTTTCTTTTTCGTTCTATGTAAAATTCTGGAGCGAATCAGATCGTATTTCCTTCTCTTATCCTAACAAATGATGAAACTCTCCGAACTTACATTTCAATTGATAGTGGAATCCACTCCGAACGCGATTCTTCTCGTAAACAAAGAAGGAAAGATCGTTTATATCAATGCGCAAACGGAAAAACTCTTCGGTTATCTCAAAGCCGAACTCATCGGACAAATCGTTGAACAACTGATTCCTTCCCGTTATCGAAGTCGGCATCCCGGATTTAGAAATTCTTTCTTCGATTCTCCTCAGGTGCGACCGATGGGCGCCGGAAGAGATCTTTTCGGTCTGAAAAAAAATGGAACCGAATTTCCGATCGAAATCGGACTCAATCCCGTCCCCACTGCGGACGGAACCCTGGTCCTTGCGTCCATCATCGATATCACCGAGCGTAAAAAAGCCGAAG
The DNA here is from genome assembly GCF_002811985.1 of Leptospira adleri. Classification (GTDB taxonomy): domain Bacteria; phylum Spirochaetota; class Leptospiria; order Leptospirales; family Leptospiraceae; genus Leptospira; species Leptospira adleri. The sequence continues at coordinate 47,695 of NZ_NPDU01000016.1, forward strand.
AACGATTTCGCCTCGTAGTGGAATCGGCGCCTAACGCGATGATTCTTGTAAACCGGGAAGGATCGATTTCCCTCGTCAACAACCAAACCGAAAGACTTTTCGGATACGAAAGAGAGGAATTGATCGGACAAAAACTCGAAATTCTTCTACCGAATCGATTTCGAAACGAACATCCGGAACTCAGATCCAAATTTTTCTCGGAACCCTCGGTTCGTTCCATGGGAGCGGGAAGAGATCTTTTTGCGTTGAGAAAGGACGGAGCCGAAATCCAAGTCGAAATCGGACTCAATCCGATCGACACCGACGAAGGTGCGATGGTTCTCGCTTCGATCATCGATATCACCGAACGTAAGATCCAAGAGTCGACCCTCATCCGAAAAAACGAACTCGAAGCGAAAAACAAGGAACTGGAACAGTTCGCCTATCTCGCATCTCACGATTTGCAGGAACCGCTTCGCACCGTTTCGAATTACATCCAAATCCTTCAGGAAGACTACGGAAAAACGTTAGACGAAACTGCTCACGGCCATCTCAAAACGATCGATCTCGCGACAAAAAGGATGAGCGCGCTCGTCAAGGCGCTCCTGATGTATTCCAGAATCGGAAGGAATCGAAAGCTCATCCAGGTGGATTGTAACGTTTTAATGGGAGAAGTCGTTTCCGATCTGGAAAGCCTGATTCTTCAATCCGGAGCCAAGATCGCAAAGGACAAACTTCCCTCTCTCAAGGTTTATGAAATAGAATTCAGACAACTCCTTCAGAATCTTCTCACGAATGCGATCAAATTTCGGCAGAAGAATCTGTTGCCCGAAGTCCGAGTTCGGGCCGTGCAAGAGGGAGATCTCTGGAAGTTTTCGGTTCAGGACAACGGAATCGGAATTGCCCCGAAATACTTCGATCGTATATTCTTTATTTTTCAGAGGCTTCATCACGAATCCGATTACGAAGGTTACGGAATCGGTCTTGCCAATTGCAAAAAGATCGTAGAGTTGCACGGCGGTAAGATCTGGATCGAATCCGCTCCAAAACTCGGAAGCACGTTTCATTTTACGATTCCCAATCTAACGTTATGAACCAGAAAGTAAATTGTATCCTTCTCATCGACGACAACCATTCCGATAACTTCGTTCACGAACGAGTGATTCGAAAAGGCGACTTCGCAGACCAGGTAGTCTCTAAACAATCGGGCGAATCCGCTCTTAAGTATCTCTTGGAAAGAGCCGCGACTTCCGACCCCCGCCCCGATCTGATCTTTCTGGATATCAATATGCCCGGAATGAACGGTTGGGAATTCCTGGAAGAATACGACAAACTTCCCAAAGAACTCCAGGGCAAAATCGTAGTCGTAATGCTCACGACATCGGACAATCCGGACGATCGGGCCAAGGCGAGAGAATTCGGAATCCTCGCGGACTTTAAGACCAAACCTCTGACGGATGCGATGCTACAGGAAATTTTCGACGCCTATTTTTAAAATTCCCTTCGTTTTCGCCGGAAAAAACGGATTTTCAAGAGAATGTTCCGGGAAAATACTGTAATCAAATCTTAAAAATTCTCCCATTCGACGTTTGTCGAAACCGGGAGATCTTGAATAAATCTAAACAACAAAGGGAAGAAAATGACAAGAATAGCCATCAACGGATTTGGAAGAATCGGAAGACTCGCTTTCCGCGCAGGAATCAAAGACCCCAATCTGGAATTTGTCGCAATCAATGATTTAGTTACTCCTGATAACCTGGCCTACCTACTCAAATACGATTCCACACACGGAAGATTTCAAGGAACCGTAGAACATACCGACAAAGAACTCATCGTTGACGGGAAAAAAATTCTCTGCGTTTCGGAAAGAGATCCCGAAAAACTTCCGTGGAAAGATCTGAAAGTGGACTACGTGATCGAATCCACCGGGCTTTTTACCGACAGAGCCGGATCCGAAAAACACCTCAAAGCGGGCGCTAAAAAAGTAGTGATCTCCGCTCCCGCAAAAGACAAGGACATTCCTACTTTTGTGATGGGTGTAAACAACGACAAATACAACTCGGCAACGGATCACATCGTGTCTAACGCGTCTTGCACCACCAACTGTCTCGCTCCGATCACAAAGGTGGTTCTTGACAACTTCGGAATCGAAGAAGGTTTGATGACCACGATTCACGCGACAACCGCGACTCAACCTACCGTGGACGGACCTTCCAAAAAGGACTTCCGCGGAGGCAGAGGAGCGATGCAAAACATCATTCCCGCGTCGACGGGAGCCGCTAAAGCGGTGGGACTTTGTATTCCGGAAGTGAACGGAAAACTCACAGGGATGTCTTTCCGAGTTCCGACTCCGGACGTTTCCGTAGTGGATTTAACCGTAAGAACTACGAAAGAAACTTCTTTGAAAGAAATTTCCGCGAAGATGAAAGCGGCTTCCGAAGGTCCGATGAAAGGAATCCTCGGTTATACCGAAGACATGGTCGTATCCAACGACTTCGTAAGTTCCACACTTTCTTCCATCTTCGATATGGACGCTTGTATCGAATTGAATTCTAGATTCTTCAAATTGGTTTCCTGGTATGACAACGAGATGGGATACGCGAACCGAGTTCTCGATCTCATCCGCTATATGGCGAAGAAAGGTTGATTCATGGAATTGCCTAGACTCGAAAACGTCGACCTCGCGGGAAAACGTGTTTTCCTGCGTGTGGACTTCAACGTTCCGATCGAGAACGGAAAAGTTACCGACAAGACCAGAATTGAAAAAACGCTCCCGACAATCGAGCTCCTCCTCAAAAAAGGAGCCCGCGTCATCATCGCGAGTCACTTAGGAAGACCCAAAGGCCAAGTGAATCCGGAATTCTCCATGGCCCCCGTCGTGGAAGCGTTCCAAGGACTCGTAAAAGCCAACGTTCTTTTTTCGAAGAACGTGATCGGAGACGACGTAGTTAAGTTATCCAAAGAATTAAAAGACGGAGAAATCCTAGTCATCGAAAACGTCCGCTTTCACAAGGAAGAAGAAGAGAACGAACCCGGCTTTTCCAAAAAACTCGCGGCCCTCGCCGACGTTTATGTAAACGACGCTTTCGGCGCGGCTCACAGAGCTCACGCGTCCACGGAAGGAATCGCACATCTTCTTCCTTCTTACGCTGGGCTTTTGATGCACAAGGAAATCGTGGAACTTTCAGCGCTTCTTTCCAAACCGGCTCGTCCTTTTGTGGCGATCATCGGAGGATCGAAGGTTTCTTCCAAGATCAAAGTTCTTACCAATCTTTTTGACAAGGTGAATCACCTTCTCATCGGAGGAGGAATGGCTTACACATTCTTAAAATCCAGAGCGGTTCCCGTGGGAAATTCTCTCGTGGAAAAGGAATTCGAAGTGCAAGCATTTCAGTTGATCGAAAAGGCCGGAGTCGCAGGAGTCGACCTTCAGCTTCCCGTGGATCATATCATCGCCGATCAGTTCAGCGATAAAGCGAAGACCAAGTCCGTGGACAAAATGGGAATCTTAGAAGGCTGGATGGGAATGGACATCGGTTCCAAAACGGTCTCCAACTACGAGAAGATCATCAAAAACGCGGGAACCATTTTCTGGAACGGACCTATGGGAGTTTTTGAAATGGATAAGTTCGCGTCGGGAACGATGGCGATTGCAAAAGCGATCGCAAAGTCCAAAGCGAAGACCGTGGTCGGCGGAGGAGATTCCATCGCGGCGATCAATAAGGCCGGAGTCGCGGACAAGATCACTCACATCTCGACCGGCGGCGGAGCTTCTCTCGAATTCATGGAAGGAAGAAAACTTCCGGGAGTCGAGGCTCTCAAGAAAAAAGAAGCCGAATAAACGATCGAATTCAAAATCAAGCGCGGATCCCGATCTTTCAATGGAAACGGATCCGTTCGTAGCAGATCCTCCGTCTTTTTCAAACAAACCCAATATTAGAATTTTAAGAATTCAAAACAGAAATTCCTCTCTCAATAAAGAGGGCCGTCCATATCATAGATACAATGTAGTACATCGGGAAATTGAAACCCGAATCGATAGGTAAGAATCCGATTTCCCGATTTGAAAAGTTCCTCTGAAGGCTCCAATTCTTTCCAAGAAAAATCCTTTGCGTCAAAACATTCTACGGTTCTTCTTCCAAAAAAGAAAAAGCTCCGATCTTCCGGAACGCTCATTTCGAATGTAAGTTGAAAATTTTCGGAAAGCCATTCCTTTGCCGGCCAAAGATCGTATTCGATCACTCCCCAGAAATCGGAATCACCGAAAGAAAGATATCCGAAACCGGTTTCATCCTGACCGGGCCGCATCGCATAACGGATTTCCACTTCTTGAATTCCAACCGGAATCGTAAGTTGAAACTCCGCAATATGAGGAGTGTCAAACGCCTTCGATTCTTCGTATTTCATTCTTTGTTCTCTCATGGATCGGGAAAGGGCTTTCAGGGATTTTTTTTCTTTCGATTTGACTGAGATTCGTTTTTGATTGTGAAGAATTTCCAACGTGGCCGATGCGGGTAAGACAAATGAAAAAAGATAATCTCCTTTCTTTAAAGAATGGATCCGATAGTTAGCTTTGATCGAACACTCATCGTCGCATACGATGGATAGTTTTTCCGCTTCCAAACGTACGTTCTTTGACTTGGAAATCAGAACACTTCCCGGAGCGGCAGTGACCGATCTGGGTGCGCGACTATTGGACTGAAGCGAAAAAAATGGTAGGATACAACAAGATATAAGAAATCGTTTTGTCCACTTAGAATATGGAGTGAGATTCAAATCGAACCTTCCATTACGGATTCATCACCGATCCGTTTGATCTGAGAAACGAAAATGAATTTTATTCCATTCCTTCGCAAGCACATATTTTCGCGAATCCGACCCGGAATTCCTCCAAAGCGATGACCGTCGTAGACGGAGGCGATTCCATGGCGGCGATCAACGAAGCCGATGTTGGGGATAAGATCACTCATATCTTGACCGGCGACGGAGCTTCTTTAGAATTTACGGAAGGAAGAAAACTTCCGGGCGTAGAAGCCTTGAAGAAAAAAGAATCCGAGTAAACTTACTTTCTTTGCGGACTTCCAGGAATTAGCAAGGATCGTGCCTGAAGAACTCGTATATAGCATATCCCTTTTCGAAGATACTAATCTACAATTCAATCGATTAACGAAATGATTCAAATAGATGGAAAACTCATTCAATAAAGCACCTCTTTCATTTTTAGCTGGAATGTCGATTCAAACTCTACGATGGTTTACAATTATCTTTCTCGAGAATTACGATTGGTAAACTGACCAAATCTCAGGGCTCCTTTTTAAAAATAAAATCTACACTTTTCCTACATCGCATTGTTCGAAAAACGAAAATACGGGGACTCACACTTCTGTGGAAAGATAAATGAAAATCGAAAATTGCGCAAACCGCGGCTTCGTTTTAACTATAAAAACGACTGTGCGGAATTTGAATTACGTTAAACATTTTTTATTCTCGGAATTCTTATAAAATTATTCAATAATAGTTTAATATACTAAAATACAAAATCTCAATCTATTGCTACGCTCTCCACGATACGAAATCAAAACGGGAACAAACGAACATATAATCGGAATAAAAATAACAAATTTGAATTTTAAGATCCCGTTTCTTATGTTAGCGTACATCTCAGATGATTCCACTGGTTACGCGGCGAACGAGAGATAATTTTCTAATTTCAATTTTGGTTTCCGTGATTTTAGTCCTCGGTTGTAACCCCAAAAGTGCGGAGGGAACTGATAAGGGCAAAAACGAATTCTTTTTAATCGAAATATTAGCTAGCAATTCACCCGGCACTCCTAAGGCCAGAGAAGGCAATCAAAAACCGATTCCCGAAATTCCTGAGATTGTTTTACCTGCAGAGATCGTTTCGCTTTCTCCTAAAAATGCCTCTACCTATTTCTTGGACTGGGCGGATTTAGGAATCAAATCGTTTGATAATTCCTGCGGTTTTAACGGAAACGTTCAGATACAAAGGACGCTTCCTACCACTAAATTAGTCCTTGAGGTTAAATTCACACAAAACGTAAACGGAGGAAATATTCAAGTTTTTCGAAAGGGAATTCAAATACCCGGGAATTTTACAATGCCGGATGGACGCACCGCAAGATTTGAATCGGATGATCCTGGCGATTTCGCATCTTTATTTGCATATTCGGCGACTGCTTCGGATTTTAAAAGAGATTCCGACGGAACTGAAATTCTTCCTGTCACTTGGCAGTTTCGTGCTAATTTTTCCGGAACCAAAGGTTTCGCATCCACTATGACAGAGAATTGCAACATGATCAATGGAAAGAATCGCTGTAACGTGACAGCAATTCAACAAATGTCTGAGGAATTCCAGGATGCTTTCAAACAAGACTACTCTGGTTATTTTTATTCCGATCTATCTTACTACGAAATCTATAACAACAACTTACATAGCTATGGGTATTTCACAATGGAATGCCAAGGTCCAAGTGTGATTTCGGCAAAAGTGCAAAAAAAAGAATTTTGGTCTTTGGAAACTAATGCGACATTTCCGGACATTCCAATCAATGCCCAATCAGGAAATTATACGGTCGACAGCGTCACTACCGGCTATACCGCGAACCCCGATGAGGATTTTTTTCAATTTACGGTCTTTAAATAAAGCAAATTTGTTTCTATTAGGGAAATCGATTCCTTTTTTTCAACTCACGAATCGGTCTTCCTATGAAAGCTATTGACCGTGAGCTAAACGATTGCTATTTTTCTCGGATTGAAAAAGGAATTCAGACTCCTAAGAATTTAGGATCGTCTTCCCTTCTCTTAAAAAGTCCTTGAAGCCGACGGGCTTTCCGACAAACTCTTCCCAACTTTCACGAAATCATCATCAATGAGGAAACCATGCGCAAGACAGTGATCGCAGGAAATTGGAAAATGAATCTTTCCGAAAAGGAAGCCATAACCTTGGCACAATCGATTAAGGAAAAAATTCCGGCCGCCGCAAAGGAAAGAATCCCGATGGTATTCCCTTCCACTCTTCACTTAGCGAGCGTCGCAAGAATTCTGGAAGGCACGGGAGTTGTCGTAGGAGCTCAGAACGCATATCCGTCCGGACTCGCCGCGTTTACGGGAGAAACTTCTCCGGAACAACTCCGTGAAATCGGAGTGAAGGTAGTTATGATCGGACATTCCGAAAGAAGACAATTTTTGGGAGAATCCAGTTCCTTCTGCAACGAGAAGATTCACTTTCTTTTGAAGAACGGCTTCACCGCACTCTATTGCGTCGGAGAAACCTTAGCCGAACGGGAATCCGGAAAGACCTTCGAAGTCATCGCTTCCCAAATCAAAGAAGGACTCAAGGGTATCGAGAGCAATTCATTCTCCAATTTGATTCTTGCCTACGAACCGGTTTGGGCGATTGGGACCGGAAAAGTTGCCACGCCCGCACAAGCGCAGGAAGTGCACGCGTTTATCCGAAAAGAAGTAGCGGGACTTTTTGTAGGAGCCTCCGGAGTTGCAGAATCCCTTTCGATTCTCTACGGAGGATCCGTAAAACCCGACAATATCGCCGCACTCCTCAAGGAAAAGGACATAGACGGCGGGCTCGTGGGCGGGGCCAGTCAGAAGATCGATTCCTACGCGGGTCTTTTCTAAACGAACGAACGGAAGAAGCGCACAGAGAAGAGTATTTTAATTGTCACACCTCTGCGGCTTCATAAACTGGCAAAGGATTCAATTTTTTTTCAGGAACTGATATGTTAAACGGAGTCATTCTTACATTATTCGTTGTAGTTTCTCTCTTTTTGGTTTTGCTCGTGATGATTCAAACCGGAAAGGGCGGAGGACTGTTAGGCGGAGGCTCGAGCCAATCCGTTTTCGGTTCTTCCACTGCGGACGTTCTTACAAAAGCGACCCGAGTCACCGCGATTCTTTTTATCATTCTTTCTCTTTTTCTTTCCTTTCTCTTTGCAAAGAAAGAAGACAGATTGATGCCGGAAACCCCATCGACTCTGACCTCGCCTCCAGAGGAGACTAAAAGTGAAAGCACAGCACCTACTACCGCTCCGGCTCCCAACGCGCCATCTACGGCTCCGGCAACCGCTCCTTAATACCAAACAAAATCCAATCAGAGAAGAATTTGGAACGAAACTTCTATCTTCTCTGATCGGAAAGATTCCTTCTTTCTACCCTCTTCTTGTCGTTCTTTATCTATTTGTAACGTTCTCTCTATTTTCTCAAAGCAGAGAACCGGACGATCACAAAGCGAACTCGTCCGGCAACGCGTCGATCCTCAATCGAAGGATCCTAAGAATCTACGAAGACCTAGGCGTCGCGAGAGAACTTCTCAAATTGGAAAGAATCGATTCCGTGCCCAACGGGACATACATTTCCTTCTCGGGAAATTTTCCGAATCGAAAGGGAATCAAGGTCACCAAACATTCCATTTCGGAAGGAAGGAGCGGGATCGAAAGAGCGGAAAGCAAATCGATTCTTCTGGAATTTACGGGCACAACTCTCTCTCGGGTGATAACCGAAGTGAAAGCGGAGAATGCGGACGGATCGGACACGACGATCATCCGTCTGATCGACGAAACTCCTCTCGATCAAAACGTGGACGATATTCTAGTCGAGTCCAATCGAAACGGAAAGGAAATGCGTTACGCGATCCAGCTTCTTCCGGACGAAGGAATCAACCGGGAACGGTCCGCCTTTAAACAGGAATTCTACTTAAAACTCTTGGAAGATTTTCTAGTTCAGGTTTTGAGACTTCAAGAAATGCAGAATCAAGAATCTGCAAAAAATAAAAAAAAGTTACTGCAAACTTTTAAAGATTCTCTACAATATTGAATCTTCATGTCCTCGTTGCAGGAAAATCTCTTAGAAAGAGCCGGTGAATTACAATCCATTTTGGATGGGATTACCGAGCCGTTGGTATTGATCGATCCGGGTTTTCGCATCCGGAGGGTCAACCGGTCCACGCTCGAATTTTCCGGTCAACCGTCCTTTTCCTCCATTATAGGGAAAAAATGCTACGAGGTTCTCTACAATCGAAACGAGGTCTGTCCCTATTGTCCGATGAAGGACATGAAGTCCGGAGAGGAAAACTTCAATCGATACTTTGAATATCCCAAAGCCGACGTCAACCGCGAGATCTTTCACTCCGTGAGAGGACAAAAGGAAACCTTATATCTGGATTTTTATCCGATCGAAAAAGACGGAGTCATCGGTTCCGTTTTGGAAAAGGTAAGCAATATCACGAGAATCAAGGAAAAGGAAGAGGAGAATCTAAGAATTCGAAACCTTGCCTCCTTAGGAATCTTTATCTCCGGAGTCGCGCACGAACTCAACAACCCTCTCACCGGAATGAGTTTGACCTTGCAGAGTCTCTTAAACAATCTCACTTCGATCGATCCAGACTTTTTTAAAAAACGTCTGGATATGATGAAAGAGGATCTAACGCGTGCGGCGATGATCGTCTCCGATATCATCAGCTTCGCCAAACCGGACAAACTCGTGACGACAACGGCCGACATCTACGAGACCATCCAAAAAGCGAAGGAAAACGTGGTTTGGGTTTACCCGGTCCTTTCAAAGAATATCGCCTGGGAAATTCTCTGCGAACCGGGAACTACGTTTCAGTTCAATCCGGTCAAGATGGAACGTCTTTTTATCAATCTATTTAAGAATTCCCTACAGGCTTTCGACTACGGAGAAGGAAAGATCCGGGTGGAAGTAAGAAAGACCAGGAACATGGTTCATATCATCGTGGAAGACAACGCTGGAGGAATTCCGGATAACCTCATCGATAAAATCTTTTCTCCGTTTTTTACGAAGAATAAAACCGGAATCGGAACCGGACTCGGACTTTCGATCTGTCATTCGATCGTTCGAGAACACGGAGGGGAATTGTCGGTCCGGTCTTTTGAAAGGAAAACCCGTTTCCGCGTATCACTACCCTTCACTCAGATCAACGGGTATTCTTCCTGATGCACAATATTCTAATCGTAGAAGACATACATTCGATTCGAGAAGCGATCAAGGATCTTCTTACCGGAAAATACCGCGTTTTCGACGCGGAGAACTACGACGAAGCGGTCCGAATTCTTAAAAACGAAGAGATCCATCTCGTGATCACGGACATTCGGATGCCCGGAAAAACGGGGCTCGATCTGATCAAAACGATTCAGCACGAATTCCCGCAGGTTCTTTATACTTTGATGACGGCCTATAACATAAACGATTACATCAACTTCGCGTACAAACACGGAATCTGGAATATCATCCCGAAATATTCGTTTCTGGACATCAAGCTGATCTCCGTGATGGTCCACAAACTTCTCACCAAAGATATCTTCGGAGTGGAAAAATATTTCGGTTCCGATTTTTTTATCCAAGAATCCGAAGCCGACGATCGGGAATTCTCAGTTCCGCAGCCGGAAAGTATCGTCTACAAAAGAATCTATTCGGACGAACAGAGAAATTTTTTATGCAATCGAATCGCGAAGTTCCTCGTGGAAAAAGGAGCTCCGAACGCGATCAATCAGATTTTGGAAGAGCTTACGTCTAACGCGATGATTCGCGCTCCGAGAGATTCCAAAGGAAATTATAAATATCAATACGAACTTCCTTCCCGGGATCTTGTGATTCCCTTGGAAAACATTCAACTTGCTGAATCCGATTTTTTCGAGATCGGGTACGGAATCGCGGACAACACATTCATAATCGTAATCCGGGATCATTTCGGTTCCTTGGACAAAAAGGAAATTTTAAAAAGGCTCGACCGTCATATTACCGTCGACGAAGCTACCGGTTTTCCTCCGGGTCTTGCGGACTCCCACGGAAGGGGTCTTTATATCTGCCGGGAAATTTCGGATCAGTTGATTTTTAATATCGAAAAGGACAAAAAGACCGAAATCATCGCCCTTCTCGACAAACAAGGAAATCGAAGCTACAAGTCTTTATCGATCTACGAAGTTTAGAGTTCTTCCTAATATATCTAAAAACGGACTTAAAGTCCGCCAAAAGAATTGTTTAGTAAAGTGAAACCTTGTCGGAAAAATGAAAGCGTTCGATATATAAGAATATTATAAATTTCTATAGAGAAAGAGTTCCTTGCCCGTTTCCAATACCACGGAACCGTTTTTGCCGGAAGGAAAAAATCTTCCGGGAAGATCGGAAGCCTTTATCTTTTCTTTTTTTAAGATCTTTCCCTTATCATCCAAAAAAAGAATCTCAGAGTTGAGTTCCGCGCAGAACCAGCTTCCGTTGTGAAAGACGGGCTGATAGACTCCCGTCCCGGAAACACGTTTCGCATCCAACCCTTTCTTACCGTTCGCATCATAAAAAGAAATTTTATCCGGCGCTGAAATCAAAACTTCACCCGTATTCGAAATCGCTAAATTAACCTTATGCGGATAGATCGAATCCAGTTCGTAGGAGGAATCTTCGCCTCCCTTCTCGTCCAAAACGAAAATCCGATCCTTGTTCGCTTGTAAGAGATGGATCGCCGTTTTTCTACCGTCCGAGGAAAGGGAAATGCTCTTTGCAAAGACCGGATTTTTTTCGGAACCCAATTCTTTTTTGAAGAGAATTCCACCCTTGGAATCCAGGACGAACAATTCTCCTCCAGAAAAGAGAACCCCGCTGATTTTAGAATCGGGAGCAAAGGAATAATCCGTCAAAAATCGACCGTCGATTTTTTTAACTCCGGTTTCGTTTCCGTTGATATCGGAAAGAATAACCTGATTGTGATCTCCGGCGATGAGAAGAACAAGATTTCCGGAAGGTGAAATCCTCGGATAACTTCTATATTCTTTTGTCCAGAGAATCTCTCCGGAAGGTGAATAAAAATTCACTTCAGAGCCTATCTTTTTATATTCTAGATATCCTTTCGCGTTCAACGGATATTCGATCCGTCTTGTGTCGTCTAACGCGATTCCGTTCGAACTTTGAATGGTATAATAAGAATTTTCGTATTTATAGCCGTTCAGACTTTCTTCCGGATTCCATTGAAAACGCGGATCTGACGCCATTCCAGCGTGAGCCGCTTTCGAAAACGCCCAAACTTTTTGGATTCCCACTGCGCTCTTGTAAGGATTTCCAAATAGATAAAAGAATAATACCGTAAAAAATACGCTGAATCCGGCAATCGGCAGAAGTTTCATCCTTTCCTCTTCAATAAGTCGTATAATAAGTACAAACCGGTGTGCGCCGCGTATTCGCGAAACGAAACCCTTGGAAACGGAAAGTAGTGTTCGTGTATTTCGGTATTACCGTCTTTTCGAGCGATTCCGAAGTAGACAAGCCCTACTTTTTTTTGCGCGGTTCCTCCGCCCGGTCCCGCGATTCCGGTGACGCTGATCGTATAATCGGTGTTCAGCGTCCGCAAAGCGCCTTCGGCCATTTCCTTCGCTGTTTCACGGCTCACAGCTCCGAATTCGTCTAACGTGCTTTGTTTTACGCCGAGAAGACCCGACTTGACGCTGTTATCGTAGGAGACGACCCCGCCCATAAAATAAACCGAGGAACCCGCTCGATCCGTAAACGTTTTCGCGATCAGACCGCCCGTACAACTTTCGGCGGTTCCCACCGTGATCTTTCGTTCCGTAAGAATTTTGGGCAACTCTTCAAAAACGTCGGAAGTCGATTTGGCTCCGTAGACCAGATCTAGTTTTTCCAAAAGAGAATCCACAAGACTCCGATCGCCGGATTGAAAACTCACTCGAATATAACCGCGCTTCGCTGCAACGCCCCAAACTACGGATCCGTTCCGAATCGATTCTTCTTTTGATATGAATTCCTTTTGAAAAAGAGATTCGCTCATCCACCAGATAAAACGAAAACCGGAATGAAGTTCCCTTGCGGAAAAAGTTTTTGAAATCCAAGGAGACAACTCGTCGCGGAACATTTCGGTCATCTCGCCGGGAACACCGGGCATACAGCAAAGGTTTGCATTCTCGCCGAGCTTCAAAATAAATCCGGGAGCGATCCCCACTTTGTTGTTTAAGACGATCGAGGTTTCAGGGACCGAAATCTGACGAATCGAAGTCTGCATCGCTTCCTCAAAATTTCTTCCTCTCAGACGATAGAATGCTTCGATCCTTTGTCTTGCAACGGAGCTTTCAATAGTCGCAACTCCTGCGAGTTCACAGGCGATTTCCAACGTATAATCGTCTTCCGTGGGACCGAGTCCTCCGGTCATCACCATGAGCACGGGGCTTTCTTTTGTGGATCCTTTCGCTAAACTTCCGATCTCTTCCTTCAAAACAACCGGATTGTCCGGGAGTACGACGAACTTAAAAACTGAAAATCCGATTCCAAACAGTTCATTTGCGATCCAAGAAGAATTCGTGTCCTGACTTCTTCCGCTTGTCAGTTCCGAACCGGTTGAAAGGACGATGATCTTCGGTTCCTGCATTAGGATTCCTTATCCATTCTTTCCGGAGCCGAAACTCCGATGAGAGTAAGACCTTGGAAGAGAATATTTTTCGAAGCAAGACAAATTCTCGCAAGCCCCAAACGAACTTCGGGAGTCGCATCCTTCAAACGGTTATTCTTACCTAGATAAAAACCGGTAAACGCCTTTGCAAAACTCTGAAGATAATTGGTCACACGATGAGGTTCCATTGCATTAGCAGAATCTAATATTTCTTCCGGAAATCTTGCGATCCAAAAAAGAAGTTTTTTTCTTTCCTCCGACATTTCCAACTTGGCCGCCTCATCCGCGGAAGTTTCGTTACCTACCTCACGAAAGATGGAACAGATTCTCGCGTGTGCGTATTGAAGATAGAATACCGGATTTTTATCCGATTCGTCCTTTGCCAAATCCAGATCGAAATCCAAGGGAGCATCGAGAGAACGCATCACAAAAAAATAACGTCCCACGTCTTTTCCGTGTTTTCCCAAAAAGCCGATAAGATCGCTCATCGTCTGAAAGGAGCCTGCACGTTTGCTCATCTTCACCTTTTGACCGGATTCAAGAAGATTGACTTGTTGCGCGATGATTACCTTGAAATGCTCCTTTGGATATCCTAAGGATTGAATCGCTCCGGAAAGGCGCGCGATATATCCGTGGTGATCCGGTCCCCAGATATCTATGATACGATCGTATCCTCTTTGAATTTTATTTTTATGATATGCGATGTCCGCGAGTAGATAAGTCGGACGACCGTCGTCCCTAACAACGACGCGGTCCTTATCGTCTCCGTATTCCGTGGAACGAAAAACTTTCTTTCCGTCTTCTTCGAAAATTTTTCCGGAATTCTCAAGATCCTTCATAACGGTTAAAACTTGATCCGCATCGTGTAGCGTTTTTTCGCTGAAGTAGTTGTCGAATTCCACACCGAACGCATCCAAATCTTTTCTCTGCCAGATAAGATTGCTTTCTACGGTCCAAACGGAGCAAAGTTCGGCGAGTTCCCTGTATTTTTTTTCGTTTAAAAGAGATTCTATTCGAGATGATTTCGCCGCATCTTTCAAAAGAGAACTTGCAATATCTTTAATGTATTCTCCTCGATACCCTTCGGAAGGCAAAATGTTTTTTTCTAAAATCGTTTCGATCGGAGTAGAATCTCCCGCTTCTTGTATCGAAAATGATTCTCCTTTGAGTTCGCGAATCCGAACAAGAGTGGAAACACCGAGTAAGAAAACTTGATTCCCGTAGTCGTTGATATAAAATTCTTTATCCACTTTGTGTCCGATCGCCTTCAGAAGAGAGGCCATCGCATCCCCCATCGCCGCGGCTCTCGCAGAAACGATGTTCAACGGTCCGGTTGGATTGGCGGATACAAATTCCAGATTGATCTTAAGAGGGTTGTTTACCCGAGGAAAGTGATTTCCGGAAAGGATCGAGGATTCGACAAACTTCAGGAGAAAGGAAGGTAAGATCCTAAAATTAACAAATCCGGGAGGAGTAAAATCCACTGCCTCAAAAAGATCCTTTCTTTTTTCGAGAACCGTCACGAGGTCCTGCGAAACTTGCACAGGATTCTTTTTGAGTATTTTAGAATTTTCTAATGCAAAAGACGTCGAGTAATCACCGAATTTTTCATCCCTCGAATATTCGATTTTAACTTTTAAAGAGCTTAAATCGAGTTCGGAAAAGGACGAGGTTACTTCTTTTACTCCCTCTTCCAGAGCTTTTAATACGATTTGTTTTAGAGTTTCATTTTCTTTCATTGTAGGAGAGACCCATATAACATAAGACAATTGTAATATAATAGAGTTCGAGTTCGATTAAAAAAGGGCTCCGATCGAATGAAAGATTGGAATCCAAGAGGACGTTTTTGACGTTTCGTATTTTCGAAAAAAATAACTTGAATACGGTTTTCAAATGTTTATTTGAAAACTTGATCTGTGAATCCACTTGTCGGAAAAACGACGATTTTTTCGTGAAAATCTTCCCCACCCGCTTTTGGGTGGGGGGTGCGGTGGCGGGAAAAAACGGCAGATTCTCCTTTATCACAAAACTTAAATTTTGCAAGTCAAAGTCCCCTTTTTATTGTCGGAACTCCGACAGAAAACACCGTTTTTGATCGTTCCTTATCCATCAATTTTTCGTTTAAAACATAATTTGAAAAGAATCCGTCAGAATCACTTCCGCTCGTAAAACACATTCTTCTTTTTAGAATTTTCCCAACTTATCTCGAGTTCCTGAAAAACCATCTTTTTGAGGTCCAACATGGAAACAAGTATTGATCGTTTTCCTTTCTCCTCACTTTCCAGATGAACAGGAATCTGCACCGGCGTTTTCTGATCCCACCGGATATCCAAAATGACAAGAAAGAGCAAAATGGAAAAATAAAATAAGAACAAAATTGTTTTAAGAAAATTTTCCAAGATTCTCCCCCAGAGCTTCGTAGAGTGTGGCGGCCGATTTGAGTTTCCTTCGAAGGATCGGCTCAAGCATCCGATTGCAAATTCTGTCGAGGTCCAGGATAGTTTCAACAGAGATTTCTCTCTCCTTCAGATCTCTGAATCGCAACATTAAAAAAGTTTGGATCCATTGAACAAGTCCCAGATCGTTTTCGTTCGAATGAAGACAATTCCCGCAGACGAGTTCCAAAGGAGAAGTCTGAAGAGTCACGGAAGTCATTTCCTTTAACGGCATTCCGCAGGAATGACAGAGAAGCTCCTTGGAAAGAAAACCTCCGGATACAAGAAGGCGAAGTTTTACAAACGGAAGAATCAGGATCGAAGGACCATTCTCCTCCAATTCCTCCAAGGCGCCGGAAAGAAGACGAAACTCGCCGGGATGTTCGGCGCCGTCCGGAGTAAACGAAGATGCGAGTTCCACAAGGTAAGACACGATCACCATTCCGAGGTAACCCGCCTTTGCACGATCAAAACGATTCAAGAGCGAAATCTCTTTCACGTTATGCGTCTCTTGTTGATTTTTTGCATTATAATAATCCAAGCTCGTTAGAGAACCCGGTTCTACGGAAGCGATCGGTCTAGTTTTGCTCTTTCTAATTCCTCGAACGCGGAAATTTTCCACGATTCCTTCTTCCGGCAATAAACGGATGACCGCGTCTCCTCCGGGGATCTCCCTGGATTCAAGAACGATTCCGCGCATCTTTCTCAAAGATCCTGCAGAATTTCCAGACATTCGTCTTCCTTTTCCTTCATAATTCTTTCTTCTTCCTCTCCTCTTTCGTGATCATAACCGAGGAGATGTAAAAATCCGTGGACAAGCAGCCGATAGAATTCGTCCTTTTCTTCGTGTCCTATCTCGAGCGCCTGTTTTTTCAACGTGTCGATGGACATCACAATTTCGCCTAACGCAATCGGAGGAAGAGAAGAATGATTTTCGTCTTTTCTTTTTTGTAGAACCGCGCCGAGCGGCGAGGAATCGAATTCTAAAGGAAAGGAAAGTACATCCGTGGTTTTGTCCTTCCCTCTCCTCAAAAGATTGATCTCCTTCATATCGGAATCTCCGATCAACAAAAGACTCAGTTCACAGGAGGATTGTCCGAGTTCTTTTCGGAAAAGAATTTTGCAATTCTGTAGGACTTCTTCTTCATTCCACCAAGGAATCGATCCGTAGTCGTTCGATATGGAGACGTTATCTGCGATCAGTTTCCTTTCCCCGAAATCGCGGTTTTCGAATTCTTATGACCGTTTGCCGAAGTTGCGCTCAAAGGATTTTTCTTTTCCAAGGCTTTTGTCGCTTCCATACTAGGATATTTCGGTCTGGAATGAAGACTCGACAACAACACTTCTTTGAAGGACGCTTTGATCACTTCGAGATCTCCGAGAGTCAGCCCGCATTCGTCCAGTTGATTCTCCGCAAGTTTGATGCCGATGATTTTTGTGATCAGATTGTCCAATGACTCAGCATTGATTTCCTCCAAAGAACGCGAGGCCGCTTCCAGAGAATCCGCGATCATGACGATCGCGGTTTCCTTTCTCTGAGGTTTAGGACCGGGATATTGAAATTCTTCCTTCCTAAGTTTTTTCTTTTGAGTAGGAGAAAGTTCGGATAAAGCCTTATGATAAAAAAACGCCATCGTTGAAGTTCCGTGGTGCTCCGGAATGAAATCGATCACCTCTCTGGGAAGTCTCGCTTTCTTAGCCATCTCGATTCCGTCTAACACGTGATCGATGACGATTTTCGCGGCCAAAGCCGGATTGTTCTTATCGATGTTTTCTTTTTTGGGAATTAAATGCTGATTCTCCACAAAAAATCCCGCATTCGGAATTTTACCGATATCGTGAAAATAAACTCCGACTCGGGTGAGAAGCCAATCCAAATCCAAATTCTGACAAGCCCTCTCCGAAAGCGCGGCCACCATAAACGTATGAGTGTAAGTCGAAGGAGCCTTTGTGAGAAGATCCTGCAACAAAGGATGTCCCGTATCCGCGAGTTCCATCAGTTTAAAACGAGTCGGAACGTTAAAAAGATATTCGTAGATCGGCAACAAAAACTGTGCCGCGGTCGAACACGCAAATCCGTTGATCAAACAGAGGACATACAACTTGAAGATATTGGATTCTACCAAATCCTTGAGCCAAGAGCCGCTCGGGATCGCAACCCAATAGTTTCTAGAATCGAAAAGATAACCGCTGGAAGCGATGATGATCTGAATGCCCGCGATGTATAAACCCGCCTTGATAAAATCGATTCTTTTCTTTAGATTTCTTCCGTAACTCGCGGAAACGATGCAGGAAACAAATCCGAGCATAAACGAAGTCGGATTGTAATGCGAAGCCATAAAAACAAAGAAGGAAAGATAAAATCCGATCGCGATTGAAAGCTGTTCGTCGTAGATAAAACTTACGATCAGACAAACCATCCCCACGGGAACAAAAAGCGCGAAGTAAAAGATCGTATCGTATTTCGTCTCGAAGTTAAAGAAGATTCTGGAAGCGATCGTACAGCTCAAAACCAAAAACCAGATGAGAGAAAAAACGATCACGTTACTCGAAACGTCGTTGAGACGCTTAGGATTGTATTTCTTCAGAAAAATATAGATGATGACTACGAATACGGTTTGAATCAGAAGAATCGAAATGATCGAAGCGATATTCGCCCTAGTAGCGTAAGTATTTACGATCTGCAGTTTTTTGAATATTTCAGGCGTGATGATCTCGCCGGATTTTACGATCACATCCCCCGCGAGGATTCTGGAATTGACCGGTTCGGCGCGATCCGAAGCGAACTTTTTGAGAGCGAGCGTCTCTTCCGCGTTATACGAACAAGACGGATTCGAATAGATATAGCTCAGAGAAATTTTCTGAACGACGGGAAGAACCGCCGGATCCATACGGGAAAGTTTTTCCTGAGCCATCCTAGTCAGAATGTTCACCGTTTCCGGATCTCGATAAAGATACGATCTCGGAATGATATAAGCTCCCTCGAGATTCGAAATCTGTTCTTTGATTCCCTGGTTTCGAACTCTCGCCCCGGACGACTTCAAGGTAGCGTAATCCGGAGGTAAATCCCTCAATATGCAAAAAGAAGAAAATACTAAATTAGAGTATTGTTGTACAAGATCCTTGAGTTTTCCTTTGCCGGGAGTTTTGTAAAGAAGTTCGATCTCTTCTTTCGAACGATTCTTCCATCTGGGAATTATATTCAGAAGTTCGGGATAAGCCTTTCCTTCGGCGCTGGGCTTGAAGGAACGGAAATTCTCCATATCTTCTTGGATGGCTTTGTTGATAAAATCTTGAAGCGCCGAGTAGTCGCGATCGAAAACAAAGGGGGCGGATTGATAAGCCGCGAGTTTTTTGGCCTTGGTCTTGTCCTCGTCTTCGTAGACGATGTCTTTTGCAGAGACGATTTTTTCGGGAGCGGTTTTTCCTTCGGAGTAAAGACCGTCCGGAGAAAGATCCATCTTGTCCTGACCGAAGAACGGGATCGCAAGCATCCACGTCACCATCAATAAAGTGATAACGACCAGGAAAACCTGAAGTCTTCGAACAAAAAGAATCGGGCGCACCCGCGTCAGGGTGTCCGTAATCCAAGCCATGGCGGATTCGATTTGTTCTCCCGGACTGGGCATACGATTACAACTCCTCGAACTTACGAACGATTACTTCCACAAGCGGGTGTCTGGTAATATCTTCTTTTCCGAAAAACACCATTCCAATTTGATCGGTGTTTTTAAATAAAGTCACCACTTTTTCGAGTCCCGAACGACCGTGATCCAAGTCGATCTGAGTCGAATCTCCGGAAATACACATGCGGGAATTGCGGCCCAAACGGGTCATAATCATCTTGAGCTGTGCGAGCGTACAGTTCTGCGCTTCATCCAAAATGATAAAGGCATTCGAAAGAGTTCTTCCCCGCATAAACGCGACCGGAGCGATCTCGATCTTTGTAAGAGAAATGTATTCCTGAGTTTTTTCGGCGCCGATACATTCGTTCAAGGCGTCGTAAACCGGACGAAGATAAGGGTCCACTTTCTGATTGAGATCGCCGGGTAAAAATCCAAGATTCTCCCCCGCTTCGACCGCGGGTCTCGTAAGAATGATCTTATCGATCGTCCCGGCTTGTAAGAATCTACAAGCAGTTGCAACGGAAAGAAACGTCTTCCCCGTTCCCGCAGGACCGAGCGCAAACGTGATCAGATTGTCTTGGAAGGATCGGAAATAAGTTTCCTGATTTCTGGTTCGAGGAAAGATATGTTTTCCGCGATAGGTGGTGAGGATTTTTTCGGAAGGCTTCCAAGGCATGGTCCGATCGGTCTCGGTTTCCCATACCTTTTTTTTACGGAGTTCCTTCCCCGCGTCTTTTAGAATATAAGCAAAATCGAATGAATCGGTGAAATCTCGGTCCGGTCTTTCCCGATAATTGGCCTCGAGTTTTTTAAAAAAATCGAGAGCGAAGTCTACCTTCGCGGATTCTCCTTCGATCTGAAAACCGTTCCCTCTGGGAATGATATCCATCTCGAGTTGCTTTTCAAGAATCTTGACTCCCTCGTCGTTGATCCCGCAGATCTTACGATAGAGGTCTTGGTTTTCGAAATTGAACTGTTCTTTACGCGAAGAGATAAATTTATACCTTAACCAGTTTGATTTTCAATTCCTGAAGTTGTTTTTCTTCCACAGGAGAAGGGCATTCGCTCATCAAACAAAGTCCCTTTTGTGTTTTAGGGAAAGCGATGACGTCGCGGATCGATTTTCCGCCGGTTAGAAGCATCATGATACGGTCGATTCCGAACGCCAAACCGCCGTGAGGTGGAGCCCCGTATTCGAGGGCTTCGAGTAAGAATCCGAATTTTTCCTTCGCCTCTTCCTCTTCGATTCCGAGAACTCGGAACACTTGGTTCTGAATATCTCGGGAATGAATCCGGATCGAACCTCCTCCGATTTCGACTCCGTTCATCACGAGGTCGTACGCTTTTGCGGTGGCGTTACCCGCGTTCTTTTGCAGGGTTTCCATGGATTCAAAATACGGAATACTTTCGTCCGAAGGAGAAGTGAACGGGTGATGCAATGCGTCCCAGCGTTTGTGGTCTTTGTTCCACTCGAACATAGGAAAGTCTACGATCCAAGTGATGTTGATATTCCCTTCCTTCGGAGTTTCAAATCTTTCGGAAAGTTTCAAACGAAGAGCGCCTAACGAGTGATTGACGATATCTCGTTCGTCCGCACCGAAAAAGAGCATATCCCCTTCTTTCGAACCGCAGGCTTTGGAGATCGCGTCCAATTCTTCTTTTTTAAAACGTTTTGTGATTGTGGACTCAAGACCTTCGGCGCCGTGTTTCATATACGCAAGGCCCTTGGCTTTGTAGTCTCGGTTCAGCCAAGCGGTGTAGTCTTCGATTTCTTTTCTGGAAATCACACTTCCGCCCGGAACACAAACTACCTTTACGGTTCCTCCGCCTTTTACGGCTCCGGAGAATACGTTGAAGTCGCAGTCCTTTACGATTTCGGAAACGTCCACGAGTTTCATTCCGAAACGAAGATCGGGTTTATCGGAACCGTATTCTTCCATCGCGGTTTTATAGGTCATTCTAGGAAACGGAGTCGAAAGAGGAATATCGAAAACTTCCTTATAAACGTTCGAGATCAGGCCTTCCATCTCCGCGAGAATTTCCTCCTGGCTCACAAAGGAGAATTCCATATCGAGCTGAGTAAACTCGGGTTGTCTGTCCGCGCGCAAGTCTTCGTCTCGAAAACATTTCACGATCTGAAAGTAACGTTCCATTCCGCCCACCATCAGGATCTGTTTGAAGATCTGAGGAGACTGAGGAAGCGCATAGAACTGATTCGGATTGAGTCGGGAAGGAACGAGAAAGTCTCTCGCGCCCTCCGGAGTGGATTTGTTAAGAATCGGTGTTTCGATTTCGACAAACTTGCGTTTGTTGAGATAATTACGAATTGCGAATACGAACTCGTGACGTTTGAGCATCCGGGTTTTTAATTCTTCTCTTCTGAAATCCAAGTAACGGAACTTGAGTCTGAGTTCTTCGGAGATATCGTCAAACTCGTCCAAGGAGAACGGAGGAGTTTTGGCAGCATTCAAAATCGATAATTTATCAAGGACGACTTCGATGGTTCCGGTGGGCATTCTTGGATTGATGGATTCTGCGTCTCTTTTTTTGAGAGTTCCTTCCACCGCGATCACGTATTCGGAACGGACCTTTTCAGCAAGGCTGAAGGCGTCTCCCAAGAGTTCTTTGCGAGCTACAACTTGAATGATTCCTGTTCGATCCCGCAGATCGATGAAGATCACTCCGCCCTGATCTCTGAATCGAAACGACCAACCGTAGAGAACGATTTTTTTTCCTTCCAGAGACTCGTTCAATTCTCCCGCCCAAGAGCGTTTGTTATAATTTTCCTGAATCCAGTGTTCCAATGATTTCTATTTCCTGTTGTATTGATCGAATGAGATAAGAACTAATCTATATTATCAAATCTGCTGAGCTCCGGCCGGAAGGCAAGATGAAAAGAACCGATGGGACCGGAACGGTTTTTTGCGATGATGATCTCGGCCTTACCTCTCATCTCGGGAGTGATCTCATCGTCGGCCTTTACCTTCTCTTCCCGATAGATAAAGGACACGATGTCCGCATCCTGCTCGATCGCACCCGATTCCCTCAAATCCGAAAGCTGAGGTTTTTGATCCTTGGATCTCTGTTCCACGGCCCGGGACATCTGAGAAAGGGCGATGATCGGACATTTCGCTTCCTTGGCCATCTGTTTGAGGGAGCGGGAAATGGAGGCGACCTCTTGCTGACGTCCTCCGTCCTTGTTTTTAGGATCGCTCATCAACTGGAGGTAATCAACCACGATCAGACCGATCTTTTCGGTGGTCAGAAGTTTACGAACCCGCCCTTTAAAGTCGTCAATCGTCAAACCGCCCGAGTCGTCGATGTAAATCGGAGCCGACGTAACGCGCACGATGGAATCCAACAGTTTCGGCGCATCGGCGCGCGTGAGTTCCGATTTTTTGAGCTTCATCGATTCCACCTGAGAATGCGCGCAGACCATCTTGAGAAGAAGTTCGATTCGGCTCATCTCCAATGAGAAGATTACGACAGGTTGATTGTAATCCAGAGCCACGTTAGACGCGATGTTCAGAGCGAATGTAGTCTTACCGTTACCGGGACGGGCCGCGAGAATCATGAGCTCGTGTTCCTTGAGACCGGAAGTCGCTTCGTCTAACTTGGTAAAGTTGGTTCGAAGACCTGTGATCTGTCCCCGATTCTTCATGATTTCCATGATATAATCGGAAAGAGCGACCTTGTCCGTGGAAACGGACAGCAACCCTTTCGCGTCTATACTTCTGGAAATTTCCGTAAGATTTTTTTCAACCGTGTTGAAAACGGATTCGTTGTCCCCGGGTTCTTTCCGGATGAGTTCCAAAGAATCCTGGAGAATCTTCGCATACATTCTGCGCTCGGAAAATCGTTTGATCCGAGTCGCGTAGTACGGAAGCGGTTGAGTGACTACGGTATCCCGATAGAGGGAATAGATATAATTGAATTCTTTTTCTTCGTCTTTGAGAAGGGAATTTTCTTTGAGAAAGTTGAGGACGGAAACCGGATCGATCGTGATTCGTTTATCTACGAGATCCGTAATCGCCCGGTAGACTCGTCTGTGGAGATCCACATAAAAGTCTTCCGGAGCAACGGGGACGTCGATGAGGTTGTCCGCTCCTTTGAGAAGAAGGAATCCTAAGAAGGCTCTTTCGGATTCCGGTTCGTATAAAGAGTCGGACTGCATCGTCCCCTTTAAAGAAGAATTACTCTTCTTCTTTTTTTACGTGAAGCGTAATTACAGGCTGGATTCCTTCTGCAAGGCGAATTTTGATCTTGTAAGATCCCAGACTGCGGATAGGCTCCGCGATCTCGATTTTTCTCTTATCGAGTTCGATTCCGTCTTTTTTCAAAAGGGAAGCGATATCCATAGGAGTTACCGCTCCGAAAAGTTTGTCCCCGCCGCCGGTTTTGACTACGATATCGTATTCTTTGCCGCTGATATTGGAGGAAAAACCTTCCATCGCTTTTTTACGTTTTTCGCGTTTGAGCTCGCCCAATTTCTTTTGGTGAAGAGCCGCTTTTGTATTTCCTTCGTTCGCTCGAACCGCGAGTTTTTTCGGGAAAAGAAAATTTCTTGCGTAACCGTCCGCGACTTCTTTGAGGTCGCCTGCGTCCCCGAGATTGATAACGTCTTTTTGTAAGATCACTCTCATGTTGGTACCTCAGTTCACCTTGTAAGGAAGAAGACCGATGCTTCTTGCTTTGCGGATTTCACGCGCGAGAACTCTTTGGTAACGAGCGCTGGTTCCAGTAATTCTTCTTGGAATGATTTTACCACGATTGGTGATAAATCTTTCTAAGAGTTCGATATTCTTATAATTGATTTGTTTTGCAAGTTCCGGGTCCGCAGTAAAACGGCAAACCTTCTTCTTGTATTTATTCTGTTTTCTCTGAGGCTTTCCTTCCATTTCGCCGGAAGATTCGCCTTGTTCCGATCTTTCAGATCGTTCTTCTTTTACTTCATTCTCACTCATAAGTGTTCCTCATTAAAACGGTATGTCGTCGTCACCATCCGGTGCAGGGCTATAGTATTCCGGAGAGGATGGATAAGAATTTCCTCCGGAAGAAGCGGATGATTCCCTTGGAGAGGAAGAGCCGTCGTCTCTCGAACCGAGGAGTTGGAAATTCTCCACTACGATTCGAATCCGAGACGCTTTCTTTCCTTCGGGAGTTTCCCAAGTGTCCTGCTTCAGTCGTCCTTCAATCGCTATCTGTTTGCCTTTTTTGCAATACTGTTGAATGATATCAGCCGGTTTTCCCCAGACCTCACAATCGAAAAAATGAGATTCTTCTCTCTTCTCACCGTTAGACACATAGGTCCGGCCGTTGGCCAGGGAGAAGTTTACGAGAGAAGTTCCGTTGATCGATTTGAACTCAGGGTCCCGCGTTAGGCGGCCGACCAGAGTCACTCTGTTGATATCGTTAGCCATTGAGACGGACAACCATGGAACGAAGAATGTTCTGGTTGATTAGAAAATCCTTTTCCACTTTTGCGATCGCTTCCGGGGAAGCGGTGCACTTGTAGTGATGGAAGATGCCCTGCTCTTCGTGTTTGATCGGATGCCAGAGTTTTCTTTGGCCCCAATCTTCGTCGGAAGTGACGCTCACGGAATGCTTTCCTAAGGTTTCTTGAACCTCAGTTTTTGCAACTTCCCGAGAGCTCACACGTGTAATGGTGGTGAGTTCGTAGTTTCTCAATTGTTTCCCCTATGGTTAAAGCCCGCCTGCGGAACGCGACGAGCAGAAGAACCGATAATTTATCCTATTTTTTGCGTTTGGAGCCACGGGTCAAGGGAGAATTGGGTCGGAGGTCCAGAAATGCTCTTTCTTCTTCTACGCGGAGTTCCGTCCCGAGTTCTCCGGAGAGAACCGCGATTTCTTGGAGGAATTCTTTCGCTTCCTGCCCGGTAACGGGTCGGATTTTATGATCTTCCTTTTGGAATTTTCCAAAGATCGGAACCAACTCCACCATTTCCAGGACATTCTTGCGAATATGAAGAATCGCGATCAAATTGTGGTTCAGGTAGGAGTTCCTACTTCCAAAAATCAGATTTCCGAGGGAATAGAGAATCACGCCTCCCCGATAGACTTCGATTCCTTGTGGAATATGAGGGTGATGTCCGATCACGATTTTGACCCCGGAATCGATGAGAGAATGCGCGATCTTTCTCTGATCGGCGGTAGGAAAGGGAGAATATTCCACACCCCAATGAAGCGAGACGATCCGAACCGGAGGCGCGACCGGATCCCGGGTCCTGTCCCTCCTTTCAAAAAAAGAAGCCTGTAAAGAAGGAAAGGAGAACGGCGCGACCCCCGCCTTTGTCGCAGTGGCGTAATGGGCAGGCTCCGCGATTGCGGTGACGGAATGGATTCTAAGATCGTTTCCCTTGAGGCTCAGACGTAAAGGTGCGAACACTTCGGGGATTTTTTTACCGGCGCCTACGTTGAGAATATGATTCTTTTTTAATATATCCAAAGTCTCCGCCATTCCTTTCGGACCGTGATCGAAAGAATGATTGTTTCCCAGGAATACAAGATCCACTCCCAAGAACTTCAGAGAATCCATGTCCTTTTCATGAGCGGTAAATATATATGCTTTTTTCGATTCCTCCGTTTTGGAAGCGACCACCGGAGTTTCAAGATTCACCATTCTAAAATCGGCTTCTCCGAAAAGGGTCTTCAAGCCTTCCACGGGCGCAATTTCTCCGTGCCTCTGAATCGTATCCCGGATCCCCCAATTGAACATAACGTCTCCTCCCGCGAGAAGTTTGAGAAGTTCGGGATCACGATTGTGTTCCGGATGTAGGACCGAATCGATTTTATCCTGAAGAATCGAAAGGGCGGAAGGATTTTCGGAAGAAGGTTGTTCCGAAACGGAATCCATCGTCTCGGGAAGAAGACAGGAAAATAAAACAAACGGAACGCCGAATATGAAAAGTTTTCGAATTTGGAGAATGAAAAAAGACACTGAAGGTAAATTATTCATTTTGCCCGAGTTTGGAAAGATCTTTTTTCAAGATCTTTAAAGGCGAAAACGAGATCGGACATTTCCGTAAAGAAAGAATTTGTTTCGATCCATTCCAGATCGAAGCGATATTCTCAGCGAAAAGAATACGCTTTTCCGAAAACGAAATCTGAAATCGAATTTATAAGAATTCTACGGAAATTTACAAAAAGAACATTCTTCAAATTCGAAAAGATATTCCATATTTCGAATAGAATGAGGATCAAATCCGCCAAGACGAAAAACGAGATTATTTCTTTCTTGCGGTGTGAATCGTTTCCTTTCTTTTTAACATCTCGATAAACTGACTCAACTTCCGAACTCTCGTCTCTTCTTTTTTCGTATGATGAAGCCGAAACAAAATCGCGTATCGATTTGAGGAACTCAAACTTTCGAAAAAATTCTTTGCGTCCGGATTTTGTTTCAAAAGTCTTTCAAAATCTTTCGGAATATCCACCTTACTCTGAGAATCATACGCCGCGTCCCAACGACCGTCTTTTTTTGCGGCTTCGATCGCCGCGAGACCGGAAGTTTTCATTTTCCCACTGGCAATCAAAGCGTTCGCTTTTTCCCGATTGATCTTAGACCAAATGCTCTTCGGACCGCGCACGCTGAACTTCTGCAGCCAAAAGGATTCGTCGTATTTTTGTTTTTGACTATCGATCCAACCGTAACAAAGCGCGCAGTCCAGCGCTTCCGCGTAGGTCAGAGAAACGATCTTAGATTCTTTCTTGGCGAACTTGACCCAAATCGCGCTTCCGTTTGTATGATTTTTCTTAAGCCAATTCTCCCATTCTTTCCCGT
>NZ_NPDU01000160.1 GCF_002811985.1 Leptospira adleri
CGTCCGTATTGATCACGGTTACTTTAGGATTTCTTAAACTTCCTTCGTTGAGTTCTTTTAATACGTTGTGATCCGTAAATAGTCCCGTTACCGCGGGATCAAGATCGACTAACGTTATCTTTTCGATTCCTTCGTGTTTTAGGATTTCCCTCACCGCCAATCCGTCTCCGCCGCCCAATACCAAAACGTTTTTAGGCGAAGGATGCGCTAAGATCGCGGGATGCACCAAGGTTTCGTGATATCGATATTCGTCTCTGGACGAGAATTGAAGATGTCCGTTTAAAAAAAGGCGTATTTCGTTTTTCCATCTCGTGACTATGATTCTCTGAAACTGGGATTGTTTGGATAGAATGATCTCGTCCGTGTAGAGAGTTTCTTCGCTGTAATACGTGACCAGATCCGAAAACGAAAACCCGAGTATCAATAACGTGAGAACGATCACGGATTGCGCGCGGAGCAGAATCATCCTTGAATATTTGAGCGGCAGCGCCCAAGTTCCCCAGAGCGCAACCCCCGCGTTCAAGATTCCGAAAAGAAAACCGGTTCGGATCAATCCGAGTTTCGGCGCGAAAAAGATCGGAAATAGAATCGAAGCGAGGAGCGCTCCCACGTAATCCAAACTCAAAACCCTGGACACGAGTTCCTTAAATTGAAGTTCCTTTTTTAGAATTCTGAGGAGAACCGGGATTTCCAGGCCGACTAAAATCCCCACTAAGATCACGAGTAAAAACAAAGGAACTTGAAAGAATCGAATCTGTCCGAAACTCAAATAAAGAATCGCCGCGCTAAACCCGCCCACGAGTCCGATCGCGAGTTCTATCTCCAAAAACTTAGGAATCAAATCCTTTTCCACGTATTTGGAAAGCCAAGAACCCACTCCCATCGAAAAGA
>NZ_NPDU01000161.1 GCF_002811985.1 Leptospira adleri
TAAAGCTCATGGCTTGATCGTGTGAGGAGAGCTCTTCTCAAGTTCTCATTTGTGCGAAACTTTAAGGACACTATCGAATCGCTACGTTACGAACTTCTCCGCCCCAGGACTTCTTCAAGTAAAGTCCGTCCAAGTAAACGTAAGGATATTCATCGGTAAGCGGACGGATTCTCCATTCGTCGATTTGAACAAAAACTTTCTGGTTGAGTTTGCTGATCGTTGAAGGAGAAACCTTCGTTCCCCAGCGGCTCTCGGTGATATCCTCGACTCTCCGAACAGAAACTCCAGCGAGATACATCTCCATGAGAGCTTCTTCTACCGAACTCTTCCTTCGTTTGTATCGATCGATGATCGCCGACTCAAACGGAATTGTTCTAAGTTTCGGAACTTTTAACTTTACTTTTCCGGCTTTTGTTTCGAAGTTTCTATTATACGAACCCGCTCTTGTATCTACTCGATCCGGGTTTCTCTCATACGTTGAGGCTTTGCAGAGTTTATCCGCTTCCTCATCTAAGAGAGCGTTCAGCGTTTCTTCCACTGAGCCTCTTACGAGTTCGCTCAAGTCTTTCTTGAGCTGGGTCTCATCCACCTGGATTACTTTCAGGTGCGCTTTTTCTTCTTCTGCCCTCATTGGGGGGTTCTCCTTTTTTTGAATTTGATCGCTACAAACTCAATCGGCAAGGAGAGCCTTCTCATTCATTCTTAAATCTGCGAAAATTTTAGGACGTTATCCCTTTGTTCCTGCAACAATGATGATATCTCAAGAAGCTGTGATTTGAATGTTTTACTTCCTGTGCACGCCATGAAGGAAAGCAAGAATAGTAAACGAGTAAGTATCAATAGTCTTTTCATCAAA
>NZ_NPDU01000162.1 GCF_002811985.1 Leptospira adleri
TGTTCCGGTTATTGGAATTGAAAATGGCGGAGATAAGATTCGGCGCATTGAAGGAGCACTTCAAGTTCCGATTGCTACCGGACAACTCTTGCTTAGAGAAGACTCGAAAATTCTTAGAGAGCAATTTGAGGAATTCCCTTTTAAAAAGAAAGACGGACCTGACGCGACTGAAATGGCTCATCGATTGATTGTTGAAAGACTTGGAAGTTCAATTTCATTTCTTTCTACCGAAGAAAGGTCTGGAGCAATTCTACTCTCTCAAAAAGCAAATCCTACGGAAAAAGATTCGGTCATTCCAGAAGGATACATTGCCAAAAGTATAAATCAACTCAGAAGAGAGCAAGCGAAGCGCCGCGGCTTTTAAGTATTGTATTTTCCTTTTTTTTAATATAGGAATCGCTAGTATAGACGCGAACATGATTCGCTAGCCAAGAAGCGAAACTAAGAATCGCGTCATAGTAGCGAAGCACTTTCCTCCATTTTGGTCTGAAGGTTTCGTTTTTACTGATTCAATCCGAAAAGGTGACGTATTATGTTTTTTTGGATCGGAGATTAAAAGTGATTTTCCGGACACTTTCCTCGACGGGGAAAAAATTCCCCATCGAGCGGAATGCCTCAAATAGGCGAATGGGATAAGAATACGGGAATATCGTTTTTAAGAAAGAACGTCCCTTTTGACAAAGAACCGCGGAATATTTTTGGTTCATTTTTCGGAATAAAATCGGACCGCTTTTCGGAACAGGTCACTTCCGATAATGGCTTTTATGTCTCAAAAATGAACATTTGTTCATTTTTTTTTGATTTTAATGTAATTCAAGATGGCG
>NZ_NPDU01000163.1 GCF_002811985.1 Leptospira adleri
GTTCTTTTACGCTCGACTTGATCGCTCTCACTTGTTTGTCATACGAGCCTTCGTAGTTGTGCACAACATATCCCGCGTTAGACGATTCCGCATCTCCGCCAACGATATATGTATGGTTGTCTTCTACCTCGAGATTGTAAACCTTCGTCGGCTCTACGTTGTAGTGAAAGATCCCGGTTACTTGCCCCCAGCTTCCGTCCGACTTCAACACTTCGTCGTTTACTTTCAGGTCTTCCACTTTCACCCACTCGGAGACTTGAACTCCACTCTCGGGTGATTCTTTCTCGAATCTTCTTTCAAGTGTAGAAGCCATCACAAGTTGTGGTGCGCTCTCTACAAGTGCGACCGTTTTGTTTCGTCTTCTAAACGGATGGTTCCAAGTTGTATGGATCTCTTCTTCTCCGTTGAGTTCCAAGAAGAATAACTGAGGAACCTCGTGCACGAAAAGTTCGGTGACTCTCTTGT
Organism: Leptospira adleri; assembly: GCF_002811985.1. Taxonomy (GTDB): domain Bacteria; phylum Spirochaetota; class Leptospiria; order Leptospirales; family Leptospiraceae; genus Leptospira; species Leptospira adleri. Next base: position 466 of record NZ_NPDU01000163.1, read on the forward strand.
TCTCAAGTTGACCCGTTCTTTCGTTCCAAGATTTCACCACGTCGCCGATTTGGATGTTTTCGATAGCGACCAGGTCGTATGCGTTTTCCGTTTTTTGAATATTCTGATTACTAGATATTCCTGTCTTCTTCAGTCGCCATACAGGAACGTCACCTCTAAAACAAGTGTCCAAGTGAAAGACTCCCGCCTTGTCCACCATCTTCGATCCGTCGTTTGCAAAGCCGAAGCTCTGCGCAATGTCA
>NZ_NPDU01000164.1 GCF_002811985.1 Leptospira adleri
TTCGCATAAGCGTTGTTATTCGTTACCGAAAAATTCAACTCGATCCAAGCGTAGTCCTGCTGATGTTGGATGTCCAAAAAGAACGGGATCCCTGCCGGAGTAACATAAAGTTGCCGAGCAGTATAAACTCGAAAATCGATACCGGAAAAATACCCTTCGCTGTATGTTCGGTTGGCGCCGTAAATACCGGGACCGGGATTGAAAAAATCGACGTTGTTGCAACCCAAAGGATTCGGACAATACGGATTCGGATCCGCAGGATTCCCGGTATAATTCATAAAGGCGCGAAGATCCGCCTGGTTGATTCCCGTGATCGTCATACCCGGACCCAGACCCACCAAACCGTCCAAAGGAGATCCCGTACCACTCAATCCGCTCTCATACGCATCCATGATCCAGTTAGCAAGATCCAATTGGGAAATTTCATGGCGGACATAGGCCATGATTTTCTGGGCTAAACCTCCCGCGCCGTCCGTAACCCCGCTATTGAATATCTCCCACATCGAAACTTCGCTCGTAGTATAAGCCGAATATTGATCGAAATGGGAAAAAGGAGAAGGCCACCAACCCTGCATATACGTCAAAGGATCGTTTGTCAAAGGACCGCCGTTCTGTCCGTATCGAACGCTGTAACTCGTATTCCCGCTGTTTTGAAAATTGATCGCATTCTGCAAAGCGCCTTGTGTA
>NZ_NPDU01000165.1 GCF_002811985.1 Leptospira adleri
TTTGATGAAAAGACTATTGATACTTACTCGTTTACTATTCTTGCTTTCCTTCATGGCGTGCACAGGAAGTAAAACGATCCCTGAATCACAGAGAAAATGCGACGACGCCCTTTTTCCACTTTTTATTCCAAGAGCCGATACAACTGAAGAAGAGAAACTTAATGTTATCAATTTATATATTATTTGCTTAGCTGTAGAAAACTAGAATCAGAAGATGAACTCTTATTAATTAACAAGATACCTTGATAATTATAAATTCTGGCGGGGAGCTTTTGGAGTCACTATTTACTTACTGGCGATAGCAGAGATGTTGCATCTAATGAAAATGTATGCTGATGTTCGAGCAGGAACTATGGGGTATATGCAAGGGCAGTTTTTTTATTTCTTTGTTTTGGATTTAAAGACATATAATGCTATATATACTTTAAATCTTTATAATCAAACTGCAAAAACATATTCTGAGGCGATATTTCTTAGGAATTTATTTTTATATAATGGAATATTTCAAGGAATGAGAGGTTCTAGATAAATGTACAAAAGGAATATAAAAAAGGTGATTTTAATTTTTGTAATAATTTTGAATTTAGAATGTATTCCCCGGACAGCTCCTTGATAACGTCCTAAAATTTTCGCAGATTTAAGAATGAATGAGAAGGCTCTCCTTGCCGATTGAGTTTGTA
>NZ_NPDU01000166.1 GCF_002811985.1 Leptospira adleri
AGCAAGCACGGGCAAGCGAATGCGACGGCCTCTTACAATAGCGACGGAAATGCAGCGATTCCGCAAAGACTACGCGGTGGGGGAGCGACCCTGGATTTCGGCAACGACGGCACGGTGGGCTTGAGCATACAGGGGATGCGCGGAGCGACGATCGGAACTCTTACATACGATACGAACACGCATGGTTGGCAACCTGCGAGTTTGAATTACAATTTCCAAAACGAATTCAATCAAGGACAGATAGCGGAGAACAGCTCGGAGAACCACGCACGTAACCAACTTGAGGTTTTACTGAAAGAGGTGAGCATCGGAACGAAGATGGACAAGCCTTTGTTTACGGAAGCTGAGGTGGATGCAGCGTTGCCGCGAGATGGGAAGGGCGGCATCGATATGGACAAAGCTCAACCCGAGAAGTTGCTCGAGAAGTGGAATGCTTACAAAGATTCGATGTCTCAGAATGATGAGGGCGTAAAGAAGTGGAAGGACGAGGTAACTCGTGCAGGTGAGAGAGCTGGAATCGAAGTAAGATTCAACGACGGAAAATCGGCGACGTCGACGTTCGGCAAGTTTGTGTCCGGCTTAGCGGGTGACATTGCGCAGAGCTTCGGCTTTGCAAACGACGGATCGAAGATGGTGGACAAGGCGGGAGTCTTTCACTTGGA
>NZ_NPDU01000167.1 GCF_002811985.1 Leptospira adleri
ACAATAGAAAGAACGGCAGTTTTTGGTTTTAAAAGTGATTTGACAACTGAATTATAATGCTGTATTTTGAATAAAAATGAAGGTAAATAAGCAATGTCAAAAACCATCACTTTGAGAATTGATGATCCAATTTACGATATTTTCAAAAAAGCTGCCGAGGGAGAAAGACGAACAATTTCGAATTTTGTGGAAAACGCAGCTATTCAATACTTAGCGAACGAGTTTTATGCTTCGGATGAAGAAATGGATGAAATCCTTTCTAACAAACAACTCGTATTATCTTTAAAGAAAGGTATAAAGGAAGCAAGTCAGGGAAAATACAAAGTTGTCCGTTGAATATAAAATAGCAGAAACGGAGCTATTTCAAAGTAAATTAAGAGATCGTCAATTTTCTCAGCTTCAAAAGAAACTTTCGGATTACGTTTATCCAATTCTAAAAAAGAATCCATTCTTTGGGCCGAATATTAAGAAACTTAAAGGTGATTTTGACGGACTTTATCGATATCGGATTGGAAAATATCGATTATTTTATCTAATAAAGGATAATGAGCTATTAGTTATTTTTGTTGATGTTGACCAAAGGAAAGATAGTTACAAGTAAAATGCGGTCGCATCGCCTAACTTCGG
>NZ_NPDU01000168.1 GCF_002811985.1 Leptospira adleri
CCAAACGAGTGATAGAAAAAACTTTTTTTACGGAATCCCTCAAATCGGAAACGATCAATTCTCCACCTCTTCTTTTTAACCATCCGGATATTTGAATTAACGTTCCAATCGCGGAAGAATCGATATAGGAAGACGCCTTCAGATTGATGATCACGAAACGGTATCCTTCCATCATCTTTTCTTGTACGTTGGATTTCAACTCTGGGCATTTGTACAAATCGATATCTCCGACGGATTTATACGCATAGATATGATCGTGATATTCCACTTCTTCCGAAATAGGATCGATCGTCCGATATTGGATATCGTAAGCGCCCGCCATAAGATGTTTTCCGGCGGTTTTGGAATTCTCCTTAATTTTAGTCTCCAAGGCTTCTAAACGAGATTTTAGAGAACCCATCACATCGGGTGCGAGATCCAATTGATTGTCCACGTCTTTGATCAAAGACGTTAACACCTTTGAAGCGTCTTCCAAAGAACCTTCTTTGATGAGAGAGCTCGCCTTTTTCAGAGTTTTACCGGACTTTGCAACGATCGATTCAACGATAACGTCCGCGTCTTCCT
>NZ_NPDU01000169.1 GCF_002811985.1 Leptospira adleri
GGCTCTCGGTGATATCCTCGACTCTCCGAACAGAAACTCCAGCGAGATACATCTCCATGAGAGCTTCTTCTACCGAACTCTCCCTTCGTTTGTATCGATCGATGATCGCCGACTCAAACGGAATTGTTCTAAGTTTCGGAACTTTTAACTTTACTTTTCCGGCTTTTGTTTCGAAGTTTCTATTATACGAACCCGCTCTTGTATCTACTCGATCCGGGTTTCTCTCATACCTTGAGGCTTTGCAGAGTTTATCCGCTTCCTCATCTAAGAGAGCGTTCAGCGTTTCTTCCACTGAGCCTCTTACGAGTTCGCTCAAGTCTTTCTTGAGCTGGGTCTCATCCACTTGAATTACTTTCAGGTGCGCTTTTTCTTCTTCTGCCCTCATTGGGGGGTTCTCCTTTTTTTGAATTTGATCGTTACAAACTCAATCGGCAAGGAGAGCCTTCTCATTCATTCTTAAATCTGCGAAATATTTTGGACGTTATCCAATTCCAATAATTCTTTCAACACATTGCTTGTAAGATGTCAATGCATCCGTAAATGGATT
>NZ_NPDU01000017.1 GCF_002811985.1 Leptospira adleri
CGCTTGGGTTTGGTGCTGAATGTTTAATGTAGAATAGATCTTGAGGCCGCCGCTGTAGAGGGTCGTTTTCGGAATGTATCGGGTTAGATTCTTGCGAACGTATTCCGTAAAATAAGGAAAACGATTGAGACGATCTCCGAAGGCGGAGTCGTTCGGCGAACGGTTTAGAGTTATGTAATATTCCGAAAACGCGTCGTATTCTTTTTCGGCGGTTTTGATATCTAAGATCCCGTTTTCGACAAACTTCTTAAATACCACCCGCACTTTGGCGCTGGAAGAATTCGGATTGACCAAGGGAGAAAATTCTGTAGGACGCGTAGTCAAACTTGCAAGAAGAGCGGATTCTCCCCAACTCAAATCCTTTACGTCCTTTCGAAAGTAGAATCGCGCCGCCGCTCCGACCCCGATCGTTCCGTGGCCTAAAGGGATTTCGTTGAGATAGATTTCCATCAGAGTGTCTTTGTCAAAGACGGCTTCGAGAAGAAGCGCGAGCCAGGCTTCTCTTGCTTTTCTTAAAAAGGAACGCTCCGTGTTTAAAAATCGCAGACGCGCGACTTGCTGCGTGATCGTGGAAGCTCCTTCCTTGATTCTTCCCGCGAGAACGTTGACCATAAAGGCGCGGAAAATTCCGCGAAGATCGAGTCCCCAGTGAGAATAGAAATTGTTGTCTTCCGTGGAAACGAAACTCCGAATGAGTTTGTTCGGTTTTCCGTCCTCTTCGGGAGGAAGTTCTTTGATGTTCAATACGACACGTGAAAAACGATAGAACTCCGCGATCGGTTCGTATTCGTTTTTGTCGTTGAGTCCGTAGAGAACCGAAGGTTTTTCGTATTGATTCGATTCGGGAACTCTCCAGAGATCCTTGATAGAAAACACAAATAAGAATCCGTTGAGAAACAAAAGTCCCGCACAGAGTTTGGCGAGTTGTCTGATCGGATCGGGTGAGTTTAGAACTTTTTGAAGAATTCTATCTCGGAAGTGGATTACAAAAAAACGAGAAAGATAACTGACTGGTTCGTGTTTCATATTCGATTAAACTTCTTCTATCGGTGAAAATTCTTTCATGCTGTCGATTCCCTGAAATCGGAGTCCCGTATCCAAATTGTATCCCTGGTATTCCTTTAAAAAAGCGGTTCGGGACATCTTATTTTCGAGATAATTCCATGCGTGGGTCAGCGCGTCTTTTCCGTTCTGAGCCGAACGATTGATGAGTTCAACGAAAGAATCCTCTCTTACGATCGTCGGGTCCGCGGGATAATTCCACTTCTTGTGTTCTTCGTTCATGATTCTTTTGTCGATATGTTCCTTGAGAGGAAGCATCAAAACCGAGGATCTCACTTTGTGAAACGTGATCTTATCCAAAAGTTTGAGCGCGCCCCGCATCCATTTGCTTCTGGAATCCATGACCTTGTGAAACTCCAGATATCCGAGAAAGGATTCGTTTAACAAATCTCCCGGAATGATCTTGTCTTCGGAACCGATATAATGTTTTTTGAATGCTTCCGGGAACGTCGTCTTAAAACCGCGAAGCCAAAAATGCCAGAGCATCGGATCCATCTTCCAGGATTTTTTCTCGGATTTAAAGATCGCGTCTACGTGATGGACGAAGTCGTATTCTTTCGGAGTCATTCCCCATCTGTAGTCGAGGAGCCAGGAATCCAGAGCGTTCTCCACTCTCATGTGATGATACTGAGCAAGGCTGCTGATCTTCTTGTCCTTGTTGTAAAAATCTCCGGAGATATAAAAGATATAAGGGTGCGTGACGATGTCGACCGCGCAGTGACAGATATAACCCAGAGTAAAAGCGATGTAACGATCTCTGTGAATTCCCTCTTCGGTTTGAAGAATCAAATCCAAAAAGTTGAGAATCAATTCCGCGACCGAGTTATGATGGCTCATGTCTCCCCAGACCGTCGCCTTCTTCGTTTTGGCAGGAGAAAGAATATGATAAAAATAAAATATATCGGGAGCGATCGCGCCGATGTTCGCGAACTTTCGATTGGATTCCGCGCGCATGAGTCCGGCGATTTTTCTTTGTTCCGGAGTTCCGTGATCCAGATGTTTGCAAACCTGGGAAAGAACTTCGAGATGAGTGATTTTGCCAGCCATGGATGAAAATGCCTTTAAAAAAACAGGACACAAACGGAGCCTGTTCTAAAACCATTTAGAAATGCCCGTTTCACTATGCAATCAATAGAAAAATTAAAATTTTTGACTGAATCCCAAGTGCGCGCCGTCGCACAACAATTCGGAACCCCCGTTTTTGTCTATTCCAGAGAGAGAATCGAAAAAAGCTGCGACACGGCTCTTGCGTTTCCGAACGCGTTCGGGCTTACCGTACGATACGCAATGAAGGCGAATCCGAATCGAACCATTCTCGAGATCATGAAACGAAAAGGAATTCAGATCGACGCGAGCTCGGAATACGAAGTGCAAAGAGCGATTCATTACGGATTCAAACCGGAAGAGATCATGTTGACCTCTCAAGAACTCGCAAAGGGTTTGAAAGAATTGGTCGAAAAAGGGGTGATCTTCAACGCGTGTTCCTTGAGACAACTCGAATCTTTTGGAAAGTTATTTCCAGGGAAAGAAGTCAGCGTTCGATTCAATCCGGGACTCGGTTCGGGACAAACGAAGAAAACGGACGTGGGCGGCAAAACTTCTTCCTTCGGAGTTTGGCACGAGGACATCGGCAAAGTGAAAGAGATCGCCAAAAAATACGATCTCAAAATATTCAAAGTGCACACTCATATCGGATCCGGAAGTGATCCCGCGGTTTGGAAGATTGTCGCACAAGTTTCTTTGGATCTCGCGGCTCAGTTTCCGGAATGTAGAATTCTCAATTTAGGCGGAGGATTCAAAGTCGGAAGAATGGAAGACGAAAAGACGACCGACTTTCAGACGATCGGAAAGCCGGTGATCGAACTCTTTCAGGAATTCGCAAAGAAGAACGGAACCAAGCTCCATATGGAGATCGAGCCAGGTTCTTTTATGATGGTGAATAACGGAGCCATCGTAACAACCGTCGACGATATCGTATCGACGGGAGAAAACGGATATACGTTCGTCAAGGTCGACGCAGGGATGGACGTGAACACAAGACCATCCCTTTATGCCGCAAAACATCCGTTAGTCGTCGTTCCCAAAGAAGGAACTCATTCCGGAAAGACGGAAGATTACGTTTTTGTGGGACATTGTTGCGAGAGCGGAGATCTTTTCACGCAAGCCGAAGGCGGAGGACCGATCACAAGAACGACCGGCGAAGCAAAGTTAGGCGATCTTATAGTGATGGAAGGAGCGGGCGCTTATTGTTCCTCGATGTCCACGAAAAATTACAATTCCTTTCCCGAGACCGCCGAAGTTTTGTTGGGACTCGACGGTTCTTTTCAACTCATAAGAAAACGTCAGAATTTGGAACAGATCTTTCAAAATGAAGTCTCTGTTTCTCTCTGAAAAAATCTACGTTCTGATTTTAGCCGGTGGAACCGGCACAAGAATGGGTTCGTCGGTTCCGAAACAATTTTTGGAATTTCAGAACGAACCGGTTCTAATTCATTCCCTCAGACGATTTCAGGATTGGGGAAAACAAAAAAGAATCGTCCTGGTTTCTCATAAAGTATCGATTCCGAAAACCGAAGAGATCTGCGCCCCTTTTTTGAGGGACGAGGATCGGATCGTGGAAGGCGGAGAAACAAGACACGCATCGATGTTGCAGGGTCTTTCCGTTTTGGATATCGGAAACGAAGACGTCATTTTGATACACGACGCCGCGAGACCTTTCGTCTTAGGAGAAGAGTTGGATCGTTTATGCGAAAGCGTAAGGAAGAATGGAATCGGGACGCTCGCTTCCAGAACTTCCGAAACAGTATTAGAAGAATATAATGGACTCACCGCATCGTTTCTCGACCGAGAACATATCTGGTTTATGAAAACTCCGCAAGGAATCAGAGGCGATGTCTTAAAGGAACTTTTGTCTTTTCCTTTGAATTTGATTCCCACCGATCTTTGTTCTTGGGCTTTAGGTTGCGGAAAAAAATCCGCGATTGTAGAATCTCATCCTTTCAACCTCAAGATCACTCGTAAAGAGGATTTGGAGCTCGCGGAATTCTATTCTTCCCTATTTCAAAAACTCGTCCCGGAATCTTAAAATTTGATCCGCACTTGTGCGCAGTTCGGAACCGATGATCCGACCGAATTTCATTTCGATCGAGAATCCGTTCTAAAACCGTAAAATGTGGGAACTCCCACTGGAATTTAACGGCGGTCATTCTGTTCGAGGATGGATGAAGATCCTGAAAGGGACCGAATCTGCGGGAACTCCAAGAAGAATCAAACGGAGATCCGTCCTTTAGAAAGTTTTCGTACCGTCAAAAGGAAGAAATTGCGGGAACTCCCGCGTTTTCGTAATCGTAGAGAAGGACTCAAAGTCCACAAAACGCAGAAAGGGACGTAATTTGTAGGAACTCACACATCTTCGATGGACAAGAACTCTATCAAAAGAAATTCATTTCTTCTTTCGAGGTCGAAGACGGATTCTAAGATCGATTCTAAAAATCCCGGAAAGTTTTTTGCATTTCAGTTTCGAAAAAAGGGAAGGTTTTTTCACAAGCGAATTTCTAAAAGAGAAGTTTTGTCGGACCAAATATCGATTCTAAAAAAAACACCAAGATGTGTAGGAACTTTTACTTTCTTTTTTGACAAAGTAAATTTCCGGAAGTCGGCCTTCCAAAAGGCAAAATGGCAAGAGAAAAATTTGAAAGACCGCAGGAAGAATTGAGTTTTCTCCGGCGCCGATCGACGCCGAAGAGATTCGTTTTTATTTTTTTGGAATCGGAAGGTCGTAGACGGCTTCCGCGCCTTGAAGTTTTGCACGAGACGCTTTCAAGATCAATTTTCCGGAAGTAGGAACTTTGGAAGTCGGGCAAAAGAAATGATCCGGATGCGCTTGGCATTCCAACTTCTGTTCCTTGTTCCCTTCAACGAGTTTTGCCTGAAGAGAGCTGTCTTTCATGATTGGATTTTTTAAACTCACATCCAAAAGAAGAATTTTAAAACCTTCTTTTAAAACGATGAGTTCCGTGTGAAAAGAGCCCGGCATACGGATGGCTCCTCCGTTAGGACCGGGATGATCGTCCCCGTGCGCACGCAATCCATAACTTGCGAATATAAGAAGAATTGAAATCGCCAGTTTTGAAACCTCGGTTTTAAGGACGGAAGTATTCGTTTTTAAACTCGGAACAGAAACGTTTCCGAGAGTTTCGTTTTGAATGGAAGTTCTCATTTTAAATCTCTCCTTTTGTTGATTGTTAAACGACAGTGCTTTTGGATACGGGGTAACCGCATTCTTCGATTAGATTTGCGAGTTCTTTTTCCGAGCGTCCGCTTTTCACTCGAACGGTTTGACTTACGACATCCACGCTTACCTGAACATTCGGATCGATCGTTTTGATCGCTTTGGAAATCACGTTCGCACAACTTCCACAGGACATATTCTCCACTTGAAATTCTAACATTTGAATTCTCCTTGGATTCTTTTTGGAATCTTTAAGAACAAGGCTAAACCTTCCCTTAATGGGAAGGTCAAGGGGTGATTCCGTTTTTTTTGCGCAATGACTGATTTTTTTTGATCTTCCGATCTTGACCTTCCTCCAGTGGGAACCTTTAGAATTTTTCCGAAGTTGGACAAGGAGGTAGTATGGGTTTTAAAATTCACTTTCCGGATCTGAATCGCAGAATCGAATCCGGGGAAAAGGAAACGATTTTAGATTCTGCTTTGAATGCGGGAATCGATCTTGCGTATTCTTGCAGATTCGGTCGATGTGGGGTTTGTAAAATTCTTCTCTTGGGCGGAAAGGTGGAGCATCTTTCTCACGGAAAGTTTTCTTTGACGGAAGAAGAAAAGGAAGAGGGTTTTATTTTGGCTTGCAGATCCGTTCCTCTGAGCGACCTTATTCTTCCTTGGACTCATAAAAGTCCAAAAATTATATCGTGAGAAATCGGTTATGAATATCGGGGAAGTGTCCAAAAAATCCGGCGTCACCGCAAAACAAATTCGCCACTACGAAACGATCGGTCTGATTCCGAAAGCGAGAAGGGGAGAATCCGGTTATAGAATGTATTCTTCCGATGACGTCCACATCCTTCAGTTTGTGAAGAGGGCTCGGAGTATGGGTTTTGCTCTGAAAGAAATCAAGAAGTTAGTCGGTCTTTGGAGGAATCAGAGCAGGGCAAGCTCCGATGTGAAAATTCTCGCTCTCTCTCACTTAAAAACTCTGGAAACCAAGATTGCGGAGATGAAGGAAATGGCGGATACGCTCAAGGACTTGGCGTCGCATTGCAACGGAGACCATCGCCCTCATTGTCCGATTCTAAAATCCCTTTCGAACGAGAAGGTTTGAAATTTTATTTGCCTCGAGCGATTGGTAATTTGTTTTCATCGGTTTCCCGAGAGGCAATTCCCAAAATGGCTGGGAAGAATTGTTTCTTTCAGCTTGACTCCGCTCGAAACTCCCAAAAATTGGAGATCTCACCGCGAGTATGGTGGAATTGGTAGACACGCCAGATTTAGGTTCTGGTGCAGTAATGTGTGGGGGTTCGAGTCCCTCTACTCGCAAGACTTCTTTCTTAAATCCAAAACATTGAATTGTAGAAATGTGACTCGAAGCGAGCTTTGTTAAATCGTTTTGAGCTTTCGTAAAAAGCGAAAAACGATTCCGAGGGGCAGGAAGGCCCGAGGCCAAAGCGAGACGCCGTGGAGCCAAATTCGACAGGAAGTCGAATTGCGTAACGGCGAGTCCCTCTACTCGCAAGACTTCTTTTTTAAATCCAATTGAACCTGAAAAAGTCGAACCGTGGAAGGTCGAATCGAGGCGGCTTTTCGCGAAGTTGTGGGAACTCTTACATTCTTGGTGTTCTTTTAGGGAAAAATTATAATTCTACTCTGCAATTCTCGGAAAGTAGGAACTCCTTCGTTTTAAACTTCACAGAAAGAATCCCTCAGCGAAAGGAGTTCCCGCGTTTTCAATTCTCAAAAGAAGGAGTTCCTACTTTTTCCACTTACAAAATACATTCAACTTCGTGAGGAAGAACTCATCCAATATACAAGAAGAAATTCTGTTATCCAAAATTGGATCCTGATTCTTCTCCTCAATCGGATGACCAGATGGAAAGGGGAAACGGAAACGGAAACGGCAAAAGAATGGTTTACAACGACTCAAAAATGGTCAAGAGAAGGAACGGAAATTCTCTTAGAATCCGAAGATCGTTGTTTGGGCTCGTTTTGAAAAGTGGGAACTCACTCGAATCCGCTTTACTTTTCGAGCTTCTCTCTAAATTCTGATTCTACTTTATTGAAAAGACGAAAGGAGTTCGAGCTTTCTTTTAGGCTTGGAAAGAATTCCTTCCCTTTTTGCAAAACGATCTCTTAAGACCCGATGCTCTTTAACTCGATTCATTTTCTCGTATTCTATCCGATCGTAGCGATCTCCTATTTTCTCCTTCCGTTTCGTTTTCGATGGATTCTTCTCCTTCTTGCGAGCTGTTATTTTTATATGGCCTTTATTCCGGCCTATATTCTTATCCTCGCGTTTACGATCGTCTTGGATTACTATCTCGCGATCTGGATCGAAAACGCGCGCGGATCCAAAAGAAGAACCTTTCTCATATTGAGTCTTTCGTCGAACGTGGGAATTCTTATCTTTTTTAAATACTTCAATTTCCTTTTGGACAATACCGGAATTCTTTATAAATTTCTTTTTTCCTCGGAAATGCCGATTTCACGGCTTGAGATCATTCTTCCGATCGGATTATCGTTTCATACGTTTCAGTCCATGGGTTATATCGTTGAAGTCTATCAGGGAAAGATCAAAGCGGAAAGACATCTGGGATACTATTGGGTTTACGTGATGTTCTTTCCTCAGTTGGTTGCGGGTCCGATCGAAAGGGCGCATCATCTGATGACTCAGTTTCATCAGGAACACAAGATTCTTTTTCAAAACGTGGAACACGGATTGAAATATATAGTTTATGGATTCTTAATGAAGCTTTTTATCGCCGACCGTCTTTCCGTGTTCGTGGACGCGATGTACAACCAACCTTCCGAAAAGTCCGGAGCCGATCTTTTGGTCGCCACTTATTTTTTTGCATTTCAGATCTATTGCGATTTCGCGGGATATTCGAACATCGCCATCGGAACCGCGAAAATTCTGGGAATCGATTTGATGAAGAATTTCGATCGACCCTATTTTTCATCCAGCGTATCCGAATTTTGGGGACGGTGGCATATATCGCTTTCTTCCTGGTTTCGGGACTACGTCTACATTCCGTTAGGCGGAAATCGCGTGTCCACCTTCAGACATATTAGCAATCTCTTAATCGTTTTCGCTCTTTCCGGAATATGGCACGGAGCGAATTGGACCTTCGTCGTTTGGGGACTTTTGAACGGAATTTATCTCGCTTTGGAAGTTCTCTTTCGAAGAATTTTTTCTTCGGAAAAATCGAAACACAATTGGATCCGGGTTTTGGGATTTATTTTTACGTTTCACTGCGTTCTTTTCAGTTGGGTCTATTTCCGCGCGAGTTCCGTCGGAGTCGCGCATCTCATTCTCGCGAGGATCTTTGATTTCTCAAACGGAGAATCCTTGGATTTGATCGTCGAATTTCAGAAAAAAGCCGGAGTTTTCGCGCTCTTTCTATTTCTTATCCTGGAAGGAATTTTTCCTTTCTGGGAAAAAACGAAGGAAGGCTGGGGAAAATACGGAGACTGGGCCGCCGCCGGTTTGTTTGTCGTTTTGATTTTTACGGGAGGAGTGTTCTATGGATCCAGTTTCATCTACTTCCAATTCTAAAATTCTGCGTTATGCGGGCTTTGCTATCGCGTTCCTTTTTTCAATTTTTGTATTCGATAGAATTTCCTATACACTTTTCTTTCCTCAATACGATAAGATGTTTTCGATGTATAAGAATTTCAAACCTTCGGAAGTTTTGATCGTAGGTTCGAGTCATATCCTCTGGGATTTGGATCCTTCCGTTTTGACGAAAGAATTCGGAAAACCGGTCACACTTCTGAATATACCGGGCGCCAATCTAACGCTCCGAAAAGAAATCGTCCGAGAATATTTCAGAAAGAATCAAAATCAAAAACCTTCTCTACTCGTTTTAGAAACCGATAAATTTGTCTTTCACAAAGAACGTTATCCGGATTCGGCTTACAAATCCGTAAAAGGTTATTATCACAAGGGATTGTTTGTGGACTTCTTAGATCGAAAAGTTCCGAAAGAATCCGTTCTCGAATACTGGACGTTTCGGATCTCCCATTCTTATTCCCTCAATTCTTTTTCCCATTTTATCTTTTCAAAACTCTACGATAAATATCTTTCTTCGATTTTTGTTTGGAAATTGAACGCGAGCGAAAAAGAAAACGAAGAAAAAATCCGGAACTGGAAGAATCAATACGAACACCTTTCTCCTCAAATCGAAAAGGATCTCGTTCAAGAACTTTATGAAATTCTAAAGTTCGCCGGCGACAACGGAGTGAAGGTCGTACTTTTGGAAACTCCCAATTATTTCTTTTCCGAGGAAGAAAACCGGAAATACGATTCCGTTCGGAAGGAACTTATGAGAATCGCGGAGGATTCCGGTTCGGTTTACCTTCGGTTGGATCCGGGTCTTTTTGAAACGAAGTCGGAATTCTTCTTTGACGCCTCCCATCTCAATCTTTCCGGAAAGGCCGCGTATACGGATTTTTTTCAAAAGGAACTTCGGAAAAAATCACTTTTCTAAATTGGAATTTTTACCCTTTCGATTTTTTCCGCTGAGAACAAAACGAGGAACGTGTCCTTATTATTCATAAGCGGACTGAATCTTGATACGAATTTGTCGCAACAACGACAATCCTCCGTTAAAAGCCGCGGGCCCCGCCCTGATCTAGGGTGGAGGGGAGCGGGGGATTAACTCCCTGCGACGCTCTCTAAGGATCGCGTCGCAGGGAAAAACTTCGGGGGGACTTTGCTCTATCAGAAAATCATACTTTTTGCAAGTAACAAGTCTCGGATATAGGAGCTCCTACAAAATTCGGATGGGCGCCTCGGTTACTTCAAAACACTTTTTCCAACTTGCGAGTTACGTTACGGCAAGGGAACGTTATGATTTTTCCGACGAAGCCGGCAATGGTAAAGAGGAATTAAAACTGACTTAAAGCTGTTTCGGTTCGTATCGACGGAATTTTATCGCGAAGAATCGGGAAAGAGGGAACATAGATTCGCCGGATTTTGAGAAGGGTTCGATCCGGAACCCAAAAAAGTTTTTTTGGAAAAAACTTATTTTGTCTACGCGTGAAGTTCCCCGACGGGACTTCCGATTTCCAATTTTCCGATGAGTTTCGTTTCTCTGTCGACGAAGGCGTCGATAAACGGATTGAGATCTTTGATCTTACTCGATAGATCGTAACCTGCTTCCATCGTTTCCACCAAGGAGGTCGCGCCTACCATGGAAGCGGCGACTTTGATCGGAGCCATCACGAGTTTTATCATCGGAAGTTTAGAAAGAGAGAAGAAAAAACGAAGAGTATTGCCGACCATCTGGATCTGCTGTTTTCTTTCGTCGAAACGATCGGCCTCGCCCATTGCGGCGTAAAGATTGTCTCTGGAGATCACTCCGTCTTCCATAAGATTATTTTCGATCACTACTTTAGCGGTATCAAAATCGAGAGAGTCCGTTAGTCGATTTAGGAGAATGATCTGATGGATGTTGTCGGTCATGGATTTACCCGCGACCGTTTTCAACTTTTCGTAGAGACTTTCCAAGGCGTTGTCTCTTTCTTCTTTATTGGAAGGAGAATAAAGATTGTATTCGAAAAAATTCGGAATCCCATCGTATCCTTTTATGATCAGAAGATCGGAATACGTTGTGCGAAGCCTCTCAATCGTCGCGCGTACAACTGCTTTGCGCGTTAGCTCTAACACCTTTGGATCCATTCGAAACTTAGAAACTGATTTCGTAGGCTATATAGAGAAGGTCAATATAAAAATCAATCCTTGACTATGATGGCTCCCGATCTCAATTTTGCAGGCAGCATTTTAGAAAGGCCTTCTGCTTCTTTTTTAGACGATGCGGAGCCAAATCGTACCGTATAGTATCCGTTTCTTGATCTTTTGACGGTTGCTTTCGAATTTTTATCCTTTCCTGAAATTGATTTTTTTAATTCGTCCGCTTTTTCTTTATCTTTAAATGCGGCGACTTGAAGAGTAAAACCGTTTGATTCTTCGTCCGAAGAAGATTTGGAAATTCGTTTCGATTTTTTTTCTTCGTTCTTCTTAACTTTTTTCGATTCCTTGGAACTTTCAGGTTCTTTGACGGATAACGTTTCCGGAAGGGATTTGTTCTCTTTTTCCACGGAAGTCGAAGGAGTTGTTCCCGACTTTTTAAACTCCACAACTTCGGTCGCGGGAGGAATATTTTTAAACGTTACGGAATCTTGAGTTTTAGAATTCGAAGGAGAATTCGTCGTCGCAGGAGGGATTTCCGTAGAAGCTACCGAGTTGTTTCCTTCCGAGGGAATTTGTCCCGGTTCGGAGAATGGAATTCCGTTTTGAACTTCTTGGTTTTTGATGTCGTTTAACGTTAAGGATTCTTCTCCCGAATTTCCTCCGTGCTTTTTTCCCACGGAAACTCCTAAGAAAAAAAACGAGAACAAAAGTCCGAGTAAGAAAAGGGAGAGAATTACAATTCTCTTATTGTCGAGATTGATCACATAAAATATTTTTTCTTTCATAACATTTTTCCTAACAGAGCGGCGTAGAGATTTTTACATTCTTCTCTGAGTGTTTCCAAGTTCCCTCTGTTTCTAATTATATAATCGGCTCTTTTTAGCTTTTCCGAAAGAGGAAGTTGGTTTGCAATTCTTGCTAAAACGTCCTCTTTTGTCGTCCCGTCTCTTGAAATCGTTCTCAAGATCGATTCCTCCGGATCCGAATCCACGGCGACCGTCGCGTCGCAGAGTGTGTGCGCGTCGGTTTCAAAAAGAAGCGGGACTTCCCAGATCACGAGTTTCCCCGAGGCTTCCGTTTCCAAAATTTTGAGGAAGTCTTGTCTCACCCTGGGATGAATCAGTTTGTTGAGTCCTTCCAATTTTTTCGGATCGTGAAAAACCAATTCGGCGATTTTTTTCCGATCCGGTTTTCCTTCTCCGTCGAGAATCTCCGATCCTAAGAGTTCGATCAGTTCCCGAAGTATCGGGGTGTCCGGCGCCGTATAACGTTTGGCGAGCGGATCCGCTTGAATCGCGAATGCCCCCAACTCGGCCAAAATTTTTGTCGCGGTGCTCTTCCCGCCTCCGATCATTCCGGTAATTCCGACCAAAAAGGCCTTTTTTGCGGAATTCGAACTCTGCATGCGTTGATGTTGCCCCTGCCGCTCAAAAAGTACAAGCAAAAAAGAAATTTCCGGATTCTCACTCCGAACGGACTTCAAGTCCGTTTATAACTCGTTTTTAGAATGGCGTTTGTTTGTAGGAACACGGACCCAAACTTTGAAAGGGTGGAAGTAGGATTCTTATAAGAATCTTATTGAAATCGCTTTGATCCGGAGCGATCGCAGGTTTCTATGCGTGTTTTATTTTTTAGAAACGCGGGAACTCCTCGCGAAATCGTATTCTTTTAGCGTGTTGCAATTTGTGTGATAAAGGAATTGCCGCGCAAACCTCTGAAAAAGTAGGAACTCCTTCTTTTAGAACGTAAGTTTCCGATTCTTATCATTAACCTGATAAGAACCTGTCCCAAAACTGGGACAGAACCTTGCAACTTGGTCTTTCCGACAAAATAAAATAAGGTTTTGGGACGCGCTGTAAGTTAGAATCATCTGAAAAAGTAGGAACTCCTTCTTTCCAAGCCCGGAGCTCTTACGAAGAAACTCCGGGACTTTTCGAATTTCACGTTCAATCGATCTTTCGAATAAAACGCATGTAAGGATGCATCTCGACTACATAGAGGCTTCTTCCGTTCGAAACCATTCCTCTCGGATTGTAAAAACTTCCTTCCCCGCCTTGGCAGGTCCCGATCGTTCCTCCGTCCGGTCCGCCCGGATACGCATTTGGAGTTCCTGTAGAAGCGACCGGATCTATCGGAGCACATCCGATCAGATTTGTAACTGCATACGGAGCCGTTTTCGAAATCTTTTTGATCAATGTAGTTCCGTCAGATACAAACAAACTATTATTATCCTGCGCAAGAGCAAATGGTCTTGCAAGGCGAGCCGAAGTTCCGGTCGCATTCACGACGTTCCCGTAAGTTCCCGCAGGATCACCTGCGATCGTAGAAACGCCGACCGGGCTTGTCGTAAGATCCAATTTCTTGATATTATGAGAATTTGTGTCCGCGACGTAAAGCGTGTTCGAATCGTAAATAACGTGAGTCGGTTGGTTGAATTTTGCCACGTCTCCCGGGCCATCCAATGTTCCCGCAGTTCCGCTTCCCGCGATCGTTGTTACGGTGTTGTCGGAGATCCTAATCTTCCGAATCTTATTGTTCCCCGTATCGGCTACGTAAAGATAAGTCCCATCCGTTGCGATTCCTTTGGGGGCGTTGAATCTCGCAGCGGTTCCGACAGCATCGGTCGTTCCGGACGTCCCAGCAAGTCCGGCGATCGTCGAATATGCATTGGTGATCAGATTGTATTTTACGATAAAGTGATTCTGACTCGTAATATACAGATAGATCCCGTCGGTCGTGATTCCTTTCGGCCTATCAATTGTGATCGGGAGAGTCGAAACGTTTCGGTTCGCGATATTGATCTTTCGAACCGTACCAAGGTTCGAAGTCGCCGTATTGAAATCGACGGCATAGATATTGATTCCGTCCGTCGTAATGTGGTATAAATTGCCGAAAACACCTACCGGACTAAAACCCATAGCTGCACCGTAACCGTCCTGCATCAAGCCTGAGGTGGAATCAGCGGGATCTCCAATAAAC
Organism: Leptospira adleri; assembly: GCF_002811985.1. Classification (GTDB taxonomy): domain Bacteria; phylum Spirochaetota; class Leptospiria; order Leptospirales; family Leptospiraceae; genus Leptospira; species Leptospira adleri. The sequence goes on from NZ_NPDU01000017.1 coordinate 13,965, forward strand.
CAATCAGCGCTACCGGTTGCCGGATTTTCAACGTAAGGCGCCAAGGGGATATTACTTACCATGATATTCCCGTTCACCAAATTACCCAGCGTGACTCCGTTCACACAATTGATAAGAATCGTGTTCACATCCGCAGCGGCGATCGTGCCGGAAGCCTGCGCTATATAACAAGTCTGTCCCGCGGGTTGGCCGGAAATCGAAACTGCATACCCGGTCGTATCTCCAATCGGAGTCGTCATCGTAAATGCTCCGTTAGACGAAATTACGGTAGAATCGGCTCCGTTGTTTTTTAACGTGATACTTCCCGTCAATCCGGAGATCGTTCCTCCGACATTATAAAGAGGGGCGCCGCAAGAAACGGAAACATCGCTGATCGCGGAAGAAGCGATTGTCCCTGTGTTATTGCTCAATGAACACAATTGAGTCGGAGAAGTCGGATTCTGCTGAATAGTGACATTGTATGCGGCGCCGCTCGCCACGGAGGTTCCGAAAGAAAAACTTCCGTCTGCCGTAATCGAGATCGGATCGGCTCCGTTATTTTTCAGGACCAATCCGCTTCCGAGGACGTTGGACGCGGAACCTCCCACGGCGTAGGAGTTAGTGGAACAAGAAACCGCAATTCCGCTTACGGAAGAGGAGGTAACGTTTCCGCTCCCGCTGGTAACGGAACAAGTCTGAGTCGGCGAACTCGGGTTTTGCGAAACGGTAACGTTATACGTTCCGCCGCTGGAAATTCCGGCGGGAAAAACGTAGACTCCGTTTGTAGTAATTGCGATGTCATCCGTTCCGTTATTCTTCAGAGTCAAGCCCGTGCCCGAAAGACCTGACACAGTACCGCCGACGGTGAAAGAATCCGTGGAACAAGTAATTGCAACATTTGTAATATCCGCGCCGGCAATCAAACCGGTGCCGTTGGAAACGGAGCAAGTTTGGCTGAGAGAACTCGGGTTTTGCGAAACGGTGACGTTGTATGTACCGCCGTTTACAACCTTGGTCGCGAATGAAAACGAACCGTCCGCGGAGATTGCCGTCGAGTCTGAGCCGTTATTTTGCAGAGTCAGACCTGTCCCGTTCAATCCGGTAACGGTGCCTTTGACGTTAAATCCGACGACCGAGCAGATCACTTGAATGTTTGTAATCGGCTGGGAAAATACGATTCCCGAACCGTTGCTCACTGAACAAATCTGTGCGGGAGAAAACGGATTCTGTTTAACGGTAACGTTGTAAGAAGAGGACCCCGCGATCTTTTCGTTGAAAACAAAAGTTCCGTTCGAAGAGATGTTGATCGTATCCTTGCCGTTATTCGTCAAAATGAGGCCGGTTCCCGTTAATCCGACAACGCTTCCTCCTATCGATTCCGGAGTTAAATCCACTCCGTTTGTGGTGATAAATCCCGGAATATTGAGTATCGCTTTCAAGGAAAGATTGGAAGAATCCTTATCTCCAAGACAATTGAAGGTGATGAGAATTCCGGCGATCGAGCAGATGTGAAAGAATTTTGTCCGTGTTTTCATAGAAATTTTTAGTCTGGAATTACGGCTTTTTTTATTTTGAACCAGAACGTTTCCGTAATGCTTTTATCAGACTCCCCCAACATTCAATTTTATTAAAATACAAATCCGGTTTCTTTTCTTGATTCTTCAACGAAGAAGAATTAAGAAATCCAACCGAAAGTATTGCGAATTAATTTATAGACCGGATATTCGCATTGTCGGATTAAAAATTCAAGTACTTTATTAAATCCGGTTCAGAAGTATTATAAATACATAATATAATTCATGGGAAACGTGGAAAATGAAAGTTCGCATTTATATCGAATCATAGGAAATTATAAAAAGTAACCGAATGAGTCCATTTTGTAGGAAAGAAACACAATCGTCTAAGAAAGTATAACGATTTTTGCAAATTGAATCCTTCCTTCTTTTAAACATAATAAGATCTAATTTGCGACTTTCTCTTCGGTCGAAAGTTTTCTGATGATATCCTCTATCAATGGATAGAATTCGGATTCTTCCCTTTCGATTCTTTTCCTGAGATGATGCAGAATCTCGATCGTTTCCTCTTTAAAATTTCCGAAATTCATTTCGATTGTGAGAGGATCCGAGTATTTGCTCGCATAATCCAGCAAAGTATCCTTTAAACCGAACATCGTCTTCTGATATTGTTCAAAAAGGGAAACGAGCGTGGGCGAGTTGTGCGTGTAGTGTTCCATCTTCAGATAGAGTTCCATGTCTTCCACGTTGAGATGAAAAAGTAAAGATGCCGAAAAGATGGAAAGCAGTTCCACCAGATGTCCTATGTTCGGATTCGCTTTGTCGATCTCGGATTCGATCTGATGGGCGTATTCATTCACGATTTGATGTTGTTTTTTAAGTTTTCCGATCAGTTCCATGTTTAATTCCTGCTAATTTTTTGAGTTAATTTTGTTTTGATGTATTCTTCTACTTTCGAAGCCTCCAGAGGATAAGAATAAAAGTAACCCTGCGCGTAGTTGCAATTGAGTTCTTTTAAAAGTTCGTGTTGATTCGGATTTTCGACGCCTTCGACAATGATAGCTTTATCCATCGCTTGGATGAGATTGATCAGAGAGGATATGATCGTCTTGCTAGAGGATTTAAAGTAGTTAAAGAGAAAGACTTTATCGAGCTTGATGTAATCCACGGGAAGAGTCTGAAGTCTTCCGAGAGAAGAGTAACCTTTTCCGAAATCGTCTATGGCAAACCTATAACCGAAGTCTTTGAGGAGAGCGATCACCTTGTTTACCTTAATCAAATTGGAATCGAAAGAATCTTCGATGATCTCCAAAATGATAGAATCCGGAGAAATGCCGTAAAAGTCGGTGGCTTCCTTGAGAACGTTAAAAATCTGTTTATCGTTGAGTTGTTTCGCCGAAATGTTAAGCGAAATGCAGATCTGATTTTCTTTTAAAATGGAAGTGTTGTACGATTTCAGGGTATCCCAGATCAGCCATTCTCCGATCGTTTTGATAAAGCTAGAACTCTCCGCGATAGAAATAAAACTCGCAGGCATCAGCTTTCCTTTTTCGGGATGATTCCAGCGCAACAAAACTTCCATGGAAAGAATCGAATCTTGCCGAAGATCCATGATCGGCTGATAGGCCAATTCCAGTTCATTTCGGTTTAACACTTTTCTTAAATCGATCTCGATCTTTGCTCTAGTGGCGTTCTGTTCTATCGTGCTTCTATCGTAGTGATAAAAAGAATTCGGGCCAATCAGCGAAGACTGCTGCACCGCTTCTTCCAGAATTCTTAAAGAATTAAGATCGGAATTGACCAATTGATCAAATTGGGCGTAACCCACGTTCGCGTTTAGGTGAAACTCTCTTTCACGATAAGTGAAAGGGAAGGAAAATAGAAGAATGATACATTCAGCGAACCACTCCGCTTCCAGCTCCGATTCGACGTTGGCGCTCGCGATTAAAAAACGTTCGGAGCCCAGTCTGAAAATCTGATCACCCTTAGAAATATATTTTTTCAGACGTTCCGCGATCTTAAGGGCGATGGATTCGTAATAAAAGTTATCTTCCTTATTTAGAATAGAATCCGGATTGGAAAGTGATATTAGAAAGAGAAAGTAGGGCCGATTGGACTGGGTGTTGTAGATCCGATTGTTGCTATATATGGAAAGAAAGTAATTTTTGTTGGGAAGTCCGGTGAAACGATCTTGGTAAAAAGATTCTTTAGAATCGGCGGAAAGATTTTGACGCACCGTAAGAAAGCGGATCGCGTTGATCTCCTCCAAATCATGGACGATAAAATTCAACATTAGGGTCATATCGTTAAAGTAGCCTACGTCGATAAGCCCCGATTCCAGAAGAACGCTGGAAAGCCCCATCTCCTTTTCAAACTGAATTCCTTTCGTGCTTTTTAGATAAGATAAAAGAGAATCTTGAATACTCTGAAAATTCGGCGATTGAAGAAGTTCGTCGAATGTCGCGTTTGTATATAATAAATCCCAATTTTTTGAAAAGAGTGCGATTCCTTCCTTGGAATTATCCGAGCAGAATTTAATCGCTCTTCTTAGAATGAGGGGGGAAACTTGAGTATTGTTAGTCACTTTGCAACCAGCCTATACTCGAGTAGTCTAACAATTTGCTTTATAAATAGAAAACGGACTTATAAGAGTTATAATTTAGTTTTATAAAAAAATACTAACTATGTTTTGCGTGTAGCAGAGCATCTAAATTTAGTCGGCTCTGCAATTTTTTAGAAAGCAGAAGACATGGAAAGCCCTATGAGTAAGGAATTACAGAAAAAGAAGGGTGCTTTCGATCAGGGATTAAACAGACGAATCGCTTCTGCGAAGTTAGACGCTGTTCTAAGCAGAGATTTTAGCCGGGTAAGCTCCAGCATCTTTTCGATTTCGGGAGTAAGGGAATAGAGAATGATTCCGGCGTTCGGCATCTTATTGAGTCGGGAGTGGGTGGCGATAAAGGTCGCAATTCCGGAAGAATCCATCACTCTCACTCCGGATAAATCTATTAGAAGAATGTAAACTTCGTTTTCGATCGATTCGTTGAAAGCGTCCTTCAGTTTTTTCGCGGAAAAAATATTAATATCTCCCTGAATCTGAAAGATAACAGCCGGCCCGGGGAGTGTTCCCGCAGAGGAAATGTGTTCGATCGTTAAATTCATATCGTTTGTTTTATAGCTAATAGAGTCTGCTTTGGGATCCATTTCGTTTCTCCGCATTCAACTTTACTAAGATTCAAATCTCGAGAATTAAATTCAATTAAAAATGGAAAGAAATTTTTAATTGATTAGAATACCGATCGAGGAGTGAAACTCGGTTCTGAATTCTGAAATCGGGACATTCAAAAGTAATTTAGCTCCCGTCTGTGAAAAATAAAACGAATGTGGTATTGAATTATAAATAGATATTACCTCTGTTTTACAGTACGACTTGAATTAAGATGAAAGTTTGCTCCCGCCGATAAATTGAAAATACGCTTGTGGACCTCTTTTTCCTTTGATAGAATCCGAAAAAAATATCGGGGGCAATCGATGGCATTGGGAAATGAGGATATCGAATTAGTAAAATCGAGTTTTGAAAAAGTTTACGTGAACAAGGACGAAGTGGCGACTTTATTTTACAGCAAACTTTTCGAACTGGAACCGAGTTATAAATCTTTATTCAAAGGGGATATGAATGAGCAGGGAAGAAAGCTCATGTTAATGCTTAGAACTCTGGTTTCAGGTTTGGGAGATCTTGCAAGTTTAGTTCCCGTTATTCAGGATATGGGGAAGCGCCATTTGAAATACGGAGTGAAAACTCAAGACTACGACGTGGTAGGCGCCGCTCTTCTCGCCACGCTGCAGCAAGGTTTAGGAGCCGAGTTTACTCCTAAATTGAAAGGCTTATGGACGGACATCTATCAGATCGTAGCCAAGACCGCGATCGAAGGTAGTAAACAGTAATCGAAATCGGTTTCACGGCGACTAACGTTCAGAAACCGATTCCTTTCATTTCGTAAAATTCAGCGGCGATGTATGAAAATTAAATCTAAGAATCCGAGTTTTCGAACTGTATTTCGCGTTTTCAAAAGACCGAATTTCATAGTCAGCATCGCGACTTTATTTTACGTAATTCTGTTTTGTTTAGCGCTTCTTCAGTTCAAAAAAAGGGATCAAATCGTAGAGGACTCCTATCGCGATCGTGTGGAACGACTCAAACTGATCGAAGCCAACGCACTAAAGCGCGAACTTGAAACGAAAAACAATCGATATGAAAGTTTTAAAAACGTCGAATACCGCTCGATCGCGGATTCAAAAATCGAATTTCAAGGCTGGTCCGATTTTTTTTGGACTTCGTTTATGAAAAATTCTTGGATGCGTTTGCTGAATTTTTCTCCTGAAAATCGAACGGCTTCCGAAGTTAAGAATTCTTTTTCCGAAGAAGGACAAATCAATTTTCGGAATATCGCGAATATGCGAATCGAATCTTTGGAGCAGTCTGCATTTAGCGTCGGAATGTTTTGCGTCTTTGGAGCGGGGACTCTCTGCTTATTATTCTTTCTAAACATATTTTTATATAAGGATTCTAAAGCGACGAGCATCAAAATTTCGATTCTAAAAAAGAAAATCGAATCGGGAGATATTCTGTTAACAACGCAAGCCGAAGAACAGCTCGTGGATAGCCCGGCGCTTCTTACATTGGCGGAAACGATTCATAAATACGGAAGTGAGCTGATGACGGAAACCGACGCTATTAAAAGCAGGTTTTCGGAAGTGTCCGCTCTGACTCATCTCATCAACGAGACTTCACACGTTCTCAATTCCAATATCAGCGAGGAAAACGAAAGGATACGGGAAATCCATTCTCTTGCAAACTCGATCAAGGGAGAGATCAGCAACATAGACAGAAACGCGGATTCTTATTATATCCTGGTTTCCTCTTTGAACGTTGAAATCAAACAACTCGACGAGATCATCGATCACGTCGGCTCGGCGGTCGAAAAATCCATGAAGGGCGCTTCGGAGATGGAGAAAAACATAGAAAGCGGATCCAATACGATCGTTCAACTCGCGGAAAGCGTTTCCAAGATCGAGAATAATTCGAAGGAGATGAAGTTGATCGCGTCCTTGATTAAGCAGATTTCAGAGCGAATCAACCTGCTCGCGTTAAACGCCGCGATCGAATCCGCGCGAGCTGGGGCTTATGGACGGGGATTTTCGGTCGTTGCCAGGGAAGTCGGCGCTTTGGCGCAGGAAACCGATAAGAGTATGAAAACGATCGAATCTCTCATACAAAAGAGCATCTATGAGGCGGATCTAGGACGATCGCTCGTCAATCGTTCCGGAGAGTTATATGAGAATATTATAAAAGACTTAATAAATCTCAAATCCTCCAGCGAAGAGATCGTAAACCTTGTCGAACTTCAAACCCAAAAAAGGGCAAGAATCAAATATAGCAGCGATCAGATCGACAAGAAGTCCGACGAAATTTATAATTCCATCAAACAGCACAAGAACGCGAATTCGGGGATGGAAACTCAAATCTCCAAAATCTCAAAGATCACAAACGGCAGTCTTTCTATTTCGAAGTCTTTGATGGATTATTCCGATCAGCTCAATGCGAAATCGACAAGAATAGAAAATATAAACAAAATATGATTAAGACCGATTAAAAAAAGAATCTGGTTTAGATATAGATAGATCGAGGTAAAATTAGACAAGCATGCAGGCTCAAGTATATAAAAAACAAAACGAAGTTTTAAAAAAATTAGTCATCGAATTGATTCGAATTTTAAGAACGGATTCGGTCGAAGATCGGGTCGGCGAGGTCTTGGATATTCTTGCGACCGTAAACGCAAAATTGAACGAGCACCTTATGACGGAGTCGAGTTTGATTCTGTTAAGTTCCTTACAAGAGGGCATATTGTCGGAGGAAGATTTCGAGTTCTTTACAAAGTCTCGTAGAAACGAACTCAAGAATCACTTTCGACAATACATAACCAAGTGGTCCTTGCCTTCTTTGATACTGGAAGACTCCGCGTCTTTTCTAAAGGATTCAAATGAGCTGATGGACAGGCTCTACATAAGACTACAAAGCGAAATTGAACTTTTGTTTCCTATTTTAAATAATTCTTTCGTTGTTTCAAAAAAAATCGGATGAGGTTCTGACAAGATGTCCGGTTTGAGAAAAATTTGAATTCATTGCGTTCTATAAATCGGCAGTTCGGATAAGTAATCAGCTTTTTTAATACGAAATGAGTTTAGAAAGAAAATTTTACCGGTTTGAAAAGAAAGATAGGACGTAAAAGGGGGATGAAAATTCTGGAAATAAGTTATTAATAATCCGCGGATCGTTGATTGACGTTTATTCTTTAAAAAATGTCGTTCAGTCCACCGGGAAGATGCCTGTAATCTTTTAAGTGAAAAATAAGCGGCGATATTTTGTTGGTCAATTGAACGGTTGAAAGATTCGAAAAGATTCATTCGCATTGAGAAAGAAGAATTTTTAATAGCGGGTGCTCTTTTTGGAAAAAAGACCGGAATTATAAAAAAGAAGAAATTCGAATTTGGAAGTTGAGATTATGGTAAACACGATAGATTGGCTATTACGGGAAGAATTACTGATTGATATATCGAGATTCGGAGCTTTTTTTGCTCTGATCATCGGGCTCGGTCGTTTGTTGCGGGCAAAGAACCAGATTGATTATTTTTTATCTGCTCTTCTCGTGCTCACTGCTATCTTTCAGTATTTCGACGAAACGACGATAAACGCGGTTTCATACAATTGGATGAAACGGTTTCTATTTCAGATCGACTTGATCGCGCTTTCCACCGCGGGCATACTCGTATATCTGATTTCGATCATGGTTTTCTCGAAGTATTCGAAACTTCCTTCTAAGTATTACTGGAACTTGGTCCCTCCCGTGGTCTTGTCCATCCCCGTCGCGAGTCTTTACGATCAGCAGAGCCGATTTGAATTCGGAATGTTTCTTTATCTGACCGATTTGTTCGTAATGACTTACGTCGGAGTGGCGGTTTATAAGATGTTTACAAACCGAGTTTTCGATTTCACCACTCTCAAATCGAAAGTATTGGGAGGATTGGTGGTTACCGTTTCCTTTTGCGCTCTTCTTGAGATCGTAGGAATCGTTACGGAGAAAAAAACGCTCGTGCTTCTCTCGGGAGTCATCACGACGATCGAAGTCGTTTACTTTTATTACGTGAGCGTTTACTTTCAGGATTTTTTAGGAGAACAAACCGCTTCCGATATTCAGAAGAATAGTTCAAAAAAATCCCTCCTCGGCGACATCGACATCGACGCACTCGAGAAACAATTGAACTATCTGATTCAGGAAGAACGGATTTATTTGGACGAGGACATCAGGTTGCCGAGCGTCGCGGAAGAACTCGGAGTATCGGTTCATCAGCTTTCTTCGTACTTAAACGATCATAAAGGAATCAATTTTAACAATTACATAAATCAGTTCCGCGTAGAGGAAGCGAAGACGATTCTAATCAACGATCCGAGCCGATCGGTGATTTCTGTCGGAAACGCGGTCGGGTTCAATTCCAATTCCGTATTCCATCGGGCTTTTTTGAGGGAGACGGGAATGTCTCCCAAAAAATTCAGAGAAGCTCAACTCTTCAATAAACATTCTTTTACTCTGAACTGAAATGACGGGAAGGATGGATTCAAAGAAGAATTTTTTGAAAGCGGCGCTTTTGTTCTGCTTCGGATCCATTCTGCTGAGCGGATGTTTTGTGAAAGAACCTCCTGATCCGTCTTCAGCAACCTTTCTCAATCTATTGATCTTTCGTTGTAACGCGGGAATCAATCCAGGATGTGAGAAAGATACGTTTTCGGAACCGCCCGTAATTCCCGCTAAGAATATTTGTTCCGAGACAAGTCTCGAAGTGATTCAACCTAACAACTGGACTCGAGTTCAAGACGAGTTGCAACTCCAAGCCGCAAAGGGAAGCGTCGGGGCTCCTTCCGTTAGCACTTTCGGAATCGAAGGAGATATGGCTGCGTATCTTGGCGGGGTTCTCACGCCGATCGGAAGAATTTTTGCGATCACGAACGCAGGTTCAGCCTTAAGAGAATTGGATCCGGTATCGAAAACGATCACTGACATCGTGGTAGTCGGTTTTTTAGGGGCGATCAAGTGGGCCGGCGGAGTTCTTTCACCTGCGGGGAATGTTGAACTGATTCCATACGGTACAACGATTTATGTTTCCGTAGATCCGACGAGCTTTGGAACGGTCGGTTACGGAGCCGCATCCGGCTTCGGTGATTTTTCGGGAGCAGTCGTCGCTCCGAACGGAAAATTTTATCCAATGCCGTCCTCAAGCGCTTTCTTTACGGAAGTGGATCCTGTGGCCGGAACTCAAACGACCTTCGGAACTATGCTTACCACAAGTCCGGCGTACTCGGGAGGAGTGTTGGGACCGAACGGAAAAATCTACGCGGTTCCGAGCCGGGCCAGTCAATTTGTGGAAGTGGATCCTGTCGCAAAAACGAATCTCAACTTCGGATCCTTTTTTATCAGCTTTTCCGGGAAGTGGGCAGGCGGAGTGCTCGCGCCGAATGGAAGGATTTATTACATGCCGGACGGATATTCTTCCTTCGTGGAGATCGACCCGGTTTCTCGAACGATTACACTTTTCGGAGCCGCGCCCGGAACCTCGCAAGCGTATTCAGGCGGGGTACTCGCTCCGAATGGAAAGATCTACGGAATTCCTTTTGACGCGACTCAGTTTGTCGAAATCGATCCGAACACTTTGACCGTAACCTACTTCGGAGCGGCTCCCGGAGGCGGAGCTTGGTCGGGCGGGGTGCTCGCTCCGAACGGAAAAATTTACGGAATGCCGTACAACGCGGGAACGTTTTTAGAAATCGATCCTCAGGCAAACGGAAAGATCTGCGATCCGATTCTTCAATCCGGATATTTCAATAAATATTAAAAAGAATTCTGGGATACATTCAATAAACTGAATGTATTCGAGAATTGAGAATTTTATAAACGCCGTGAAAATTACGTTAGGAAGAATCAGACTGCGCTGCTCGCTTTCATCCCTGTAAATTTTCCCTGACCGATCAATTCCACATTCTTATGAAATTTTTCTCTTTCTCCGGGAAAAGAGGATTTAGCCACCAATTCCAAACCGAGAATCAAGTTGCCCGCGGAATCGTAGGACATCCAGCGGACCGCGCCGAAAACTTTAAAATATCCCTGCATCCGAATATAGATATCGAAAACAAATCCGGTATGTTTCGGGAGGGTTTGAATCAAATGAGCGTTCGTGATCTTAACACAAACTCCGTTGTTGGATATGTCCATGATCGGAAATTTTTCCGTGGTCATCACCGTGTTTGATTCTTTGATTCTTGCCACCATTTCCTTGGCGAGCTCCGATAACTTATCGATCGTATCCGAAGTAAGCGTTTTCTCCTTGCTCCGAATCCAAATATAACCGAGGGGAATCGATTGTCTGGAATGATTGACGTAAATGATCGGGTAGATGATCTCCGAAAGAATTTTTTCATCCTTGTATTTGCGGATCATAGCCGAAATTTCTTGGTTGATTTGATCTTCCACGTCGACTTGATTTTCGTTTTTTGAAGTAAAAGAAGATTCGTCCGAAGTGTTCTCTATGTGAATGTATTTTTTTGATCTTTTGACCAAGTCGAATTTTTCATCCAGATCCGGTTTGAAGACGTCGACTTCTACGATTCCAAAATCGAAGGTTTTTAATTTTGTCTTATAATCCTCGAAACTTACCTTGACCAGAGTGGGAATGTTAAAGAGAGAAGCGTCGATTACCGTTTTGGAAGAATTGATATTGGTGATATGCGCCGAGTCTTCCGCGACTGGATATCTTGGAAAGGCGCGGTTCGATTTTGCGATGGAGATCTGGCTTACGGAAAGTTCCGCCATTTTTTCGTTGATGCTCTGTTGAAAAAAACATTCCAGCTGCACGTACTTCGCAAGAATTCTATACAAGATCATCTCGTTTTTAGAAGCAAGATCAAGATCCCCGTTTAACTCGACGAGAAGTATTTCTCCTTCCGGAATAAATTTCTTAATGGTTACGGTGGAACCGTCTTCGTCGCCTTTTATAATTAGCGTCTGATTCAATAAATGCTTTTCGATAATGTGTTTTCTCTGATCCGGAGAATGGAGCACATCCAATTCTCTATTTTTAGATTTTGTTCCGTTCATTGATTCCAACATGTGACTCGTTCTCTCTTTCGAAATATAGCCTGCATAAAATAGAACGAAGCAGCGGATTAGTAAATATAAAATTTCCAGAAGTAATTTCTGAATTATAGATCCGATATTTTGATAGTCGGAAAATTATCATTTTATCGACGGATAAGTAAGAAGAATTATTTTCGAAACGGATTCCAACGGTTCAAAATGTCTGCGAGTCGGGATTCCTTCCGAGTTTCATTCCGTTTCGGACAACGTTTGTGCGAGTGAATGAATATGTCTTGAAAAAGAAGGCTCTTAAAATTCTTTGTAAAAACTTTTTCCGAGGCAGTGAAAGAATTTATTGCTTAAGTGTTGTGTCTCTGTGTAAAAATGGAACATAAACCGGATTCGTTTTTGGATTCAATTTTTTGAGGACGGGACTTCCGATTTAACGAACGTTTTGAAATTTTCGAATTAGGATCGGATTCTTTCCGAAATTCTATCTCGAAAGGACTTCAGGTCCGTTTGAAATTGTTTTTCGGTGATTTTTTTTGACGGAACAAATGAGAATGAGAATGGATTGAGAGAAAGGCTTTTGAAAAAAATTCTTTCCTTCTTTAAAGAAGAAACCGTTCATTCCATCAAATCGGAAGACAGCAGACGCACCTTGTATTTGGAAGCCATCTTGAGGAGTTGTTCTTCTTCGATCGAATGAATGTTTTTGCCGTTGTGGTAGTTTTCCACGGTGAAAACGTAAACGGTATAATTCCATTTCGAAGCCATTTTGAAATAAGGTTCCATTTCCCAGGAAAGGGTAAACGTATTATCCACGAATATCTTCGTCGATCTTTCCTCCATCGCCTTTTGGGTTCTCTCTTCGCAACTTTTATAAGCGAGATGATTTTCGGCGTAACGAAAGCGATATTCTTTTGTTTCCGGGTCTGTGAAATAATCGTCCACGGAAAAGACCGGATACTTTCCATTCTCGGATAAGAGTTTTGCCAAAGCGCTTTTTCCGGCTCCGGGAAGCCCTCGAATCAGAATGAGTGAGAATTCTAAGTTCATGATTTTTGCAAAAGGGGAGTTCCCACTTTGAGAGGATCTTTTGTTCGGGCAAGATGGAAACGATTCTTTCAAAGCGATTCTTATCTTTTTTAAAAAATGAAAGAGAAGTTTCTCTGCATTGAAATCATTCTTGGAGCGGATCGCGGATTCTCGTAAAAGACGGTAAAGTTCCGTTTTCCATTCTTCTTTTACTTTACAAATACGTTGAATCTGATTAGCCTAGAAGAAAGATCCACGGAAAAACAATCCTTACGCTCGAGCCGAGCCCTTGGAACAAAAGGACCAGAGTAGAATGAAATATTTAGAAACAGAACAGATCATTCCCGCAAAAGGAATGTCTTATACGATGTACGAAGTGGAAGGGGAAGATCAGATTCTTAAGATGATGACTTATATCCCGAACACGGACGAAATTCATATCTACCCGAAACCGCCCGTCAAAAAATTATACAAACCGGAACTCTGTAAGGTGATAGACGAACTCGTTTTTTCCGAACTCTGGAAATTGGGAGAAGAAAGAAAGGCGGCGAAGTAGAGTAGAAGTGAGTTCTGGCCTCGGAGAGAATCGAACTCCCGACACAAGGATTTTCAGTCCTCTGCTCTACCGACTGAGCTACAAGGCCGAACTCATGGACAGCATAGAAAAACAGGCCTCACTGTCAACGAAAAAGATCGGAAACTGCCTCTTCTCTTCGGGTTCTTTCGGAGAAAGATAATGTCTTCCTCGTCCGAAATCTGCGACCCACTTTTTCGGCGCGTCGAACGCGAACGGATGGTGAAATCACAAATCGTCTCGAGAGGAATCAGAGATCATAACGTTCTTTCCGCGATGCTTTCGATTCCGAGAGAATGTTTTGTTCCTTCCTCCTATTCTTCCCAAGCCTACGAAGACAAACCGCTTCCCATCGGATGCAACCAAACGATCTCTCAACCGTTTATGGTGGCCTGGATGTCCTCGCTTCTCGAGATCCGAAAAGGAGATCGGGTTTTTGAAATCGGAACCGGTTCCGGTTATCAAAGCGCGGTTCTTGATTTTCTCGGCGCCCGAATCTACTCCGTAGAATTTTTTGAATCTCTTCATGACACTGCGATTCAAAATCTGGAGCGCTGGAAGCACGGATGTACGAAAAAACATCGTTTTGTTTCCGGGAGCGGTCCGGAAGTTCTGAAGCCCGGGCTTTTTTTTGAAAAGATGATCTCTTGCGCTTCGCTTTCCGAACTCCCGAGCAAAGAAAGTCCTTATTTTCGTTCTCTGGTTCCGGGAGGAGTTTTCGTGTTCCCGAGCGGAAAAAAAGAACAAGTCCTTTTGATCGCAAGAAGAACGTTAGACGATTGGTCCCTGGAAATCAAGGGAGGCGTCAAATTCGTGCCCTTGCTATAAATTATAAAAATAGAATATTCTTTTATTGGAATGTAGTATTGATTTTTCCGGATCGATTCGGTCGAGGGCCTGTTTTCAAACGCTCTTCTTTTTGTTCCGCTCTTTGAATAGAATTCCATCCTTTTCGATAACAAACGGGATTCGCCATAGAACTCGCGAAGTTTCGGAAAGGGCGAATTCTATGATAAGAACCTGTCCCAAAACTGGGACAGAACCTTGCAGCTTGATCTTTCCGACAAAATAAAATAAGGTTTTGGGACGCGCTGTAAATTAAACTTGTGAGGAGATTTCTTTCTTATACGATTGGCTTTTCAAACATCGGGTTTATGGAATGAATTCTTTGTAAGGTTCTAAAGAATCTATGAGAAGACAATCGAGATAAGTGATGATGATCGGAATTATCGAACACCGTTTTTATTTGGACTTCTTTCGGAGAATTTTCCTTTTGCAAAGCGATTCCGAGTGTTTGAATCATCCGAAGGAAAACGTAAAAGAGATTTGAATATGGAATTACTGAACCCTAAAAAATCAGAATTTGCTCATCTGGATGAAAAATCCAGAAACATCATGAAACGTACCATTGAGTTCTTTGAAAAAAAGGGAAAGAACAAGTTAAAGGAAGACGATCGTCACCAGACTTGGTACGGAGACTTTCTCGAATTTCAAAAAGAAGCGAAGGCCTTCGCGACCTTGATGACCCCCGCCGGTTACGGAGATTCCGACTCACGTTGGGATACGACTCGGATTTGCGACTTCAACGAAGTCACCGGTTTTTACGGACTCTGTTATTGGTACACTTGGCAGGTTACGATGTTGGGGCTCGGTCCGATTTGGATCAGTAAGAATGAAGAGATCAAACACAAGACCGCAAAACTTCTCAAAGAAGGCGAGATCTTCGCCTTCGGTCTTTCCGAAAAGGAACACGGAGCCGACTTGATCTCGAGCGATATGATTCTCGAGAAGAGAGGGGAAGGTTCCTACGTCGCAAACGGAGACAAATACTACATCGGCAACTCGAATAAGGCCGCGATCGTTTCCACATTCGGAAAGATGAAAGAAACGGGGAACTACGTATTTTTTGCGGTCAATTCCCAACATAAGAATTACGAGCTCATTCAGAACGTCGTGAACTCCCAAAGTTACGTCGGAGAATACGCGCTTCACGACTATCCGATTTCGGAGAACGATATTCTTTCCAAGGATCGCGACGCTTGGGACGCTTCTTTGAGCACGATCGCAATCTGTAAATACAATCTGGGTTGGGCTTCCATCGGAATCTGTACCCATTCCTTTTACGAAGCGATCAATCACGCGTCGAAGAGAAAATTATTCAATCGTTACGTGACCGACTTCCCCCAGATCAAGCAGATGTTCGTCGACGCTTATTGCAGATTGTTTTCCATGAAACTTTTCGCTTCCAGAGCGAAGGACTACATGAGATCGGCTTCCGCTTCCGATAGACGTTATCTTCTCTTCAATCCGATGGTGAAGATGAAAGTCACGATGCAGGGAGAAGAAGTCATCAATCTTCTTTGGGACGTGATCGCCGCAAAAGGTTTCGAGAAGAACATGTATTTTGAAATGGCCGCGAAAGACATCCGTGGACTTCCGAAGCTGGAAGGAACCGCGCACGTCAACATGGCCTTGATCATAAAGTTCATGCACAATTATTTCTTCGAGCCGAATTCTTCCCTTCCGGTGATTCCGAAAGTGAACGATTTTAAAAACGACGATTTCCTTTTTAACCAGGGCGCGACTACGAAAGGTTTCGAAAAAATTTCCTTTCACGACTACAACGCGGTGTATGCGAGCGTGAATCTGCCTAACGTGAAAATTTTTAGAAAACAGATCGCGACTCTCAAGGAATTCCTGGAAAAAACGCCTCCGGACGGAAAACAATCCAAGGATCTCGACTTCATGTTGATCTTGGGAGAATTGTTTACGTTAGTCGCTTATGGACAACTTCTGATCGAGAACTCCGCGATAGAAAAAGTGGAGGACGATCTTTTGAGTCAGATTTTCGATTTTATGATTCGCGATTTTTCAAAATACGCTCTTCAGCTCTATTCAAAAAGAAGCAGTACCGCGGAACAAATGGCGAAATGTCTCGAGATGATTCATAAGCCAGTGGAAGACGAGGAACTTTTCTTGAGAGTTTGCGCCAAAGTTTATTCTTACAAAGACGCTTACGAAATGGCTCCTTGAAGTTTTAGACGCGGGCTTTTTTAAGTCCGTTTTCTCGAGAACCTAGAAAGAACGCGGAAGTTTTCGTTTCCTAAGAATCGGATCTTCCGTTTTCTTTTTCTATCCTGGCTGACCGGTTGAGAAACATGAAAGAAGAATCGGCTCGAACATTCGTATTGTCGTAGTTCCGACGAGGAATTTCGTGTTTGCCATGATTAGAATTTTCTGATGGAGGAAAGTCTCCCTTTTTTTTCGCCGCCGAAACTCAGTGATTCGCTCATCACCCCTCCAGCCCAAGAAACTCAGCGCGTCGCTACGCAGGGCGGGGAGCGCGGTTTTCACGGTGGATTGTCGTAGTTTCTACTGACCGACAGACCTTGAGTTTCAAGAAATGGATCGATGGAGAATGGCGCCCCTAAATCTCTCCCTCAAAAACGCGGGAATTCCTTAAAAGAAGCGTTTTTCGAAACGATCGATTTCTTTTAAAATTCGGTTCTTTTGATTTCAGAGTTCGTGTTTGTAGCCGGCTCGAAAAACCTGCCCGCCTAACTGAATTGGAAAAGCCGGGGTCGGAGAAAGATTCAAGATCGTTCCCAGGGATTTGCTCGTAGTGGAATCATACTTGGAAGCGAAGACCGTTTCGACTTCTAAAAAGATATGTCCTTTGTCGGTGATTCTTGCCTGAGTTCCGAACAGCCAATGAGGGGAGAATCCGGAAATTCTAAACTGAGTGTTTTCCCTCACTGCAGTCGGATCCGGACCGTCCCGCAAAAGATCTCTCACCAAAGACAATTGCGGAACGCTTACGGAAAGAATATCGAGAGTGTCGGCGACACTTTTCGAATCGTTTCTTCCTCTAAGCCCCCATCCTCCCGTAAAGTAGTTGAAACCGGCGCCCATATAAATTGCTGCATCCTCCGAGACTTGGATTTTGATTCCGATCGTCGCGGGAATGATGACGGATTGGAAATTCCAATTGGCGTCAATAAAACGATAACCCAAAAAACTGGCCTTTGTGACTCCGCCTGCGATCTTCTGAGTATAGTTTCCGGAGATTCTCCAAAAGAAATATTTGCCGAAATCTTTCTCGAAGCCGGCCATAATATTTCCTCCGACCATCGCGCCTTGCGTGCTATCGGCCTGAAAGACTCCTCCCGTAGTCCTTTCGATCGTAATCAATCGATTCTCGGGAACTACTAATCTTCGAAGCGCCAGGCCGCCGGTGGTTCCGTTCGGATTACATCCGGCCGTTCCCGGGTTGCAAGGATTTGAGGATTGGACTGGGAAATACTGACCCGAATTGATTCCGTCTTTTGTGATGATCTCTCCCATATTTCCCAAATCAAATTGAAGACCGAGGCCAGTTACGAAGTAGGATTTAGCGCTTATGTTGGAATGAAAAAAGATCAAGAATAGAAATAGGAAATATTTCTGAAAGAGAGAAAACGGGGAGATCAAGGTTTTGCGCAGAATCATTTACAAATGTGAAAACTTTTTAGCTTATAAAAATTAGGACGCTAATTCGAAAGCAACTCCTGTCAAGATTCTTAAAGAGTTTTTTAGATCGAATGGTATAAAAAAAAGGCCCTCCGTTTCAGGAGAGCCTCTTTTCAAGAAAGATCTTTGAAGTAGATCTTAGAGTTCGTGTTTGTAACCGAATCTGTAGACCTGACCGCCCACAACGATAGGATACGCAGGATATGGGGAAAGGTTAGAAGCTCCACCCACGGACTGAGTCTTACCGACGGAATAAGCCGCAGACATAATCGTTTCGAGTTCGATAAATACGTGACCTTTGTCGGTTACTCTTGCTTGAGTTCCGATCAAGAAGTTCGGAGCGATTCCGGAAGCTCTAAATCGAGTGTGCTCACGAGTGGTTACTGGATCTGTTCCGTCGCTCAATAAGTTTGCGATGGAAGTCAGTCCCGCTGCGGTAAGAAGATCGTAACCGCCTTTGATGTTGTTCATCCCGTTCAAAGACCATCCGCCGTTGAAGTAGTTCAAACCGGCTCCCATATAAACCGCTGCATCTTCAGTAACATTGATTTTGATACCTACGGTTGCGGGAATCACGATCGAGCTAAATCCCCAAGTGATGTCTACGATGTTATAACCAGCGATATCCGCTTTTGTAATACCACCGGAAATCTTTTGAGTGTACTCAGCGGCAACTCTCCAGAAAAAATATTTCGCAAAGTCAGACTCGTATCCAACCATCAAGTTACCACCGACCATGGCTCCTTTTGTAGTTGCTGCGTTGATAAGACCGCCGGAAGTTCTTTCCAAAGTGATCAATCTGTTTTCAGCAGGGATCGCACGTCTTGGTGCAACACCGATATAATTTCCTGTTCCGGCAGCCTTAGAAGGATCTTGAACGCAACCTGCGTCAGTTCCTACAGTACAGGTATTGGAAGATCTAACAGGACCGTAATAAGTCGCTGCGTCCAAACCGTCCTTAGTGATTGTTCCACCTAATTGCCCCAGGTCTAACTGTAATCCAAATCCTACAATACCGTATGATTTTGCGCTTAGGCTTGCCGCCGAGGAAAAAAGGGCGAGGACAAGCAACACCTTACTCATGTTACGAACCATTGATAACTCCTTACTCACGATTCAATTTGATTTGATGTGTTTCCGGAGGTTATGTATATTTCCTGAATCCCGGACACAGGGTGAAACTTTAGAAGTTCGCGGATTAGTGTCAAACAGGATTTCGGCAAAAGATTGAAAAGTTCCCAAAATTCCGAAAGTGCGGAAAAAAATTTTTCATCATAATATAACAAACGTTATGGATGCGTCATCGCGAGAGAACAAGCGTTGATTTCGAAAATGAATTTTGAAAAGCGAGAGTGACGCGAAGGATTTTCAACACGAGATCCGGAAAGAATCGGCCCATTCGACGGAAAGTTTTAGAAAATCATCATATAGAACCGGAGATTTAGGTAAAAATTTCCGGCTCTATTTTAAGATTTTTTTAAAAGAACTCCGACTAGAACGAACATTCCAATCAGAATCTATTTCTCAAGGAAGATCCGTTTTCCTTTTGTATAAAATCTTGGAATCCTTAGAGGATCATTTCGGAGCCGGACTCGAAGTGCGAACTTCGTCTTACGCGGAAAGTCGGAGACGTTAGGCGGAATTCTCCGTCTCGATTTGTAAAAAGAAAAAGGACTTCGCTTAACAATTCTTAGATTCTTTTCGAGGTTGGGAAAGAAGGCGTTTTGACGTTCGGAACAATTCGATTCTTTTTGAAATGGAGTTTTTGGATCCTTGGCCGCGGATCCCCATTTCGATCGGGGTTGGATTTTAGCAAAACGGAAGAAAACCGGTGAGTTCGGCCCTTTTTTGTCCTTGTCATCTTGTCCTTGTACGGGATTCTAATCTTGAAACCGTTGGGGGTGGGGCATGTTTGCCTCTGAGAGAGTCCCCGGAACCTGATCAGGATAAAGCCTGCGTAGGAAAACGGATCATACAAAAGATTCTTACTTTTAAGCACAGCGTTTAACAACCGTTTTGCGGAGACGAAGTCGGATTCTTTTTTATAACCTCTTGTTTTTTCACGTCCTCTTTTTTAGGTTCCCTCTTCCAACCTGCGGTCAGGAGAATGTATGGAACCAACTCAAGAATTTCAAGTCCCTCTGAAATCGATTCAGCTCACCGACGGGACGAAGTATCAATGTTACCACACGGAAGGCGCTCTTTCCGGAAAACTTCCCTCGGATTATAAGAATGGGATTCCCAAACTTCGAAAAGAATGGGTCGGGAAACGTCTGGACCGCGGAGATACGAATCATTCGCAGATGTATTACGCTAAAAACGGCATCGTCACCGAAGAGATGCGTTATGTGGCCATTAGAGAGAATATGTCCGAAGAATTTGTTCGCTCCGAAATCGCGTCCGGTCGCGCCATTCTTCCTTCCAACCGGAATCATCCCGAGCTCGAACCTATGATCATCGGCAGGAATTTTTTGGTGAAGATCAACGCGAACATCGGAAATTCGGCTTTAGGTTCTTCGATCGAAGAAGAAGTGGAAAAACTCCACTGGTCCGTGAAATGGGGAGCCGATACTGTGATGGATCTTTCCACCGGAAAGAATATTCATGAGACGAGAGAATGGATCATCCGGAATTCTCCGGTTCCGATCGGGACGGTTCCGATCTATCAGGCTCTTGAAAAGGTGAAAGGTAAAGCAGAGAATTTGAATATTCAAGTTTTCTTAGAAACCCTCGAAGAACAAGCCGAACAGGGCGTGGATTATTTTACGATTCACGCGGGAGTTCTTCTGCGTTATATTCCTTGGACCGCGAATCGTGTGACGGGAATCGTTTCGAGAGGAGGATCCATCCTCGCGAAGTGGTGCCTCGCTCATCATAAGGAGAATTTTTTATATACTCACTTCGACGAGATCCTCGGAGTGATGAAAAAATACGGAGTTTCTTTCTCCTTGGGAGACGGACTTCGTCCAGGTTCGATCGCGGATGCGAACGACAAAGCCCAGTTCGGAGAATTGGAAACCCTAGGCGAATTGACGAAAAGGGCCTGGGCGGAAGACATTCAAGTTATGATCGAAGGTCCGGGTCACGTTCCGATGCATCTCATCAAGGAGAACGTGGATCTTCAGATGAAACTCTGTCAGGAAGCTCCCTTTTACACGTTAGGCCCTCTTGTCACGGATATCGCTCCCGGTTACGATCATATCACTTCCGCGATCGGCGCAGCGATGATCGGCTGGTATGGAACGGCTATGCTTTGTTATGTGACTCCGAAGGAACACTTAGGACTTCCCGATAAGGAAGACGTAAAACAGGGAGTGATCGCGTATAAGATCGCGGCTCATGCGGCGGATTTGGCGAAGGGTCATCCGGGCGCCATCGAAAGGGACAATCTTTTGAGCAAGGCTCGTTTCGAATTCCGTTGGGAAGATCAGTTTGCCCTTTCTTTGGATCCGGAAACGGCGCAATCCTTTCACGACGAAACGCTTCCTCAGGATCGTATGAAAACCGCGCACTTTTGTTCCATGTGCGGTCCTCATTTTTGTTCCATGAACCTAACCCAAGAGCTCAGAAAGTTTGCGGAAGAAAAGGGAATGAAAGAATCCGATGCGGTAGAGGCGGGAATGATGGAGAAGTCGAAGGAATTTTTGGAAAAAGGCGCGGAGATCTACAGCGCACCTTGAGCAACTTCGCTCACAATCCGACCTGCTATCCAAACGGGTCGGATCTCCGAATTCTCTCGAAACGCAGAAGGGCCGATCCGCTTGTGATCCAGCCTGAAACCGAAATTTCGAGGGAGTTCCCGCACTTACCTCGCGTCGCGAGCTTGGCATAACCGATGAACGAACCGTAGAAAGGAAAGCGCCGGGCTACTCCGTGTCGCTTGCGGGTTGTGGAGGTCGGAGGTTCTTTCGTTCGAGACAAAAAACGTGGGAACTCTCACGTGCTTTCGTTTTCGGGGGAGCTGATTTGAAAGAGAAGTCTGCGGGAACTCCTTCTTTCCCATGAAAATCCGCGACAACTTGTTCCGACAAACAAATCCGGATCAAAAACGGATGGACCTTTCCGGATTAAAAGTTCCGTGCGGTCGGTCCTAAATGGATTTCGTCTAATGTTCTTCCGAAACCACGCGCAAGTTCTGTTCTCCCAAATCGATTCTTCCGTCCGCGGTTCGGATCGTGGAGCGGACGACGTCTGCCTCTTTGAGATACTGTCTTCTTTTTTTCTGGGCTTTGACGAAGAGTTCCCACTTTTTCTTTTCCGAAAGAAATCCGCCGAGAGCCTGCACCAACTTTCCCGGCGCTCGGAGGGCGCAACCCGAAGGAGTTCCGGTGAGGAGCACGTCGCCCGGAAGAATATTACTAAACTTTGATAGTTCTAAAATGGTTTCCAAGGGTTTGAAGACGAGATTGGAAGCCTTGTCCTTTTGTCTGACCTCTCCGTTCACCGATAAACTCAACTCCAACGTTTCGTATAACGCAAAGTCTCCCGGATCCAAAACGGAAAGATAAGGCCCGGCCGGAAAAAAAGTTCTATACGATTTCCCTTTATACCATTGAAGCTGCGGAAGTTGAACGTCTCTCGCAGAGACGTCGTTCGCCATAAAAAAAGCGGCTACGTAATCTTCTAAATTTTCGGATCTCGGATCCAAAGAAGAATCGAATCCTTTTCCGAACACGATCCCCAGTTCGATCTCGTAGTCCAAAAGTTTCACGTGGGAAGGGCGGACGATTTCGCCGATCGGAGAGGAAAGCGAAGCGTCCGACTTAGTGAAGAATAGATTGTAATTCTTATCGTCCGGATCGAGTCCGGATTCGATCAGATGTTGACGGTAGTTCGCTCCTTGACAGAGGATCTGACACGGAGCGGTGATAGGAGAAAGAATTTCGACTTCCGAGATCGAAACCGTTTTTTTAGGGGAGAATTTTTTCTTCTTCTTTACGAATTCCAAAAATTCCGCGGTGCTAAGATCTCCGCATTCCAAGGATTGTATCTTTTCGTTTGAGATCGATCCCCATTGGATCCGATTCTTTTTGCTAAACCGAACATAGTTTTTTGCCATGGGTCTTCCATCGTTTGTATTTTAGAATTTCTATCCTGAGAATCGAATTCTTCTTTGAAAACGTTCCGCTTTCACAAAGGATTCGATTTGGTTTTTTCAATAAAATCGATCTGGGAGCGAACGGCTTTTCTCGCTTCCTTCAGGACATTGAGCATCATAAAAACGTGAAATGCTTCCGGATATTCCTCGTATTGAATTTCAACTCCGTTGTTCTTACAACTTTCGTAAAACTTGCGATTGTCCGCCAAGAATATTTCCGAGGTTCCGATCTGAAGAAGAATCGGTGGAAGGCCCTTCACGTTTCCGTAAACGGGAGAAAGAAGAGGATCTTTGAGGTCTTTGCCCGGAGCGTACTCCTTCGCGGATTGGATTAAGAATTCTTTCGTCAACATCGGATCGTCTTTCGCCGTCAGAAGCGAATCCGGATTCTCCATACTAAGATCCAACCAAGGCGACATGAGAATCAAACCTCTCGGAAGAGTTCTCCGCCTCTCTCTCAATTGATAAGCGACGGCGACCGCAAGGCCTCCGCCTGCGCTGTCGCCTAACAAGAACCAACGATTGGGAAGCGACTTGCGATCCTGCAGAGTTTCGATCAAACTTACAACTCCGTTCAATCCTTTCGGAAAAGGAGAATTCGGAGGCATACCGTAATCCACGACAAACGCAGCCGTCGAAGTCTTTTGAATCATTCTGGAAACATATTTCCACTGAGCCGCAAAAGGTCCTTTGATATAAGCTCCCCCGTGAAGATAAATGAGAACTCCGTTTGCGGAATTCTTCTTATCCAGCCAAATCCCTTTCGCACCTTCGACTTCGACGATTTCCACGGAGTGACGCTCCGTTATTTCCTTTGTCGGAAGCGGAGAATCCTTTCGGATCAGATTCATCACGTTCGTGTTTTTTAGGACGAACTTTAGTACCGGCATCGGATTCCAAATCAGATACGCGAAGCCGAAAAGAAGAATCAAAACGGATATACTGAAAATTCGTTTCATGTTTCCTCGGAAGAAATTCTCAGGTAACTTTTGCGTTTGCGATCGACTTCGCAAAAATTCCGGGCAAAAATTTGTGTAAGAACGCCGCGAAGTTTTCGCGAAAGCCCGCGATGATGATTTCGTTCTTTTCATCGGCGATCGCGTCCAGGATTTTTTTCGCACACACGTCTGCCGCTATACCTTGGTTTATCACGGAGTCCATTTTTCCTTGTTTGGTGCCGTCGCCCTTGAGCGCGTTGTTCGATATCTGCGTCTTTATAAATCCGGGATAAACGAGAGTGACTTTTACGCCTTCTTTCCCGTTTTCCGCGCGAAGCGCTTCGTAAAAACCGGTGAGGGCCGCCTTGCTCGCGCTGTATCCGCTTCGAAGAGGAACTCCGAAAAGACCTGCTACGCTGGAGATGGAGGAGATCGTTCCCGATTTCTGTTTTCTCATAAACGGAAGGACCGCGAGAGAAAGCGCGATGTTCCCGAAGTAATTTACATCCATGAGTTTTTCATAGGTTTCGATCGAAGTTTCATAAGTAAAGGAACGTTGACTGATTCCGCCGTTGTTGATCAGAACGTCGATCCTTCCAAATTGGTCGATCGCTTTTTTAGGAACGTTCTTTAGTTTTTTATAATCTTCTAAATCTAAGGGAAGAACAAGGCTGTTCGTTTTAGTAAGTCCGCATTCTTTTTTGACTCTTTCGAGTTCTTTGAGTCTTCTCGCGGAAAGGACGATCTTTGCTCCGCGTTTCGCGGCTTCTTTGACGAGTTCTTCTCCGATTCCCGAAGAAGCCCCCGTGATCCACACAACTTTGTCTTTGTAAAACGTCTCGCTCATTGAATCCCTCTTTGTCTCCGAACGAAGATTCGATTCCGATCTTCGCATTAAAATTTCCTTATAAAAGGCGATCTTTTAGGGTAAAGCGATTCGATTCAAGAATTCTTCTTATACGAAACGGAATTTTAGAATGAAAAGACGCGATTCCGGTTTGAAAGAGGATCTTCGTCTAAAGAGAAACCTAATTCTTCAATCCGTTTTATCGAGAGTGTGGATTTCTATATCCAAGGCTCTGACTGAAAGATGAATCTCCACCAAACAGATGCAAAGCGAAGCTACGAGAAACAAAAGAGCCGTTCCGAAAAGAAACCAAGCGGTTTCCTGAAGATCAAACGCTAAAACGGTAAGACAGGAAGTGCAGGAAATAAGACTCAGAATCCCCATACTCTGCGTGTGACGAATGAGCGAGAGACGAAAACGAAGGTTTCTAATTTGCGAAAGAAGATCGGGATCTTTTTTTTCCTGAAACTTTGCGATCAATTGTCTTGCGAGAGTTGCTAATCCCAAAAACCGATTCGTATAAGCGAGCATCAGAAGCGAGATCGCGGGAAAGAGAAGACCGGGAGTGTTAAACGAAAGAGGACTCATGATTCTTTTGGATGAAGAATCGAACGATCTCTCGTTCTGTAAAGTTTCATTTTTTTAAGATCCCGTAATTTCACGGCTAAAAAAATCTCGCTTGAATCGATAAGTATGATAAGAATACTCTTAGGAACGATATGAATACAGAATTAAACCCGATTTCAAAACCAGATCTCAGCGTTCATAGAATATTTGAAATTCTTGGACTTCTATCTTTTATATTTCTTTCGATCTTTCTCGGTTATCAACTTGCACTTTTGTTTTCCTCTGACTTCAAGGAACACGTTTGGTTGTTCTGGACTCTGCCTCTCGTAATTTTGACGTCATGGATCGGCGCCGATTTTGTTTCCGGTTTGGTTCATTTTTTAGGGGATAGTATCGGATCCGAAAAGACTCCGATCTTGGGTCCGGGTTTTATCTTTCCTTTTCGCGATCATCACGTGGATCCGAAGGGAATCACAAGACACGATTTTATAGAAACCAACGGGAACAATTGTCTCGTATCGCTTCCGATCTTGATCTATTACGTTTTTTTCTGGGAATCGGCCGGGACTGTAAGTTCGCTCTTTGCGTTGTTCTGGTTTTTTCTTCTTTGGGGAATTTTTGCGACCAATCAGATCCACAAATGGGCTCATCAGGATTCTCCCGCCGCCGTCGTAAGAATATTACAAAAATATAAAATGATTCTCGGTCCTGAACATCACAAGATTCATCATACGGCGCCGTACGACACTTATTTCTGTATTACGACCGGTTGGTTGAATCCGATTCTAAGATATATCAAGTTTTACGAGATTCTAAGATGGATTTTAAGAATTCCTCCCGCGAGCGCGGTCAGAATGGAAGAACCCATTTCCGAACGATGACCGGAAATAAGGAAAGGATGAAGTAGCCTTCTCCTAAAATTCTATAGAATTGATTTTTTTGAAAAAAATTCTCGCGATAAACGATCCATGCCGGAATCGAATATCCGAAACAATAATATAAGAATTCCGGAATGAACTTCGGATTTTTTTCGATCCAAATAAGGTTCAGACTCAAACCCAAAAACGCAAGGAGATAGACCGACCGTTTGAGGGCCCGCGGCGAAATCTGTCTTAGGATGGACGTTACGTTTTCTTTTTGATCGAGTTCTCTTTCCATATAAGAATTCATAAACGAGTTGCAGAGGGCGGTGAGAAGAAAAAGGCAAAAAGGGATCACGATTTCGATTTTTGGTTTCGACGCTAGAAGAATCGGACCAAACCAGATTCCCGCCGAATAGAGAATCGATACGGAACATTCTTTCCAGAAAAAATTTAACCGCAGATAGGAAAGAACTACGTGGAAAAAGACGAAGATCCCGAGAATCAATCCCGCGGTTACGATCCAGTCCCTTAAAAATAAGATCGACAGTGTGAAACACAGGATCGAAATGAGACCGGTCGTGATACTTAAGAATATTATATTATTATAATGAAATTTATGTCTTTCGTTTACGCTTTTTTCTCCGAGTTTCCATCCGTCAAAAAGGTGATCGGCGGTGTAGATTACCCAAACAGCCGCCGGTAGAATCAGCCAAAACGCCGTTCGCATCGTAGTTTCCAAAATTGTCGATGCGAAGTAAGCGGACGCGAGAGCCCCTAAAACGATGTCGATGCTTAGGACATTCCAATAAAAGAACGCTTTTTTAAAAATCGAGTCGGGCATTTCGTTGAATCGGTGCGGAAAAATTTACAGCGCGTCCCAAAACCTTATTTTATTTTTTTCGATCCAAATGATCCGAAAGAGTTTCGATTGACAATGGAATCCGAATTCTTTCGTCAGGTTCGGGTTAAATTTCCTTTTTAGTCTGAAATCGGAGTTCGATCCCTTCTTTTTGAAATCGGGAATGGATCCGTTTTATATATTCGTGTTTGATGGTGAACTGATCCGTAAATTCAAAAGAAGGAAGCGTTATTTTAAAATCGATCGAATTCTCGCCAAATCGTTGATAGGTGAAAGAGACTTCCTTATCGGTTCCGGTTTTATAAAATTGTTTCAACACTTCTTTGGCGGTTTCTACCGCGATCGATTCCACCTTTTCCAAATCGCTTCGATATGCAACGCCCGATTCGATCGTGATCGATAATTCTTTGGAAGGAAGGTCGAAGTTGGTAAATACGGAAGAAGACATCACCGAATTGGGGACAATGATAGTGCTGTTGTTGAATCTTCGGATCGTCGTGGATCTCCACGTGATATCCTGCACGTAACCTTCCAAGCCGTCTCCTTGTAAACGAACGTAGTCTCCTTTTTTGAGTTGTTTTCCCATAAGGATACTCAAACCGGAAAACAGATTCGATAAGGTCGGCTGCAAACCCAATGCTACCGCAAGACCTCCGACTCCGAGCGCTCCCAGGATCGGCGCGACGGAAATTCCGAGGGATTGAAGAATCAGAAGAACCCCAATGGCGAATAACGTGATTCGTATCACGTTGCTTATGATCGAGGCAGATGAAAGAAGTCCTTCCGTCATTTCCGAATAGGTTTCAAAAACCGCGGAGAACAAACGCACCAAAGAGAATGTGAGCAGTATGATTGCGGCGATCCTAAAGGACAAAAATAGAAAATCGCCGACGTTCTCCGAAAGTTTTAGAAAGCGCAGAAAAAGATAGGACGCGAGCAGGAAAAAAAGAAGCCGAACGATTCTTCTTCCCGCTTTGTAGAGAGGATGTGAACTCTGAATTTTATTTTGAAAAAGAATCCCCGAGAGTCTGGGGACGATTCTATCTCCGATCACGTAGCCGAAAAGTAAGACAAAGATAAAAATCCCGGCGGAAGTCCCCAATTCCAAAAAGAAATCTTTTGAAAACGGGGTAAGTAAGTGATTCCAATCCATAGGATCAGTTTTCAGAGAAAACTTCAGCATGCAAGGCCAAATCGGTTTATTGAAGTTCGGTGTAACATTTTAAAACGACTTCCGAATTTTGAAAGCGAGGCAGGGCATCGATGAAAAAAAATCCGTTTATCCTGATTTTATTATTAGGAATTTCTCTGGAGGCGTCCCCGATCAACAAAACTTTTTGGAAGGATCTCGCGATCAACGGCTACGATCCGGTCGCCTATTTTACATTAGGAAAACCGATTGAAGGTAAAAAAGAATTCCAGCTTCGCTGGATGGACGCGGATTGGAGATTTTCTTCGGCGGAGAATCTAAAATTATTTCGAGAACATCCCGAGCGGTTCGCGCCGCAGTTCGGCGGTTACTGCGCTTACGGTGTTGCATTCGGAGAAAAGGTTTCTATCGATCCGAAACAATGGAAGATCGTCGACGGAAAACTTTATCTCAACTACGATCGCGACGTTCAAGTTTTATGGGAGAAGGATATCCCCGGTTGGATTGAAAAAGCCCGAAAGGAATGGGAGTCGGTCAAGAAAAAATAAAAAGAATTCTTCTTAGAACTTTGACTTAGGTGTGTCGATTCGCGGTCAAAAAGAGTTTTGGTAACTATGTCTTCTCCGTAAAATCGAGATTTTAGGATGACAGGATAAAAAACATCTTCAATCTACTCCAGAATTAAGGAGAACAGGGAAGGGATGTCCAGGCTGCTTGATCGTTTCTTTAGAAGATCCAATAAAAAAATCCGCTGGGAAGAGCTTCCGAATCTTCATTCCGATTCGGAGGACCCCGATTTATTAATCCGAAGTCTGATTTCCGAAAAGCTCGCTCTCGGAATTCGGGAGATCGTTTTTTGTCTACCTTCCAAAGAGGCGGAATCTCTCAAAAAGTCCAATGATTTTATGAGACTCGTAAGAGATCTGAAACACGGCGGCTTTTCCATTTCTTCGGGCGACAGCGATCGAATCCTGTCCGGAATCGGAGAATCTTCCGAAAAATTTTTCAATTTTCTTAAAAATCGCCCTCAACCTTCGGCTTGTCTGGTCTGGACGAGGCACGGGCTTGCTAAGGAGCTAGAATTAAAATATCATGATTTTCTAAAGCATCCGCACGCGGTCCATTCTTATAATCGGGAGGCGGAACCTTTCAGGCCTTCTCGATTTACCATCCGGGTGAAATTGCTTTCGATCGTCTCCGCAATCATTATGATCAGCATGAGTCTTATGATTACGATGGCCACTTACTTCTTTCGGAAATACAGCGAAATTCTCATCCAGGAATACAACCTTTCTCTTGCGAGGCTCACCGGACTTCAACTGAGCGGAAGGCTCAAGGAAGCGACCTTGAAGATCCAAGACTTTCGTCCCGTCGAATCCGAAAAGTTCTTTCGCGTTAACTCGAATGCGGTAGCTTACGTTCGTTTTAAATCAAAGCCGGGAGAGTCCGTTCGAGAGATTAGCTCGCTTTTTTGGAATCTTAAATTCCTGAAAAACAATTCCGTTTCCGGAGTCCCCGATCCCGAGGCTCTGAAATCCGCTTTGGAAAAGGCGTCTTCTCGTCTTTCGGGAACATTAGAAGTATTGAATGTTTCTTCGGAGTTCGGCTTTCCCGCCGTCGCTGTGCTTCTTCCTGTTTCGAGCGGAAACGAAATCTCGGGTTTGGTTTTCTCGGCGACGGAGTTTTTGGATTCCTTTCTTGCGGTTCGTCAGACCGATTTTTTTCAGATGCTCGTGGTGGATTCTTCCGGAAACCTAATCGCTCATTCTAACGATAAGGAAGCGATATCGGGAAAGGACTATAAAAAACATCCTCTCGTGGAAACCATGCTTCGAAGCCCGTCCGATAACGGCTCGCAGAGATTCGATTTTGAAGGAAGGGAAGTTTTAGGTTCTTATCAGCAGTTGGATGTGGGAGGTCTCGGCATCATTTCCACGTTAGATGCCGATCTCGCTTTCGAAGCCGTTTATAAGATCAGAAGACAGAATCTTCTGATCATGATCTCGGTCTTATCGATCGCGTTCCTTGTGGTTTTTGTTTTCTCCAGATCTCTTACGATCCCGATCATTCAGCTTCTTTTAGCGACGCGCAAGGTGGAACAGGGAAACTACTCGGTCGACATAAGACCCACGACGCACGACGAAGTCGGAGTTCTTACCAACTCATTCTTACGAATGGCGAGAGGGCTTGAGGAACGGGAAAAAATCAAAAACACTTTCGGTAAGTTCGTCAATAAGGAAATCGCGGAAAGGGCGTTGTCGTCCGATCTCAAGTTGGGCGGCGAAAACCGAGAAGTCACGGTATTCTTCTCCGATCTACGCAACTTCACGGGAATGTCCGAAAAAATGAAACCGGAAGAGGTCGTGGAATTTTTGAATCAGTATTTTACCGAGATGGTGGAATGTATTTATCTCACGCAAGGGATCGTGGATAAGTTTATCGGAGACGCGGTTATGGCTCACTGGGGCGCGCTCGTTCACGACGGTAACGAACCTAAGAATGCGATCAACGCGGCCTTGTTAATGCGAAGAGCTCTGATCGAGTTCAATCGGCAAGGTCAAGATATCGGCCGTCCGTTCACGAGATTCGGCTGTGGAATCAATTCCGGTCCGGTGATCGTGGGTCAGATCGGTTCCGAAAAAAAACTCGAGTTCACGGTCATCGGAGACACGGTCAATCTCGCGTCTAGAATCGAATACTTGAACAAGGAGTTCGGGACGGACATTCTGATTTCCGAGAGCACGTATCTTCAGGCAAAGGATCATTTTCAATTCGTGGAACTTCCACCCGTTTGGATTCGAGGAAAAGAAAAACCTCAGAGCATATACGCCGTGTTAGGTTGGAAAGAGGATCAGGATTGTCCGAAGTCCCTCGAAGAACTGCGCACGTTATGCGGAATACCGGATCCTGAATCTCCTTCCCGGTCTTTGGCATGAAACTTTATTCTAAATTCAGAAAGGAAATCCAAGTCGGGGCGTTGTCTCTGCTCGTATTTTTCGGTTCCCTTTTTCTTTTTTGGAGAGAGGGCGCTGCGGACTTCGGAGAAGGAAGAAAGGAGACTGTCGGAAACATTACTTTTAAATATAGAACCGCCCAGAGAAAATTTTCTGATCGTATGATCTGGCAGGACGTGGAACAGAATTTTCCGATCTTCAATCACGATTCCGTAAGAACCGACGAATTGTCTGAGGCCGTCGTCACTCTGACGTCGGGAACAAAATTCGAACTCGATCCGAGATCCATGATCGTGATCAACTTAAAAGACAAAGAGGAATTGCTGGAGCTCGAGGAAGGTTCGGTCCGAGTCCAATCCGCAAAGCCCGTGACTTTGTCATCCGGAAAAACTACGATTAAGTCGACCGACGGGCCTAGTCTGTTTCGCATAACGCGTGGAGAAGACGGGAACGAAAATTTAATCGAACCCGCAAAGGGAGATCTGCTGTGGATCCGTTCGAACAAGGAGACAGTAACTTTCAAAGAGGGGGAAAAGTCGAAAGTTACCGAGGATTCTTTTATCGACGTTCGAGACGAATGGGAACTTTTGGAACCACAAGACAATCATCGAATTTTTCCGGAAACCGGAGAAGCGAAGATCGGGTTTCGTTGGAATTCGAAAGGGACGTTTAATTCCGGTCTATTGGAGATTTCTCTCAACCGCAGTTTTACTCCTCTCATTCTTAAAAAAGAAATCAAAGGAGAATCCGCGGAGGCGACTCTTCCCGAAGGAATTTATTACTGGAGAATTTTGTCTTCGGATAGAAAAAAGAATTCGACGACTCGTAAATTTCGAGTTCTTCCTAATCCTCCGGTCACTCTTCTTTTCCCATTAAAAAATACTTTGCTAGAAGGAAATAGCGCTCTTCAATCCTTTCGTTGGAAGCCCTCGCGTTTGGCGACCGGATATATACTTGAAATTTCCGAATCCTCCGATTTTAAAAACGGACTCAGACAATTGACCGTTTTTAAGACTTCAATTTCGATTCCTCTTTCCGCAGGAAGATATCACTGGAGGGTGAGGTCGTTTTCAAATCTACCCGGAACCGAATCGATTTCGGAAGCGAGATCCTTTCAAGTCGAGAAAAACGGGACCGGACAAAAAGAGCAGACCGCGGCGGAGACGGCGTCCGAAACGAAAACGGAGATCGCACAAAACGGAGAATCGAACGGGAAAAAGAAGGAAATTCAAACTCCTAAGGACGTTTCAATTCTTCCCTCCTTGCTTTATCCAAACAAGGGAAAGCTCGTCGATATGACCGGACGGAATTCGATCGTATTTCGATGGAAACACAGTTCCGCTTCGCGTGAACAAAAATGGAGTCTAAACTTATACGGTGCGAACGGAGAATCGATTTTGAAAAGGAACGTAAGCGGAGAATCCTTTCGTTTGACGGATTTAAGCGTGTTGGACGTGGGAAGATTCTCCTGGTCCTTGAGCCAGGAAGGAAACGAATCCAATCAAGTCCGAACGGATTTCAAAATCGAATTGAGAGAAGACTTGGCTGCTCCTGAAGCGAAAGCCAGCGGGAAAAAAGAGGAATAAAAGATTGAGATCATTTTGGGCAAATCTTCTTGTTTTGTTTTGTATCTGCATTAGCACTTCCGTATATTCAGAAGACAAGAAATACTTGTATTACATAGAATGGAACGAAGTAAAAGGAAACAACGGTTACAAAATCGAAATCAGGAAAAAAACCATCGAGGACATTCTCGCAATGGAGGAGAAGGTAACCGTTAATAGTCTGGAATTCAAGATTCCCGCCGGAGAATATGAATTTCGTATTAGCGCGCTCAACCGTTTCGGAAAACCTTCCTCTTGGAGTCAGTGGTCCGCCTTCCTTGTGGAACAAGATCGTCCGAAAAGTGTCGTGGAAGCCGAAAAAAAAAGGGCGCTTACGGGGAATTCTCCGTGGAAGGTTTGGATTCCGGGTTTGCTTCCGTTGGAAAGAAAGGAATACGGCAGAGCGTCCTTGGTATTTCTTTGGTTCGGCGCACTTGCGGTTGCGGGTAACGCGGAAAGAAACGCCGGAAATGCGCTCTCTCACGCCGGAACGAATGATCCCGCCTTCTTGACGTTAGTTGCTTTGACCTCTCCGCTTCCCATCGGTTATTTTTTCCTTCATCAGAGGGAAGAAGATAAAAAAGAATACGATCGACATCAAAATAATCAGGTGAGCATAGGCGTAATAGCCCTTTTGAGTTACGGTTTGAACGTATGGCTTGAAAAACGTTCTTTTCATTCCACAACCGTTCTGATAGAATCGAAACCGGAAAGTAATACAAGATGGAACTATCCGACTTCACAGGCCAGCCCGATTCTAACGTTAGGAAGAATCGAAATCAGCTTTCGAAAGGAGCTGTAGTGAGTTCTATCCTTCGGAAAGAGATTAAATTATCGGAAATGAATTTTAAAAAAATTATAAAATCGGAATGTATTGTATTTCTGTTTTTCTTTCTGCGCTGTTCTGCCCCGTTCCCCGATTTGAATTCAGGCGCCTTGTTTTTGGCTCTTTTGAATTCGAGCAGTGTTTCCCAAAATCCTTCCAATCCTCCGAGTGATCCGAATTTGGCCTTTAAATATCTTTTTGTGACCGTGGGAACCTATTCCGGACAATTGAGCGGGGGAACGGTAACCGGCGCGGATTCTATCTGTAGTACGGAAAAAAACGCAAACTTTACCACTTTGCCCGGAACCGGGAGCGATTATAAGGCTTTAATCGTGTCTAACGTGGCGCCGATCCGCAGAGCCTGTAATGCCACGGCTAACTGTACAAACATCGCCGAGAATTCGAATTGGGTTCTTCTTGCAAATCGAGACTATTACCGAGGCACGACGACAAACCCGGTGAAGGTGTTTACCACGAACTCGGCCGGGATCGCCTTGTTTCCGATCGCTTCCTTTTTGGATTTGAGCGCGGCAAACCTGTGGTGGACCGGCCTTGCATTTGACTGGACGATCAGCCCGGGCGATACCTGCAATAATTGGGCGGATGGAACCGGAGGTTCTACCGGCGAATTCGGAGCCGGAGCGGTGACGAGCGCGAATGCGATCAACTCGGGCGGCTTCTCGGATCCTTGTAACGCGACTAAAAAATTAGTTTGCGTTCGGCAATGAGAGGACCGTTGTGCTTTTTCGTTTCATTTTCGATTTGTTGAACTTTTTTTTGATGGATCGGACCTTTTTTTACAAGTTCGTTTTTTGATAACTTTTGAACCCAAGCGCTGTCCGGTAAAAATCCGATTCTTTTAGAAAATTAAAAAATACTATAATTCTAATATTCTTATTTTGATGAACGGGCCGCGCTCTTGGAGCTCCGTTAAAAAATTGCAAAAACGGTTCGTCTTATTTTGGATTTCTTATTAGAATTATTGTATGAAAATGATTCTTTACCCGATAACCCTCATTCTTTTCTTAGTATGCCGATGTTATGGAATCGACGGCCCGCAACTGATAGGCAACAGCGATTTTGAAGATCGAAAGACAAACATCATTCAATGGAAGGCAGCTTACTGTTTTCCGATCGATTCTTCCCCACCCGTCGAGCCGAAACGTCCGGATTTAATATCCGCGATTTTAATCGCTGGAACCGAAGCGCTCGGATCCTTATTTCCGAAGAATAGCGCCTTTTATCTCAAAAAGGATATCGAGTTTTGTGAAGGAAGTTTGCTTGCGACTCCCTGCGGAAATTCAACCGATGAGTTTGCAATCAATCATATCAGTACGTTGATTCAATCCTGCGAGCCGAAGATCGCGTGTATGGGCGGTAAGGACCATTTCGCGACCGGAACGTTTTGTGTCGATTGGGATCGGTAAAGGAAGGACAAGGGGGCGGTTTCGCAGAACGAACCTTGGTTTGAAAGCATGTCTTATTAACTAGTTTCGCTTAATAAAATCGTTAAGAGAAGCGACGTCGTCTATGATCGATCCGGAGGATTGGAAAGCGATTCTAAAATTCTACGGAGTTCCTTTTCATCCGGTCCGTAGAGATTCCACTGAATCACGTCCGCTCCTTGAAAGCGTCTCCAACGCCAGTCCAAATTCGAAGACGCTCTTCGAGGGGCCGTGGTTTTATCTCCTTTAAATTCCTCAGCGTAAGGTTTTTTGGAAACGGAATACCACCACAGAAGGATCGGTTCTTCGCCGGACGGACTTTTTAACCGAGCCTTCTGAACTCCGTCTTCTCCCCCCTGTTCCACGAAAGAAAAACCGACCGCTTCGAAACAAATTCTCGGATCGTGCCCAGTCCCGATCGTGAACAGATCGCGTTTCAGAATCAGATAATTTTTATCGGAACGATAAACGGCGATTCTTGAATCGCTCAAAATAGATTCCGGTTCCAACGTGAAGGATAGAATTTTGGAAGGCCACGAATGCGCTTTCGATGCCACGTAAAAATTCCGCGTAAAAAACGCGATCGTCAAAAGGGGAAGAATCCACAGCGCGATTTTAGACGGAAGTCTTAAATCGAATTCGAAGGATGAAGACGAATTCTTTCGAAGAGGATCTGGAAAAAAAGAAGAGATCGCGCTCAAGGGAACTACGACGCCGCAGATAAAAAAAACGGTTCCCACAAACTCGTGCCTCCAGGACGAAGCGGGAATATTAAAAAGAACTAATGAACAAACCCGAATCCAATTTGAAAAAAACCAGAGTGGAAGCGCGAGTATCGCGATCAAAGTCGCTCCTTTGCGATCGGATCTGAGAAAAAAGGCGGCCGCGATGAGAAGGGACGCGAGTCCCATCTTCATTCCCTCGCAAGCACGATCCACCGTAAACAAAGCGCCGTTGTAAAAAATTTGATTCCCAAGCGCCGAGCTGGACGGATCCAAAAGACGCAATACCAAAGCGCTCCATTTTGTAACGAGCAAACGAAGTTGAAATCCCAGGAAAAGAGATCCGAATCCGGTGATCGGAGGGATGGCAAATACGAAGAACGGCGCGGGCCAAGCAAAACGGATTCCGCTTTCGTTTAGGATCGCGAGAAAGTTCCAAAAGGATCCGATCCAGATAAGACTAGATCTCTGATAAAAGATTCCCGCGATTACAAAGGCGATTCCCGGTAAAAAGAATAAGGCGTTGGCCCGATCCTTGTCTTTGCGAAGGAAGAGCGGCAGGAATAGAAGCGGATACAACTCAAACGCCGAACGAAGACTCAACAAGTCCTTCCCAATAAAGCACATAGGAAGAACGCAGATCGCGATCAGCGCGAGTAACGGAAGAATTGTTCGACCATTCCCGGACACGACGTTCAGCGACTTCTTAAAAAACATTCAAAAAAAGGAATGTCTTCTTTGAAATCGAAAATAGATAAACATACCGAACAGGATGCAAAAAATCAGAATCCATTCCCCGGGTTCGGGTACCGTCCCCGGCGCTTCCAATTTGCTTTGGCCAAGAGTGGATGGCTGCGACTTGATTCCAAAACGATTGTAGTCTTCTTCGCTTTCGAGCACGATCAGAGTGGAAACGGGAGAAACTACCATCGCGTCCTGGGCCAGTTTCACTAGATCCTGATTGTCCAGATCCCGGTCAAAGAATCGTTTCCCGAGTTGCCGCATTATTTTTCTCTGGATGGCCATTCGTATCAAAAGATCCGCGCCAGGTCGTTTAACGCCCGTTAGTTTAGATTTCTCGAGAGTGAGCTTCGCATAAGGTAGAGAAAGCGATTCTTCGTTCTGGATCGGTACCGAAATTTTCTGGTTTTTGAGAATGTCGAAAAGTTCGGCTTCACTTCCCGCGATCGGAAGGATTTGATCCAGATCGAATAGGCTTGCTAAGTATTCTGATTTCCTTCCGTTGACGATCGCGATCTTGGGGATTTCACTTCGACGATTGGCGGCACGTTGCATGTTCACGAATCTTTCAGAACCCCGAAGTTCTCCGAACGGAATCGATTGATTCTCTCCGGCGACCACCCAGAGAAGATTTTCGCCGATATTTCGGTTCGATAGGATTTCGTTTAAGTGCAGTGGAAAAAGATTGAAGGCGGGAATTTCGCATTCTTCCAGATAACGCATCGCCTTATCGGAATCTTTTGTTTGAAACCATTCGTTCGTAAGAATCGTGATCGGGACTTTGAACTCGTACAAATTCCGAATCAGCGCTTTCCATTCGGAGCGGGAATAGGCTTTGTTCAGAATGACTACGATTCCCTCCGGTCGGTAAGAACGAGACTCGGTACGTAGCGGGAGCACGTTGTATGACATACCACCGGCGGAAACGTTTCCTTTCGCCGCGGTTTCCGGAAAGGAAAAGGACCAACTTAAAAAACCGCCGCTGCCCGTCCACTGACGCACCTGAGAATCGGAAACTACCTTTTCTTTCAGAGAAATCCCGGAAGAATCAAGATCGATCTTCTCCGAAGTAAAAAGATCCACGTTCACTTTTTGATCCGCAAAATCGGAGACCGGGCCTTCGATCCGAATTCGTTCGTAGTTCAGTTTACCGTCTTTCGATTCTAAAGGTGATACGATTCCGATTCTTACCATACGATAGTCTTCCGGATTCACCGGGAAAACACGAAGACGAAGTCTGTTCCCGTCCAACCATTCCACGTAAGAAGGATCTCTTCTTTCCCTACCTACGATCGTCTCGTACGCGTTACGCGCCTTTGATTTAAACGTAAGTTTTGCCGGTCTTTCCTCTCCGTTTATCCAAAGCGAAAGTTTGGTACAGATACTCCCGGGTGGAACCGTGATCGTATAGATCGCTTCTTCCGGCGTCGCGAACATCGATCCGAAACGAAGAAAGGGCCGATCGGAAGAAGAATTTTCGTTATAGATCGAAATCGTAGTCTCGGTGTAAGAGACTCTGAGCTCCGGATAAACCTGCACGTGAGAATCCATATCCGTCGTGATCAGGGAATTTCCTCTCCAAAGACGTTCCAGATGTGCGTGCGATCTTCCGAAAAGAAGATGCAGAATTCTTCCGGAGTCTTCGGGAGTGATTCTGGATCCTTGTCTCGTTTGGAACAAGGAAAGAAAACCTTGCGAAGCGAAATAGGCGAGCGGATCGAACTGACTCTGCGAAGCAAACAAACCCATCTGAGATCTGCGATCGGGTTGTAAGACCATTTCAGTAACATGGTTGACCCGCAGTCTTCCTGCTTTCTGAATCCACTCCGGTAAGTCGGCGTCGATTCGATTGTGTCCCTGCAACGCTTCCGGCTTTGTGAGAATGTCATCCGTGTGATTCCATTGGATAAAATAATAGGAAGAATAACCGAGAAGAAGGAAAACGGAAGCCGTTATGAGAACGAGAGAAATTTTCTTTTTGCCGTTTTCCAGTTTGGAATGTATTAGGAAGATTGCATGTAAAAAGGCGATCATCGAAAATAAAGGACCGTAGGGAAGAAAACCCAAACCGGCCATCCAAACAAGAGCCCAACTAAAGAGCATCAACGGCGCCAAAACTAAAACGAACGCCAGCGACATAAAAGCTCCCAATACGAGAATGGGTTGAAAAAAAGGAAGAATCGACTCAGGAACACGATCCATAAAAAGAGAAACGGCTAACAGCGAAAATGCGATCCACAAAGCCCATACCGTCCTTTCCGTAAAAGGCGTGAACACTTCGTGATTGAGCACGTAGGAATTCACCGCGAAACAAATCGAAGAGACGATCAGAGTAAATATAAAAAACTGCTTATAACTCGGAAATATCACGTAAAGGATCGCGGAAAAAATGGAAACAAAGAGAATCGTGATCAACCCGAAAACGGGGAAAAAGAAATAGTGGGAGTATTTTTCCGTAAATGTGAATAGAAACTCCAGGATTCCGTAGGAAACGGCGCCTAACGCGATGATCGCTACGAAGAAGGCCAGAAACCAGAGCCAGGCCGGGCCTTTCCATTTGAAAATTTGAACGTTTCTTTGGAGATATTCTTGGATGAGGGTTTTCATGGTCTTCGTCGATTCTTCCTTATTTTATCTTTGTAAGAATATACTAAAAGTTCCGGGCTATGTCCGCTCCTCAGATGTTCGCTGCGGAGCACTCAGGTGCTTGACTAAAAAACGGATGGGATCCAAAACGAGATACCCTTATCAACCTCATAGAAAGCGGGAATTTTCATCAATTTTTGATGGGGGATAAAGAAAAAGGAGTTTCCGGGAAATTTGAAAACGGATCGGAAAAGAATCGAAGAATCGGTAGAGGAAAATCAGAACCGATTCGGTTCAAAAAAAAGTACGGGCCTATGATACGCAACTAGGATCGATTCGGTTTCTTTTTGTATCTCTTCTTCCAGTTGAGAGATTGATTTCCATTGGTCCGATCCAAGTTCTGCGGAACGAATCGTTTTACACAGATGTTTTCCCTTGGGTTCGCATTTTTTTTTGTAAAGGACGATAAACGAATTCGTTTTTTGCTCCAGGAAACGGATTTTCTCCTTTTGTTCTGGGGTGGGAATCTGCAATACCTGAAGATCCAAATCTTTCAAGATCAAATCCGGAAGATCGAGAAGAAAAGGGTATTGTTCTAAGATCGAATCTGAATTCATTTCCGATAAAATTTTGTCGAACTCAAAATTAGGAATCTATTCGTTCGCGGATCGAAACGAAAATGATACCGGAGAATCTTCGAAAGGCTTTCTCGAATTTCATCAATATCGGATGGAGAAAGATCCGTTTCGATCAAAGTTTTCGCTTAACAATTTCGAATGAAGAATGTCCGTTTCGACGAATTACGACTCGATCAACCCCGCGCGGATCGCGTACATCACCAGGTCGGCTACTTTATGAAGATCTAATTTTTTCATGATGTTCGCGCGGTGAACCTTCACGGTCGCAGGAGAAATTCTTAAAATTTTTCCGATCGATTCGTTGGAGTTTCCTTCCGCGACCAATTTTAGGATTTCTCTTTCCCGATCCGAAAGAACCGAGAACGCTTTCTTCGCGTCTTGATTGTCTTCTCCCGGTTTTCCCGATCCCACAAAGCCGGAAAGAAAATGAGCGGTAATCCCAGGACTCAAATACGTTTCCCCTTTGTGAACCGCTTCGATCGCTCTCAGAAGATCGTTCCCCGCGTCGTCCTTCAGAACGTAACCGTTGATTCCGAGTTCGAGTAATTTCTGAACGTATTCCTTATTATCGTGGCGGGAAAGAATGATCGTTCGGATGTTCGGATAATGTTTTCTTAGATTTTTTACCAAGTCGATTCCGCTTAGACCCGGCATCGAAATATCGGTGATGACAAGATCCGGACTCAGCTTTCCGATTTGATCCAGCGCTTTTTCGGCGTCTCCGGATTCTCCGCAAATTTCCAAACCCGGTTGTCCGGAAAGAATCATCTTGAGTCCTTCTCTGAGGATGGCGTGATCGTCGACTAAGAATATTTTTGTTAGAGGTTTCATATTTTTTTGGTCGTTGTATTTTTGCTTTTTTCCAAAGGAATCCGAATGATAAACTTAGTCCCTTTTCCAGCGGAAGAATCAATCTTAAATTTACCGTTTAAATCTTCCACTCTTCTTCTGATATTTTCAAGCCCAAAACCAGAGGAGCGGGCTCTTACTTTTCTTTCTTGAAATCCGATTCCGTTGTCCTTTGCGTCCAGATACAATTGTCCTCCTTTGATTTGGATTTTGAGATAAATCTTTTTTGCCTGAGAATGTTTGATCACGTTTTGAAAAATTTCCTGTACGATTCTGAAAACCTGATTGGCGACCGTGGGTTGAAGCTCGCGTTTTAAGTTGAGTTCCAATTCCGATTC
Organism: Leptospira adleri; assembly: GCF_002811985.1. Classification (GTDB taxonomy): domain Bacteria; phylum Spirochaetota; class Leptospiria; order Leptospirales; family Leptospiraceae; genus Leptospira; species Leptospira adleri. The sequence continues at coordinate 54,788 of NZ_NPDU01000017.1, forward strand.
CACGTCCATCGGAGGAAAAAGATCCGAACTCAGAGCGCGAATCGCGGCTTCCAAACCGATTTCACGAAGAGTGGAAGGATGTAGGTTCGTATAAATATCTCTGAGTTCCTGACTTGCCTTATCGATCAGAAGAAGTCCCGTATCAAACTGTGCTTCGTAGATTTTCGGATTTCGGTTGAAGGCTTGGAAGTTGAGTTTAGCCGCGAGAATCGTCTGACCGACTCCGTCGTGTAATTCGCGAGAAAGACGGATTCTTTCCTCTTCTTGAGATTGAAGAAGTTTTGTGTGAAGGTTCGCGATCTTTTTTTCGAGACGTTTGTTTTCGGTGATGTTTTTAAGAATGATACCGATGCTTTCTCCGAAACGAAACACCGAATAACCGTAGTAAGTTTTCTGTTTTCTAAATTCCTGATTTTGAACCTTTCCCCTTTTCGAAAGATGAATGTTGGAATCCATTTCTTCCTGATCCACCGGGTTCAATCCGAAAACTCGAAATAAATTTTTGCCGATAACGCTTCTCGAACTTCCCACAAACTCTTTGCGAAAGGATTCGTTCGCAAAAAGAATGGTACGTTTATCGTCGACCGCTACGATAGGCGCGATCTCTCTTAAAAGATTGAGGAAGAATTTGGGGGAGAGTCCCGATTCCAAAGGAACGGAAGACGGAAGTTTTCGATTCTTCATTTTCAGATCGGGCATACGAGCTTAGAAGCATCTCACGCGATGGAAAGAAAGAAAAGAAAAAAAGATGCCCCGGGAAGAAAATCCCGGGGAAATGAGTTCAGTTCGAAGGAGGAAAAACTTCGGACATTACCGGTGAAAGATACCAGTCCGCATTCAGATTTCCCATCGATTCATACCAGGGTTTGAAAGAAGGATACGATTTACGAACGTCCGTACTTTCATAAGGCCAGAGAAAATTTCCTGGAACCAAAAGCGCCCAAGGAAATCCGGTGGAATCCAAATAAAGATCCTTTCCGTTGGAATCGAAATGTCTTCTCGGAAAGTGAATCTCTTGATTCGTATTGATGACTTTCAAGAACGTATCATACGGCGCCGCTCCTAAACTCACACGATTGATCGCACTTTGTAAGATGATTTCCAAATTCGCCGACTTCCCGATTTTAAAAACGGTGTTGGACCGAGACGTGTTCGAGGAGGGAATCGTAGTGTTCGATTTCGGAAGAATCTCGAGAGCCTGAATATTGGTATCGTTTCCTGAAAAAGTATTTTCTACGGTAGTTCCGTCGTAAGCGTAACGAGTTAAGGAATACGAAGCTGCGGTAACTCCGGGAATCGTAAGGTTGAGAGTATGATTGTATCCCGCGCCCTTCGCAACGTGAGTGTATTTGGCGCGAATTCTCGCAACTTCTCCTTTTGCGTTCCAGTCCTCTTCGAAGACCACTCTCGCGTTGTAGTCGTTGAAGTCCGCGTCCCCCTGATTCGGGAACAAGTCTTCGTAGGAGATCGTATAATAGCCATTAGCCGGATAACGGAACGTACTCGCGCGGGTAGGATCGTTCGGATATGTGTCGTCGCGGTCGACGATTCCGTCTCCGTCGGTATCGGGAAGAAGAACGTTGTTCCCCTTGATGATCACCGTGATTTTACGCGAAATGCTAAACGAATTGATGATCTCGATCTCCGCTTCGTAGAGTTGACCGAAAGCCTCCACCTTGAGGGTGACTTTTCGAGTCGCTTCGTCGATCGTAAAACTTCCTTTGACTTCTCCGTTTTCGGATGTAACGGCTCTAAAGATTGATTTCTGAGCGGTATTATCTATATTAAAGATTTGTACTAGACTTCCGGAGATGGGAGAATCCGGACTTAACACCTGAATGTTTACGTTTACCGTCTTTGTGGTATCGAAAACAAAATCCACCGGAGCGGTCTCGTCGTTGATGACGATGCTGAACGGCTGCTCTCCGTCCGGAGCGGGAGAAGGCGTGGGTTGCGTCGCGCTCAACAACCAAAGCAGATTGGGATCCTGAGAGTTCGTGCACGCGTTGAAACTCAAAAGGAGAATCCCCGAAAGAATCAAACCCGTCATTTTTGGAAAACCTCTCATAAAACCCTCCGGCCTAGGCCACGACGAGTTTTATTCTCGCATAGGCGAGACGGAACAACAATAGACCGAAATGTATATTTTGTTAAGCGAACAGGTATAAAACGACATTGAAAAAACGAAACGTTAAATGACCAAACTCGGACTCTTATTCAATAAAAGAATGAACCGAAATCGTATACAAAATCGGTTTTCATTCGTCGCGGTTTCTCGGCAGAAAATTCTTATCGGGTGCTTGCTAAGAAACTTTCGAGAGATTTGGTCCGGAAAGAATGAAAATCTCCCGAAGTGTTGAATTTGCAATACTGAAGAATTTTCTCCGGTATCTCGCTGTATTTCGCTTCTTCGTTGTTGATCTTGATCATCATATCGGCCAAGTAGATCGGAAATACGTAAGGTTGGAATTCTTCGTCGACGAGTAAGGCTCTGTGATGATATTCCATAGCCTTTGCGTAAACTTCCGGGAAGTTCCATTTTTCCGCGATGAGAGCGCCGACTTTCGTATGAGTGATTCCTAATGCGGCTTCTTCCATGGAAACCGCGGACGCAATTTCTTTGGAAGCCGATATCTTTCCGATGCTCTTCATCGTTCTTTCTTCCAGTGAAAGAAGGATGATCTCGCCGATGTCGTGTAACAACGCGGCGGACATAAGATTACTGATCGTGTCCTTCGGAAGAGCCATACGGTTCGCGATGAGTTTGCAGTAGAACGCGCACTGATTCGATTTATCCCAGATCGTAAGAAACGCCGGAAACTTATCTTCCAGGATCTGTTTTGTTCCGAGCGAATATAGAAGTTGATTGAGTTCTTTTAAACCGATGAGCTGAATCGCTCTGTCCAGAGATTCCACCTTGTTCGCGCGGATAAACGCGGCCGAGTTTGCGAGTTTTAGAATATTCGCGGAAAGAGCCACGTCCTTTTTGATGACTTCGGCGATTTGACTGATCGAAGAATTCGGCCTTTCGATCATCGCTTGTATATCTTGGATCGATTTCGGAAACGTAGGAAGGCCGTCGATATTCTTTAGGATATCCTCCGTTTTTTGGAGCTGAAGATTCTCTTTGCTGATATTAAGAGGGATGTCGATGATCACACTCGTGTTGTTTCCCTGACTTTCGATCTTATAAGAGGAAGCGGCGAGTCCGTCGTTTTTGAGCATCATCAAGGACATGATCAGGCCGAGTCCGGCTCCTTCGGTTTCGTCTCCCGCTTCCAAAAACGCTTCCGCGAGATCGTTGTATTGTTTCGCCTTTTCGATTCTGTGATTGATTCGCTCCACTTCCGTAGGACTGAGTTTGACGTTATTCATCACTCGGATACGAATCATATCCTTGTTGTGAATAAAGGAAACGAGCACGACGAAGTTGTTGCGAAGAAGCATCTCTTCGTATTTTTCCTTGTTGTCCAAATACTTTTTCTTAAAACCGAGAATTTTCTGTTTATAGATTTCCGGATTTTGTATGTCGGCTTCGAGTTCTCGGAAATAAATTCTTTTTATGTTCGCTTTGACTGAATTTGCGATCGTTTCTCTCAAAGCGGAGAAAACCGAATCCCTGATATATATAATATCGAGTTGAAGCAGATAACGATCCAAAGTTCTGCTGATGATCGTATCCACGTTTTCCGTAAGATTGTGAAATTTATAATGAATCGGAGCGTTCTCTTGTACCGGGTGATTGAGATCCTTGAGATTGCTGTAAAAGCCGAGATCTTGGTGGTGATGTAATTCTAATGCTTTAGTCTGGCTCATATCTTTAATTCTTCCGGACGCGTTCTTTTCTTGTCAAGTCATCGAGAATTCTTCGATCGAATTCTTGGAAAAATATTTCCTAAATTTATTTCGCTTTTTTTTCAATTATAAGTCCGCATGGTTTTGCTCTTTCGGATTATTACGTCGTATTCTGAATTCCGAAAAAAGCGGATTCTTATAATTCAACCTTTAGTCTTAGGTTGAATTTGACGCGGGGAAATTCCCTTTGACTACAGACTTTTCCCCGATTCCTGCAACTCCGCAGGCCGTGAATGAACGACTAACGCAAGGGAAGAAAGTTGTTTCGAACGGACCCGTTCTTTCTCCGGTTTTTCCGAAATCGCGACTTCGCATTAATGGGAACCCAATTCTTTTGTTTTCGTTTTCTTTTCCCTCAAACGAGTGGTTTTATAAAAAAGGATCTTCGGATTACCTGCTTCAATGGATGGAACGATTCCGCGATTGCAAACGGTCTATTGTTCGAACGAGGCAAAAAACGGGCGATAAAAAGAATTGCTTTCCGTTTCCCCGATGATAGAATGAGGCCGCCCAGGTCGGGCTTATTCCCTAAAGAATACTTTTGTAACTAGAAGATTAAGGAGCTACTTCCGATGCCAACTTTACAGGAATCTCCGGTAAAAAAACCGAATTCTAACCCGAATCCATCCCTTCCCACAGTGGATAAGGCCGAAATTGAACGTGTGTTTAAACTTCAGAAACAGCACTTTCACAAAGTCATGAAATTGACCAACGCGAACGAGAGAATTCAGCGTTTGAAAAAACTCAAAGCCGCGATTATCAAATATACTCCGGAAATCGAAAAGGCGGTGAACGCCGATTTTCAAAAGAGCGAAAGAGAAGTCGATATCACCGAAATTATGCCCACGATTTCCGAGATCAACGACGCGATTCATCACGTTCGAAGATGGATGAAGCCGGTGAGCGTAAAAACTCCGATGACGCTTTTCGGAGCGAAGAGTCAGATTCTTTACGAACCTCGAGGCGTGGTTTTGATCATCGGACCTTGGAATTATCCGTTCTATCTTACCTTTGCTCCTCTTGCCGCAGCGATCGCCGCGGGGAATACGGTTCTCATCAAACCTTCCGAATTTACTCCGGTGACTTCGAATCTGGTTCAGAAGATCGTTTCAGAAGTATTTCCGAAAGAAGAAGTGGCCGTGTTCGAAGGCGATTATCAGGTTTCAGGCGCACTTATGGAGCTTCCTCTGGATCATATCTTTTTTACGGGAAGCACTCATGTAGGCAAGATCGTGATGACCGCGGCTGCGAAACATCTGACTTCCGTAACTCTCGAGTTAGGCGGAAAATCTCCGGCGATCATCGATAGAAGTGCGGATATCAAAAAGGCCGCTAAAAAGCTAGTCTGGGGAAAGGTGTTGAACGCCGGTCAAACCTGCGTGGCTCCGGATTATCTTCTGATTCCGAACGATCTCGTAAAACCGTTTGTGGACGAAGCAAAGGCCGTCGTAAAAGAGTTTTATACGAAAGACGGAAAGGCTCTCAAGGACAATCGCGATTTTTGCAGAATCGTAAACGATCGAAACTTCAACAGAGTTTCCGGTTATATCCACGAGGCTGTGGAAAAAGGAGCTAAGATAGAAATGGGGGGCGACACGGACGCGTCTCAGAATTATATCGAACCTACGATCCTCAGCAACGTACCAGAAAACTCTAATATTATGGAAGATGAAATCTTCGGACCCGTTCTTCCCCTGATTCCTTATACGAATCTGGACGAAGCGATCGAAAAGATCAATTCCAAACCGAAACCTCTCGCGCTCTATATCTTCGGAAAGAAGGGACGTTCGATCAAAAAAATTCTGAAAGAAACTTCCTCCGGAGGAGTTGCGGTGAACGACGTGATTCTTCATCTTGTGAATCCGAATCTTCCTTTCGGAGGGGTGAATCATTCGGGTCACGGAAGTTATCACGGATTTTTCGGATTCAAGGCCTTCTCGCACGAGCGTTCCGTTCTTCATCAATCGCCGCTCAGTTCGATCGAGTTGATGTACCCGCCTTACACCAATTTTGTGAAACGACTCGTCGCTTTTACGAAGAGCTTTTTGATCTAAGAATTTTAGAATCAGATTTCTTCGGTTAAAATAAATCCTCCGGAATCGGGCTTTCAGTCTGACCTCCGGGGGATTTTTAATTTGTGGCCGCCGCTCGCTATCGGTAGAATTGGAATCCGACAAAAACTTTTTTAGTACCGGTCCTGCGTTTAAAAATACCGGTTTGGTCGCAGGGATTGAATGTGTCGAACGCGGTTTAAAACTCGATTTTCAAAGGTTCGAGGCGACTTTTATAAAAATAAAGTAGACAGACTAGTCTGTTTGTATATTTATTATAAATAGACTATGTGGTCTACGGAGAATTTTATGCAACAACTCATGTTCCTTCGTCCGGGAAAATTAGAATGGTGGGACGTTCCGGCGCCTCGCCTGGAATCGGACGAAGACGCTTTGGTGGAACCGATCGCGGTCGCAAGATGCGACTTGGATTTGGGGATCATACGAGGAGAAGCTCCCTTTAAAGGGAAGCTGCTTCACTTTATTAGAAATCATGCATATAGATTGATTTCCAATACCGCCTTAGGTAAGGCTCCGTTCAAAGGTCCTTATCCGTTCGGTCACGAATTCGTCGCCAAAGTTAAAAACGTAGGGGACCGGGTGAAAACCGTCAAACCCGGAGATTCGGTCATCGTTTCGTTTCAGATCGCCTGCGGAAAGTGTGATCGTTGTAAGGCGGGTCTGACTAATAGCTGTACTTCCGTTCCGCCTCGTTCTATGTACGGGTTCGGCGATCTGGGAGGGAAAGGATGGGGAGGCGCTTTTTCAGATTTGGTCCGAGTTCCTTTCGCGGATTACATGCTCATCCCTTTGCCGGCTTCTCTTTCTCCTGCGGACGCCGCAAGTATGAGCGATAACATTCCTGACGGTTATAGAACGGTCGGGCCGTTTCTAAAACGGAATCCGGGGAGTTCCGTCTTAGTCGTCGGCGGCGGTGCAAAGAGTGTGGGATTGTATTCCGTGATGATCGCGCGAGCGATGGGTTCTCCCGTAACTTATGTGGACGACGATCCGCAAAGAAACAAGATCGCCGAAAGTTTCGGCGCGACGATTCTCTCGAAAAAATATCCGGATCCTTCGATTCAATACCCGATCACGGTCGACGCAAGCGCGAACGAAGAGGGACTAACGTTTGCGCTACGATCCCTTCTCCCCGGAGGACATTGTACGAGCGTTGGAATCTATTACAAAAAGAAAACCTCAATTCCTCTTTTGGAGATGTACGGAAGGGGAGTAACGTTTCAAACGGGAAGGGTGAACGTGCAGCCGACGTTGCACGACTTGTTGCATCTGGCGGAGCATCCTCATTTTTGTCCGTGTAAGGTTACCACTTTGACGGCTTCCTGGAAGGACGCGCCCGAGGCGCTTTTGGACGCGGGTCCGAAGGTTGTGATCGAAAGAGGATAACGCGAGATTTGTTCTTGCCATCTTTGATTCTTCTCGGATTCTTCTCCAGCGCGTCGGGTGAAATCGGTTCTTTATCAAATTGGAACGCAAATGATAAGAATTTTGCGGATTCCGACGCGGCACGAATCACTGAATCGTTTGGAATTGGATCATGAAACAAAAAATAGTAAAAGTCTCACTCTTATTGATTCTCTTTTCTATCCTTCTTATGTTCGGAGGCGCCTGGTATTTTTCGGGGGTTCTAATGCATCCGAAACCGCATCGTTGTATGAAGGATCACTATATCTTTTGCGGAGATCCGAAGACGGATCTTGGTTTGGACTTCGAGAATCTGGAGTACAAAACTTCGGACGGAGTAAAAATTTCCGCGTGGTGGATTCCCGCTGCGAAAAAATCCGATAAGGTGATCCTTTCGATTCACGGTAGAGGCGCGACGAGAAGAGAAGGTCTGCGTTATGTGAAATTGTTTCACGATCAGGGAATCAACGTGATTCTTCCGGATCTGCGCGACTGCGGAGAAAGCGAAAAGTCATTTAGTTCGATGGGCTTTCACGAACGAAAAGATCTTCTCGCGACCTTCGAATACGCAAAACAAAGAGGAATGAAGTCTTTCGGTATTCTCGGTTTTTCTATGGGTAGCTCCACTTCGATTCTTTTTATGGCTGAGAATCCGGAAATAAAGATCGGAATTTTTGATTCCGGCTTTGCGGACTTTGTGGACGTGGTCGCATACAATGCAAAAAAAGATTTCGGTCTTCCCAAATATCCTCTTTTGCCTTTGGTGATTTTCCTTTACGAACTTCGAGGCGACTTAGAAACGGACGAATTGTCTCCCGAAAAAGTGATCGCGGATATTTCGCCCAGATCGGTTTTGATCTTTCACGGCGACGCAGATAAGACAGTCGCTTACGAACACGGAGTCAGACTCGGCAACGCGGCAAAGGAACCTAAGGAATTTGTGGGAATTCCCGGCGGAGAACACACCAAGCTCTGGCAAAAAGACGAGGCGCTGGTTTCTTCAAAAATTCTTAAAATAATTCAAAAATTATAATATACTGTTTTTTTAATGTCCGGCCGTCTTTCAGGCCGGAGGAAGGGATGCTCAGAGCGCCGCGTTCGCCGCCGCCAATGCCGCGGCGTAGTTCGGTTCCGAGCCGATTTCAGGAACGAGTTCCACATAACGTATCACGTCGTTCTTATCCACTACAAAGACCGCCCTCGCGGAAAGTCCTTTCAGCGGACCTCCGGCGATATGAGTGCCGTAGGCTTTGGAAAAAGAAAAATCCCTGTACTGGGACCCGGTCACAAGGTTTGGAGAATCGATTCCTTCCGTGGAACAAAAACGTTTCATTGCAAACGGAAGATCCCCGGAGATGATCAGCGTGGAGATTCCGTTTAGGTTCGCGGCTTTTTCGTTAAAGACCTTGGTTTCGATCGCGCAAACGGAAGTGTCAAGACTCGGAACTGCGACAAGAATTTTCACCTTACCCTCGTAGTCTTTTAAACCGAACTCGGAAAGATCCTGTCTGACCGCTTTAAATTCGGGAGCCTTGTCTCCGGCCGCGGGTATGTTTCCTTCAAGCGGGACCGGGCTTCCTTTCAGTGTGACTTGTGCCATTTTGTTTTCCTAAGATTAAAATTTTGAGCGTGCGTGAGATCCGATTCTAATCTAAGAATCCGGACTTGAAAGCAAACTTTCCTTTAGACGTTCGAATTCTTAACCTGAATCAGAATTCCTTCCTTACTTGGAATAGAAGTCGTTCTACCGAGTTGAAAATCGTATCGGCTTCCGTTTCGATTTTATTTTCCATGTCTGTTTAAAAAATCGCTTGCACATCGATCGGAGATAAAAGCAAGCTGGTCCCAGAACTCATTTATGAATTTCAATCGCGTAAACAATCAAGTCAATCTCAACACGGTCATGGTGTGGCTCGTGCTTGTGGTGGTCGTCTGGCCACCAGGACCCCGCTTTACGCTGTAGAGATTTCTTTCAGGCGCAATCCTAAGAAAAGCCTCCTCCGGTGTAAAGCCGGGGGAGGCTTTTTTATTTTAGGGCGGTTCTTGACGTGGATGAGCGATCTATTCTTTAAAATTTTTTATAGGAGGCTACAGATGGAAATAAGCGGAGCCGAACTGATCATTCGTTTTTTGGAATATGCGGGCGTTGAAATCGTCGCTGGAATCCCCGGCGGAGCCAGTCTTCCCATTTATGACGCGTTGCACGGGAGCAAGATCCGTCATATTCTCGCCAAACACGAACAAGGCGCCGGCTTTATCGCAGGCGGAATGGCAAGGGCGAGCGGGAAGCCCGCGGTTTGTATGGCTTCTTCCGGTCCCGGAGTTACAAATCTAATCACCGCCGTCGCCGATGCAAAGATGGATTCGGTTCCTCTGATCGCAATTACCGGCCAAGTTCCCGTGTCTTTGATCGGAACGGACGCTTTTCAAGAGATCGATACACTCGGTCTTTCCATTCCCATTACCAAAAAAAGTTATCTCGTTAAAAGAACGGAAGATCTCGTAAAAATTCTTCCCCAGGCCTGGATTACTTCCACAGAAGGAAGGCCGGGTCCCGTTTGGATCGACGTTCCGAAAGACGTAGCTTCCGGGAAAATCGAATGGGACGAAGAAAAAGAATCTAAATTTTGGAATATTCAAAAAAATGAAACTACTCCGATATTAGAACCCGCTTGGACCGAGCGTTTTCTGTCTATGATCTCCGAATCCTCCAAGCCGATCTTTTATATCGGCGGAGGTCTGAACCGTCCTTTGTCAGCGGAGTTGTTTCGTATTCTGCAGGAAAGATTGGGGTTCCCGGTGGTTTCGACTCTGATGGGTTTGGGAGTTTGCGCGAATCAAAACCCTTTGTTTTTAGGAATGCTCGGAATGCACGGTTCCAGAGCCGCGAATTTGGCGCTGGAGGAAGCAGATCTTTTGATATCGTTGGGAGTTCGTTTTGACGATCGCGCCACGGGAAAGTTGAGCGAGTTTTGTCCGAACGCAAAGATCATTCACGTCGACATAGACTCGACGGAGATTGGTAAATTAAAGAATCCGAATCTATTTTTGAAACACGACGCGGAGGATTTTCTGAGACAGATCCTGGAAATGCGGATTCAGTATCGGATTTCCGAATTGGAAGAATGGAAGGATCGGATTTCGACTCTAAAAGTTTTATACGGTCTTCCTTTTCCGGAAGAGAAGGAAACGCTTCATCCATTTTCCGTAATACGAAAGGTTTCCGAAATTTTAGGAGATAGGGCCATCGTAACAACGGACGTTGGTCAACACCAGATGTGGGTTGCCCAGTATTATTCTTTTCAGACCCAGGGAAGTCTTATCACCTCGGGAGGTTTGGGCACGATGGGATTCGGCCTTCCGGCGGCGATCGGAGCCGCGTTAGTCGCGCCTGAAAAAAGAATCGTCTGCGTATCCGGAGACGGTTCGATTTTAATGAACGTTCAAGAATTGGACACTCTTCGGGATTTGAATTTGGACGTTACGATTCTTTTGATCAATAACGGACATCTTGGCCTTGTCAGACAACAGCAGGAATTGTTTTTTTCGTCCAGATTCTCCGCCTCTCGATTTGTCACGCCTACGAACTTTACGAAAATTGCATCTTCTTTCGGGATTCCTTCCTACGAACTCAAAGAAGAATTTTCAGTTTCGGAATTGTTAAACGAAGTCTTTTCGAAAAAAGGGCCTTCGTTTGTCGTTTTGCGGGTTTCGCCGGAACTTCACGTACTTCCGATGGTTCCGCCCGGAAAGGCAAACCGAGAAATGATACATTAATATTTTAGAATATAGGAGAGTATAAAAATGATTTTAATCGATTCGAAAGAAAATAAGGACTATTCGTTTTGCATCGTTTCGGAGGAAGGCCCCGCTTCCATTCTTCGTCTGATCGGAATTTTATCCCGCAAATCCATCGACTGGAAGGATTGGCGCCTTTGGCGCAACATCGAAAACAACACGCAGGATATTATCATCTCAATTCACACCGGGCAACCGGATAAAATTTTGAACTTATTCCGGACGATTCCGGAAATCACAGGAGTCCACTATGTCGAGTCAGATCCAGAATCTGAAACAATTTCTGAAGGCGCTTCCCGGCAAACCGGCGAGTTTACCGTTTCCACTTCTTGAGGATGGAATAGACGGTTTTCTTCTTCGCTTAACAAAAAGGTATTCCGGATGTTTTTTATTGGAGAGTCATCCGGGATATCCGACTAACTACCGTTATTCGATTTTTGGTTTTTCTCCTTCCTTCCAATTGCGCGGATATCCTGGCGCTTTCGTCCTAAACGGACAAGCCGTTCCCGCGAAAAATCCATACGACGATCTCAAAGACTTATTCCCGGATAAAAAAAAATCGAAGAAGTATTCCGGAGGTTTAGTCGGTTTTTTGAGCTACGACGCGGCCGCACTTTTCGAACCGGTTGCAAACTTAAAGCCGAGGGAAGGATATCCCCTGTTTTCGTTCGGTTTATATCTGGACGGCGTCGTATTCGATCATCTGACCGGCGCCGCAGAGTATTTTTATTATTCGGAAAATCGTTTTTCCGAACTGAAGGACTTGCTCGATGAAGAAGCGGACACCGAAGTAAAAACAAAAGTCCGTTCTTTGGGATATTCTAAAACAAAAGAAGAATATTCGAATATGTTTGAAAAGACCAAAGGGGAAATTTTAGCCGGAAATACCTTCCAATGTCAGATCGGTTTCGAAGAAAAATTCGAGATTGAGGGAAGTTCGGTTCCGATTTTTTTATCCCTCAAGAAAAACAATCCTTCTCCGTATCTTTTCTTTTATAAGGATAATGAATTGGAAACTTTCGGTTCCAGTCCGGAGCTGTTGTTTTCACATCGGGATCGGATCGTAGAAACCTTTCCTTTGGCGGGAACTTATCCCAGAGGCAAAACCGTCTCGGAGGACAAAATTCTTACCGGGAAATTGTTAAGCGACGAGAAGGAACGGGCGGAACACGCGATGCTGATCGATCTTCACCGTAACGATTTGAGTCGAGTCTGCGAGACTGGCTCCGTGAGACTCAAAAAAGAATTTGAAATCCTGAAATTCACTCACGTTCAACATATCACGAGCGAAGTCGCCGGAATCTTAAAAGAAAAAGAAAATTCGTTTTCAGGGCTGGTTTCCGTTTTCCCCGCGGGAACTCTTACCGGAGCTCCGAAAGTGGAATCGATCAAATGGATCCGCAAAACGGAAGGGGACGAGCGTGGACCTTACGGCGGAGTTTTAGGATATCATTCTTTGGACGGAAGTTCCCAGTTCTGTATTCTGATTCGAAGTCTTTTTAGAAACGGATCCTCAGCCTATTCGAGGGCCGCGTCGGGAATCGTTTTGGATTCGGTTGAAGATTTAGAATATCAAGAAATTCTAAATAAGTTGAAAGCCGTTAAAGGATCCGTGGAGGAATTTATCTTATGAAAAGCTGCGTAGTCATCGATCATTACGATTCTTTCACATACAACCTTGTTCATCTTTTGGAGGAAAGTCTACGTTCGAATTCCCAAAATTACAGACTTTCGATTTTCCGCCAAGACGAAGTAAGTCTGAACGAGGTTCTTGCGGTCAATCCGACTCATATTCTTCTTTCTCCAGGTCCCGGTCATCCGCAGGATCCCGATTATTTCGGTGTTTCCGAATCGATTTTGAGGCTTCGGAATCCTTACATCAAAATTTTGGGGATTTGTCTCGGGATGCAGGGAATCGTCACGTCCTTCGGCGGAAGTCTGCGCAGATCCAAGGTTCCTTATCACGGCAAAACCTCCCGAATCGCTCACGATCAAAGAGGAGTTTTTTCGGGGATCTCCGGAGAAATCTGCGTTATGCGCTATCACTCTTTGGAAGGCGTTCAAGAATCCTTGCCTTCCTGTCTTGAGATTTCCGCGCGGGTCGAAGAGGAGATTCCGGTTTTGATGGGAGTGAGACACAAAATTCTTCCGATCGAAGGCGTGCAGTTTCATCCGGAGTCCTTCGCGACCGAAGGAGGAAGTAAGATCGTGGAAAATTTTCTGAAATGACGAAAAGGCCGGGATAACGTCCCGGCCTTCTTATCAAAAAACTCTAAGTGGAATTTTTATCCCGTGAAAGAATGTAATCGTTGAGAAGGGCGGCGATCTCTTCCTTATGAAACGGTTTGCTTATATATTGATCCATTCCCGCAGCCAAACACGCCTCTCTATCGGACTGATTCGCGTTAGCCGTAATCGCGATGATATAAGGACGTATGGTCTGGTTTGTATGCTGGGTAAGAATTTTTGCCGTATCGATCCCGCTCAGTTCGGGCATTTGAATGTCCAAAAAAAGGACGTCGGCTCCGTAAATTTCGATATGATGTAAGGCTTCTATTCCGTTGGAAACGATCTTGGGAGTATAACCTAATTTTTCCAGAACCCTTTCGATCAGCATCTGATTGATTTCGTTGTCTTCGGCGACTAAAATTTTCAGATTCGGCGAAAGGTTGTCGTTCTGATTAGGAATTGTCTTTTTCAACTCAACAAGAATGTCCGATCTCTCGGCGACGGGAAGCTGACCTGCGATTTCAAAGACGCTTCCGCGGTTCATTACGCTCTGCGCGGAGAGTTTCAGGTTCATCAGATTGGCGAGGTTTTTACTGATCGCTAATCCGAGCCCTGTTCCTCCGTATTTTCTGGAAACGGACGTGTCCGCTTGCGTATATGCCTGAAAGAGCTCGCTCAGCTTGTGTTCCGTGATTCCTATTCCCGTGTCCTTTACTCTGATTTCAATTTCCATCAGTTTTGCGGAAACAGGTTTTGCGCCGAGTTCGACGATAACACTCCCTTTGTCTGTAAATTTGAAAGCGTTTGAAACGAGATTAACGAGAATTTGTTTGAGACGATTAGGATCCGTGACGACGATCAGGGATTGAATTTCGCCGTTCTCTAATTTGAATTCTAAATTCTTTACTCTTGCGTCCTTTTCAAACAAGGAAAAGACTTCCTTTAATAATTCCATCAGATCGAACGCGATATTTTCAATCGTCATGTGACCGGATTCTAATTTAGAAAAATCTAATATATCGTTCAGGAGATTGAGAAGAAGTTTGCCGCTTTTGCGGATCGTATTCACATAATCTTCTTGTTCGTTTAACAATTTAGTTTCCGCCAATAGATCCGTAACCCCCAGAATTCCGTGAACCGGAGTTCTGATTTCGTGGCTCATATTTGCAAAAAACTGACTTTTGGAACTTTGAAGTTCCTCTTCCTTGTCTCGTAATCGGATGAGTTCGCGATTCTTCTTGATTAATTCGAAATTGGCGATCACCTGATTGGAGAGAACCTTCAGCATGTTCTTTTGTTTTCCGTTTAACTTTTGCGGTTTTTGGTCGATCACGCAAAGAGTTCCTATATTATAACCTTCCGGTGTTTTGAGAGGAGCTCCCGCATAAAATCGAATGAAGGGCGATCCGATTACCAAGGGATTGTCTTTGAATCTCTCGTCCTCCAATGCGTCTTCCACTTCGAAAAGTTCGTCGTGAAGGATCGCGTATTGGCAGAAGGAAATATTACGTGGAGTTTCTTTGTCTTCCAATCCCAGTTTCGCTTTGAACCATTGCCGATCTGAGTCAATCAGAGAGATCAATGCGATCGAAGAGTTACAGATATATGCTGCAATTTGGGTCAAAGAATCGAATTTTTCTTCCGGAGCGGTATCTAAGATCTGATACGCCTTGAGAGCTTTGATTCGATCTACTTCATTTTCTGGAACGGGCGTTAGTTGTTTGCGGGAAAAGTTCACTCGATAAAAACCTATTGCATTCTTAGAAAAAAATAAATTAAAGCAAGATTAATTTCGGGAAAATCCTTAAATTCGAATCACCTGAAAATGCTTCGGAGATTTGGAACCGCACTCATACAAACAGTTCTGAAGTTGCTTCATTTCTTTACAAATTCTACCGCGAATACCCGGATCAAAAAACCATTCTCCGGCGCTGTAAGGGAATTTGAGTTTTGAATGATTCGTAAACGTTATTTTTGTGCCTTTATCCGAATTCTGAAACGTATAGATATCTCGAAGATCTAAAAAAGAATTACTCGTTTCCATGATCATTCTTGAATTCGGAATCCATTCTTTTGCCGCATAATTTGCCTTGAGTTTGATAGGCCCGAAAGAATAGAGTAATTCGAAGACCGGCAGATTATCTTTTAGGAACGGGATCGGATATACTTCCGAGATTCGATCTCCCCAACGTATCAGATTTCTAAAATCCGCCACAAAGCGAAACGTATCGTCTAAAGAATATGAAACTAAAAAGGTTACAGTAGTTGTTATCATGGTAGAATCCAATACATCCGTAAAGAGTAAAAATTTGCACCGTGACCAGAGATACAAAGGAGAGTTCGATATATGAATCTAAAAAAAGTTAAAACGGTTCGGCCGTCGCTGAGAACTATGGAGGGCGGAGGATTTCCGGTGAGAAGACCTTTCCCGGTTCAGGACTTAATTCAGCTGGATCCGTTTTTGTTATTAGACGAGATGGGACCCGTAGAATACAAACCGGGAAAAGCGATCGGTGCGCCCGAACATCCGCACAGAGGATTTGAAACTGTCACTTATTTATTGACTGGAGAAATGGAACACCGGGATTCTTGGGGGAATTACGGGAAATTGAAGGCCGGCGACGTCCAATGGATGACCGCGGGCGCCGGATTGGTTCATTCCGAACTTCCATCCGACGAGTTTCAGAAGAATGGCGGTTGGATGCACGGCTTTCAACTTTGGGTAAATCTTCCTTCTTCTCAGAAGATGAGCAATCCGCGTTATCAAGATACTCCTTCTGAAAAAATTCCGGAAGTGGAATCGCCCGATCATAAAACGAAAATTCGAGTGATTGCCGGCGAGGTCTTCGGAACGAAAGCGGTCATCGAGACAAAAATTCCGATTCTTTATTATCACCTGCATCTGATTCCCGGTGCGGACGTCACGATCCCGGTTCCGGAGTCTTACAACGTTTTCGCTTATCCTTTTTCCGGAGACGGAGTTCTTCATACGGAAGAAGGCGCGAGGCCGGTGAAAGAAGGGGATATGGTTTGGTTTGAAAGAGGAATAGGAGACGTGCGGTTTTCTCTTCCGGAAAATTCTCCGAACGGATGGGAATTACTTTTGATCGGAGGAGAACCCGTGGAGGAACCGGTGGCGAGATACGGTCCTTTTGTGATGAACACTCAGGACGAAATCTATCAGGCGTTTAACGATTTTCAAGCCGGTAAGATGGGGACAATACATTCGTAAAAAATTCTATTCTAATATAGAATTCAGAATTCTAATGGGAGAAGAGACGTTCGTTTGCGATCCGGGAGATTTTCGAAAATGAACTTTTTTTCTCCCGATTCTTTTTGGTTTTGGCTGCTACCGAGTTTATTCTTAGCCGCGACGTTTTACGGTTTTTTTTTCAGAACTTATGAAAAAAGAAAATCTCCGCAAAACAGATCAAACAAAAATCGAACCCGCGATAAAAAAGGAGGCGTCTCCGAAGATTCTTTCCCGATACGCGGAGGTTCCGTTTTTTTCGGTGCCGGCTCTTCCGAAATCGAGCCCGAGTTTTTTGAGTCCTTGGATCTTTTGGGCGAAAGCCTAAAGGACAGAACGGATTGGAAGTTGCGGATCGAAGGTTGGACGGATCGTCATGGAAGGCCCGCGACTAATCGAAGACTGTCTCTGGAAAGGGCAAAACGAATTCAAAGTTACTTATGTAGAAAATGGGAAGTTTCCTCCGTTCTGATTCAAATCAGCGGAATGGGCGTCGAGCCTCGTTCGATCACGGCGGAAAAAGCGAGAAGGGCGGATTGGACGCTTTTCGTATAATTTTTATTTTCATTTTTTAAACGATTCTTACCTTGCAAAAGTTTTGGAAAGGGATATGATGAATTTTCAAACCTAAAAATCTGGAGGTGAGCTATGGATCGCTGGAATCAATGGCTTCAAGAACATCGGGATTGGTTGGTGGACTTCTTGCGTATCTATCTGGGAGGAGTCTTGATATACAAAGGTCTTGAGTTCCTATCGAATACGGACGGACTCATCCGTTTGATGGAGATGAATAACGCTCCTATGGCATCTGCGTTACTCGCTCATTACATTGTGATCGCGCATATCTGCGGAGGAATCCTTCTTTTATCGGGACTTTTGACTCGGTTTGCCGCGATTCTTCAAGTTCCCGTACTAATCGGCGCCGTTTTGTTTATCCACGGAAAAGAAGGTTTTATGGCGCCGGGTTCGAATCTTCCTTACGCCGCGATGATTCTTCTTCTGCTATTTCACTTTTCACTCTACGGCTCGGGAAGAATTTCGGCCGACTACTATATCGAAACTCACAAAAGCGTATAATCGTTCGAACGATAGAATGGGGCGGGTCTCCGTTCTATCATGTCGCTTAATCTTTGGTCCCCCCGTCCATTTTTTCCAATAAGAATTCGGAATCGACTTTGTAACGATAAATACCGAGTGCAAAATCGGTAGCGCCCTTTTGTATGGAAAACCGGAACGTATTTTTCTAAAATCGAAACTTATTCAGAACATGAACCCTAAAACCGGACAACCAATCAAGGTCGCAGTAATCGGAGGCGGAGCCGCCGGTTTTTTCGGCGCGATTCAGATCGCGAGCGGAGGAAAATGTTCGGTTACACTTCTCGAAAAAGGAAAACAATTTCTTTCCAAAGTGAAAATTTCCGGAGGAGGAAGATGCAACGTTACGCACCATTGCCTTGATCCGGAACTTTTGAGCAAACACTATCCCAGAGGAGAAAGAGAACTTCGCTGGGCTTTCGAAACGTTCGGACCAAAGGACACGATTCGATGGTACGAGGAAAGAGGTGTTCTATTAAAAACGGAATCGGACGGAAGAATGTTCCCTGTTACGGATTCTTCGGAGACGATATTACAAACCCTGTTTCAGGAAGCGAAACGTGTCGGAGTCAGATTGGAAACTGAGATGGAAATTCATTCGGTGATTCCGAAGAGCGATTCCAAATTCGAAATCAAATTGAAGTCCGGCAAAATATTAGAATTCGATAAAGTACTATTCGCGACTGGATCCGGCAGGAAGGCATGGAACTGGTTGGAGGCGATGGGACATACGATTTTGGATCCAGTGCCTTCCTTGTTTACTTTCAAAATTTCCGATCGAAGAATCGACGATCTTTCCGGACTCGCCTTTGAAAAAGCCGAATGTTCCCTTTTGGAATTCGGATATTCCCAAATCGGTCCTCTGTTGATCACGCACTGGGGGTTTAGCGGTCCCGCGATTCTGAAGTTATCCGCCAAAGGCGCGAGAGAATTGTTCGAGAAAGGATACGATACTACGTTAAGAGTCAATTTTCTACCCGGAATGAAAAAAGAAGAAGTTCGAAAGAGGATCGAAAAGGAAAAAGAATTACATCCCGCAAAACTCATAAATAATACTCCGGTTTTGGGGATTCCGAGAAGATACTGGGAAAGAATATTAGAAATTCATTCTATAGCCGCGTCCAAAACCTGGTCGGGTTTGTCGTCCAAGGATTTACATTTGTTAACCGAAGAGCTGACCGACGGTAGATTTCGGATATCGGGAAAGGGAGAATTTAAGGACGAATTCGTCACCTGCGGCGGGGTTAGCCGAAAAGAAGTGAATTTCAAAACGATGGAGAGTAGGGTCGTATCCGGAATCTACTTTGCGGGCGAGGTTTTGGACGTGGACGGAGTCACCGGAGGATTTAATTTCCAGAACGCATGGACGACTTCTTATATCGCGGCGCAGGGAATTCTTTCTTCGGTTTAAAAAGGCCAAGGATTGGGAAAGGAAGAATATCCGATCAGGTTTCCGTCCAAGTCTTTAAAGTATTTCGTATATTCGGTTTCTTGAATCCACTTTGGCAGGCCGTGGAGCGTCGAAGGCTCCAAGCTCGAAGCGGAAAGAACAAGAGCCTTGGGACCCTTAACGATCGTATCGGATTCTAACATAAGAATAGAAGCGCCGGTTTGAAACCAAACGGAACGCAAACTGTCGTCCTCGTTCCTTTGATCTTTGATTCTTTTGAGTCCCGGAAGAGTTTCGTAAAAATCGGAAAGGGCTTTAAGATTCGGAGTGCCGATCGCTATGTGATGAATCATCTCGCGACTAGATCCGCGTATCCAGGATGTCTTTCCAAAAAAGTAACCACGTAAGAACAACTCGGAACGATTTTTTTATTTAAGGAACGAGCCTTTTCCAATGTCGACTTAACAAGATCGGCCGCGATCCCTTTTCCTCTGAGCTCGGATGGAACAAAGGTCGATATCAAATCCCAGACTTCACCTTGATCTCTGTAAATAAGACGGGATTCGATCCCTTCAAAAATCGTATAAAACTTGAACTCGCTTTCGGAGTGTATTACTTCGGAACTCATTCTTCAACATTAGAAAGGAGAATGGAATTAATCAAGAGAAAACGAATTTTGACTTTCCATTTGCGGTACTCTAAAAATTCTAAGGCACTAAAAAACTTCCTCGGGAAAAAATATGAAACCAGAATCTTCCGCAGAAAAAAAAGAAATACATTATGATTTCGATTATATCGTCGTTGGCTCCGGCTTCGGAGGAAGCGTCTCCGCGCTTAGACTTTCGCAAAAAGGATATAAGGTGGCGGTGATCGAATCCGGAAAACGCTGGAGCAGTTCCGATTTTCCTAAGACGAATTGGAATCTGCGGAAGTTTCTCTGGTTTCCGAAACTTTTCTGTTTCGGAATTCAAAGG
The DNA here is from genome assembly GCF_002811985.1 of Leptospira adleri. GTDB lineage: Bacteria > Spirochaetota > Leptospiria > Leptospirales > Leptospiraceae > Leptospira > Leptospira adleri. Next base: position 74,855 of record NZ_NPDU01000017.1, read on the forward strand.
ATCAACTTCTTGAACGACGTGAT
>NZ_NPDU01000170.1 GCF_002811985.1 Leptospira adleri
TGTATATGTATACGGAAGGGAACCCGGTGAATCATACGGATCCAAGCGGCAACAGCATCGGAATCGGAGCGATTGCGGCGATCACGTTTCCGATGTTTTCGTTACCGACAATTGGAGCAGCGGCGGTAGGAGTGGCGATTATGGCGTCAGTGGTAATTGCAAGTGCGTTAGCCGCAATTGGGCTTGGAACGAGCCTTGGTTATATGGGCTTGAACGGAGCTCCGGTGGTAGCGGGAGCAGTCGGAATCGCAGCGCTTTCGACACTGAACAGCGCGCTTTATCTGATTGCGAGTGGAGCTGGAGTAACTTTTGCTTACGCAAGCGGTGCAGCTACGTTTGTTGGAATAGCTGCCGCGATGGGAATCGGTTTAGTATCTTCGATTTCGTTGGTTTTAGCTTCCTCTGGAGGAGGAGCGAGTATTCTTTTGAGAAATATGGCAGCGAACGCTTTGGCATTGATGAGTTCGATTGTGTTTTCGATCGGTATCACAGCTGTTGTTACAGCTGTTGGAGCCGCAGCCGCC